>DATBLR010000103.1:0-15274 GCA_036555275.1 Gemmatimonadales bacterium | reverse complement strand
GCTCGTACAGCGCGCTTCCCTCATCGGTGTTGACCTCGCCGACGATGCGACGGCCGTCCGGCGACAGCATGAGGCCGACCAACGACATCGTTGAGTCTGGTGGATCCAGATAGAACTCGACTGGGCGATCCGCGTCGCGCGACGGCGGTGGCAGCCACCCCCATACGGCCAGAGCAGCAGTCACAGCGGCCACAGCGGTCAGGGCGGGCACGATGAAACGACTCGTCGGCTGGCGACGGGGGGTCCCGGCGATCCCGACGGAGGCGGCTGTGCCGACGAACGTCGGGCTGTGCAGCGCCTCGGCGAAGACCTTCGCGCTCGCGAACCGATCCGCGGGGAGCTTCTCGATGGCCTGGGCCACCGCGGCCCCCACGTTCGGCGGTACCGACTTCCGAAGCTGCGTGACGGGCTTTGCATCCTCGGCGATGATCTTCATGATGATCTGTTGCGCCGTGGCCCCCACGTGCGGCGGACTTCCCGTGAGCATCTCGTACAGCACGCTGCCCAACGAGTAGATGTCCGACCGGTTGGTCAGGTCCTTCTCGGCCGTCGCCTGCTCGGGGCTCATGTAGTGCGGCGTGCCGAGCGACATGCCCGTCTCGGTCAGCCGGCCGCCGGCCGCGGCGCTCAGCGCCAGCGCGATGCCGAAGTCCGCCACCATCGGGCGGCCGTCGTGCAGCAGGATGTTCTCCGGCTTGATGTCGCGGTGGATCACCTTGTGGCGGTGCGCGTAATCGAGCGCCGAGGCCACCTCGCGCGCGATGCGGACCGCGTCGCCGATGGGAAGCTGCTTCTCCCGGGCGAGTCGGTCCCGCAGGGACTCCCCCTCGATGAAGGGCATGACGTAGTACAGCAGGGCACCGGCTTCACCGGAGTCGATCAATCCGAGGATGTGCGGGTGCTGCAGGTGGGCGGTGGTCTTGATCTCGGCGAGGAACCGGTCGGCCCCAATGACTGCTGCCAGCTCGGGGCGGAGCACCTTGACCGCGACGCTGCGCCCGTGCCGGAGATCGTGCGCGAGGTACACGGTGGCCATGCCGCCCTGGCCGAGCTGCCGCTCGATCCGGTAGCGGTCGGCGAGAGCTGTAGCGAGGCGGGCATCGGCATCGATGCCGGTCATCCAGAGTCCCCGGTTTTCCTGACCCGGCCCGCGATCACGGTGATGTTGTCGCTGCCGCCGTCGTTGAGGGCCAGCTCCAGCAGGCTCCGGCACAGCTGCTCCGAGGAATGCATCGCCGCAATCTGCTCGGCGATCTGCTGGTCGGTGACATGTTTGGTCAGTCCGTCGCTGCAGATCAGTACCACGCAGCCCCGCGGCTTGACATCCAGCCGAGTGACCTCGGGCGTCGCCTCGTCGCCCCCGATGGCGCTGATCAGTACGTGGCTGAGAGGAGAGGTGGAGAGCCGCTCCGGGGGGAGCGCTCCGCGATCCACCAGGTTTTGGGCCAGAGTCTGATCCCGGGTCACCTGCCGCAGCGATCCGTCTATGTAGTAATAGCAGCGACTGTCTCCCACCTGGAGCACGTAGGCCCAGGGCCAGACCGCAATCACCAGGGTCAGGGTGGTCGCCATCCGCCGGCCTTCGGGGCGGGACCCCGCCTCAGCCAGCACGGCG
The DNA here is from genome assembly GCA_036555275.1 of Gemmatimonadales bacterium. Lineage (GTDB taxonomy): Bacteria > Gemmatimonadota > Gemmatimonadetes > Gemmatimonadales > GWC2-71-9 > JADJOM01. The sequence continues at coordinate 13,659 of DATBLR010000103.1, read as the reverse complement.
GCGTGGGCCTCGAGCGCCGCGCGCTTAAGGGTTTCCCGCAGGACCGATTCCTCCTTGGTGCCCGCGGAGTGATAGCTCTTGAGCATCGAGGAGACGTACCGGGTGATGGACTCGGTCGCGAGTTGGCTCGCGTCACCACCCGCCGAGCTGCCCCCGACGCCGTCGGCCACCAGCAGGATCGTCGCCAGCCGTTCGCCCCGGAGCGGCAGCCGGTCCAGCGTCGGCAGGCTGGTCCCGTGGATGACAACCTCGGGGTGCACGGTGCACATGAGGAAGTGATCCTGATTTTCCTTGCGCACCTTCCCCGGGTGTGTGAGACCGAAGAGGTCCAGCTCGTCGTCCCGGGGCCGCTGGCCCGCTGGCGTCGGAATCGTCGCTGTCCGGAGCTCGGCGAGTGACATCGTCGCCTCCTGGTGTTCTGGATTCGGCGTGCTGCCGGACGGGGTTTGGTCCGGCGCGCTCACGGCCCAAACATGCAGGCCCGGGCCTCGCTTGGCGAGCCGCGACCCCCGGGGCTTGCCTCCGGGCCGCGCTGTGGGCAGAGTTGTCCGCCGGTCCGCCGAGTTCCCGACCCCCGGAGGCCCTTTATGGCTGAACCAAAGCTCCTCGCCGTCACCGGCGCTACCGGCGCCCAGGGTGGCGGCCTCGCACACGCTATCCTGAACGACCCCAGCCGGTCCTTCCGGGTCCGGGCGCTGACCCGCCACCCCTCCGGAGACAAGGGCAAGACCCTGGCTGCGCTCGGCGCCGAGGTAGTCGCCGCCGACCTGGATGACCAGAAGAGCCTGGAGCGCGCCTTCGCTGGGGCGTACGGCGCCTTCTGCGTGACCAATTACTGGGAGCACCTCTCGCCCGAGCGCGAGATAGCCCAGGCCGGACATCTGGCTGCCGCGGCCAAGGCGGCCGGTCTCCGCCACGTGATCTGGTCCACGTTTGAAGACACCCGGCTCCGGGTGCCCTTGAGCGACACCCGGATGCCGACCCTCATGGGGAAGTACAAAGTCCCGCACTTCGACGGCAAGGCTGAAGCCAACCGGTATTTCACCGAATCCGGCGTGCCGACCACGCTGCTGCTGACTTCGTGGTACTGGGACAACCTGATCTACTTCGGCGCCGGACCCAAACCGGGACCGGACGGCACCCTGGTTTTCGGGCTTCCCATGGGCGACCGGAAACTCCCTGGCATCGCCGCCCGCGATATCGGCGGGTGCGCGTACGGGATCTTCCGTGCGGGAGGCGAGTATCAGGGCAAGACGGTGGGGCTCGCGGGCGAGCATCTGACCGGAGCGGAGATAGCCGCCCAGCTGAGCCGCGCGCTCAAGCGCGAGGTGCGCTACGCCAACATCCCGTTCGACGTGTATCGCGGACTCGGCTTTCCCGGTGCCGATGACCTCGCCAACATGTTCCAGTACAAGTACGAGTTCAACGCCGAGTACTGCGGTGCGCGTGACCCCGCTGTGGCACGCAAGCTCAACCCCGCGATGCAGACCTTCGCGGAGTGGCTGAAGGAGAATGCGAGCAGGATTCCCCTGGAATAGGCGGCTCGGCTGCGCCGGTTGCTCCCTCTGATCGCCGGCGGTTCCTGAGCGGACTCGCCGTGGGGGCGGGAGGTGGCACTTACGCGCGCGACGCGATCTTCTTTCTCACCTACGGTTGCTCTGGGCGGAGAAGTGCCAAGAGTGTGTTAGGCGCGCACACGGATCAAGCCAGAGTCGAAGCGGATGGCATTGCGTTGGGTCGCGATGAGGTGGGGGAAGACCGTCACTTCGTCGCCACTTGACGCGGCGCCCGGCGTCACCCAATCATCGGCCCGCCCGCCCGCCCGCCCGCCTACGCCTCCACCGGAACGCCGCTGCTGAGCACCCGGGAGACGAGCTGGGTGTCATCGAACCGGGTCAGGATCTCCGCCGCGGGGACCGGTTGCGCGAAGAGATATCCCTGACCGAGCTCACAACCCAGGTTGACCAGCGCCGCGCATTGCTCGGCGCGCTCGACCCCCTCGGCCACGGTGCGCAGCTTGAGCGTGTCACCCAGACCGATGATCGCCCGGGCCAGCGCCGATTGCTCCAGGCTGCCGCTGATCTCCTCCACGAACGGTTTGGCGATTTTGATCATGTCGATGGGGAAACGCTGCAGGTAGCTGAGCGACGAGTAGCCGGTGCCGAAATCGTCGATGGCCAGGCAGATGCCCAGCGCCTTGAGGTCGACCAGCCGCTCGAGCACCGATTCCTTCTCCTGCATGAGGACGCTCTCGGTGATCTCCAGCACCACCGAGGCGGGCTCCACCCCGGACTCCTCCAGCGCGACCCGGGTCTCGCTCACGATATCGAGCTCGTGAAGCTGCCGTCCGGAGATGTTGACGGCCATGGAGAGCGGCACGTCGGGACGGGCCTCACGCCACCGCTTGAGCTGGCGGCACGCCTCCCGCAGCACCCAGTGCCCCAGCTGGACGATGAGACCCGTCTCCTCCGCCAGCGGGATGAATTGCTGGGGGAGCAGCGCGCCGAAACGCGGATGGACCCAGCGGACCAGCGCCTCCACACCTTCCATGCGTCCGCTGCGCAGGGAATAGATCGGCTGGTACACCAGCTCCAGGTGCCCGTGCTCGATGGCATGCCGGAGCGCAGCCTCCAGCTCCAGGCGCCGCTTCACCTCCGCGTACATGTGCGCCTGGAACGTCTCGACCCGCCCCTTGCCGCGGCGCTTGGCGCTGTACATCGCCATGTCCGCGTTCCGGAGCAGCTCATCGGCGGCCTCGTTCGGCAGCGCCGTGGCCACGCCGACACTCATCCCCATGCTGACCTCGTTGCCGCTCAGCACGAACGGTTGCTTGAAGGCGGACTGGAATCGCTCGACTGCGGCGGCAAGGCCGTCGACCCCGGCATCCTCGATGAGAATCGCGAATTCGTCGCCCCCCAGCCGGGCGATGGTGTCGCCCACCCTGGCCCCCGAGCGCAGCCGCTCCGCCGTGGCCTGCAGCAGGTGGTCGCCCTCGCTGTGTCCCAGGCTGTCGTTCACCTTCTTGAAGTCGTCGAGGTCCAGGTACAGGACGCTGACCGCACGGCCGTGGCGCCGGGCCAGGGCCAGGGCGTGGCTCACCCGGTCCAGGAACAGCGCCCGATTGGCGAGGCCGGTCAGCGGGTCGTGGAAGGCCTGATAGGTGAGCTGCTGCTCCAGGCGCTTGCGCTCGCTCACGTCCCGGCCGTTGAGCACCACCCCGCGGACGGTCGGGTCGGCCAGCAGGTTGGTGGCCACCAGTTCCGCCTGGACGGTGGCACCGTCGGGAAGGCGGAAGCGCCACTCGATCGGTGCGCTCACCCCGGGGAAATGAGCCGCCTGGGCAACGAAGGTGCGTGCCCGCTCCCGATCGTCGGGGTCGACCAGCTCCGCCAGCGATCTGCCGAGCAGGGACGCCGGGTCCCGGCGCAGCACCCGGGCCACGCTCGGACTGGCGAACCGGATCGAGCCATTGGCGCGGACCACCAGGATCACGTCCGACGAGTTCTGCACCAGTGAGCGGAACCGCGCCTCCGCCGCCGAATCGGCCAGCAGCCGCACGTTCTGCCGGACCGCGATCACCTGCCGGGTCACCACCAGCAGGGTCATCAGGACGGCGCCCACCGCGATCCCGCTCACCGGGTCGGTCCACGGATGCACCGTGGATGCCAGCAGCAGGGCGTAGGTCGCCAGTACCGCCAGCGACGGCAGCGGGCTCAGCGGCTGACTGGGCGGTCCGAACTCCAACCGCGGTGCCGCGGTACCGGCCTTCTCGCGCGAGAATAGTTCGGTGCTCGCGGCCAGCATCACGTAATAGAGCAGGTACACCGCGTCGGTCCACGCGGTGATCCGGGCTCCCGCTTCCAGCAGCACCAGGTCGAAGGCAAGGTCAGCGACGATGCCAATCAGGATGGCCAGAATGAACACCCGCTGGGCGGTGCGAGGTCCGTCCGTCCGGCCGCGGAGCAGCACGGTCGTCGCGCCGAACAAGACCAGCAGACTCGCCAGGGGATAGGCAAAAGCCAGTACGCTGGTCACGAACGTGTCCCCGGCGGCGGCCTGGCTGGGTCGGACCGTGAAGTACCAGACCACCACCGCGCCGCCGATCAGCACGATGGCGGCGTCCAGCGCGAACTTGATGCGCTCGAGATTGGAGCGCCGGTCGACGGGGAAGGAGAGCAGGGAGGCGAGGGCGAGCGCGTTGCTGCTCAGATAGAACAGATCCGCCCAGGAGACTGGTGGGTTGTCTCCCAGAGCGACCAGGTAGTAGACCGAAACCAGGTTGCCGACCAGGGTCAGGCCACATCCCAGGCCGAACAGTCGGAGCCCGCGCGCGACGCCCGGGCTCAGGCCGGGGTTTCTCGCCGCCAGGTGGAGCATGACGGCGACGGTGAGGTTGAGCGGCATGAACCCGATGTTGCCGATCAGGTCCCGGACCGCCTGGCTCCCCCAGCCCGATCGTTCCCAGGCCAGATACGCGAACGCGTACAGCACGGTCAGCAGAGTGACCGTTCCGGCCCGGAGTTGGCGACCCTCGGTCTTCGGGATCAATCATCACCCCAAATCATGAAGAATCCGGCAGTCTTGCCCCCTATCCGGAGGGGCGCCTTGCGGGAGGCGAAACTCCCCTCGCGACCGCATTTTGCGGCTCCGAAAAGGGTGCTAAGTCCTTTGTGGAAGCGGAATCCCGGGGCCACCCGGGAATCCATGGCCCGATATGGCAAGGCGAATGCCTGCAGCAGCTTTCCCGGTCACTCGGTGGGGTTGGCCCCCCGGTGGGGTCGGCAGCTGCCCGGGCCGGTTCAGGCCCCGTGGGGGGTGGGGTCGCTGTGCCGGGCTTCGAAACCAGGGAGGCGGTATAGCATCCTTCGATACGACTTGTGGCGCTGGAAGTGGGCGCCATCCCGCCGGCCGGAGAAGTGCTTCTCCTCATACCGCCGAATTGCGGCGCCGAACCTCCAGCGTATGGCCCGCATCAACCACGGATGGGAGGCGTCAAGTCTGGCCAGGGTCAGGTCGTATACCGGCCGAATGGCCTCGGTATAGGCCCGCTGAATCAGGTCGAAGGTGGGTGCGATGCGCGCGGTGAGATCGGTGTCCCGGACCAGCTCGAACGGTGATGCCCGCATGAGGGCCAGATAGCTCACCAGATCCTTACCCCCGCCAATGGGGCTGGGTTCGTCCGAGGGGAGCTTGAAGATGTCCGAAATGAGCAGATAGCCACCGGGCCTGAGCAGCGCCTGTGCGCGGGCCAGCGCCGGCGCCGCCTTCATGAAGAGGAAACTCTCGCTGAACATCAGGAGATCGTAGCGGCGGTCCGTCTCCAGGGCCTCGAACTTGGTCTGGAAGATCGTCGTCCGGTCGCCGAGGAGACTCTTGGCTTCCTGGCTGAGAAAGGGGTTGGGCGAAACGCAATCGACCCGGTACCCCAGGTTGAGCAGCCGGTGCGCCGTCTGTCCCGCGCCGCAGCCGACATCCAGGATCGAGCGAACCTCGGCGGGAATGTCGGCGATCAGCTCCTCGGTGTACCGTGCCTGGGCCCGGGGCAGCTGGTCCGGGGTGACCGGGAGATCCTCGTCCCAGTAGCCGTAGTGAAGATCCTCCATCCCGAGAGCGAACCGGCCCAGGAGGAAACCGACCGCCAGGCCGAACTCGGGAGAGCGGAGGACCGGAGCGGCATGCTCCGGCGGGGTAGAAGGGGTGGTCATGGTGCTGGGCGTGGGGCCTTGGGTCGAATGGCGCTCCGGGATCGTCTCCGAGCCATCCACCGGCAGGTTAACGCCCCTCGCCGGCCAGCTTGGCGAGTCGGTTCCGCGCGTTCCTGACCGCCGGTTGCAGCGCGGGATCCGCGTCCTTCCACTGGTCCGTGAAGCGGCTGTAATTCTCCACCGCCCTGGCCCGGTCGCCGCGGGCGTCGTACAGCTCGCCCAGCCGCTTGAGACTGGGGGCCAGCCCCCACGGAGCTTCGTGCGCCTTCCAGATCGTAGCTTCCGGCGCAGCCGCGACCTGATACGCCGCGATCGCCGAATCCGGCTGGTTGGCGCGCTCGAAGGCCACACCCAGTTCCCAGCCACCGCAGCCGGGACAGCCGGTCTTCTGCTCGATGGCGTGGAATGCCTGAACCGCCTCCTGAGGGCGTCCTTCCGCCAGCGCCAACCATCCTTGGGCGCGGTATGACTCCGGGTTGCCGCGTCGGCCGCCTTCCGGAACGTTCGACTGATACTCGGTGAGCAGGCGTCGGGCTGGTGCGGTCTGTCCTGCTACCGCATAAGCCGTGGCGAGCTCCGGATAGGGACGGTCCAGCGCGGGCATGGTGGAGAGCGGGTACTGCTGCAATGCGGCCTCGAGAATCCGGAGTGCGCCGCTTGAATCGGCCCGGAACAGGGCGTATTCGCGAGCCAGCGCCGCCTGGGTACGGAGGGCCACGCCCGGAAGGCCCCGCTGTTCGCTCACCTGAACCAGAAGCCGTCTCTGCCGGTCCGCCTCGGCCAGCTTTCCCTGGGCCTGGGCCACTCGGACGAGGCCGGCATGCATCGTGGTCTGATAGCTCGGATCGCGGAGCTCCAGGCCGAGATCCAGCCAGGCCCGCTGGGCGCTATCGCGGATCCCCATGATTTCCAGCGAGCTTGCCCGTGCCAGCAGGTAGATGGGCGAAGTCGGTGCGCTCTGGCGCATTTGATCGAGTACCCGCCGGGCATCCACCCAACGGCCCTGGCCGAGGTACACATTGAGAATCTGAAAGTAGAGGTTGCCGGGAGCCGGATTCCCTTTCAGAGCCGGGGTCACGAGCGATTCGGCCTCGGTGAACCGCCCCTCCTGGTCGAGTCGCAGCGCCAGGTTGTTGACCGCGATGTAACTCTCGGGATCGGACGCGAGGATCCGCCGGTAGGCCGCCTCCTCCTGATCCGGCTGATAGTCGACCAACCCGAAGTAGTATGCCGTGGTGTATTCCCGCTCAGCCTCCGGCAGTCGGTCCCGGTGCTGGTAGGCTCGGGTAGCCGCGGCCGCGACACGGGCCGGACTGGCCTGTGCGTTGCCGAGTGCCACCGCGAGCTTCCGCCAGGCCATTGCGAAGCCGCTGTCGATGGCGATCGCCTTCTCCAGGAGCGGAACGGCCTTGCCGTGGTCGCCCTGGTCGCTCAGGTGCGACGCTTCCGAGTACAGCCGGAGCGCCTCGAGCGAGCCGGTTGTGACCTGGTCCAGAGGTTCCCCGCCCCGAATCGTCCGCAGCGACTCCCCGATCCGCTCTCGCAGTCTGCCGGAGAGTCGATCGATCGCGGCCACGATGCCGCCGTCGTCGGTGGCGGTTTCGCGCAGCGCGACCAGCTCCGAGCCGTCGGCCGCGCTGATCAGCCGGGCCGAGACCACATAGCCTCGTCCCACGGCGCCGATCTCTCCCGCGACGACCGCCTTGGCTCCCTCACGCACCGCCACATCGCGCGCCAGGGCTGCGGTGAGCGAGGCGGTGGCGTCGTGCTGCATCCGGCTCAACGCGTCACTGACCGCCGAGGCACTGACAATCCTGACCACCGGCGATTGGCCGAGGTCAATCCGGAACGCCTCGGTCACTGAGGCGCCGAGGCTCGCATCCGGCGTCCGATTATCGAAGTCGGCGACCACGATCTGGTCGCGCTGGTTGAGCCGCCCCGAGGCCATGAGGGTGCCGACCGGTCCAATCCCGAGGAGCCGCATGGCAGTGTAGATCAGGGTGCCGGCGCCGAGGATCGCGAAGGCCATGACCCCGCCCGCGATCGCCTTCTTCCAGGTAAAGAATCTCTGGAGCGCGTTGGCCGGGGTGGTTACCACCCGGCCGCTGGCTCGGGCCTGAGCCCGCCGCCGCTCCAGGTGCCCGGTGATCAGCATGATCGGGAGTCCGAGCAGGAGCAGGACGATGGCCCCGATGAACACCCAGTCGGGCAGGCCCAGGCCGTGGACCAGGAGATACACGAGGCCCAGCACGCCGGCCGACGCGGCGGTGAACAGGGCCGCGACCCGGGCGGGATGACCCTGCCGAATCGCGGTTTCGGTGCCGCTGGAGATGGCCGGCGCGGTGCCCGTCGGCGTGGTGCCTCCGCTCGGCGTGGTCATCGCCTCCAGCTGACCGATCAACTCCCCGGCGTTTTGCCACCGGTCGGCCGCATGTTTTTCCAGGCAGCGCATGACCAGGGCGTTGAGCGCCGCGGGCACCGCCGGCCGGTGCTGGGTGATGGGCGCGGGTGTCTGGGTGATGTGAGCCGCGAGCAGGGCCTGCGGGGTGGGAGCCGTGAACGGCGGCCGACCGGTCAGCATCTCGTAGGCCAGCGTCCCTACCGCGTAGATATCGGCCCGGTGATCGACGTGGGGGTCGGCCGCGGCCTGCTCCGGCGCCATGTAAGCCGGCGTCCCCAGCGCCACACCCAGCGAGGTGATCGAGGACTTGCCGCTGGACGCGCTGACCGCCTTGGCCACCCCGAAATCGGTGACCACGGCGTGTCCCTCGGACAGGAGCACATTGTCGGGCTTGATGTCGCGGTGCACCACCCCGTTTCGATGGGCGTAGGCCAGCGCGTCCACCACCTCACGCAGGATCCGCACGGCTTCGCCGACCGGCAGCTCGCCCTGGCGGGCCAGCTTCACCCGGAGCGACTCACCGGCGATGAACGGCATGATGTAATAGAGGAGGTCGCCGGAGGCGCCGGCGGTAAGCAGCGGAACGATGTGGGGATGCTGCAACCGGGCCGCGAGCTGGATCTCCCGCTCGAACCGCTCGACGTTGACCCCGGCCCCCATCTCGGGCGGCAGGACCTTGATCACCACCTGCCGCCCCAGCCGGGCTTCCTCGGCCAGGAAGACACGACTCATCCCGCCACCGCCCAGCTCCTTGATCAGGCGGTAGCTATCGCCAATGACGGACTGCAGACGGGCGTCGAGCGAAATATCGGCTCCGGGGACGGCGGTGGCTACAAGCTACCCCGGGCAGGGCGGTCGCGCGAACCCTTCCTGCCCCAGGACGCGCGCAGTCCTTATGTTGCTCACCCGCCATCCGAAGTCGGCACCGTGACCGGATTTCTGATAATATCTTGAGGCTGGGGAGTTGTAGCTTTGGCGCACCGCCGGGTTCCAGGCTCGGTGCCGAGGGGAGGATTGAAGATGGCCAGGAAGGTGGTTTCGGAGCTTCGGCGCTGGCTCCTCGGGGAGTACCCGAGGACCGTGGGCCTTGTGGGGCTCACCACCATTCTGGCACTCGCGTTGCGCGCCCACCTGCTGGTCACGGACATCGCGATGCTGTACCTGGTGCCGGTGGTGGCCGTCGCGGCACGCTACCGCCGAGGGGCGGCGGTCCTCGCGACCGTGCTGTGCGTCGCCTGCTTTGATTTGCTGTTTGTCCCGCCCTACTACACCTTCACCGTCGATGAACCGGCCTATTTCCTGACCTTCGGGGTCATGTTCCTGGTGGCGCTGGTCATGAGCGGCCTCACTGCGCGGATCCGGGAACAGGCTGAGGAAGCGACTGCGCGGGAACGGCGCACGGCGGCGCTGTACGCCATGAGCAGCGAGCTGAATTCTGCGGAGAACCGAAGCCAGATGATCGCGATCCTGACCAGGCATCTGGCGCAGGCAGCACGGGCCACCGTGACGGTGCTTCTGGCGGAAGACGCGGGGCTCGACAGTGATGCGCCCCGGTGGCCGGCCGCGAAGGTCTTCGAGGACCTCCTCGTCCGCCTCAACGCTTCCTGGACCTACCGTTCGGGCAAGTCCTCAGGGCAGGGCACCGCGCATTCCGCGGAGGCGGAGGCGTTGATCGTACCGATCCGCAGTGCGGGCACCGTCCTCGGCGTCGCAGTCCTGTCGCCGGAGCCCGAGGAACGGCTCCTCGGGGCCGATGAGCGCCTGACGGCTGAGGCACTCGCCGACCGCGCTGGAGTGGACCTCGAGCGGATGCTCCAATCCGAGCGCCGCGCGGGTCAGGGGGGAGGTCGAGGCTGAGTGGCTCCGGATCGGTCTCCCCAGTCGCCTCTTTTCGAAGCTCCTTTACCCATCACGGCTGAAGCCGAACGGCATCCTCCCCCATTGGGTACGGAAGGAGAAGCCTGAACCGCGGACTGGGACTGCACCCGCCGCGGTTTTCTCCCGCTGGTCCCGCCAGGCCACCCCGATGACCTATGCGATCGACGGTGAGCAATACGTGGTGATCGCCGCGGGAGGGCATGGCAACCTGGGGACCACCCTGGGAGACCACCTCGTCGCCTTCAAGCTTCGATGAACGCCCCAGCCCTGCCGGCCGTCCTCCGAGGTCACTCCCCGGCGGCCTTGTTCCGCCTGCGGTAGGCCATCACCGCGATCCCGGTGCACACTAGGAACGCCGGCACCACCATGATGATCATGGCGGGGAGCATCATGTGCACCGAGGGAAGCATGGGGCCGGTCACCGGTGCAGCGACAGCAGGCGCCGGGCGTCCGGCCAGAGGTAATTCAGCAGCACCAGCACGAACAGAATGGCCGGGATCAGGCTCCAGGACAGCGACGATCGCTCGTACCTGAGGTGCATGAAGTACAAGACCCCGAGGCCGGCCTCGAGGAAGGCCAGCGCGAGAAGCACGCCCAGCAGGGTGGGCGCCGGCAAGCGCGCGTAGGTGAGTGCCACCTCGACCGCGACGATGAGAAGAAGGCCGATCCACACCGCCACATACACTTTCATGCCGGGACCATAGGTCGATTCCATGGCTGCCAGATCCTGCCTTTCCCTGGCGGAGGCCTCAGCGGGCGTTCATCAGGTAGACCAGCGGGAACACGAACATCCAGACCAGGTCCACGAAGTGCCAGTAGAGACCGGTCGTCTCCACGTGCGCGGCATTCAACCATCCGCGTCGGAACCCCAGGGCGATGACCGTGATGGCGATGACCCCGCTGACCACGTGCAGCAGGTGCAGGCCGGTGATGCTGAAGAACGTCGCGCCGAAGAGCACCGACCCGCCCATCGGGTTGGTCGCAAAGCCCCAGCCCTCGCCGATCATCTTGAACCATTCGCGGAGGTGGAGCCCCGCGAAGACGATCCCGAGCAGTGCCGTAACGCCGAGCCACCGGATGCTGGTGTCCCGCTGTCCAGCGTGGGCGGCTCCCACCGCGCCCAGCATGGTGAGGCTGCTGGTCAGCAGGACCACGGTCATGACCATGCCGTTCAGGATGGTCGGCGAGAAGGCGAATGGCCTGGTCCAGTCGGGGCTCCCGACCCGCAGGTAGCCGTAGCCGAACAGCAGGGCCCCGAACGTGGCGGCATCGGCGATGATAAACAGCCACATCACCAGCTTTCTGGACTGGATGCCGTACGGCGACTCCTCCATGACGGCGCCGTGGCTCATGGCCAGGGACATCTGCGGTTCGGTCACATCACCTCCGGCGGCCGGTTATAGCCGCAGCACGAGGACCAGCAGCAGGTAGAGCCACAGGACATCCATGAAATGCCAGTACAGGGCGGCCGCGCCCAGCGGACCATCCGGTGGCCCGCCGGCCAGGGGACGGACCCGGTGGATCACGTACCCGAGGGCCACGATCCCGCCAAGCAGATGCAGCGCGTGGAGCACGGTGAAGATGTAGAAGAACGCGCTGCTGGGATTGGTGGCGAGATACAGGCCCTGGCCGGCGAGGTCGTGCCAGGCCACGAATTGTCCCGCGACGAACAGCAGTCCCAGCGCGAGCGTCGCGTACAGCCAGCTGATTCCCCGCGGCCCCGCGACGGACCTCCCTTCGACCAGCTGCTCTACCCAGGACCACCGGACCCGGGCGCGGCCCAGCTCGAGCGTGCCGCTGCTCAGCAGCAGCAGCAGGGTGTTGACGTAGAGAATCGGCGGCATCCGGAAGTGCTGCCAGTCCGGCGACGCGCCTTGCCGCACCACCAGGGCGCTGGTATACGCCGCAAAGGACATCGTGATGGTCGCGATGCCGATCCACACTCCTGTCCGGGCCGGAGAGGCCGTCGGCGTGATGCGGAGCGTAGCCACCTCAGGCCGTCCTGGGCGGTTCAGCCGAGGCCTGCATGACGTAGTCGCCCGCCGGTCCGCTCACCCCGTACTCGTTCGGGCCATGGCTCACGACCGGGTGGTGACCGCCGAAGTTGTCGAATGGCGGCGGCGAGGGGACCGACCACTCGAGGGAGGTCGCCTCCCAGGGGTTCTCCGGCGCCCTGGCGCCGCGGAACCGGCTCCAGAAGAGGTTGAAGAGGAAGATCAGCTGCACCGCCCCGGTGAACAGCGCCGCCAGGGTGATGAACCGGTGCAGCGGCAGGGAGCCCTTCATGTAGTCGTCGGTAAAGGCCGAGTACCGCCGCACGTTGCCGGCGAGACCGAGATAGTGCATCGGCATGAAGAGGCAGTAGACCCCGATGAGCGTCAGCGTGAAGTGCACTTTGCCCAGCGTCTCGTTCATCATCCGGCCGTACATCTTGGGGAACCAGAAGTAGGTGCCCGCGAAGATGCCGAACATCGCGGCGACGCCCATGACGAAGTGGAAATGCCCCACCACGAAGTAGGTGCCGTGGAGGTAGGTATCGATGGACGGCTGGGCCAGAAAGAATCCGCTGATGCCGCCGCTCACGAAGACCGAGATGAATCCGAGGCAGAACAGCGCCGCCGTGGTGAACCGGAGCCGGGCGCCGTACAGCGTGCCGATCCACAGCAGGGTGACGATGGTCGCGGGAATCGTGATGATCAGGGTCGGCACCGAGAACAGGGTGGCCGAGAGCGGGTTCATCCCGCTGAGGAACATGTGGTGTCCCCACACGGTGTAGCTCAGGAATCCGATCGCGCCCAGACAGGCCACCAGCACTTTCGGACCCAGCAGCGGCTTCCGCGCGAACACCGGGAGGATATGGGAGACGATCCCAAATCCCGGCAGAATGGCGATGTACACCTCGGGGTGCCCGAAGAACCAGAACAGGTGCTGCCACAGGAGCGGCGACCCGCCCGAATGCGGCTGCAGCCGGTCGCTGATGACCAGCCCGGCCGGCACGAAGAAGCTGGTGCCGGCCACCCGGTCCAGGATGAGCAGGATGCACGCCGGCAAGAGCACCGAGAACGCGATGAGGCCGATCACTGATGTAATGAACCACGCCCAGGTGGAGAAGGGCATGCGCGACAGGGTCATCCCCTTGGTGCGCAGATCGAGCGTCGTCGCGATGAAGTTGAGCGAGCCCAGCAGCTGGCCGACGCAGAACAGGGCGATCGAGACCGCCCACAGCGTCTGGCCCAGGCCCTGTCCCGGACCGGCGTCCTTGCCCACGGCACTGAGCGGGGCGTACGCCGTCCACCCCGAGAGCGGCGGCCCGGCCGGCACGAAGAAGGCAGCCAGCAGCACCAGGAACGCCACGCAGGTGACCCAGAAGGACATCATGTTGAACCGGGGAAACGCCATGTCCTCGGCGCCCACCTGGATCGGGAGGACGAAGTTGCCGAACCCGGCAAATGGCGCGGTGGTCAGCACGAAGAACACCATGATGGTGCCGTGCATGGTCATCAGCGACAGGTACAGCTCCGGGGTCATCACCCCTCCGGGCGCCCCGTTGGGTGCCAGCCGGCCGAGCCCAGGGAGCGCGGCCCCCGGATACGCCAGATGAAACCGCATCAGCCAGGACAGCACCATCCCGGTCACGACCGCGACCAGCGCCAGATCGAGATACTGCTTCCCGAT
>DATBLR010000094.1:0-8751 GCA_036555275.1 Gemmatimonadales bacterium | reverse complement strand
GGTGGGGTCAATCCGGGTCTGGGGCCCAACGCGAGCCTGGATGGGCGCCGGCCATTCCCGAGCGATAATGCCTGGAACGTCGCGGTGGACCAGGAGCCGGTAGACCAGAACTCCGACGTGTTGATTGCCAGCATCGGTGTCAACGCCCCTTTGCACCCCGATTTCGGGGCCGACTACAATGGGGGCCCCTTCGGGATTCCATACATCGTCGTCGACGGCGCCACGCCGGCCGTCCCGGTGAGCTTCGACTACGCCGACGAAAGCGATCCCGGGCCCTACCCGATTCCCGCCAGCGCGCCCATCGAGGGCGGTGCTTCCAGCTCAGGCGACCGGCACGTGCTGGTCATCGATCGGGATCACTGGATGCTGTACGAGTTGTTCAGCGCGTATCCCTCGGGCGGCGGGTGGCAGGCCGGCTCCGGCGCGGTCTTCGATCTCGGGAGTGATGGACTACGTCCCGCCGGCTGGACCTCGGCGGATGCGGCCGGGCTACCCATCTTTCCAGGTCTGGTTCGCTACGACGAGGTGGTCGAGCAGGGGGTCATCCGGCACGCGCTCCGGTTTACGGTCCGCCGCACCCGGCGGGCCTACATCTCGCCGGCTCGACACTTCGCCAGCAGCGACACCAGCTCCGCGCTACCCCCGATGGGCATGCGAGTCCGCCTCAAGGGGGGCTTTGACCTGAGCGGTTACCCACCGCAGGCCCGCGTGATTCTGACGGCCCTCAAGACCTATGGGATGTTCGTGGCCGACAACGGGGGTGACTGGTTCGTGTCCGGCGCCCCGGACCCACGCTGGGACGATGACCAGCTCAATACGCTGAAGCAGCTTCGAGGTAGCGATTTCGAGGTGGTCAGGATGGGGAGCGTGGTGACACGCTAGGTCTTCTGGTCGAACCCTGACGACCGGTACCGCCGCAGGCCGCTCATTCTTCCCCAGGTGGTTCGCACCGGTCGGCCGGCCGTACGGCGTGGGTGAGATTCGAACTCACGGAACCCTTGCAGGTTCGGCGGTTTTCAAGACCGCTGCATTCGACCACTCTGCCACCACGCCCGAGACGAGCAAACTACCAACGCACAACGACTGCGAGAAGAGCCATCGCCTCAGGGCGGTGCCCTGCACCCCCTCCTTGGGAGGTCTCTGGGACGATTCTCTTCGACCAAGGCCTGCCGGCCGGGGATACGTGTATCGCATCGTCAGCCTGGGCGAGCTGTACCTCATGGCCGCCAAGATCTAGTTATCTGCGCGCTTTGACCACCGCGCAGCCCCACTCGCGCTCATTCTGTGAAATCGAAAATCACCAGGCCCTTTTCCAAACGAGGCGATCTTTACGAGCTCATCCGTGCTCTTACCGCGCGCTCCTTTGATGATTACGCGGCTCCCCTTGGCGGCCGCGAAGGGCTGGCGATTTTGACCAGGTTCTCTGTGGTCTCAGAGGCGCTAATGACGATGCCGCTGCCATAACTGACGATCTTTACGAGGTCCTCCATCGTCTGCTGGATCCTTTCTTGGGGACATGAGTGACGTACCAGGGAGCCACTACACTCGTCGAGAGCTACGGGTCTCCAACTGCTTCCACCGAACCGGGCCAGCCCGGGGCTTCATCCTACTTGAGGTTGGCCTCCACCGCCTTCGCCACCGATTCCGCGCGCACCGCGACCGCGGTATCGCCCCCGGCCCGGAAACTGGCGGAGGAGGTGCCGTAGACCACGCTGTACAGCGACAGGATCGATGCCGAGGGCTGATCCACCCAGCCGCGCGGCCGCTCGCGGCTCGCGGCATTGTAATTGTAGGTGTCGAACAGCAGGCGCCGGGTCCGGGTTGTGTCGACATACCCGAGGCCGCGGTTGAGCACGATATCGCCGCCCGGCTCCACCGGCTTCGGGTTGACGCGTCGCACCAGCCCTTCCGTCACCAGGTGTCCCGTGATGCCGAGCAGCTGATCGGGGTAGCCGCCATCGCTCCACGCGAAGTAAAGCGGTCGTTTCCCGATGTTGTCGCGAATCAGGAAGACCGTCACCAGATCCGACAGCACCAGGGTGTCCCTCCCGAAGGCGATCTGCAGCTCGCCGAACTTTACCCCCGAGTTGTGGGGCAGCAGCTGGGCCTCCGGCAGCTGGTCGATTTCCTCCGGACTGATGCGCAGCACCGGATCCGCCGGCCGGGGGCCGGTCCAGTCCTTCCAGATGGGAGCCGCGCGGGCCGGGTCGAACGGCGGCGTCACCCGGCGGCGCAACTGCTGCAGGTGCCAGCGGGTGTTCATCAGCGAGAGATTGGCCAGCGTCACGTCCTGCCGGATCCCTTCGACCTCCTGGGCATACCACAGCGGGAAGGTGTCGTTGTCTCCCGCGGTGATGAGAATCCCGTATGGCTCGACCGATTCGAGAATGTCGCGAGCGAAGTCCCGGGCCAGGGTCTCATGGGCTCGGCTCGCGGTCGTGTGGTTTCCCAGGAGCGGGATGCCGGCCAGCAGCAGCAGGGGAGTGGCGGCCAGCCAGCGGCTGTTCTCGGTCATGCGTTCCCGCAGCGACTCCGCGATCGCCTGCATCAGCGCTCCGAAGCCGACGGCCACCCAGAGGCCGTACGCCGCGAACGAGACGATGAAGAAGTAGTCGCGCTCGCGCACCTCGCGTCCCACCGGGCAGTGCGACATGTCCTGCGGATAGGAGAAGCCGCACTTGAAATTCAGGTAGGTGATCAACGCGATTGTCACGGTGGTCATCAGGGTCAGGGACGCCCAGAACGCCCGCCGATCCCGCTGCCACAAGGCCCCCGCCCCCGCCAGCCCGATCAGAGTGAACAGGGCCGTCGCGGCCCGCATGCCGGCGCTGCCCCAGTCGCGGGCGAACTGCCAGCCGAAGTACTGCAGGTAGTTGCCGACTTGCGCGCTGAAGTCTGCCTGCCGGAAGGTCAGCGGCGGCTTGCCGTACTGGGCCCGGTTGAGCACCTGTGTCAGCGCGTTCCACGTCGTCGGCTCGCCCTCGTTGATCGGCGGGTACTGGGCGGCGCGGATGGGAAGAAAGAGGTAGTTGAGCGAGATGCCCACGACCACGGACAGAATCGCCAGGTACAGAATCGGCCGACGAAATTCCCCCGGGTCGCGCCACAGGGTATAGGCCAGGAGCACGGCCAGCGCGATCCCGAGCACGGCTCGCTGGTCCGCCGGTCCGTCGACCAGCATGGCCCACTGCCCGGACACGGCCAGCCCCAGCAGCAACCCCAGCCACAGCACCCACGGCTTGAGCAGCATCGCCGGGTCCGTGGCCAGCACGTAGATCGCCACCGCCGGGGCCGCCAGCACTCCCATCATATGGTTGGTGGAGCTGAGCGCGATGATGTACCCGACCAGGACCAGCCAACGGTCGCGGTGCTGACCCGGCCGGTCGTCCGCCCAGTGCACGCCGAGCCACATCACCAGCGCGGTAGAGAGCACGGACACGGTGTACACCTTCTCGTTGACGGTGGACTGGTTCCACACCGTCCACGCCGTTGCGGCCACCAGCGCCCCGGCAAACGCGGCCAGCAGCCTCGCCCAGTGCACCGGGACCACGTTGCGCATCCACCGGTCGGCGATCAGGAACCACAGTCCGGCGGACGCGGCGCTGGTGAAGGCTGCGAACAGGTTGATCCGCACCGCGTACAGGGGATGAAGCGGAAGAGCCCCCCAGGTGTGTGCCAGCACCGTGAACAAAGGATTGCCTGGCGGGTGCGGGATGCCCAGGACGTAGGCGGCGGCGATGTATTCCGAGGTGTCCCAGAACGCCGTCGTGGGCGCCAGGGTCAGGCAATAGATCAGGAAGACCACCAGGCCGGTCAGGCCCGCCCAGAGGTACGGCGGGGGCTCGCGGGTAGTGGCGTCAGGGGATACGGTCATGGGGTCAGGGATCGGGGAACGGGGAACGGGGAACAGGGAACGGGGAACGGGTTGAGGGGCCCCTTCCCCGTTCCCCATTCCCCGTTCCCGGCCGTTTCAGTGTCGGAACTGCCGTTTTCCGGTGAGAACCATTGCGATGCCGTGCCGGTCCGCGGCGGCGATGACTTCGGCATCCCGCACCGAGCCGCCCGGCTGGATGATGGCCGTGATGCCGGCCTTGGCCGCCTCCTCCACGCCGTCGGGGAACGGGAAAAACGCGTCCGAGGCCATGACGCTGCCGCTGGTATCGTGACCCTGCTGCCGGGCCTTGTAGACCGCGAGGAAGGAGCTGTCCACCCGACTCATCTGTCCGGCCCCGATCCCGATGCTCATCTCCTGTTTGGCGATCAGCACGGCATTGGACTTCACCGCGGCCACGGCGATCCAGGCGAAGCGCAGATCGGTCCACTCTTCTTCCGTGGGCTGACGGGTGGTGGGGATCCGCCACTCGCTGCCAACCGACTCGGGAGCGAATCGGTCCTGCACCAGCAACCCGCCCCGCACCCGCTTGAAGTCGAGGCCCGGTTGCCCGCGACCCACCGGGAGTTCCACGGCCCGAAGGTTCTTCTTGCCGGCCAGGAGCTGCAGCGCCTCCTCGTTGAACGACGGGGCCACGACGACCTCGAGAAACAAGTCGGTCATCGCCTCGGCCGTCCCGCGATCCACGACCGTATTGAAAGCCACAACCCCGCCGAACGCCGACTGCGGGTCTGAGGCCAGCGCCTTGTGGAAGGCGTCGGTCGCGGTGCTGGCCACCGCGACCCCACACGGGGTTGTGTGCTTGACGATCGCGCAAGCGGGCCGGGTGGGCCACAGCGAGGCCGTCCACATCCCTGCGTCGATGTCGAGAATATTGTTGAACGAAAGCTCCTTCCCTTGCCGCTGCCTCAAGTCCCGCAATCCCCGGGGCTCCTCATCCACATAGAGGGCGGCGCGCTGGCTGGGGTTCTCACCGTAACGGAGCTCCATCAGCCGCTCGAAGGAGAACTGGATCCGGCCCGGCAATCCCTCCTCCGTCGGGGTCAGATATCGGGCAATCGCGCCGTCGTAGTCGGCGGTGTGGCTGAAGACCTTGGCGGCGAGGGCTCGGCGGCTGGACGGATCGACGCCGCCGTTCCGGAGCATGTCCAGCACCCGAGGGTAGTCGGTGGGGTCCACCACGACGACCACGGACTCATGATTCTTGGCCGCGGACCGGAGCATCGCCGGTCCGCCGATGTCGATGTTTTCCAGTGCGTCCTCGAAGGAGACCTGCGGCTTGGCCACTGTCTCCCGGAAGGGATACAGATTGACGGCGAGAAGATCGATCGGCCGAATCTGGTGGGCTGCAAGCGCGGCCAGGTGTTCCCGCACGTCCCGCCGGGCCAGCAGACCCGCGTGCACCGCAGGGTGCAGGGTCTTGACCCTGCCGTCGAGGATCTCCGGGAAACCGGTCACCGTTTCGACCGCTGTCGCGGGCACGCCGCTCTGCCGCAGGGCCGCGTGGGTGCCTCCCGTTGAGATGATGTCCCAGCCCAGGTCCACCAGACCCTGCGCGAATGGGACGATCCCTCGCTTGTCACTCACCGAGATCAGGGCACGCGGCAAGAATGATTCCTCAGGCAGGTAACACGACCGGTTCGGGGATCGGTACCGGGTGGCCCATCTCCGCGGCCTTCAGTACCACGGCAGGGAGCAAAGTGTGCTCGGCTCTGAGAACTCGGGCCGCCAGCGTGTCAGGCGTGTCGTCCGGAAGCACGGGGACCTTGGCCTGAGCCAGAATGGCGCCGCGATCATATTCCTCGTCCACCAGATGCACCGTGGCCCCCGAGACCGCAGCTCCGCTCCGTAGAACCGCCTCGTGGACGTGGCGTCCGTACATCCCCGGCCCGCCAAACGCGGGGAGCAGGGCAGGGTGGATGTTCACGATCCGGTCGCGATACGCTGAGATGACGGTCGAGGGCACCAGCTTCAGATAGCCAGCGAGCACGATGAGATCGACCTGTGCGGCGCCCAGCCGGGCCAACCACTCCTCTGGGTCGCGATAGTCTGCCAGGTTGAAGGCGGGAATTCCCCGCTCCCTTGCACGGGCGAGGGCCGGCGCATCGCCCCGGTCGCTCAAGACAAGCACCACCTCGGCGCGATCCGATCCCGCCAGGGCCTCCAGCAGGGCGAACAGATTCGAGCCTCGGCCGGAAACACAGACGGCAACCCGCATCGGCATGGCGCAAGAACTTAGCGGGCCGGGGCGGTGCATTAAAGGGGCGTCTACCCTGACTCCCGTGCGCCGGCGATCAGGTCCCCCGGTCGACGAGGACCTCCTCGAGGACCCGGATGACGGCGGGGAACTGGTGTTCCAGAAGCGTTCGCGGGTCGAGCAGCAGCCAGTCACCATCGACCCGAGCGACGAGCGGCGGGTCGCCGAGCCGCAATCGGAGGGCCAGGCTGTTCGCGCCGTGGCGACCGGGGTCGAGGGCCACCAGGGTGGAAGGAAGCACTGCGCCGGGAAAGGCACCTCCCCCCACCGCGGAGTCGCCGGGCATGAGGGATGGATGGAACGCTGGCGGCACAGTTCGGGCGAGCCGTTCCGCCTGGCTTCGCAGAACCTGCGGGTCGCGGGTGAGCATCGCGAGGACTGGGATCTCACGGATGGCTGCTCCGGGATCCCGGTACAGCGCCAGCGTCGCCTCCAGAGCGGCCAGGGTGAACTTGTCGGCCCGGAGTGCCCGGGCCATCGGGTTGCGGCGGCACCGCGCGATGGCGCTGGCCGTCCCGACCAGGCAGCCCGCCTGCGGGCCGCCCAACAGCTTGTCGCCTGAAAAGAGGACCAGGTCGGCGCCCGCCGCGACGCCCTCCTGCACCCGGGGCTCACTGGAGAGCCCCCAGGGGGTGAGATCCACCAGCAGCCCGCTGCCGACGTCGTAGATGTAGGTGATCTCGGCCCGTCGCGCGAGCGCCGCCAGTTCCGCCGGTTTCGGCGAAGTGACGAACCCGCGTTGCTCGAAGTTGGAGCGATGCACCGTAAGAATCGCCGCGGCGTCCTTGATCGCGGCCTCATAGTCCGTCAGGTGGGTCCGGTTGGTGGTGCCCAGCTCCTGCAGGGTCGAGCCGCTTCGTTCCAGGATCTCGGGGATCCGGAAGGACCCGCCGATCTCGATCAGCTCGCCGCGCGACAGGAGCACCCGGCGGCCCGACGCCACCGCCGCCAGGGCCAGGACCAGCGCGCCGGCCGCGTTGTTCACGACCAGCGCATCCTCCGCAAGGGTCAGCTCGGCGAGAAGGCGGCGGCAGTGGTCGGCGCGGTCTCCGCGGGTGCCGGTCGCCAGATCGTACTCCAGGGTGCTGTAGCCCTCGGCCACCGAGCGCATCGCTTCCCACGCGGCGGGCGCCAGCGGTGCCCGGCCGAGATTGGTGTGCAGCACGACGCCGGTAGCGTTCAGCACCGGGCGAAGCGAGCGGGCGGTGGTGAGCACCAGCCGTTCGCGTACCTCATCGCCCCAATGCTCCGGCGGCTCGCTCCGGCTGCGCCGAGCCGCATCGAGGGCGGCGCGCACCGCGGCCACGACCGCGTTCCGTGGCGCGACCTCGAACAGCGCCGCGACCTCCGGCTCCTTGAGGAGCCGGTCGACCGAGGGGAGGCCGCGTCGGGCGTCTGTCATCATCGCGGCTTGGAGGGGGATGGAGCCGCGACCTTGGCGCTGTCTGCCTGAATCGCCGTGGTGTCCCGGCCGGCCGGCGCCGCGGGCTTGGCGGGCGGGATGACCAGGGTCCCTTTCGCCAGCGAGGCAACCCCCGCGGCGCTCCGCACTCCGCTGATCTCAATCAGGTAGCGGGTTCCCGGCGCGAACGCGCTGTCCACTCGCAGCACCAGTTTGTCGTAGAGGGCTGGGCGGCTCTTGAGTACCGAGTCGACTTTGACCTCCGGGGCTTTCCCGGCCGCCCCCAGTTTTCCAACAGGCGGAACCGGCGGCGGGCGTTGCCCGCGCGCCGTGTCCCGGTGGGTGGTGTCGGCGGCGGCCCGGAGGGAATCGGCGCGGGCGGCGATGATCTTTTGCAGGCTGTCGTCCACGGGCTTAGGAAGCAGCGACCGGAAGGGGACCGGGGTCGAGTCCTTCTGCAGCATGAAGCGCACCGCCGCGCTGTCGATGCGCTGCAGCGGGTCCAGAGGCTGCGAGAACCCGATGGTGGCACTCACGCTGTCGTTCGGTGTGAAGGAGCCGATCCGGGGACCGAGACTGTCCCTGGGAATGGGCCACAGGGCGGGAATCAGGTCGACCCCCTCGACGACCAGCACCGAGTCATAATTCTCACGCCGCTCCCGCTGCAGGTTCTTGTTCTGGTCAATGGCCGCGAAGACGATCCAGCGGCCCCTGGGCAGCGGACCGATGCTGAAGCGTCCCGAGCTGTCACCGACCGTTCGATACACCAGGCTGTCCGGCGCGAGAACCAGCTCCACCAGCGGACCAACCGCCGACCTGCCTTGAACCCAGTCGATGACCCGACCGCGCAGCGTGTCCGAGGGCAGCGGACCTCCGGTGCTGAAGGTGAGCACCTTGGCGGTGTCGGTCCGGTTGCGACGCAAGTCCTGGAGACCGGGCCTGAGCTCGACCCGGTACACCCGGTTGGGTCGCCATCCCTCGCGGGGGCGCACGGTGATCCGGTCGCGCTTCCAGTGGATCACCGGCACCTGCCGACTCGGAGAGAGGAGGATCAGCTTCTCCAGGTCGCCCGTGCCAAGGCCCTGGCTCGGTGAGGAGCCTTCGGAAACAACCTCGTCGAAGCGGAACTCGACGTCGTGATCCCAGTCTGGATACACCCCCAGCGACTCCGGTACGCTTCCGAGCAGTTTGGGCGGCACC
>DATBLR010000086.1:0-27943 GCA_036555275.1 Gemmatimonadales bacterium | reverse complement strand
GAGCGGCACCCGTACCCCGGCGGGCCGATGGTCGAGTTCCTGGCGCAATTCCCTGAGCACATTGTCGAGCAGGTAGGCCTCGAGTATCCGGCGGAAATCGGCCGGCCGGGCGGGGAGAAAGGCCGCGCCGGCCGCGGCACTTCGATAGGCCTGCAGAAACACACCGCACACCGAGCGCTCCCAGACCTCGGCCCACGGCAGCAGCCGATTCAGATCGGCCGGGCGGCGGGCGACGTGCCCCGACAGCGCCGCTTGCGAGGCATGGCTCAGGGAGCGCAGCATCGCGGCCACGTCGCGAAGGGGAGATTCCTTGGCCCGGCGCTCCGCTGGCGGACGGGCCGCGTCGCCCTCGAAGTTGAGCACCAGAAAGTCCGGGCCCACTCTCAGGACCTGGCCGAGGTGGTAGTCGCCGTGGATCCGCATCCGGAGCATCTTCGGCTCTACCAGCAGCACTCGTTCGAGCCTGCTCCAGACCCGACCCCGGTAGCTGAGTACCCGGCTGGCCAGCTCGACCACCTCATCGGGAAGCCGCGGGATCGCGGCCTTCAGGCCGGCGAACACCTCGGCGGCCTCCCGCCGGATCCCGCCGGCGAGGCGGGACAGGTCCGCGGAGGTCATCGGCTCAGGGGTGAAGGCCGGATCATCACTGGGTCTGGCCAGGGCGAGGTGCAGCTCGGCCGTCCGGCGGCCGAGCGCCGCGGCCGCGTCGTCCGAGATTCCGAGCAGCTCGTCCAGGCTTGGCGAGAGCGGCACATCGCTGAGGTCCAGTGCTCGCGGTGGCGGCTGCTCCGGTGCCTCAAGCGTCAGGGCACGCTCATGGTAGCGTCTCAGCTCCTCCTGGATCCACTGCCAGCCGTCGCCCTGATTCGGCGGCAGCCGCTCCAGCATTCCGATCGTCGCCGCCGTTCCCTCCGCGGGATGATACTCCAGCAGTCCTCCGAAGCCGGGCACGCCGCTGAAGCCGACCCGCTCCGCGAGATGCCTGCTCATCTCCGAGCCCGGCTCGGGTCCAGGGACGACCCGCCGGAGCAGCTTCAGCCTGAGCTGATCCCCGAACACGACCGAAGGATTCCGCTGTTCACCCACGGGGCGGGCGATCGTCGAGCCGCCATCCAGCTGGATGGAGTCGCGCAGCCCTGCGGCCGGCAGCCCGCGGAAGGCGCCTTGGCTGCCCCGCCACGCGGCCCCGCCGGTAATGATCCCCCGGATCTCCCGGCACACGGCGTCCACCGCCAGGCCCTCGCACAGGATGCCGGGCTCGCCGTTCAGTTGGAGACCGCACAGGACCGCCCGGGCTTGCCCGGTCCGGACCAGCTCGGCCTCCGGCCCCGTGGCAATCGCGAGACTCAGGAGATACGACTCGGGCTCCCCGCCATCGTAGCCCGCCTCGACGATCGCGATCCCCGCCGTCCTGGAGAGCGCCACCGTTTCTTCCAGCCGGCAGGTTCGCACCGTCCGCGATCGCCCTCCGAACCACGGCTGCCGGGACAGGTAATCCCTGAGCACCTCCCCCTCCAGGATCCGCCGGGGCCCCGGCTGGAGCAGCGCGGTCCACGGCTCCGTGCCCTGCAGCGTCAGGGTGGTCTCCTCCGGTGCCGCGGTCCGGACCTCGGCCGGCTCATCCTCCCCGTGCAGCTCGAACCAGAGGAAGCCATACGGGCCGAGCGTGAGCGGATACTGGCCGCGGCTGATCCGAGGAAACTCCACGTAGCCCAGCATCTCCACCGGCGTCTTCCCGGCAAGCCCCGACAGGTCCAGCTCGAACGGCTGGGCGAAGCGTGACAGGTTGGCTACGCACAGGACCTGTTCCCCGTCGTGGCGCCGGATGTAGGCCAGGATCTTCCGATTGGCGGGGGCGAGGAACTCGATCGATCCCCGTCCGAAGACCTTAAAGAGCTTGCGGAGGGCGATCATGTGCCGGGTCCAGTTGAGCAGGCTGGACGGATCGCCTCGTTGGGCCTCGGCGTTGATCGCCTCATACCCGTAGATCGGGTCCATGATGACCGGGCTATACAAGCGGGCCGGGTTGGCGTGCGAGAATCCGGCGTTGCGGTCCGCGCTCCACTGCATCGGTGTCCGCACCCCGTGGCGGTCACCGAGATAGATGTTGTCGCCCATGCCGAGCTCGTCGCCGTAGTAGAGAATCGGCGTGCCCGGAAAGGAGAGCAGGATACTGAAGAGCAGCTCGATGCGGCGCCGGTTGTTCTCCATGAGGGGGGCGAGCCGCCGGCGGATCCCAACATTGACCCTCATCCGGGGATCGGTGCTGTAGGCCAGATACATGTAGTCGCGCTCCTCTTCCGTCACCATCTCGAGCGTCAGCTCGTCGTGGTTGCGGATGAAGATCGCCCACTGGCAGTCCGGCGGGATCTTGGGGGTCTGCTCCATGATATCGGTGACCGGGTGGCGATCCTCCAGCCGCAGTCCCATGAACAGTCGCGGCATCAGCGGAAAGTGGAACGCCATGTGGCACTCATCGCCCTCGCCGAAGTAGGCCCGCACATCCTGGGGCCACTGGTTGGCTTCGGCCAGGAACATCCGGTCAGTGTAGTCCCGGTCCAGCTCGGCTCGAATCCGCTTGATCACCTGGTGGGTCTCGGGCAGGTTCTCGCAGCTGGTTCCTTCCCGCTCGAGCAGATAGGGGATGGCATCAAGCCGGAGCGCGTCCACCCCGAGATCCAGCCAGAACCGCATGACCTTCAACACCTCGGCCACCACCACCGGATTGTCGAAGTTGAGATCCGGCTGATGGGAGAAGAACCGGTGCCAGTAGTAGGCCTTGGCCTCTGGATCCCAGGTCCAATTCGATTTCTCGGTATCGGTGAAGATGATGCGGACACCCGGATAGCGGTCCGTGGTATCGCTCCACACGTAGAACTCCCGCGCGGGCGATCCAGGCGGCGCCCGTCGAGCCGCCTGGAACCAGGGATGCTGGTCGGAGGTGTGGTTGATGACCAGCTCGATCAGGACCTGCATACCCCGGCTGTGGGCCGCCTCGAGGAACTCGCGGAAATCGTCGAGGGTGCCGTAGTCGGGGTGCACGCCGGTGTAGTCGGCAATGTCGTAGCCGTCGTCGCGCAGCGGGGAGGGAAAAAACGGCAGGAGCCACAGGCAGGTGACTCCCAGGTCCTGCAGGTAGTCCAGTTTCTGGATCAGACCGCGGAAGTCGCCGATGCCGTCGTTGTTGGCATCGTGGAAGGCGCGAACGTGAAGCTCGTAGATGACCGCATCCATGTACCACTGTGGGTCGCCCGCGCTGCCCCCTCGCTTCATCGGAGCACCTGCCCGCTCCCCATCCTCACGCGGCCGCCCCCGCCGCGGGTTCCCGGAACCCGACGATGCCGAGCGGTGGAATGGTGATGCCGAGGGAGTAGGACCGCCCATGCAGGGGCCGGGCGGCGGCCTCGGCGCCGCCGAAGTTCCCCTGGCCGCTGCCGCCGTAGATGGTCGCGTCGCTGTTGAGCACCTCATCCCACCGCCCGCCGCTCGGCACGCCCAGCCGGTAGTCGTGCCGGGGTACTGGAGTGAAATTGCACGCAAAGAGCAGCGCCGGGCCGTCTCCGCCGCGCCGGAGAAAGCTCACCACGCTCCGGGCGTTATCGTTGCAGTCCACCCACTCGAAACCGGCCGGTTCGTGATCCCGCTGGTGCAGCGCCGGCTCCCCCCGGTACAGCGAATTGAGATCGCGCACCCAGCGCTGCAGGCCCCGGTGGCGCTCTCCCGCCAGCAGGTGCCAGTCGAGACTGGTGTCGTGGTTCCACTCGTTCCATTGACCGAACTCGTCGCCCATGAACAGCAGTTTCTTCCCGGGGTGGCCGAACATGTAGCCGTAGAGCAGCCTGAGGTTGGCGAACTTCTGCCATTCGTCCCCCGGCATGCGGCTCAGCATGCTTCCCTTGAGGTGGACCACCTCGTCATGGGAGAACGGCAGGACGAAATTCTCGGTAAAGGCATACATCAGGCTGAAGGTGATGAGCTGGTGATGGTAGCTTCGATACACGGGGTCTTTGGCCATGTAGTCCAGCATGTCATGCATCCACCCCAGGTTCCACTTGAAGCCGAAGCCAAGCCCCCCCAGGTAGGTCGGCCGGGAAACCATGGGCCAGGAGGTGGACTCTTCGGCGATGACGGTGACACCCGGGTATTCGGCATGCACCCGCTCGTTCAGCAGGCGCAGGCACTCGATCGCCTCGATGTTCTCCCGCCCGCCGAACCGGTTGGGGACCCAGGTTCGGCCGCTCCGGCCATAGTCGAGGTAGAGCATCGAGGCCACGGCATCCACCCGCAACGCGTCGATGTGATAGCGGTCGAACCAGAACAGGGCGTTGCTGATCAGGAACGACCGCACCTCGTGGCGGCCGTAATTGAAGATCAGGGTGTCCCAGTCGGGGTGGTGCCCCTGGCGCGGGTCGGCATGCTCGTAGAGGTGGGTGCCGTCGAAGAAGCCGAGCCCGTGCTCGTCGTGGGGGAAATGCGCCGGCACCCAGTCGAGGATGACTCCGATGCCGCGCTGGTGCAGGGTGTCCACCAGGTACATCAGATCGTGGGGCGTGCCGAATCGGCTGGTGGCGGCATAGTAGCCGGTCGTCTGGTAGCCCCACGAACCGTCGAACGGGTGCTCGCTGAGCGGCAGGAATTCGACGTGGGTGAATCCCATGTCGTATACGTAGTCGGCCAGCTCGGTGGCGAGCTCCCGATAGCTGAGCCAGCGATTGTCCTCCTCCGGACGCCGTCGCCACGACCCCAGATGCACTTCGTAGATCGACATCGGCTCCCGGTGCAGGTTGCCCCGCGCGCGGGCCTCGAGCCAACCCTGGTCGCCCCAGCCATAGCCGTCCAGCGCGACCACACGGGACGCCGTGCCGGGCCGGATCTGGGCGCCGAAGCCGTAGGGATCGGCCTTGTCGGCGCGATAGCGACCATCGGAGGATTCGACCCGGTACTTGTACAGGGCGCCGGGCTCCACCCCGGCGATGAAGCACTCCCAAACCCCGGAATCCCCGGAGCGGATCATGGGGTGACGCCCGGCTTCCCAGCCATTGAAATCCCCCAGCACGGAGACTCGGCCGGCATTGGGGGCCCATACCGCGAAGCGCACTCCGGCGACACCGTCGTCCTCCACGGCAGGGTGGGCTCCAAGGACCCGATAGGCATGGTACAGCGTGCCTTCCCCGAGGAGGTGCCGGTTGAAATCGGTCAGCAGGCTGTGGGTCATTGGGGAGCGTGCGCTTGGCCTGACCCCTTTCTGTCCGTAAGCTATATGCAGCCGCCCTCCCCGCGCGACCGGGCGTGGAAGGCGCCAGACACACGGATTGGCACGATGGCCGAGACCTACATTCAACCTCTGGAACGCGAGGTCGCGAGCAGCGACCTGGGCCCCGCGGACGTCGCGGTGGCCGTGACCACCTACAACAACGCGGCCACCATCGGCGCGGTGGTTCGCGCGGTGGAGGAAGGCCTGGTCGGCTCGTTCCCCGGACGCCGTGCCCTGCTGCTCCACGCCGACGGCGGCTCCAACGACGGTACGCCCGCCGTGGTGGCCGCGGCGCTGGCGGACCAGAGCCGCCTGGTGCGGGTCTCGCTGGCCTCCGATCCGGTCCGCCCGGCAGCTCCGGGGCCACCGACCCGGGCTCAAGCTCTCCGGCTGTTCTTTGGGGTTGCGCGCCGGCTGGGCGTGAGGGGCTGCGCCTTCGTGAACCCCGATCTCACCGGCCTCGAGCCCGAGGCCGTCGGCCGGCTCCTCCTGCCGGTGCTGGATCGAGGGCTCGACTTCGTGGGGCCGTACTACTCCCGACCCCGATTCGCCGGGGCGATCACCACCAGCATCGTCTACCCCCTTACCCGGGCCCTGTATGGCCGGCGAATGCGCTACCCGGCAGGGGGTGAGGTCGCCTGCTCGGCGCGCCTGGTCGACCATTGCCTTTCACTCAAGGCCTGGAGCGGCGAAGGGTCCCGCTTCGCGACCGATCTGTGGCTCACCAATCGCGCCCTGCTCGGCGGGTTTCGGCTGGGCCAGGCGTGGGTCGGGCACCGCACCACCGCCGGCGGCGGGGGGGACGGGGCCGGCTCCGACCTGAGTCATGTCCTGACCAGCGTGCTGGGAGCTCTGTTCAGCGAAGCGGAGCGCAATCCTCAGTGGCAGAGGATCCGCGGCTCCGAGCCGGTCGAGCTCTTCGGCACACCCGAAGACCCCGTGCCGGAGGCGCCGGGCGTCGACCTCACCCGGTCCCTGGAGTCGTTTCGCCTGGGCCAGCAGCATCTGAAGGAGGTCTGGGACAAGGTGCTGCCGCCGATGACCGCGCTCGAGCTCCGCAAGCTCGCCCGCCGCAGTGACGCCGAGTTCCGCCTGGACGATCAGCTGTGGGCGCGGACCGTCTATGACTTTCTGCTCGCCTATTACACGCGGGTCATGAGCCGGGAGCACCTGCTGCCGGCCTTTACACCCCTCTATCTGGGCTGGCTGGGATCGTTCGTGAGTGAGCTGCACGATGCCGACCAGGCCCGCATCGAGCAGCGCATCGAGGAGTTGTGCTTGCGGTTCGAAGCCGAGAAGCCATACTTGATCTCCCGCTGGCGTTCGCCGGACCGGTTCAACCCGTAGCCCGGCGATCGCGACCGGAAGGAGGACCCGATGTGGGACGAGATCACGCTCGCGCTCCAGCAATCCTTCAGCCGGGTGCTGTCGAGCTTTGTGAGCTTTCTGCCCGAGGTCGTCGCGATGCTGGCCGCGGTGTTCATCGCGGCCGTTATCGGTGCGGTGGCCCGCTGGGTGGTCTGCCGCATCCTCTACGGGCTCAAGTTCGACCGCCGACTGGACCAGTGGGGGCTCTCCGCCATCGCCGAATGGTCCCCCGACCACAGCCCGACCCGGCTGCTGGGCCGGGTCGTGTTCTGGGTGTTCCTGCTCTGCGGCATGCTGGTCGGACTCGCGGCGCTCGAAGCTACCCTCATGCCGACGATGCTCGCCCGGCTGATCGCCTACCTGCCCAATGTGTTCGTGGCCATCCTGCTGCTCCTGTTCGGGACCGTGCTGGCGCGCTTCCTCGCACGCGGCGTCCTGATCAGTGCCGTCAACCAGCGGATCCAGTCGGCCGGCCTGCTCAGCGTCGGGGTGAAGTGGCTGGTGCTCATCCTGGCGGCGGCAATGGCGCTGGAGCACCTGAGCATCGGGGGCGACATCCTCAAGCTGGCCTTCGGCATCCTGTTCGGGGGGATCGTCTTCGCGCTCGCTCTCGCGGTAGGACTGGGGTCGAAGGACGTGGTGAGCCGCTCCTGGGAGCGCCAGACCGAGCGGCGGGAGGCCCCGGAGGAGACGCCGTTTCAGCATCTATAGAGGACGAGAGGACGGAGAGGACAAAGAGGACGAAGTCCTCTCGTCCTCTTGTCCTCTCCATCCTTGGCCCCCATGTCGTCCACCCTGACCGAACTGGCACCGGAACCGACTCCCGAGGTCGTTCACCACCCCGGCCCCTCCTCGGTCCGCTGGATCATCCTGGCGCTCCTGTTCGCTGCGAGCGTCGTCGCCTACGTGCTGCGGACCAACATGTCGGTCGCGGGCGAAGCCATGAGCCGCGACGTGGGCCTGTCACAGCTCCAGCTCGGCCTGGTGCTGGCGGCGTTCGCCTGGGGCTACGCGATCTTCCAGTTCCCGGGCGGAGTACTGGGAGACCGACTCGGCGGGCGACGCAGTCTGACGCTCATCGCGATCGCCTGGGGAGTCCTCAACCTGCTGGTCGGGCTCACTCCGAAAGCGGCATCTCCGTCCGTCATCCTCGCCGCGCTGATCTCGCTCCGCTTCCTGATGGGGGTGGCCCAGGCGCCGGTCTATCCGGTGACCAGCGGGGGGACCACCTGCAACTGGTTTCCCATCGGAGGCTGGGCGCTGCCGAATGGCCTCAGCAATGCGGGCCTCGCGTTCGGGTCCGCCGCCACCGGCCCGCTCATCGCGTGGCTGACCGAGACGATGGGGTGGCGCCAGTCCTTCGTGGTCACCGCGCCGCTCGCCTTCCTGCTGGCCGCGATCTGGTGGTGGTACGTAAGGGACTATCCCGCGGAACACTCCGGGGTGCGTCGGGACGAGCTGGCGCTCATCAATGCGAAGCGCCCACCGCATTATCGGACGGCCCCTGAACCCGGCGCCTGGCGGCGGGTACTCCGGAATCGGGACGTGCTGCTCCTCACGGCCAGCTATTTCTGCAGCAACTACGTGTTTTACATCTTCTTCAACTGGCTGTTCATCTACCTGGTCGAGAACCGGGGATTCCAGAGCCTGCAAAGCGGCTATCTGGCGGCGGCGCCGTGGATAGCCGGCGCGGTCGGTGCGGTCGCCGGCGGCATCGGCTGCGACTGGCTCTGCCGGCGCATCGGGTTCCGGTGGGGATGCCGCTGGCCGTCGGTGGTCGGGCTGCTCCTCGCGGCCGGGCTCATCGTTCTGGCGGCGACGGCGAAGCATCCGTATCTCGCGGTGCTGTTCCTGTCGCTTTGCCTCTGCTTTCAGCAGGCCACGGAGGGGGCTTTCTGGGCGGCGACCATCGCCGTGTCCGGTGGGCAGGCCTCCGCGGCGTGCGGGGTGCTCAACACCGGCGGCAACGTGGTTGGCGGCGTGGGTGCGCTGCTGGTCCCGGTCATCGTCCGGAGCCTGGGCTGGCCGGCGGCGCTCTCCACGGCCTCGGTGTTCGCGGTGGTGGCCGCGGCCCTCTGGATGTGGATCCGGGCGGATCGGCAGCTGGGGGACTGATCAGGACCGATCTGACAAACAGGCCAATCGGCCGCCACCGGGGGTAGGGGTCGCATGCATGCGACCCCTACCCCCACGTGCTATTTCTGCAGATCAATGTCGAAATGGATGCCCCCGAACTGGCTGTCCGCCGTCACCTGGTTGCCGGTCACGTTGCCAGAGAACATCCGCTGGTGCGTGGTCGTCGAGCTGAAGGACAAGCTGCTCCCGTGGCGAGTGAAGGAGCCCTCGTCCGTCATCGTGACCGCACCGCCGTTGTAGGTGGCGCTCACCGTGAGACTGTAGCTGCCATCATCGGCCAGCTGCAGGGTTCCGGCGATGAAGGTCAGCTGGTCGCCCGAGCCGTCAATGAAGGTGACCGGCAGCCCGGGGCCCCCGCCGCCGAGATTGCCGGTGCAGCGCAGCGCCGTCAGCTGGTAGTTGCCGACTGCGTCGCCGGGCGGATCGCTCGGTGCGGTGGCATCGCTGCCGCCGCCGCAGGCAGCGGTTGCAAGAGCGGCTGCCGCGAAGGCAGGGCCAAGGATGCGGCGAAGGGTGCGCGAGAACATGGGAACCTCCGTGGGTTGGGTGGTTGTGTGGGTCTTCGACTATCAAGGCATCGCTTGCGCGACTGACCGGATGGCCACTTGCCGCAGCAGATGAATGGCTGTGCGTCCGTCGTATCCGGGTCGCCGTAGCTGCAGGGTCTGATCGACGGCCGATCCGCTGCCGAGGCCGTCGGTCACGATCCCGCTGAGGTGCATCTCTCCAGTGAGCCAGTTCAGACTGCCGCTCAGCTCCGCAGCGAACGAGCTGCGAGAGTCGTCGGCTGAGAAGAAGAGGAGGGCGTTGGTCGGCCAGATCGGCATCTCTCGGTCCGCCGGCGGGCCTGCGTATGCCAGACGGAGCGTCACCTGACCACCGACCGGCTCCGAGGCCCATCCGCGCCAGACCAGGTCCACCCCCTCCGCGCCGGTCCCGATGTACCGCAGCTCGAGCGTGAGGCTGTCGACGGTGGCCGGCTGAGTCCGCGGGGGGGCGGGGCTCAGCGCCACCGCCGTTGCGCCGAGCACGATGGCGGACAGGGCAGCCAGGGCTGGCGCGGGTCCGGCCGGCGGGCGCTGGAGCAGGGAGCGCAAACGAGTCATCGGGTGACCTCCGCATTGTGATGCGGCCGACCGGCGGTAGCCTGGAGCCGCGTTGACGGCGACAAGGCTATCGCGGGCCGCTCATGCGGATCTCACCACGATCTCAACTGGGGAAACACGACTGCGGCGGGCCGGCGGAGAGTGCGGGGACTTCAGGCGGTGGTGGTGCTGTCCTGGATGAGTTGCTGGAAGCGGGGGTGGGAGCGCAGCGGGGCCCAGACCGGGTCGGCCCGGAGCTCCGCGGGAGAGATCCAGCAGGGAATCCGCAGCAGCGGCTCGAGGCGGCCGATCGCCTCCTCGAACTCACCCAGGAGCACGTGGATGCGGGCGAGGTTCGACAGCATGAACGGCCCCGAGTTCGCGTCCAACGAGATGGGGAGCAGCTCCACCGCGCGCCGGCCGGCCCGGAGTGCGTCGGCACGCCGATTCACAAAGGCGTAGGCCAGCCCGAGCCGAGCCTGCAGCCGGGCATCATTCGGCCGTCCCCGCAGGGCCGACTCGAGGAGTCCCAGCGCCGAATCGGCGTAGGCGTGCTGTTGCTCCGTCCGGCGCCGGAAGTAGGACGCCTCGGCCTTGAGCAGGTAATACCGGGCGCTGTCGCCCGCGAACGAAAGCGGTGTCAGCGCGTCGACCATCGGCGCGAACAGGCTGTCGGCGGTCAGCAGCGAGGCGGATACTCGCTCGGCGCCGATCATCGCCGGGGCGAGCCGGCCCGGGCCGAGTCGCGCCAGGGCCTGTCCCAGCACCGCGCGCGCCCTCGGCAGATCCCCCCGCCAGACCAGGTAGAGGTTCGCCTTGTAGGCGTAGGGCGTCGCCCAGTCCGGGCTCAGGGTAATGGCGCGGTCCAGGGACCGCTCCGCCTCCCGATACAGCCGGATCGAGAAGTAGGTGTCGCCGATGTCCATGGCGCGGACATTGGAACGAGGATCGTAGCGCAGCGCCTCGGTGAACCTCGCGATGGCCTCGTTCCAGCGTCCCCGCCGACGCTCGACGTAACCAATCGCGGAGAGCAGGTCGCTGTTGCTGGGCTGTCGCCGCCGGGCGCGCTCGAGCTCGGCCAGCGCACGCTGGTAGTCCAGGTGCCCCCAGTAGTAATAGAGACCCAGGGCGATCCGTCCCTCCGGCAGGTCCGGGACGAGGCGGAGCGCCGAGTCCGCCGCCGCCCGGGCGAGCGCCAGCCGGGTCTCGCTCTTGTCATGATAGAACCAGTACATGGCGGAGTAGGCGCGGGAGAGCCGGGCGAGGGCCAGCGCGAACCGGGGATCGAGCGCCACCGCTTTCTCGAACAGATCCGCCGCCGCGGTGATGTCGGGCAGCTCGTTGCTGCGGCCCAGGTACTCGTTGCCACGCAGGTAATGGTCGTAGGCCTCCGGGTTCCGGGTGGTGCCCGCAGCGAGGCCGGTCCGCTCCGGTGCCCGCAGCGCCACGTCGAGGGCGCTGGTTACCCGCTCGGCGATGCTGGCCTGGATGCCGAACACCTCGGTGAGCTCGGCATCGTACTGCTCGCTCCACAGGTGACTGTCGTCCTTCACCCGGATCAGCTGGGGCGTGACCCGGACCCGCCCCGGCCCGTTCGCGGTCCGGTCCCAGCGCACGCTCCCCTCCAGAACGTACCCCGCGCCAAGCTCCTCCCCGATCTCCCTGAGGGACTTGCTGGTGCTCCGGTATTGGTCGGCGCTAGTGCGCGAGATCACCCGCATCCCCGAAAGCCCCGCGAGACGATTGGTGATCTCTTCGGTCAGTCCGTCAGCAAAGTACTGGTCGCCTGGCGGGCCCAGATTCTTGAAGGGCAGCACGGCCACCATCTGCTGCCCCGAGAGACCTGCTGACCCGGCCAGCATGCGCCAGGCGGCGAATGCGCCAATCAGAAGGCCGGCAAACACGAGGAGGGGGGCGACCATCCGGCGCAACGGCCATGCCGCCGGAGGGGCTGGCAGAGGAGCCACCTCTTCGGGCACCATGCCGGCCACCAGGGCGTCCGCGAACTCAGACACCGTTTCGAAGCGTTCCGTGGCCTGGCGCCTCATCGCCCGGCCGAGAGCGAGATCCACTCCCACCGGCACCTCGGGCCGGGCCTCCCGCACCGAGGGAGGCGGCTCGGTCAGACGGCGCGCGATGATCGCCCGGGCATTACGACCGGGGAATGGCAGGGCGCCGGCCAGCGTCTCGTAGATGACTGAGGCGAGGGCATAGATGTCGCTTCGCCCGTCCACCTCCTCCCCCTCCGACTGCTCCGGGCTCATGTAGGCCGGAGTGCCGAGTGCGACCCCGGCCTGAGTCAGCCGGGGGTGGGCCTCCCCGTCTGAATTCTCCGCAGGGAGCGCAGCCTCGCGGGGCCCCCCCTGATCCACCGCCCAGGCGATGCCGAAGTCGGCCAGCATGGCGTCGCCGGTGACGGACAGGAGGATGTTCTCCGGCTTGATGTCGCGGTGCACGATCCCCAGGGCGTGGGCGTAGGCGAGCGCCTCCGCGACCTGGCCGGCGACGTGAAGCACGTCCGGCAGCGGGAGGGGCCCCTCCCGGTCCAGCCGGTCGCGGAGCGAGCCGGTTTCCACATAGGGCATGGTGAAGAAGAGCCGGCCCGCGACGGCGCCGGAGTCGTAGAGCGGCAGGATGTGGGGGTGCTGCAGCCGGGCGTGCAGGCGGATCTCGCGGTGGAATCGTTCGGCGCCGAGGGCGGCTCCGAGCGCCGAGTTGAGCACCTTGAGCGCGACCCGGCGGC
Organism: Gemmatimonadales bacterium; assembly: GCA_036555275.1. Taxonomy (GTDB): domain Bacteria; phylum Gemmatimonadota; class Gemmatimonadetes; order Gemmatimonadales; family GWC2-71-9; genus JADJOM01. The sequence goes on along the minus strand of DATBLR010000086.1, from coordinate 15,357 downwards.
CGTGGCGCAGATCGGCCGCCAGGAAGACGGTCGCGGTCGCTCCACGCCCGAGTCGCTCTTCGATGAGATACCGCTCGGCGAGGCCGGCGCTGAGCGGCTCGAGGTCCTCGTCCGCCATGGCTCAGGCCCCGTCGCCCGGCCCGACCGCCCGCAGGGCTTCCCTGAGCTCCAGGGCGGTCCGGAAGCGGTCGGCGGGTAATCGTGCCAGGCAACGGCTCACCAGCTGGTCGAGGGGGATCGGCACGCTCTCGCGGACTGCCCGGAGGGATGGCGCAGGCTGGGACAGTTTCCGGCTCAGGACCGGCGCCAGCGTCGAGCCGGTGAACGGCGGCTCGCCAGCCAGCATCTCGAACACCACGCAGCCGAAGCTGTACAGGTCGCTCCGTTCGTCCGCCGTCGTTTCGCCGGCAAGCTGCTCCGGACTCAGGTAGGCCGGCGCGCCGATCATGATGGCGGTGCTGCCCGGGCTGCCCCCGGCATCGGCCAGGTCGAGCGCCTCGACCACACCCAGCGACGCGACTGCGATTCCCGACCCGGTGAGCAGAACGTGCTTGGGCCGCAGGTCGCCGTGCCGAATCCCCCGGCTATGGGCGTGGACCAGCACGTCCACCAGGTCGGCCGCGATGGCGACCGCCTCGCCGACGGGAAGCGGGCGCTCCCGGGCCAGCCGGTCCCGGAGTGAGAGGCCCTGCACCTCGGGGGTGGCGAAGTAGAGGAGCCCACCGACGGTGCCAACGTCGCGGACCGGTACGATCCGGGGGTCGTGCAGCTCGGCGTTCCGCTCCAGGGCTTCGAGCACCCGCTCCCCGGTCGCCAGTGCCGCGATATGGGGCCTGAAGACGTGCAGCACGACCGGCCGACCCTCGCGTCGCTCCCGCGCGGGGAAGGAGAGCAGGACCGTTCCCTCCTCGACCGGCCCGCTGATCTGATACCGATCCGCCAGGGCCCGCTCCAGTTCCTTGAGCTCACGCTCGCGGGCTTCGGCCACTTCATTGCTGCCCCGTCCCGCCGCGACGGCCGGCGGGCCTCGGTGGGCGGGCGTTTCGGCTGCCGCCGGCCCGCCTGCGTCGCCGGACCGCAGCCGGGCGATCCAGACCTCGACCGCCGGATCGGGGTCAGCGTCCAGCTGCTGGCGCACCAGCGAGGCGTGCACGGTGGCAAACTGCAGCGCGCTGGCCCGGTCTCCTCCCGCGACCAGTGCCTCGATCAGGCCCAGCGCCGCGCGCGTGCTCACCGGGTCCTCGGTGGCCAGCCGGCGCCACGAGCGGATAGCGGCGGGGGTGTCGCCCCGCGCGCTCGCCATGGCGGCGAGCGCTTCCAGCGCCGCGCCGTACTCCCGCGAACGGCGGGCCCGTTCCGCATCCTGCCACTGCTCGAAAAGCGGGGCCTGATCCAGCCGAAAGCCGTCCAGGAACGGACCACGATAGACCCGCACCGCGCGTTCGTGGGCGCCCCGCTCGATCGCCTCGTCGAACTCGGCGATGTCGCTGGAAATCCTTTCCGGGTTGAGCTGTAAAACGGAGCTGCCGAGGAACAGATCCTCGCTCCCTAGGGAGCGGCGCAGCACGTGAAGGGACTGATAGAGCGAGTGCCGGCCGGCTTCAGGATCGCTATCGGGCCAGAATAATCCGATGAGCCGGTCCCGGCTGACTCCCCGCCCACCGGCGGCGGCGATCACGGCGAGCAGGGCAAGTCGTCGCCGCTGAGCAGCCGGTCCGGTATGCAGCCGGCCGTCCTGCTGGAGGACCAGCCCGCCGAGCATGGTCAACCGCATCACTGGGCGGCACCTCGGTCACGATGTTCCGGACTGACGTTCACCCGAGAATGTACGTCGCCCACCGAGGTTGAGCCATGCGGGCCGCGTGAGGCCCCTCAACGGCCGAGACGATTGAACAGCAGCCAGGAGAGGTAGAGGATCAGAACGATGATGATGGGAAGCAGAATGATGGTCGCTTTGCGCGCGGTCCCGACCAGGCTGGCGCTGGTGGCCTGGATCCGCTCGGCGCGATCCTGGATCCGCTCGGCGCGATCCGCCTGACTCTGGACCAGCGTGAGCTGCTGGCGCTGCAGGGTGAGCGCCTCGGCCTGCCGCTCCAGCTGGAGCCGCTGGCCGTCCCGGATCTCCTCGAGCAGCCGGAGGAGCTTCTGAACGTCGCTGTCGTCCATTCCAGTTCCCTGACGTGACTCAGGTGAACCCGCCGGCTCACTTGGCCGGCAGCGAGCCGGCGTATGTGACGGCAGTCGAAACCCACCTGGCAAGGCCGTCGGCATATCTCCCGGCCGTGAACACCGCAGCACATGTTGCCGTTCAGGAGAAAGGCCAACCCGCCGAACATCTTCTTCTCGTCAGGCCGGTGCGCTTCCCGAGCTGCTCGCGGATCAAGGCGGCCAGGTCGGCGTCGAAGGCCATGGCTCAGCGATCGGGCTCCGACTCCACGGATCGCAGGGCGCGGGCGACCAGACCCAGTCCTCCCGCGATCAGGACCAGGATCACCAAGGTGTCGAAGAGCGAGCTGGCCTGAAAGTAAATGCCCAGGTTGGCCACGATGCCGACCAGGATGATGAGGGCCCCGGCCGCGGCCAGGAACCAGCCCAAGATGGAGCGCCCGTTGAAGAACAGGACGCCAACCCCGATCAGCAGGGGGAACAGCGAGAGACCGAATGCATTGTAGCCGTAGAAGTGCCAGGCCCCACTGGTCACCGTGACCCGGGTGAGCAGCAGGTAGCCACCCGCTATCAGCATCGCCGCGCCGAAGGCAAAGGTCCCTACGCCGCCGGGGGTGCCGCCGGCGCCCCTCATCGGTGCTGCTGGTTCATGCGCGACTCCTGCTGAGAGAGAGGAAGGGCCTTCATTAGGATGCAACCGGATCGGCCGGAGGGGAAGACCGCCTGGTAGAGGCTCTACGGCTCCCTCGCGTAACAGACCTCTCTTACCGCTCCCTGGTCCAGCAGGCGGAGGAAATACCTGGGCGCTGGCCTGCTGCTCTTGGCGGTGTGATGGTGGCGATGTCGAAGGCCTCGGGCCGTCGGGGATCCCCCGCTCTCGCCCCCGGCCGGAGTCCAGATAGTTAGTCAGGCGGCACGCCTTGGAGGTTACTCCAACCGAGCGAGATGACGGCGAAAGTATTCGACGAGATTGTAGGGCCGGTAGCTGCGATCCGCTCGGGAGCGAGCGATGACGGACTGGTCCAAGACTTCGTGGGTTGGGCCGTCCTGCGTCGATACCTCGATCGGCCGGTAGCGTTTCGGGATGAGACGGTGAAGCCCGGGTGCGAGTTTATGAGAGCGCCCATGAGGTCAGCGGCCAAGCGGGATATCGCCCAGCTCTGACCCGCTTTCCTTGGCCTCGGTGGCTACCCACGACAACGCAAGATCCGAGAGGCCGGTGTCGGGATAGCCACCACCGACGTTGGAGTGGGCTCCGGCAAATGTGCGCCCCCTCGGAGGCTCTGCGCATTCATAAGGTCGGGTTAGACGCCGGCGGCTGGAGCGGATTCGAGGTCAGCGCGCGCCATATCCGCGGGCAAGGGCGGTGGCCATCAGGAAGACGCGCCTCGCAAAGGTCGTCGCTCGCGGCCTCCCTCCGCGCCGGGTCGGGCGCTGCCGAGTGGAGACCTTGGGCTCGGGAGCCGGTGAGACTGGCATCGGCTGGTCGCCAGTAAGCGCCCTGAAATAGCCGGCGTCTTATGGTCGGCCTATGGATCATGAAACGCGGGCCGCCGATCGCGTCACGACGGCCGTGGTGATGGCCGACGGCGTCGCAACCAGGTACCGGCGCTCGGGTTCGGGCCCGACCGTCGTCGTGCTCGGGGCCGAGCCGGTCGTGGAGCCCCTGGCCCGGTCCTACAGAGTCATTGTTCCCGAAGTGCCTCCCCATCTGTCGGACACCACCGCCGGGGGACGGGCGCGCTGGCTGTCAGGGGTCTTCGACGGCCTGGGGATCGACGTGGCGGTGATTGTGACGGCGCCAGTCCTGGCGGGCGCCGTCGCGCTGTTCGCGGGCGGCGCGCCTGACCGGGTGAAGGGGGTCCTCCCTGCCCCGGGCAATCCGGCCGACCTTCCGGCGGCGGTAGGGCGTTTCTACGGTTAAACTGGTGCTCATGACAACGGCCCCGGCGCCGCGGTCGTCGGGCGCGTTTCAGGTGCCCGCCGCGGCCCTCCCCATCCAACTCACCCAGTTCATCGGCCGCGAAGCGGAAATCGCCGCCGTGGGCGACCTGCTGCGGTCCGCCCGCCTGGTGACGCTCACCGGCGTGGGCGGCGCGGGCAAGACTCGGCTCGCGGCGGAGGTGGCGGCGCGCGCCGCGCCGCTGTTCGAAGCTACCGCCTGGGTGGACCTGGCCAGCCTCTCCGACCCCGCCCTCGTGTGCGAGCTCGTCGCCACCGGGCTCGGCTTCCGGGAGGAGGGCGGACGCAGCGCCGTCGCCATGATGGTGAGCCGGGTGTCGGAGCGTTCGACCTTCGTCATCCTCGACAACTGCGAGCATCTCGTGGACGCCTGCGCCACGCTCGCCGACTCGCTGCTCAAGCGCTGTCCGCGGGTCCGGATCCTCGCTACCAGCCGCGAAGCGCTCGGTGTGTCCGGCGAGCAGGCCTGGCTGGTGCCGCCCCTGTCGCTGCCCGCGGCGAGTCCGACCGCCGCCGCGGTGCTCGGCTCGGAGGCGGGGCAGCTGTTCCTGGCGCGGGCGCGGGCGGTCCTCCCGTCGTTCACCCTCGATGACTCCAACGCCACGGCCGTGGCCCAGATCTGCCGGCGGCTCGACGGCATTCCACTGGCCATCGAGCTGGCCGCCGCCCGGGTGCGGGTCCTGGCCCCCGACCAGATCGCGGGCCGGCTGGACGAGGCGTTCACGGTCCTGGCCGGCTCCGGGCGAACCGCCGTGGCGCGCCATCGCACGCTTCGCGAGGCGATCGACTGGAGCTACGCCCTCCTCGACGAGGCCGAAGCCGCCCTGTTCCGCCGGCTGGCGGTGTTCGCGGGCACCTTCTCGCTGGATGCGGTCGAGGCGGTCTGCCCCGACCAGGGCCTCGACGTGCTCTCCACCCTGGTCGACAAGTCCCTCGTGGTCATGGAATCGACCGGCAGCGAGGCCCGCTACCGGTTGCTCGAGACCCTGCGGCAGTACGCTCGCGACAAGCTGGTGGCCGCCGGCGAAGAAGCCGACCTGTGCCGGCGACACGCGCGGTTCTTCACCGATCTCGTGGCCGCCCGCGAGAAGGACACCTTCGGCGGCGCGGGGGACCCCGAATGGTCCGCCCGGCTCGCGGCCGAAGAGCCGAATCTGCGGGCCGCGTGCGATTGGGCGGAGACCACCGGGGACTACACCACCGCCCTCCGGCTGGGTGCGGCACTCCACTGGCACTGGTACGCCCGCGGGCATTTCCGCGAGGGGTGGCAACGGCTCGAAACCGCGCTCGGGCACGCTGAGCAGGCGCCCCCGCTCGATGCCGGCAAGGCGTACGTCGCCGCGGCGACCACGGCCTTCTTCCTTGGCAAACTCGACCAGATCGTGCCGCACGCGGAGCGGGGCGTGGCACTCCTCCGCGACCAGGACGATCCCTGGCATCTCGCCTACGCCCTGACCGCCCTCGGCTTCGGGCTGACCCTGACCGACCCGGTGGCGTCGGAGCCGTGGCAGGTCGAGGCGACCGCGCTGACCCACATCCACGCCCCGCGGAGCGTGCTGCTCATCTTCGCCCTCTACTGGCAGGGGCGCGGCGCCCTGGGACGCGGCGATCTCGATTCGGCCGAGCGGCTGTTGTCCGAAGCCCACGGGCTGGGCCGTGCGCTGGGGCATCCGCCCGCGATCGCCCATCCGCTCGCCTCACTCGGCCTGGTGCTGATCGAGCGTGGCGCACTCGGCACCGCGGCAACCCACCTGCGCGACGCACTGAGAATCCACGCCCGCAACAGCGACCTGCTGGGGTGTCTGTGGTCCCTGGAGGGGCTGGCGCGAATCGCCGATCGCACCGGGTCGCTGGAGCAGGCCGTGGAGCTGCTCACCTTCGCCCGCCTGGAGCGGGACCGGATCGGTGCGGCCTGGTCCCCGCCCGAGCAGCAGCTCTACGATGCGGTCGTGGCCGCGCTGGAAGATCGGCTCGGCGCGGACCGGTGCGCGGCCGCGGCCGGGCGTGGCGTGGCGATGAGCCTGGAGGACGCCGTCGCCCTGGCCCTCGAGACCGGGCTGGACACCACACCGCCCGGCCCGGTGCCCCCGGTTCACACGCTCACGGTCCAGGCCCTGGGGCCGCTCCGCATTTCAAAAGACGGCACCCCGCTCGATCGCGAGGCCTGGGCGTCGGCCAAGCCGCGCGAGCTGCTGCTGTTCCTGCTCTGCCACCCGGAGGGCTGCACCCGCGAGCAGGTCGGAGTCGCGTTCTGGCCCGAGGCGTCCGCCGAGCAGGTGCGCAACAGCTTCCACGTCACTCTCCACCGGTTGAGAAAGACCATGGGTGGCCCGCACTGGGTGACCCTCTCCGGCGACCGGTACGCGCTGGACGCCGGCGTAACGGTCGAGTTCGACGCGGCCACGTTCGAGCGAGAGGTGGCCGACGGGCTGGCCCGCCTCAAGCGGGACGGCGATACCGCGCCGCTCGAGGCCGCCATCGCGCTGTATCGGGGCGACTTCCTGGAGCACGAGGCGGTGGGCGACTGGCACGTGGCGTTGCGCGACCGGCTGCGTCTCAAGTACCTGTCGGCGCTCACCGCGCTGGCCGACCACGCCATGCGGCAGGAGCGCTGGGCCGAGGCGGCGGACGCGTGGCGCACGCTCATCGCCCGTGACGGGTTGGACGAGCGGGCGTACCGCGGCCTCCTGACCTGTCACGCCCGGCTGGGTGAGCGCTCCCAGGTGCAGCAGCTCTACAAGCGCCTGGAACAGGTGCTGCAGCGCGAGCTGGAGGCCCGACCCGAACCCGAGACGACACAACTGTATCACAAACTGGTCACGGAAGGAGGCGTGAGTCTGCAATAGCACCCTGACTGCGGCACAGTGTGGTCACTTCCGCTCTGTAAGTCCCCCGTAATACCTCCCTCACAAATTCTCCGTCGCCTGCGAGGCGTGACGATCTCGCGGCACCGCGATTCACGTATCAACTCAGGCGGGAGGCTCACCCTGTGCGGCATAGCTATTACCATTTCGTCCGGACCCGGGCGGCGTTGAAGTGGATACGGACCGGTCACGGCCAGGCCCTCGCCGCGCTCCTCCTCGCCGGTGCGGCTATTTCCGCGTGCTCGTATTCGCCGACGGCGCTGTATCCACCCGGCGAGTCGGTGGCATTGTCGACTTCGATGCCCTCCCTCGCCCTCGCGCAGGGCGATAGCGCATCGATCGATGTGACCATCATGCGGACCGGTGGATTCTCCGGTCCGGTCACCCTTGCGGTCTCCGGAACTCCCTCCGGGGTCGCTGTCGATGTCGCCCCGAATCCGGTCGCGGGCAATAGCGCCCGCCTGAGCATCAGCGTCGCTGACGCCACCACCCCGGGCACATACGCCTTCACGTTGCGTGCTACCGGCGACGGCATCTCCGCCCAGACGCTGCCGCTCGAGCTCCAGGTGGCGCAGGCGATGCCCCAGTCGGCGATGGTCCGCTTCTGCGCCGGCACCGAGCCGAGCTGGGTCGCGTTTCAGGACGGCAACGGCGCGTGGACGCACGTGGAGCCCACGGCCGCCGGAGGCACGATCACCTTCCGCTCCGATTTCTCGACCAATCGCGGCGCCGTGGCGACGGTGATCCATTTCGTCGGGCTCACGGCTGTCGGCGTGCTGTACGGCACGCCGGCGGAGCTCGCAGCCATCGCCGACGTGGATGCGGATGAGTGCGGGCGCCGGGAGACGAAGACCCTGCTCGGCACCGTCGGCGGAGTCGACACCAATGAAGTGGCGACTATCAGCACGGGGGCTGGTGTGCGGATACACGCCTTCCCCGATCAGGGAGGCTTCGTCCTCAACGCCGTACCCGGCGGCCCCCAAGATCTCCTCGCCACGCGCATCACCCCTGCGAACGGGCGCGAAGCGATCACGCGCATGATCCTGCGCCGCAGCGTCGACGCACCTGACGGCGCTACGCTCCCCGTGTTCGACTTCACCGCACCCGAGGCGTTCGTGCCCGCGGTCGCGAATGTGTCGGTCAATGGCCTCGGCCCGGAGGGGGCGAGCCGGAGCACGGGGCTGCTCACGAGCAACGACCAGCTTCCCGTGACCGGCATCACGAATCAGGGGACCGACGTGACGCAGCCGTACGTCGCTCTTCCGGAGGCGCAGCTGCTGCCGGGCGACCTTCAGGTCCTCTTCGTTACCACCAACGCCACGGGCAACGCGGACGGCCGTACGGCGACGCTCTATTTCCGCGCGCCTACCGATCGGACACTCGCCCTTGGCGCGCCGCTCATCCCCCCGACGTTTCTCACCGTCGCGACCGAGCCCGCGCTCCGCCTGCGAATGCACTTCGTGCCGCAGAGCGACTACGACCGATCCGCGGCCATCACGTTGCAGCAAGGGAACACGATCGTGGGCGTCAACATGACGGCGGCCTATGCCGACCTTGCGGGAGGTGGATACGACCTCCTGGTCCCCGACTTGTCGCACGCCGCCGGCTTCGACCCGGCGTGGGCCCTCCACGTGGTGGGGGACCTGCGCTGGAACGCGGGACGGATCGGGGGGACCCTTGGCCTGGGCCCGAACGCGGTGCCGAGCGACGGGGCGACCCGACGGACCGCGTCCGCCGCCGGCACGATCCCGGCGCAGTGAGTTCACACGGCATTCACCCTCTCGGCGCGGCGCCCGGATACACGGCGCGGGTGATCGAGGTGGCGGATCGCGACAACGCGCTCCGGGCCTCACTCACGGGCTACGCGCTGACGGTGGGTCCGTGACGTCCGTCATGCCGGAACGCGTACAAGTGCTCGATGAGATGGACGAGCACATGTGGAGCCTGTTGCAGCGCAATCTCACAGGCATCACGGAGGACGAAGCCGATTGGCGTCCCCACCCGGTGGCGAACAACGTGCGCTGGCTGATCGGCCACCTGGCGTGGTTCGAGGAATGGGCGCATGACGCCCTGCGCCAGGAAGGCCGGTATCACGTCGACCGCGATCCAACGGCATACCTCGAGGGGACGATCGCGAATCTGATCGCGCGATTCACCGCCGCGCGGGGACGATACCGCAACTGGCTCACCCAGCTCGACGATGGCGATCTCGCACGCCGACTGAGCTATTTCGGGCGCTACGACGTATCCGGGTTCGACCTGTTGAAGACCCATGCGCTGCACCTGGCGGGTCATCGCTTTCAGGTGCGCTACGTGCGTGGCACGTACAGCCGGGCGCACGGCACGCGGAAGGCGGACTTCGATCCCTGGTAGGTGAGGGCCTCGTGCATGACCCGCAGCCTCGCCGGAGAATACGTCGGCTTCGAAGCGATCGACGACGGGGAGTGGGCTCTGTACTTTGGACCCACGCAGGCCGCCCTCGGCGCTTCGCAAATCGCGGTTGCTTCGTCATCCTCGTTGAGAAGCACGAGGATGACGGCACCGATTCATGATCGAGCCGGATGGAACCAATGCGCTGCGATGGCTTCGAGGTGGGGAGCATGCAACGGCCCTTGATTTGAAGCCGCTGAGTGTGCCCGTCAACCCGACGCACTGCGGCGTAGCCCGCTTGGCGCACTTCGCTAAGGTCCAGCCGGAGGATTCGAGCGGCCTCGTACTCAGCCACCTCGCCAGTACGCCCGAGAGGACGCCCTGTCAGAGCTCGATATGCCTTCGCAAGCCGCTTCCAGGCCGCCCGATGGCCCATTGCGCTCGTGACGTGGCTGGCGGAGAAGGGCCTTTCGTGGACGTATCAGGGGCAGGCGGCGATCGCCGTGTCCGAAAGCGGGCGGCAGGACCTGGTCCAGCGGGGGTTCATCCCGGAGGCGGTGAGCGTCGTCCACAATGGGGTCGAGGTCTCGGCCAGGGGGAACGGCGCGAGCCACAGTAAGGAGGAGGCAACTTCCAGCGAGCTGCACGAGCGATCACGACGATGGCGTCCGGTCTGACCGGCGCGGGGACGAGCCGATAACCACCGTGGCCGTCCCGGGCCGTCCGAATGCGATTGGCTCCCCGCGCGCGACCTTCCATCGTGGCCAGGGCCCGTTGGGTCCGATGTAGGGGCCGGAGATACGACTGCAGTCGACCTTCGCTATCGGAGATCCCTTGCGCTTCGCTCGGGAGGAGTCCAGATACGGTAGTTAGATGGCGCTAGCGGGGTAACGCCGCCGCTGCCCGACGCATGGCCTTGAGGCTATCGATAGGGAGCCAGCGCCCCGCCACCAGCACGCCGACAATACTGTCCGTGACCGTCACATCATCGAGGGGGTTGGCATGGAGGAGGATCAGGTCGCCGCGGCTCCCCAGGGTCACGGTTCCGAGCGGCTGGGTCTGGGTGTGGGCTTGGAGAAAAGCGCCGGGCACCCGGGTTCCGGCGGCCAGAGCCTGGTAGGGCGTGAGGCCGGCACGCACCAAGGCCCGGAGCTCGACGTGCGCCGACTTGCCGGGGAACATTCCCGGGGCGGAGGCATCGGTGCCGAGGAGCAGCGGTACGCCTGCCTGGCTCAGGGCCAGGGTGAGGTGCTCCACGAACGGCAACTTGACCCGTTCCCGCCGGTCGAACAGTGCCAAATCGCGCCGCGTGGTGGGGTTCTGGGTCTTCCAGGTGGTTAGGACTGTCGGACTGAGGAAGCTGGCTTCGGGGTCGCTGAGAACACGTGGTAGACTATCCAGCTGGGCCCGGGTCATGACCACAAAGGAGAGGTTTGGGGTGACGGCTGCCCCAGCTGAGAGGGTCAGCTGAACGGCGCTCGGAATTTGTCGCTCATCGGGCGCAGGGAGGAGGCCCTCGCTCAGCCGCCGGTCCGTATCCCCGTAGAAGAATGTGAAGAAGTACTCCTCTCCGTGCGCGACAACGTCGAGGCCGGCCGTCAGGGCGTGTTCTAGGGCCCCGACGCGTCCGTCGTGCCGCGGAATGTGACCAAAGACGACAACACCACGAGCGTGAGCCGCGGCAATCGCCGATTGCATCTCGGGCGTGGTGAGGTTGTTGTAGAGCTTGATAAAGTCAACACCGGAGGCGATCTGCGCTTCCACGGCTGCAGCTGCGTCGGCAGGGGAAGTGACGGCAATACTAACCCCAGGGAAGATCGGCGGATCCCCGTCGACGATCCGACCGCTGGCATAGATGGTCGGCCCCAGGACCTCCCCGCGGGCCACTTGTGCGCGAAGCCCCAGCGGATCGGGGACGCCGCTGGTGGGTCCACTCAGATGGACCACCGAGGTCACCCCATAGACGAGGTAGGAGAGCAGTTCGCTTTGGTGTCGGAGGTGCACATGGGCGTCGATGAGGCCGGGCATGAGGTACCGACCGGTCCCATCGATCAGCTGCGCCCCGGGTGGGACGGGCACTCCGGACGTGGGCCCGAGTGCCTGGATGACACGATTCCGGACAACAACGGTGTAGTCCTTGAGCACCCGCGGGCTGTCCATCGGGATAACAGTGACGTTGCGAAAAGCGACTTCGGAGGTCGTGGCGCGAGCCCCGTGCGCAGGGGCCTGGGTACAGGCAGCCGCTACAATGGGTGAGAGAATCTGGAGAGAACGGAGGGGATGCAAGCGGGCCTGGGTCAGTGTTCCAGTAAAGCCACCTAACGACCTGCGTTTGAGCTGCAAAGCGCGAGTCGTGGTGCTGGGCCTAAGCTACCGGATGTGCCGCGCTTTGTCAGCTCCAAACGCTGGTTGGGTGGCGGGGGCGTGCTGGCCTGAGTGGTCCGCCGGCGCAGGGGGCTGGCCCAGGGCCTGCCGGGCGGCCCTCGTGATCCCGGCCCCGCGCAGTCCAGCTCGCGGGCCGCCCGGCCGATCGAGGGCGGCCTCCTCAGAGCCTGGATGGCGGCGGGCAGGGTAAGTCAGCCTGAGCGGCCGTACCCTGCGGCCTGGTCCGGCCGTCTTGCCGCCGAGGCCCATTACCAAAGCCGTCTGGCCGCCCACTCGCTACCGCACCCACGGCGACGGCAGCAAGCGTCGTTATGCCGCGGCGGCGCCGGACTTGCTGGCGGATTCGGCGGAAGTCTTCGGACCAGGCGGTGCCTGCATGCGGCGTCCGAGCTACGTCAAGAGGATGTGCGCAATTGCCGACGGGTTCTCGACCGACGAGAAATGCCCGGTGTTCGGAAGCGTGACGATGCGCGAGCTCTTCAACAGGCCCTTGGTGCGCTCTCGTTCGGGGAGTCGTGACCAGTCCCTGTCGCCGTAGATAAGCGTCACGGGTGCCTTCACCTGCGCGTAGCGCGCACGCGCCGCTCCCCAAGAGCGCCAGCCGGCGAGCACCTTGCGCTCCGCGTAGTGAAAGTCGGGGTTCTGGCCCGCTCTGTGGAATGTGGCGATCAGGTCGACGGGCATCTTGCGTGGGTCTGCATAGCCGCCGGCCATAATCCTGCCGATGATTGAAGGGGTTGCGAGAGCCGCGCCGATGGCACCGACCACGGGCCATCTCAGGCTGCCGATAATCAGGTTCGCGAACCGGTTGCCGCGCCGCATGCCATCGCCGTATCGAGTCTCGTAATCATAGGTATTGAGAGCGTAGACAGCTTTGATTCGATCCGGAATCTCAGACGCCACCGTCAGCGCCAGGACAGCACCGATCGACTCGCCAACGACGGTCACGCCGCTCAGGTCCAGGGCATTGAGGAACTCGATGACGCCCCGGCGAAGGTACGGCTCATCGAACTGCGCGGTTCGGTCGACCGAGGAAAGGCCGTGTCCTGGGAGATCGACGGTGATGACCGTGAATCTCCCCGCAAGAAGAGGCACCAGCGCGCGGAAGTACTCAAGCTGGGTCCGGATCGTGTGCAAAAGCACCAAAGGGGCGCCTTCCCCCGACACCTGGTAACGCAGACTCAAGCGGTCAGAGATCCGCAAGTACTGGGAATCGGACGGGGATGACGTCTGCTTGTCTCGCACTGCGCTCATTGCAGCCTCCTCCTCGATACGTGACCTGCGCGATTCATCCTTCGATAACTCCTATGCGGGAAGGCGGAACTGCTTCCGCAGGCTCTTGTCGAACGCTGACGCGGGAACGAAGCGCCGAAGCAGACTGACTTGGCGCGCGGTCCGGCCCGCGGCATAGCGGCCTTGCGGGTTGGCGGCGGTGGCGGCCTTCACAACCGCGCTTGCGACCAATTCCGGAGCGTCCGCGGTCCTCATGCCATCCCGCATGACCTGCTCCGCGTTCATTCGTGCCGACTGATAGACGCCCAGGGGCTGGTCTGCCCCCCAGGCGTTACCCTCGAATGCCGTCTGTGTATAGGCAGGCTCCACCAGCACGACTCTGATCCCCGAGTCTCTGATCTCGTGGTCCAGCGACTCGGAATAGCCCTCTACGGCGTGCTTGGTGGCTGCGTACAGAGCCATGAAAGGCGCCGGAATCAGACCCATCACTGAGCTGAGGTTGACAATACGTCCGACTCGCTGCCCTCGCATCGTCGGAAGGACCGCCTTGGTCATGCGAACGATCCCGAACAGGTTGACGTCGAAGAGGGACTTCGCCTGCGCCAGCGATGATTCCTCCGCCCCCGCGAGAAGTCCCACCCCCGCGTTGTTGACGAGGAGGTCGATGCGGCCGGACTGTGACAGGACCTGGCCGACGGCAGCGTGTACCGACTCGTCACTGGTCACATCGCAGACCACGTACTCGATTTCCGGCGACTTTGTGGACGGAAGCCGACGAGAAGTGCCGAACACCCGATAGCCGGCCGTGTGAAGCGCCCGCGCCGTTGCCTCTCCGATCCCTCCCGATGCGCCAGTCACGATGGCTACGGGCCGAGACTGCTGCTCCTGATTACCTGACATACCGTGCTCCCTATGCGTTGAGGTCAAGAGTCCTACCGGCATATGATGCATATCATATTTGTTGGCACGCGCACGCCCCGGCAGCGCACAGGGAGTGTCAGTCTGTTGGGGTGAGGTGGTTCAGCGCTGCCTTGCGCAGCGCCTCGGAGAGCTGGGGCTCATCCACGGCGCGAGCCAGGACCAGCGCGCCCACCGCCGTGGCCACCGTGACGAGTGCCCGCTGGTGCGCGCCCGGTTGCCCCCAATCGGGCGCGTGCCGGGCGACCAGATCGATCATCTCCTTGATCCGGCGGGTGGCGGCACGCCGCACCTCGGGTGCCTGGCGCGGCGTCTCAGAGCCCAGGGCGGCGATGGCGCAGCCCGACTCGGCGCCCGCCACGTGTTCCGTCGAGAGATAGGCGCGAAGCAGTGCCTCGAGCGCCTTCCTTGGCGGCGCGGCAGCAGCGGCCTGAGCCAGTCGGGCCATTCCGTCAGCGCCCGCACGGTCGGCTGCCTCGGCCAGCATGCCCTCGCGCGACTCGAAGTGCGCGTAGAAGCCGCCGTGCGTGAGGCCGGCCTCGTTCATGATCTCGGCCACACTAGCGCCGCCGTATCCGCTGCGCCGGATGGCGCGGGCGGCGGTTGCCACGATGCGATCGTGAGTAGCCTCCTTGCGGCTGGAGGCGGGGGGATTCGGTCGCGCGGCGTGCATATGATGACCATCATACGCAACGGGCGCTCCGAGCGCAAGGGGGTACGCCGCCGGTCGGCAGGGCGCTCGGGTGAGGCCCTGGCGCTGTCCGCCGTTCAGGTGCTCGCGTGACCGATCCGGGCTGTCGCGACACGCCATCCTACCGGTGGCACTAATGCACGGCGCACCCGGAACGCGATCGCGAGAGCCGACGGGAGTCGGCATAACGTCCTCGCCATCACCTTCAAAGCGCGGCTCGTGATCTCAGCCCTTGGCTACCCGCCGGCCGCGCTTTGACAGCTCCATGGCGCGGTCAGGTAGCACGCAATTGCTCCCGGAACGCTCGTGGCGTCAGGATCGGAACCGGGGATTGCGGGCTGAGCTCAAGAGATCGGTGGGCCCGGTCACCAGCAGATCGGCACCGCGCGCCACAGCGGAGGCCAGCACCCAGGCATCGTCCGGGGCGCGGACCGGGACCGGCAGGAGGGCTGCCGGGGGCGGCACCATGGTCTGGCTCTCCAGCACCTGCCGAGCAAGGGCCAGCACCGGCGGTGGTAGCTGGAGCTTCTCTCGCAAGACGCGATCGACCTCACCCAGGGTGGACTTGGCGTGCGGAGTTCAGGTGGTGGGCCGACCGGCAGGCACGACCGCCCGCTGCCGAGCGAGCTGGCGGGGGTTTCCGTAACGCCTGTCGTGGGCGGTGTGCTGGCGGGCGCGGTGAGGCTCCACCTCCAATGAACAACGTCGCCGAGCTCTCGACCGCTGGCATCGCCACCTAACGGCCGCGCATGACCTGCGGGGCGCGGC
>DATBLR010000059.1:0-50753 GCA_036555275.1 Gemmatimonadales bacterium | reverse complement strand
GAGGCGATTCTCGAACTGCTCCGTGGCCGGCTCGAGATTCTTGGTCCTACCACAGCGTCCGCCCTGGCAGCGTCGCTCGCCGTGCCCGAGGGTGACGTCGACGTCGCGCTGGCGGGTCTGGAACAACAGGGCGTGATCCTCCGCGGTACGTTCACTCCCGGGAGCCCCCAGCTGGAGTGGTGCGAGCGCCGCCTGCTGGCGCGGATCCACCGCTACACGCTGAACCGGCTCCGGGCCGAGATCGCGCCAGTGAGCGCCGCGGAATACATGCGCTTCCTGTTTACCTGGCAACGGGTAGACCCCGATGCGCGGGTGCGCGGGCTCGAGGGGCTGGCTGCGGTGATTGCTCTGCTCGACGGGTATGAGGCCGCTGCCGCGGCCTGGGAAAGCGAGATCCTGCCTGCCCGGTGTGACGAATACGACCCGATGCTGCTGGATCATCTCTGCCTCACCGGACGGGTGGCCTGGGGGCGGCTGTCATGGGGCGGACGGACGGGCGGGCGGGCGAGCGGGCCGGGTGAGCCCAGCGGCGTGAGCCAGGGCTCACTCAGCCGCCCGATTCGTTCCAGCCCCGTCGCCCTGCTGCAGCGCGCGAACGCGATGCACTGGCTCAGACTGGGCGAGCGCGTCGAGGCCCCTGCCCTGTCGACATACGCCCGAGAGGCTCTCGATGTGCTCAAGCGGCACGGCGCCTCGTTCTTCTCCGATCTGGCCCAGGGCTCCGGCCTGCTCGCCACCCAGGTCGAGCACGGCCTTGCCGAACTCGCAACGAGCGGGTTGGTCACATCGGACAGCTTTGCCGGACTCCGGGCCTTGCTGACGCCGAGCAATCGCCGCGGCCTGGCCGGAGGTCGATTTGGCCGACACCGGGGCCACGTCGCCGGGGTGGAGAGCGCCGGGCGCTGGTCGCTGCTCCGGGCGCCGGCTCCCGGCGAGGAGGGAGATGAGCCCGCACTCGAGGCCTTTGCCTGGGCCTGTCTGCGCCGCTACGGCGTGGTGTTCAGGCGGGTGCTCGCACGGGAGAGCCTGGTCGTACCGTGGCGTCGACTGGCGTTGATCTATCGCCGACTGGAGGCAAGGGGAGAGATCCGCGGCGGTCGGTTCGTGAGCGGGATGTCAGGAGAGCAGTTCGCGCTGCCCGAAGCGGTGGGTCAGTTGCGGGCCATCCGGCGCGATCCTCACAGGGGGCAGCTGCTCAGTATCAGCGCCGCAGACCCGCTCAATCTGGTCGGGATCGTCACGCCGGGTGAACGGGTCGCCGCGGTGAGAAAGAACCGGATTCTGTTTGAGGACGGGGTGCCCCTCGCCACGCTCGAGGGCGGGGTGATCAGGCCACTGGCCCCGTACGAGAGCCGCCGGGCCTACGAGATCGAGCGAGCGCTGGTACGCCGTCGGGCGGCGGCCAGACCGCCCGATGCGGCGGCCTCGGGCGGCTGATTGGCCACCGCGACAGATGATGCCCAGGGAGCAAACCGACCGAGGGACCCGCTGGCGTGCAGGGACCTACCTGGGCGGTCCCTCCGGCGTCACGTAGGCAGCCGTGATCCCGCCATCCACCCGGAAGTCCGCACCCGTGACGAAGGAGGATTCGTCGGAGGCGAGAAACAGGGCGGCCTGGGCAATCTCCCGCGCCTCTCCGAAGCGCCCCATCGGGATGTGGACCAAGCGCCGCTGCCGCTTCTCTTCGGTGGAGAGGAACTTCTCAAGCAGGGCAGTCCTCACCGGCCCGGGAGATAGCGCGTTGGCGCGGATCCGCTCCCGGGCATGGATCACGGCGATTTCCCGGGTCATGGACAGGACGGCGCCCTTCGAGGCCGTGTAGGCGATCTGTGGGGTCGCCGCGCCGACGGTCGCCACGAAGCTGGCGACATTGATGATCGATCCACCACCCGCTTCACGCAGATAGGGGATGCCCGCCCGGCAGCAGCGGGCCACACCTTTGACGTTTATGTCGAGGACCAGGTCCCAGACCTCGTCGGCGGTGTTCACCACCCCGTCGTCCTCGCCCGGGGAGACCCCGGCGTTGTTGTACAGCACATTGACCTTGCCGAAGGCTTTTCGGGCGCCGGCGTAGAGCGCCTCGACCGCGGTGCTGGAGCGCACATCCGCCGCGATGAAGACCGCCTGGCCTCCCTCACCCCGAATCTCCGCCGCTACCCCTTCACCGGCACGAGCGTCCATGTCGCTCACCACGACCGCGCAACCTTCGCGGGCAAAGAGCCGGGCGGCCTCGGCGCCGAGACCGGCACCGGAGCCCGTGATCACCGCGACTTTACCTTCGAGACGGGGCATAGGGGGAATGGGGAACGGGGAACAGGGAACGGGATTACACCCGGACGTTAGAGCTTGAGAACCGCGCTGTGAAGGCTGTCCTCTGACGCCTGGCGCCTGACGCTTACTCCCTACGCCCGCTCGAAGTTCCGCATCAGATCCAGATCGGTCACTCGCCGGTCGTAGACCGCCTGCTCCTGCCTGGCGGTGTTGACGTAGTGATCCACCATCACGTCGCCGAACGCGGCGCGAGCGGCCTGGGAAGCCTCCAGCAGGGTGATGGCCTCGTACAGCGTCTTGGGCACCTCGCGGACCGCCGGATCGGCGTAGGCGTTCCCGGCGTAGAGACCTTCGAACTTGATCCCCTGCTCGATACCGTAGAGACCGGCTGCGATGGTCGCGGCGAACGCCAGGTAGGGGTTGGCATCGGCACCAGGGCAGCGGTTTTCCACCCGGATCGCCTTCGCCGAGTGTCCGATGATGCGCAGGCCGCAGGTTCGGTTGTCGACGCCGGCCACCAGCCGGGTCGGCGCGAACGAGCCGGCCTGGTAACGGCGGTAGCTGTTCACATACGGGGCATAGAACACGCTCAGGTCCCGCCCGAGGGCCAGCTGTCCTGCGATCCACTGCTGAAGTTTGGGCGACAGGTGGGCCGGCCCTTTGGGGTCCCAGCCCAGCGGCTCGCCAGTCTTGGCGTCCCAGATCGAGCTGTGGAGGTGGAACGAGCTGCCGGCGAAGGTCGTGTTCCATTTGGCCATGAAGGTGACCGACATCCCCATCAGCGCGGCCACTTCCTTGATCCCGTGTTTGAAGATGGTGTGCCGGTCGGCCATCTCCACCGGCTCCTCGTGCCCCAGGTTGAGCTCCTCCTGCCCCGGTCCCCATTCGCCCTTGGAATTCTCCACTTCGAAGCCGAGCGCATCGAAGTACCGCCGCAGCGGTTGCATCAGCTTCTCTTCCTTGGTCGTCTGCAGGATGTGGTAGTCTTGGATGTACTTGCCGATGGTATCCAGATCCTGATAGCGCCTGGCCCCGGCCTGCTCGTAGCTGTCGTTGAACACATAGAACTCGAGCTCCGACGCCATCCGCAGCTTCAGTCCTCTCGCTTCGGCGCGCTTCACCTGGGCCTGCAGGATCTGCCGTGGGGCCACCGCAAGGGGCTTGTGATCCTTTCCCTCCACGTCACCCAGCACCAGCGCGGTGCGCTCGAGCCATGGGACCAGCACCAGGGTATCGAGGTCGGGCCGGATCATGAAGTCGCCGTACCCCAGCTCCCACGAGAAGGACTTGTAGCCGGGTAATGGCTCGTTCTCGAGGTCGCAGCCAAGCAGGTAATCACAGCCTTCCCATCCCTGGCGGGCCTGGGTCAGAAAGGTGCGGGCGGTGTACCGCTTGCCGGCCAGTCGGCCCTGCTGGTCCGGGAACACGGCGAGGACGGTGTCGACGGTGCCGTCTCCGGTCATCTGCTCCAGCTGAGCGATTGGAATGGCTCTCACGCGGGGAACTCCTTGGCAAAGTACCGCGTACCGTTACCCGGTACCTTTCTAATTCGTCTCGAAATAGATGTTCTTGAGCTCCGTATAATGCTCCATCGCATGCATGCCGAGCTCGCGGCCAAGCCCGGACTGCTTGAACCCGCCGAATGGCGCCTGCAGGTGAACGCTGGATGAAGAGTTGACCGAGAGCACCCCGGTACGCACCGCCCGGGCGACCCGCAGTCCCCGTTTGAGATCGTTGGTCCACAGCGATCCGGACAGTCCATAGATGGTGTGGTTGGCGATCTCGATCGCCTGGGCCTCGGTGTCGAACGGGATGACCACGACCATGGGTCCGAAGATCTCCTCATCCACGATTCGCATGCCGGGCCGGGCATCCGCGAAGATCGCCGGCTTCAGGAAATAACCCTCTCCCTGGGGCCGTTCTCCACCGCAGATGTAGCGGGCGCCTTCCTGCCGCCCCAGGGCGATGTAACTCTCAGTCCGCTCCCGTTGACTCGCTGAGATGAGCGGACCCATCTCGGTCTCTTCCTTCAGCGGATCGCCGACCCGCATCGCTTTGGCGACAGCAGCCATCGCGTCGACCAGGGACGGGTACAGTTTTCGCTCGACGATGACCCGGGCGCGGGCGCAGCAGTCCTGGCCGGCGTTGGCGAACACCGAGGAGCAGGCGTGTTTCGCCGCCTCCTCCACGTTCACATCTGCGAAGATGATGTTGGGAGATTTCCCGCCCAGCTCGAGGGAGACCCGCTTGATGGTCTCCGCCGCCGTCGCCATGATGCGGCGGCCGGTTTCCGTCTCGCCGGTAAACGCGATCTTGGCGATGTCCGGATGGGCCGACATCTGCTGGCCGATCCTGGCGCCCGGGCCGGGAACGACATTGAGCACACCGGGGGGAAGGCCCGCTTCGAGTGCCAGCTCGCCGAGCCGGATCGCGGTCAGCGGTGTCAGGCTGGCCGGCTTGAGCACCACGGTATTCCCAGTCGCGAGCGCGGGGCCGAGCTTCCACGTCGCGATCACCATGGGAAAGTTCCATGGCACGATCAAACCCACCACGCCGAGCGGCTGGCGCAGGGTGAGGTCCAGACCACCCTTGGCGACCTGGACGGTCTCTCCAAAGAACTTGTCGGCCGCTCCGGCGTAGTAGCGCAGGGTATCAGCAACGTGGTTCGCTTCCCAGCGGGCGTCGCCGATCGGCTTGCCGACGTTTCGCGCCTCCAGTAGCGCCAGCTCCTCCGCGTGCGCCCGCACCAGGTCGGAGAAGCGAAACAGCAGGTCGGCCCTGGCCACCGCCGTACGCGCCGACCAGTCGGGGAAGGCCCGACTGGCCGCCGCCACGGCCTGATCCAGCTCGGCCGGCCCCGCCGAGGCCACCTCGGCCATCGGGCGAGCCAGCGCCGGCTCGGTGACCGAAATGGTGCCGGCGCCCGACGGGCGCCGGTCACCGATGAGCAATGCGTGCATGGAGCCGTCTACCCCGCCGCTCCGCCCGCGAACACGGCCTCGATCTTCCGCAGCGCCTCCTCGTCGGCCTTGGTGGGTCCAGCAAAACTGCGCTTGGCCACGAGCTGCCAGTACAAGGTGAGGATGAGGGCCGTGCCCACCATAGTCCACAGCACCAATTCGTTGGGCGGCAGGCTGAAGATTACCGAAATAATACACACCCACACGATCGCGATGACATTGAGGAGTGGACCCCATTTGCCAAGGGTCCAGGGCGCCGTTTCCGGAGTGGTGAATTCCCCCTGGCGGCGACGCTTGTTGCGCCAGTTAAGGTAAATCGGGAACATGTAGGCGAGGTATAGGGTGATGACGCTGATCGAGGTCACCACGTAGTAGGCCGATGCGTACAGGCAGATCAGCACCGCCAGCACGCTGGTGATGACCGTCGAGTAGATCGGGGTGCGGTACTTCGGGCTCACCCGCTTGATGAGGCTCGAGCCCGGCATCCCGTCATCGCGGGCGAAAGCGTACCACATCCGGGCCATGGAGGTAATGGACGCGAGGCCACACAGCCACATGGCGACGCCGATGATGATTGCAATCACGTTGGCGAAGAAGCTCGACAGGTTGTTATACACAATGTAGAGCACCGGATAGGCATCGGCCGCCGTCTCCGCCACCTTGCCCTCCGGAATGCACCAGGTGAGCACCACGAGCATGATGTACCCGACGATGGCCGACACGGCCACGGACAGGAACACGCCCCAGGCGGAATTGAGCCGAGCCATGACGGTCTCCTCCGCCACGTGGGCCGACGCGTCGTACCCGGTGTACGTCCACTGGGCCTGCAGAGTGGCGAGCAGGAAGACCAGCAGGAAAGGCGCTGCCTTGTACAGGTCGGCCAGCCCGGGCAACAGCCCGAAGAGCGGGGATGGGAACGAGAAGTTCCCGAAGACCAGCGCTGGCTGCGGTGTTCCGGTCCCGAGGTCAGCCGAAGAGGCGTCCAGCGGATTCACGCTGGTGGAGCTCGAGAACAGGAAGCTCAGGCTGTTGTGGTGCTGTCCCAGGAAGATCAGGAGCGCCACGATCACCGCGCCCCCGACGATGTGCCAGTAGACGCTGAAGTCGTTGAGTTTGGCCGTGAGCTTGATCCCGAGCACGTTGATGAGCACTTGGGGGATCATGATCAGCACCATCACGAACACCTGGAAATACCAGTTCGTGGCCGAGCCGAAGATCGGGACGACCGCATCAGCGGGGATGTTGAAGATCCGGGTCACCGCTCCGATGATGTAGATCGCAGCCGCGACATTGATGCCCGCCGTGATGGTGATCTGGCCGATCATGTTGAGCCATGCGGTGATCCAGGCCCAGCCGCGGCCGCCCAGACGGTAGGCCCAGAAATAGAGCCCTCCTGCCGTAGGATACGCCGAGGCCAGCTCCGCCATGGAGGCAGCCACGCACAGCGTGAACAGGCTCACGACCGGCCAGCCGACGGTATTGATGACCGGCCCGGCGAACTTCAGGCCGTAGCCATACAGCAGGATCGCTCCGGTCAGGATCGAGATGATCGAGAACGAGATGGCGAAGTTGGAGAACCCGCCCATTTCGCGGAACAGCTGCTGCGCGTACCCAAGCTTGTGCAGATCCTTGACGTCCTGCTGGATCTGCTGCTCCCTGCTCAATTGTGGCTGGGCCATCGCTCACCTCGGGTAGGGGTCGGTCGGCACCCGGCCGATGAGCAGAGCGCGGAGCTCCGCTCACCGCCAAGCCAGGAAGGGTGGGTCACGGGGTCATCGGGACCGGGAGAATATCCCGTCCATCTGCCGGGTCGGCAAGATGGCGGGCCGAGGGCTGGGGGAATTGCCCCGGCACTGGTGCAGATGACCCAGCGGATCTAAAGGTCTTTTTATCTCATTAGCCCGGAAGCCTGCCTTCTCCGGGATTTGCCGCTCTTGTTGGGCCGCGGCTGGCCAGCCAGGGGCGGGCATGGAGGTTGCCCCGCCACGCCCGCACCCGCTCCCGTCCGGCGGAGTGGGTCGGTTGCCCCACTTCATGCAGGAGTCTTCATGCGACACTTGTCTCTGTGCGTGCTGGTCCTCGGCTCCGCGACCCCGGCGTTCGGCCAGGCCCCGGTGGTGCAGGATACGACTCGACGGGATTCGGCGCAGGTCACCCTGCCCGAGATCACCGTGACGGTGACGCGCAGCCCGGAACGCATGGTGCGCCTGCCGGCCGCGATCGGAATGGTGAACCAGGCGGACATTCAACGCGGCCAGGCCACGCTCGGCCTCGACGAATCGCTCAACAACATTCCGGGCGTTTACGTCGCCAACCGATACAACTACAACCTCGATCAGCGGCTGGTCATCCGCGGCTACGGCACCCGCTCCAACTTCGGGCTGCGCGGAATCAAGGTGCTGCTGGACGGGGTCCCGCAGACGCTTCCCGACGGGCAGAGCCAGCTCACCAATGTGGACTTCGCCAATCTCGAGCGCATCGAGGTACTGCGTGGAGCCTCCTCCTCGCTCTATGGAAACGCCTCGGGCGGGGTTGTCTCGCTGACCTCCGAGGCGGCCTCGCCCGGCCCTTTCCTGCAGTCACTGCGGATCGAGGGCGGCTCGTTCGGGCTGTTCAAGATCGCGGAGCGCACCACCGGACGCCTCGGGTCGGCGAGCGGTACGCTCTCGCTTTCGCACACCACGGTCGATGGCTTTCGCCAGCACAGCGCCACCGAATTCACCCAGCTGAGCCTCGGGGCCAATTACTTCCTCGGGAGCGCCACGGACATCGGGGTCCGATTCGGCTACGCAGACGCCCCCCGGGCGGATAACCCGGGAGCGCTCACCGCCCGCGAGGTGCTCGCGAACCCGGACTCGGCAGCCGCGAACAACATCCTCCGCCAGGCCGGCAAAGACCTGACCCAGGGGCAGCTCGCGCTGACCGTTCGCCGGCATAACAACCGGGGTGAGCTGAGTGTCGCGGCCTTCGGGGTGCTGCGTGACCTGAAGAACGCCCTGTCCACGCCCCCCCCGGGAAGCCCGGCCCCCAACACTCCGTTCGGCCAGTACACCACGATCGACCGGACGGTCGCCGGAGTTCGGCTCGGTGCGGACCAGCGACTCGGGGATGCTCCGACCGCGCCGCGGGTACTCGCGGGGGTGGATGTGCAGTACATGCGGGACGACCGCCAGAGCTTCCGGGCGATCGGCGGCACGCCCGACACCACCATCCTGAGCCAGCTCGAGAAGGTCACGGAGGTGGGCCCCTATCTCCAGGTGCACTGGAGCCCCATTGCGGACATCGTGCTCAGCGCCGGTGGGCGCTATGACGCGGTCCGCTTCGACGTTGCCGATCGGCACCTGTCGGACGGAGTGGACAACACCGGACAGCGCACCATGTCCGCGCTGTCGGGGAATGTCGGCGCCACCTTCGTGCGAGAGGCGCGGTTCAGCCCCTACCTGACCGTCTCCACCAGCTTCGAGACCCCCACCACGACGGAGCTCGCCAACCAGCCGAATTCCGCAGGCGGCTTCAACGCCACTCTCGATCCGCAGCGGTCGGTCAACTACGAGGCGGGTGCTCGCGGGACCGTGGGCCCAATCACCTACTCGGTGGCCGGCTTCGCCGGTCGGGTCCGGGACGCGATCGTGCAATACAGCGAGGTGAGCGGGCGGGGCTATTACACCAACGCCGGCCGGGTCAAGAACGACGGCCTCGAGCTCGGCGTGAGCGGCCGGGTGAGTGAGGCGGTCCGGGTCTTTGCCAACTACACCTATGCCAACTACCGGTTCGACCGGTACCGGATCGTGAGCGGCGCCACGGTCGACACGCTCGACGGGAAGCGAGTGCCCGGGGTGCCGAAGGCGTTCATCCGACTCGGACTCAGGGCGGGGCCGCTGCACGGCGTGGCGCTGGACCTCGACCATACCATGAGCTCCTCGATCTTCGCCGACGACCGGAATACCCTCTACGTCAACGGCTGGGGGACGGGGGCGGCCAACGTGATCAACGGCGTGGGCCTCGGCGTGACAAACCTGCGGCTCAGCTGGGAGGGAAGGAGCGGCGGGGCCTGGCTGCAACCGTTCCTCGGGGTCAACAACCTGTGGAACCGCAACTATGTGAGCGCCCTGACCATCAACGGCGTCGGGGGCCGGGTGTTCGAAACGGCCCCGGGCCGCAACTGGTACGTGGGCGGCGAGATCGGATGGGCGGCCCGGCCCTAGTGGCCGTCCGCTGACCGATAGCGCTCTTCTGGACGGCGGCAGGTCCACAGGGAGCAGGTGGCGGGGACGACCTCACCCCATCGCCTGCTCTCTGTGTGTCGTGTCCGGAAGGACCACAATCTCTTCACGCTCGCCTTAGGCCCCCTTCACTACCCCGACGACATGTTGGTACCGGGAAGGGGGATCCATGGAACTCATGGAGACGATCCGCGGGCGGCGGGCGGTGCGGCACTATGCCGCGGTGCCGGTCGAGCGAGCGGAGCTCCTGGCGCTGCTCGACGCCGCGGTGCAGGCACCGAGTGCCATCAATCGTCAGTCCTGGGCGTTCGCCGTCATCGAGGACCAGGCGATGCTGCAGCGTTACTCCGAGGAGATCAAACCGCTGGTCCTCGCGGCCCTCTCCGGCTCGACGCTCCCCGCGGAATTCGGGGAGACACTGGCGGACCCGGCCTACCACATCTTTCACCATGCGCCGGCCCTGATCGTGATCTACGCGAAAAGCGGCGATGACTTCGCGTCGGTGGATTGCTGCCTGGCGGCCCAGAACCTCATGCTCGCCGCGCACAGCCGGGGGCTCGGCACCTGCTGGATCGGGCTGGCCCATGGGTGGCTGAATCAGGACTCGATCAAGGACGAGTTGGGAGTGCCGCGTGATTGGGCCGCGGTTGCACCGATCATTGTAGGTCACCCGCGAGGCCCGACACCACCGACGTCGAGGCGGCCGCCCGAGATCGTCTGCTGGAAGTAGGCACTGCCGCCCGCGAGCAGCACGATGGAGACCAAGGAGGAAAGAATGGGCAAGCTGACCAGGAAGCTGGCGACGAAAGGCGCGGATGCCATCCGCAAGGCCTATGAGAAGGTAGAGACCAGAGTGATGGCCGCCACGGGCCGGAAGGTGGTGCGCGGCAAGGTCCGGACGGTCGCCAATGTGAGCAGGAAGGCGGCGAAGGCCGGGCTCGTCGCCGGCGCTGTCTCGGCCGCCGGGGTCGTGGTGCGAGAGATCCGGAAGCGGCGCTCCCCGAGCTGAGCCCCCGGTGCCGCCACGGGAATGACGTCAGACCCTTGAATCCGGGGGAGGCGGCGGCCAGGGCTCGGGCGGTTTCGTCGGCGGGCGATGCAGAGCCTCCCCGGAGGGGGACTTACCGGTACGGGTGCTTGCGTTCTCGAGCCGACCCAGCTATCTTGCTCCCGCTGCGAAGAGGTGCCAGACGTCAGGGGCTCGGCATTCGTGCCAGCCCCTTTTGCGTTGGGCTCTCGAGCGGCGTGGTTGCGGTCACTGCCGCAGCGCCGCCAGCATGCATCGTGAGGCATTGCTCACGAACAACACGTAGTCGGCTCGTACGGCATGTCCGGACCCCGATTACATCAGCAACGAGGTTGGAAATGCGTACGACCGGAACCGTGAAATGGTTCAACGATGCCAAGGGCTTCGGCTTCATCACGCCCGCGGACGGCCAGAAGGATTGCTTCGTGCATCATTCGGCCATCCAGGCCCAGGGCTTCAAGTCCCTCGCCGAAGGCGAGAAGGTGGAGTTCGACATCGTGCAGGGGCCAAAGGGCCCGGCCGCGGAGAACGTGGTCAAGATCCAGTAACCCCTCGCGGGCATGCGCCGGAGACTCCGGCCGACGCCCGTGACAACGGCCGGCTCGCCTCACGCGGGCCGGCCGTTTTGTCTTCCCGGCCCGTGACCGCCGGGGAGCCGCTCACCGGGTTCCGCTGCCACCGGAGAACGGCGGCCCCGCAGGACAAATCCGCATCCCAGCCGAGCCGAGGAGCTCACCGAAGCGCGGCTCCGATTTGAGCGGGTCGAATACGGGGTCGCAGGGAAGGCTGAACTCCGTCACGAACATGTGGCGCTGCGCGACCACGCGCTCCAGGGCGGCAAGCGCCGCCGCCTGATCGCCGGCGCCGATTGCCCCGATCGCCAGATCGAAGGGGAGGGCTCGCCCTTCCCTATACGCCTGCCGGAGCGCTGCGTAGGCCTGGGCGGCCTCGCGCTCTCGTCGAAGTGCGTGCCAGGCCACGACCCGGTAACCGCGATCGTCGAGCCCGGTGCCGAAGCGGCGGGCCAGGTCGAAGGCGCTGAGCGCGCTGTCCGGATGCCCCAGCCCCAGATACACCATCCCCAAGACATAGCGGGTGTCGCTCTCGGTCGTATCCAGCTCGACGGCGTGCTGAATCTCGGTCCGGGCATTCTCGAAGCGTCTCGCCAAGTACAGGCCTTCCGCAAGGTCGGTGGCGTTGACCGTAGAGAACGGCTCCAGTTCGCGGGCGCGGGTGAGCTCGGTGACCGCCTCCGCCACTCGCCCGACGGCGAAGAGGTAGACCCCATACCAGTGATGGGCAGCGCCGTCATCGGGGGCCAGCGCCAGCGCGGCCTGGAACTCGCGCTCCGACTCCGCCCAGCGCCACTGCATCTTGAGCGCGTACGCCATGGCGAGATGGGCGTCGGCGAGGGTCGAATCGAGGGCCAGAGCGCGAGCCGCACTCCGCCCCGCCAGCAGCAGAGCGGAATCGGCAGATGAAGTCACGCTGAAGAAGGGAAGCACCACGTAGGACATCGCCAGCCCGGCGTGGGCCCGCGCAAACTCCGGATCCCGCGCGATGGCCCGGCCGAAGTACTCGATGGCGTTCCGCAGCCCGGCCTCGCCGCGCCTGGCCCAGAAGAAGCGCCCCTTCAGGTAAAGATCATACGCCTCGAGATCCCGGGTACCGCGGGGCACGGCAACCGCGGGCTCGGCCCCACGCCCAGCCAGCGCCCCGGGGAGAGCGGTCACGATGGCCCTGGTGATCTCGTCTTCCACATCGAACACCTCTCCTTCCCCCCGGTCGTAGCGATCAGCCCAGAGCACCAGCCCGTCGGCGGCATTGCTGAGCTGGGCGGTAACCCGAAGCCGATCGCCGGAGCGCCGGACCGTGCCCTCCAGGACGGCCCGGACACCGAGAGTCCGTCCCACCTCCGAGGCGGGAACGGTCCGTCCCCGGAAGCGGAACGCCGAGCTTCGAGCCGCAACGCGGAGTCCCGGAACCTTGGCGAGCGCTGTAGTGACCTCGTCTGCCAGGCCGTCCGCGAAGTACAGCTCGGTCGTATCGCCACCGAGATTGACGAACGGCAACACCGCCACGGTGGCAGGCGAAGGCGGCTGGTCGGGCTTGACCGGTTGCCGGAGGAGGAGCGCTCGGAGAACCGCGCCCACCACGACCACGGCTCCCAGGAAAGCGAGGCCGCGGAGCCACATCCTTGCGGCCGTCGACGGCACGTGGCGGGCGGGACCGGTGGGCGCGATCCCGTCGAGTACGCGCAGCACCTCGGTCGCGTCCTCGGGGCGAGCGGCGGGATTCTTCGATAGAGACCGCTCAATGAGGGCGACCAGTGCCGGGGGAAGTCCAGGCACACGTTCCGCCAGAGGGGGAGGTGTTCTGGATATGTGGGCCGCGACCAGCGCCTGGGCGGTGGTCCGGTCGGCGAACGGGTGCTTCCCAGCCAGCAGCTCGTAGGCCACTACTCCCCAGGCATACAGGTCTGCACGGCGGTCCACCGCATCGCCGGTCGCCTGCTCCGGCGCCATGTATGCGGGCGTTCCTATGGCGAGGCCGGCAGTAGTGAGGGGAGCGGCGTCCCCCTGCCCGGCCCGCTGGCTCTCGGCCAGTGCCTTGGCGATTCCGAAATCGGTCACCATCGCGGTGCGCCCGGAGAGCAGCACGTTTTCGGGCTTGATATCGCGATGCACTACGCCGCGGGCATGGGCGGATTCGAGAGCAAGCGCGATGTCACGGAGAATCGAGAGGGCTTCCGCTGGCGGCACGGCACCGTGCGTAATGCGGGCACGCAGCGACTCACCCTCCACGTACGGCATGGTGAAGTACGGCGTGCCACCGGCATCGCCGGCACTGAGCACGGGAACGATCCGCGGGTCCTGCAGCTGGGCGGCAAGCAGAATCTCGCGTTCGAACCGCTCAGCGGAGACATCGGCGGCAAGCTCGGGGCGCAGTACCTTCACCACCACCCGCCGACCGAGGCGAGTCTCCCTGGCGAGAAACACCCGGGACATGCCCCCGGCCGCGAGCTCGCGCTCGAGGGTGTAGGCCTCGCCCAGGGCGGCCTGCAGCTGTTGTTGGAGATCGGCTTTCAGGAAGCGCTCTCGTCGTTCACCGGCAGGGTTGGTCAACTTACCGGGGCGCGCTGATGGATGCCAGCGGAGTGATCCGCGGTCTGCCCTTACCGGTGAACACTCTCCATGGTAGAATGCATCGCTAGATCAGCACCAGAGGTCCCCGAAAGCCGAGAGCGGCGACCTCTCACCTGTCTCCCTTTTCCCACCCGGACCCGTGTCCGCACCCATTGCCCAGCTGCAGAACGCTCTGACCGGCCGCTACCAGATCGAGCGGGAGCTCGGCCATGGTGGCATGGCCACGGTGTTCCTGGCGCGGGACCTCAAACATGACCGGAGCGTGGCCCTGAAGGTGCTGCATGCCGAAGTGGCGGCGACCCTGGGTTCGGAGCGCTTCGAGCGTGAGATCAAGACCGCCGCGCGGCTCCAGCATCCTCACATTCTCTCGGTGCACGATTCGGGAGCCATCCCTGCCAGCGAGGTGGGGCCGGCGCTGCTCTGGTTCACGATGCCGTTCGTCGAGGGGGAAACCCTGCGCGATCGTCTGACTCGGGAGCGGCAGCTGCCAGTCGAAGATGCCGTCCGGATCGCCCGGGAGATTGCGGAGGCCCTTCACTATGCGCATCGACACGACGTGGTGCACCGCGACATCAAGCCGGAAAACATCCTCCTCACCGCGGATCACGCCCTCGTGGCCGACTTCGGGATTGCGCGGGCGCTGGGCGGTGGCGGCGAGCACCGGCTGACCGAAACCGGCCTGGCCGTGGGAACGCCAGCGTATATGAGCCCCGAGCAGGCAAGCGGTGAGCGCGAGGTCGATGCCCGGAGCGACCTCTATTCTCTGGGCTGCGTGCTTTACGAGATGCTGACGGGAGAGGTCCCGTTCAGCGGGGCCACGCCCCAGGCCATCATGGCCAAGCGCTTCACCGGCGACGTTCCCGCCATCCGCCGGGTCCGGCCCAGCGTGCCCGAGGGTCTGGAGCAGACCGTACAGCGGGCCCTTGCCTCGGTACCGGCAGACCGCTTCGCGACGGCGGGCGACCTCGCCCGGGCACTGGCACCGGGGATGACCACATCGCCGGGAGTCACTCCAGTTTCCGTTCCGGGTCCCATTCCCACACTCGGCAGGACGGCGGCTCCCTTCGCCCGTCGGCCGCTCTTCACCGTCCTGCTGCTCGGTGTAGCCCTCGGAGGCGGGCTGCTCTTCGCCTGGAGCCGCAGAAGCTCCGGTGGCGAGAGCGGAGCACGGCGCATTGCGGTCCTGCCATTCGATAACCTGGGGCCGGCGGACCAGGAGTATTTCGCCGACGGCATCACCGACGAGGTACGCGGGAAGCTCACCGCGCTGCACGGGCTCGAGGTGCTGGCCCGGGGCAGCTCCAGCCAGTACAGGAGGAGCACCAAGACTCCGCGCCAGATCGGCCAGGAACTGGGCGTTCAGTATCTGCTCACGGGCACCGTGCGGTGGGAACCGGGCCCGGACGGCAGGGGGCGAGTGAAGGTGAGTCCCGAGCTGATCCAGGTTTCCACCGGGTCGGCCAAATGGCAGGAGCCCTTCGACGCACCGCTTACGGATGTCTTCCAGGTGCAGGCCGACATCGCGGGCCGGGTCGCGAACGCGCTCAATCTGGCGCTGGGTGAGGGAGCCCGGGAGCAGCTGGCCGAGCAGCCAACGTCGAGCGAGGAAGCCTACAACTACTACCTGCGCGGGCGGAGTTACGAGGAGCGGGCGCGGCTCAATGTCGAGCCGCAATCGATGAACATCGCGGAGGACATGTACCGGAAGGCGATCGGGCTCGACTCCAGCTTCGCGCTCGCCTGGGCCCGTCTGTCGGGGGTGGAGCTCTACCTTGCGGGACGGGACGCCACCACAGCAGCTGAACGGGGGAAGCGGGCGCGCCAGGCGGTCGCTCGGGCGCTGGCGCTCAGGCCCACTCTGGCGGAAGGGCACGTCGCGCGCGGGAATATCCTGTCGGAAATCGACCATGACCGGGCCAGCGCCATGAAGGAGTATTCCGCCGCGCTGGTCCGCGAGCCGAACAACGCCGAGCTCCTCGTGGCCGTGGCCTGGAACCAGGCCTGGCGGGGCCAGGCGGACTCGGCGGTGGCCTCCATCCAGCGGGCGGTGACGCTCGATCCCCGCTCCGCGGAGGGAATGCTCGACTACGGCGACCTCCTCTACTGGCGTCGACGCTACGCTGCAGCGGACACCATCTTCGATCGTGCCATCGCCCTGGCACCGGACCAGTACCACGCCTACTTCGACAAGGCCAACAACCTGATCGACTGGAAAGGTGACGTCGAGGGCGCCCGCCGGGTGATGCGCGAGGCGGAGACCCGGATCGGCCCGGTGGAGTTCGTCAAGAAGATGTGCGTCGCCTGCTTCGACTGGACCGGCCCCCTGGCAGCAAACTACGAGCGGATCCTGGACCAGCTCGACCTGTCCGGCTTCTCGGCGCGGGACTCAATCAACTATTTCATCGCGCGGGCGCAGCGCGCCACTGCCCGCGGTGACCATGGCGCCGCCCGGACGAACTGGGAATCGGCTCGGGGGGTTGCCGAGCATCAGCGCAAGGCCCGGCCCGACTCGCGTCGCATCCTCGACGACCTCGCGGACATCTATGCCGGGCTGGGTCGGAGGGAGGATGTGGTGCGGGTGCACGCGCGGTTCGCCGAGGTCCTCCGGGCGTCGGGAGATACCACCCAGCTCCACAATGACCTTGCCGCCCATTGGGCGGTGCTCCACCTGGTGCTCAACGAGCCGGACGCGGCGATCGACTCGCTCCGCTCCGCCCTGGCCGACACGCTGCAATGGTGGGTGACGGTGCCCCGACTTCGGGTGGATCCGTTCTGGGGGCGGCTCAAGGGAAATCCACGCTTCGAGGCGTTGCTGCGCTAGCTCTGTCCGGGACAGCCGGCGCACGTGAATTGGCCGGACTGGCTGACGGATGGGACCGTCATGATCCGGCGACCAGGTCAGGAGATTGTCCAGGTGGTTCCGCTGGCAAGCAGCTGCTCGAGGTTGCCGGTGCCGCTCCGCTCCCGCGCGGCACGGGACAGTTCCTCGCTCAAGGCATCATAGGTTGGCGCTTCCACCGCCCGGAACACACCGAGCGGCACCGGGAACCCGAGCTGGCCGAGCTGAGAGATCAGGAAGGCTCTGCCGGCCGAGCCCTCGCTGGCATCGTGAACCGCGCAGTCTGCTTCGGTGACGCCTCCTTCTCCGAGAATGACGATCTCGGCCTTCGCCTCGCGGAATCGGATTCCCTTGGTGAGGCCCTTGCCGAAAAGCAGCGGGCGGCCGTGCTCCAGCAGGAGCCTGGCATCGTCCCTGGTGTCCCGGTCAGTGAGCAGGTCGAAGGCACCGTCGTTGAAGGTGACACAGTTCTGGTAGATCTCCACGAATGCCGTTCCCTTGTGCAGCGCCGCCTGCCGGAGCACCCCGGCGAGATGCTCCTGCTCTGCATCCACCGACCGGGCCACGAAAGTAGCGCCTGCCGCCAGCGCCAGCGCGACCGGGTTGAACGGCCGGTCGATGGAGCCGAGAGGCGTGGTCTTGGTCCGCTTGCCGAACTCCGAGGTGGGTGAGAACTGTCCCTTGGTGAGACCGTAGATCTGGTTGTTGAGGAGCAGCAGTTTCAGGTCCACGTTCCGCCGCATCAGGTGAACGAAGTGGTTCCCGCCGATGGCGAGCGCGTCGCCGTCACCCGTAATCACCCACACCGACAGCTCCGGCCGGGCAAGCTTGAGGCCGGTCGCGATGGCCGGCGCCCGACCATGGATGCTGTGCATCCCGTAGGTCTCGACATAGTACGGGAACCGGCTGGAGCAGCCGATGCCGGAAACGATCGCGAAGTTCTCCCGCGGAATCCCCAGTGTCGGCAACAGCTTCTGCACCTGACTGAGAATGGCGTAGTCCCCGCAGCCAGGACACCACCGGACGTCCTGTCCGGTCTCGAAGTCCCGCCGGGTGAGCGGCCGCCCGGGCTCGAGCGAATGGCTCATCGGGCCAGCTCCATGATGCGGTGGTAGATCTCGGCTACCTTGAACGGCCGGCCCTGCACCTTGCTGAGTGGGATCGCATCGACCAGGTAGCGCTCCCGCAGCAGCCGGGTGAGCTGCCCCAGGTTGAGCTCGGGCACCAGGACCTGGCGATAGGCCAGGAGCAGCTCGCCCAGGTCGTCGGGGAACGGATTCAGGTGCCGGAGATGCACATGGCCCACCAGCGCGCCGGCGGTATGGGCCTGCTCCACCGCGTGCGCGATCGCGCCGTGGGTGCTCCCCCACCCGACAACCAGCAGGTCGCCGGCCGGCGATCCCTGGACCTCGAGTGGCGGGAGGTCCCGCGCCACCCGGCCCACCTTGGCGGCCCGGACCTCGACCATGTGCTGATGATTGAGGGCCTCGCCGGAGAGGTCGCCGGTCAGGAAATCCTTCTCCAGGCCACCGATGCGGTGCTCGAGGCCGGGCGTTCCGGGCCGTACCCAGGCGCGCGCGAGATTGGCGTCACGCTCATAGGCATGGAAGTCCTCCGGATCGGTGCGGAATGAGACCGGAAGCCTGGGCAAACTGGCCAGGTCGGGAATTCGCCACGGCTCGGCACTGTTGCCGATCCCTCCGTCCGAGAGCAGGATCACCGGCGTCATGTACTTCACGGCAATCCGGAATGCCTCGATGGCGCAGTCGAAACAATCGGCGGGAGAGCGGGCCGCGAGGACCGGCACCGGGCACTCGCCTGGCCGCCCGTACACCGCCTGCAGCAGGTCCGCCTGTTCGATCCGGGTCGGGATGCCGGTCGAGGGACCGGCGCGTTGAACATTGACGATGACCACCGGCAGCTCGGTCATCACCGCCAGCCCGATGGCCTCGGTCTTGAGCGCCATTCCCGGCCCCGAGGTCGTCGTCAGGCCCAGTGCCCCGCCAAACGCCGCACCGATGGCCGAGCACACCCCGGCGATCTCGTCCTCCGCCTGAAAGGTCACCACGTTGAAATGCCGGAGCCCGGCCAGCGTGTGCAGGATTTCCGAGGCCGGGGTGATCGGGTAGGAGCCCAGGAAGAGCCGGAGCCCCGAGAGCTCGGACGCGGCCACGAAACCGAGTGCGAGGGCCTGATTGCCGGTGAGGCTCCGATAGCGACCGGGATGGATGGCCGCCGGCCGCACGTGGTAGGACACCGAGAAGGTTTCGCTGGTATCGCCGTAGGCGTAGCCGGCACGGAGCGCGGCGATGTTGGCCGCAACCAGCTCCGGCTGGCCCTGAAACCGCCGAGTGATGGCGGCGACCTCGTTCTCCATCGGGCGATGATAGAGCCAGAGCATGAGCCCAAGGGCGAAATAGTTCTTGCAGCGGCTCGCTTCCTTACGGGACACCCCCGAGCCGAGCACGGCTCGGGAGGTGAGGCCCCCGATGTCAATCGCGAAGAGCCGGTAATCCGAGAGGCTGTCGTCGGTGAGCGGATTCGCCTCGTACCCGGCCTTGGCGAGGTTCGCCCCCGAGAAGGCGCTCGAGTTCGCGATGATCATCCCGCCAGGTTTGAGATCCTGCAGGTTGATCTTCAGCGCCGCGGGATT
The DNA here is from genome assembly GCA_036555275.1 of Gemmatimonadales bacterium. Lineage (GTDB taxonomy): Bacteria > Gemmatimonadota > Gemmatimonadetes > Gemmatimonadales > GWC2-71-9 > JADJOM01. The sequence continues at coordinate 31,634 of DATBLR010000059.1, read as the reverse complement.
CATCGCCACCAGCACGTCCGGCGAGTCACCCGAGGTGAGAACCTCATGAGAGGAATACTGAATCTGGTAGCCGGAAACCCCGAAGAGCGTGCCCACTGGTGCCCGGATCTCTGACGGATACTCCGGACGGGTGGAGAAGTCGAGCCCCGCGCGGGCCACGGACTGGGAGAACTCGTCGCCCACCAGCTGGATGCCGTCGCCGGAGTCTCCCGCGAACCGGATCACCACCGATTCCAACTCCTCGACCTGGACGGCCGGCCGGGTCATCGTAGCGGTCGGTGGCGAGTACGGGCCTCCGGCATCATCGGCCAGACTGGTCGCAGGTGGCTCCATGGGCCCGCAGTCCGGATGAGGTTTCATCGGACCAGTCACCGCTCACCGGGTTGGTTCGCTGCTCCCGGATGGGTGGCCGTCTCCGGTGAGGTCGGGGCCATCCAGTTCCGTTCGCTCAGCCAGCGGTCGATTCCCCGCGCGGCACGTTTCCCTGTGCGTGCCGCCGCCGCGATCGTCACGCCACCATCCACCACCGCCCCCCCGGCGAAGTACTTGGGGTTGGTGGTCTGTCCGGTGGCGGTGTCCACCCTGGGCCGGCCGCCGTCCAGGTCGAGCCCATCGATCCAGCGCAGAAACCCGAGCCGCGGCGCCTGTCCAAGCGCCTTCACCGCCAGATCGACGGGGAGGATGAATTCGCTCGCTCCTGCCGCCGTCCCTTGGCGGCCGGGGGCAGCGTTCCGCTGGACGTCCTGACACGCGATCCCGTCGAGGTGGTCTGACCCCAGGAAGCGGGGCGGGCTGGTGAGGTGGAGGAACCGGATCCCATCCGCCCTCGCCGCCGCCCATTCGGCGCGAAAGGCTGGCACCTCCTGCTCGCGCCATTGGCAGAGCACGGTGACCTCAGCGGCGCCCATCCTCACCGCCTCTCGGGCCACCGCCACGGCGGTGTTGCCCCCGCCGATGACTGCGACCCTGGCTCCCGGTGCGAGCGGCGCGTGCTTTGACTGCTCGAAGAACTGGAGCGCACTGAGAATACCCGGGAGCTGATCACCGGCGAACGGCCGGTCCGACTCCTCCATTCCGATTCCCAGGAAGATGGCGTCCGAGTTGTACTCGATCTGCCAGAGCCGTTCCGGGGTGTCGATCGGGCTGTCGAGGTAGAGCTCCACCCCCAGCCCGATAATGGCGCGCACCTCGTCCGGCAAATGCGGGTGGTCCGACCGGTCCGCGCCAACCCCGTACCGGAGAAGCCCACCGAAATCGCGCCCGGCCTCGAACAGCTTGACACCATGGCCAAGGGCAGCGAGCTCGCCGGCGCAGGCGAGGCCAGCGGGACCGGCTCCAATGACCGTCACGCGCCTGCCGGTGGGCGGTGCAGTGGTACGGAAGCTGGCCCATGGGTTCTGGAAGGCGAGATCGGTGGCGTAGCGCTCCAGCTGACCAATCGATATGGGCCTCTCACCCTTCCGGGTCAGGACGCAGGCGCTCTCGCAGAGCTCTTCGGAGGGGCAGATGCGGGCACAGGTTGCGGCGAGGAGGTTCTCGGCGAAGATGGCGTGGGCGGCGTCTTCCCAGCTCCCCCGGGCGAGGGCGGCGACAAACCCTGGCACATCCTGATCGGCGGGGCAGGCGGCGCTACAGGGAGCCGGATCTAGCGGTCCGCCACAGCGCAGGCAGCGACCGGCTTCGAGCAGCGCAACCTGGTCGCTGAAGCCCCCCTCCCACCAAGCGGGCGAATCGTCGGCTGCTACCCAGACAGGCCGGTTCCCGGACTCGCACAGCGGCCCTCCGGCCCCCGGTGCTTCGGAGCCCCAGCGACCGGTGTCGAGGTCAGACCATTCGCGAACCCGAGCCATAGCGTCCACCACAGGTGTGCCGGCGGCGGTCACCCGGGTCGGGGGCCGCCAGCCGCCCCTTGCAAGGATGGACGCCCTGCCGTGAAGGGTGGATGAAACAATCCGGAGAAGGCTGCTGGAATCGTGGTGTCAGGTTCCAGAACATCTCTCAGAGGCTCAAGGCTCGAATGTCTCTACTCTCCGGCAGCGTTGAAGTGGTGCAAACGGTCGGCATGTCGCGAGCCACAGGGCCCCCATAACCCGTGAACCAAGCTTCTTGCCCGGCAGTCACTTAGTAGTGGGCCCGGGAGTTGCTTATTGAGGGGGAGGCCCACGTCCTGAGACCGTATCCGTGTCACGCATCAAACTGCGCAATCCAACAGGCCAAGAATACTCCTTTTACACCCGGGAGGAGTTCATTCTCGCCCTGGGACACGGCAACATTACCACCGAATGGGAGATCTTCCACGGCAAGGCGGGCTGCTGGCTGCCCATCACCGTTCATCCCGCATTTCAGCTGTGGCAGCCAAGCCGGGTTCGACCAACGTCAGAATCCCGGGGCGAGGCCGCGGCGGGGTGAACTCGGCGGCTCGGCAAAGGCAAGCTTGACGGCAGCGCGCGGAAGCCACCCAGCAATTCCCGGACGGAGGGACGAATCCGCGCCGAGTCACTAGCCGCCGCGCCGCGGCGCTAGTGCCAGGTCAGACCCAGGGTAAACAGAAGCAGGGTATTGGACCCCGGGACCCGGCCCAGGACCGGGTCGGTTTGGCGCTCGAACACCTGCAACAGGATGTCCGTGGCCGGAACCAGATAGAGGTTCCGGCCGATCTGGAGCTCGTAGCCGAGTCCGACGCCGGTTCCGAAGCCTCCCTTGGTCGTCCGGGTCTGGGTGCTCCCCTGGGTGCGCTCCCTGGCGATTTCGGCGACCCCGACCCCGCCTTTCAGGTAGAATCCACCCTGCACGTTGGGATAGTACAGCGCCACGAAGTGGACATTCCCGCGCGAGAGGGTGATGTCGTGGTAGTCTCTGCCCCATCCGATCACTTCCCCGCCCAGCAGGAGATTCCGTTTGGTGGTACCGCCGAGCCGGATGTAGCCATTGCCGCCCCAGAGTTGCTTGTCGTCCAGTCCCTTGGAGAGGTTCACGCCACCGCCGAGCCCGAAACCGATCCAGAAGCCTTGCCGCCGATGCGACTCCTGGGCGGAGAGGGACGCCGCGTGGAGCGCACCGAGGACAATGCCGATCATCACTGATTTGTGCATGGTCTCTCCCTTTGTGGCGGGCCCGCGTCTCAATGATGGTCCCGGAGGGAGCCGCGGACAAGCGGGTGCGGCAGCGAACGGTCCCTGGCCCGGCGGGCGTGAGTGAGCACCGTACTCGCAAGCCCAAGCCCGCCGAACTTCTCTCTGTGTGGTTCTCGCCACAGTGTCGCTGGTCATTCTTGGCTTTCAGCTGTCGGCTGTCGGTTGACGGCTGACGGCTCAAACCGACGGATGCATGTAGAAGTGCGCTGGCCGGGAGTCGAACCCGGACGCCCGAAGGCACCGCCCCCTCCACCGGGAACCCCCGCCGTCCGAGGACGGTGCGCTAACCTACCGACTCAATCGTTGCCGCCTTCGGGCCAGCGCTCGCAGGCGAGCGTCATACCTCATGCGGCATGTTTCGCAACCTCGGCCGCCGTTGCACCGGGGCGGCCGCAGGCCGTCATAGCGATCAGCATCTCTGCACTTCTGCATCTGCTCCTCCTTAATCTCCAACACGGGGAGGGGGAATGGGGAACGGGGAATGGGGAATGGGGAACGGCGAGAGACAGCCGGGCGCACCGGCCATTGCGCCACAGCTTCTTTGAGCGGCCCAGCATTGGCTGGACGAACGAATGACGTCCCCACCCGGGAGTCGCGTATCTCGTGCGAGAACGCCATCCGCCCGCCGGCTATCTGCGTTTCCTGCCACACACATGCACCCGTCGGTTGTCAAAGAGCCGGGCACCTGCCCTGAAACGCCGATCGCCCCACCCGGCGTCCTCGCGCGCAGGTGGGGCGATCCCTCCCCTTCGGGAATCGGGGCGACCTGGTAGCTACCCGGGGCGCCCCCCGCCTGCGCATTCCTGTCCCATCCCGAACCGCGAATCTCGATTCACTCTCCTGCCGCCCGTAACCGGACGGATGGATCGACCTCCAAAGCTGGTGCTGGCTCCCGCGATGGCCGGCTGACCTCGGTGCCACATCTTCGCGACCTCGCGCCCGGGGCCCGCCGGCAGCCATGCGATGCCCCCGCGGACGGCCCGAGCGGCCGGCGCCGAGCCGGCTCGCTCATTACCCGTAAGTCGATAAGTTGACAGCGGTTTGGCAATCATCCCAGGAGTCCGTTTCTCTCCGTCATTAGTGCAGGGCCATCGGGCCCCAAAACAAAAAAGTCGCGTCTCCGTGGTCACTGGCAGTGAGCACCCGGCTCTGCTGCTACGGTCAACTGCCTGGCGCCGTGGGCGACGGGCTTCGAACCGTGGACCTGCGGGACGCGACTCCCGGTCAAGCGGCAGACAGTCTAACAAACGTAGCCGAGTCGCGCAAGGTTTCGGACCGCTTCGGCGACGCCGCCACCTCCAGATCCGCCGGCCGGGCAGGCCGGACTGCTTTCGTCCCACTTCACGGTAGGAGTGGTCCGTCAAGCAGCGATCAAGTCCGCGCTCCCCGGTTCAAAATCCTCCTCCCCCGCCTCCGCCGGAGCCCCCACCGGACGACCCGCCGCTGAAGCCGGACCCTCCCGAGCTCCGCGGCGAAGAGGCCATCGTGCTTTCGGCCCGGCTCGACATGTCGGCCAGCCGTCTGGAGAAATGGCCGAGGTCGAACGAGGCCGCGTTGGCGCCGACGTACCACGTGGGGGGCTCGCGATAGATGTCCTGGAACGCCCTGGCCCAGCTCCGTTCCACCCGGAACGCCATGGCAAAGGGGAGATACTGCTCGAACATCTCCGGGGTCTTCATCCGTTTGAAGTGCTCCTCCTCCACGCGCCGGAGGAACTCCTCGAATCCGAGCAGCTGTTCGAGGGTGCGGGCGCCCGCCACGGTGCGGGCCGGCATGATCCGGCCGAAGGCCGCCACGATCAGGCCGCTCATTGCAGCCGCGACCGCAAAGGGAAGAGGCGTCATGCTCACCCTGGCCGCGACCATTGATCCGAACATCATGATCACGACCCCCAGCGCGACCGCGCCGAAGAGCCAGCGCCGCTGAACCGAATCGGGGCGCGAGCGGTAGAGTCCCCGCCGGACCAGCTGGGCGAAGATGCTGTCCCGGATGCCGGGGAGCTGGCGATAGAACTGGTTCTCCAGGTCCGACAGCTCCACCTCGGTGGTTCCGCCCGAGAAGATTCCCGAGAGGACGCCCTGCTCGTGGGGCTGGAGCGGTCTCGCATCCGCCGGCGGCTCCAGCCGATGGAAGACGTACTCCCGCCGCTTGAACAGGCCGAGCAGCATGTTCTCGCGTTCCTCGATTCTCAAATAGCCCCGGACCGCGAGGTCTACCATCGTGGCGGTGATGTCCCGCATGTCGGCCGATTGGTCGAGCAAGGTGCCGGATTCCGCCGGCGTCAAGGCACCAGGAGGATCGTAACGCACCGCAACGGGGAGCCGTCTGGGGTCACGCCCCACCCTGCTCCAGATGGTGAACATCCCCAGCAGTACCGCGATCGGAACGCCGAGCGGCCAGTTGCTGGCCAGGAATCCCACGGCACGATCCGTCGGGGTCGGTTCGGCCACCACACCCTTGTTCCAGCCAACTACCGCCGTCAGTCCTTCGTGAAAGTCGAGTGGTCGCGGCATCGCCAGGCGGATCGTCGATCCCTCGACATCAACCCGGGCGTCGCGCGCGGTGGAGCCGTACATCCCGTTGAAGGCGATGGCGCGGACCCCGCTGGCAGCGCGGGGCAGCTCGATCCTGGCGGTGGCCGCCTCGATCGGCGCGTCCCACTCATCGCCCGTCACGTTCCAGTAGAGCTCATCGTGGTCGGCGAAGAACCGGAGCCCGTTCCTGGCGCGGTAGTGGAGATTCACCGTCCGGGTCGCGTTTTCGGCTCCGGGTACCCAGATCTTGTACTTGATGTAGTGACGCTCGCGTGAGCTCTCCACCCGGAGTGCCCGCCCCTCCGGGCCTGTGCTCGCTCCGAGCAAATCCAGGCGCAGCGTCCAGTTGAATCCCTGGGGCGTGTGATATTCCACCGGCACGGTACGGTAGATCCCGTTCCAGGACCCCGTGAAGTCGGCCGTGATCGACTCGGTGACGTCGAGCGTCCCGTCCTGGTTGACGACCAGGGTGGCATCGAACCGCTTGATGGCGAGGGATCGCTGCGCCGCGCCCGGCGTCGCACCGAGCAGGAGGAGCAGCAGCGCGGTAAGTGGCCGGGTCATGGCCCTGCGCCCACATCGACAGCCGGCGGCGTCTGCTCCGATTCGTCGCTCAGACCGAAGAACTCCCGCGGCCGAAATCGGAGAAGGCCGGCCACCAGGTTGGACGGGAACTGGGCAATCGCCGTGTTGAAATCACGGACCACCGCGTTGTAGTAGCGGCGGGCGTTCTGGATGTGGTCCTCGATCTCGGTGAGACTCCGCTGGAGCGAGAGGTAGCTCTCGCCCGCCTTGAGGTCGGGATAGGCCTCCGCGAGAGCCATGAGCTGCCGCACCGAATCCCCGAGGGCCTGCTCGGCCTGCCCCGCGGCGGCCGGGCCGGCGGCCTGCATGGCACGGCTTCGCGCATCGACCACCGCCTCCAGCGTGCCCTTCTCGTACCCGGCCTGCCCCTTCACCGCCGCCACGAGATTGGGAACCAGATCGTGGCGGCGTTTGAGCTGAACGTCGATATCGGACCAGGCGTTCCGGGCCAGCAGACGAAGCCGTGCCAGGCTGTTATAGATGAGGATGCCGAAGAGGGCAATTGCTGCCGCGATGAGCAGCGCGAGACTCATGGGCTTGTCTCCCGGGAGGATTTGGCGTTAGCCGTTAGCCGTTAATCGACCCGAAGAAACGCCAGGCCGCACGAAAGGACAAGACCTTGGGGTCGATGCCCGGCACGCGGCACGCACCTATCTCAGCGGCGAGACAGAGGGGCTCAGGATCAGAGCACCAGCTGCGCCCTCGGGTTATGGTGACCGTCGTCACTCACACATTATTGTCACTCCGATGCTGATTCGTGACACGATTGTGGGACGACTCCATGATCTGTGGTGCTGACCTTCCCCGGCGGAGTCCACTATCTTGCGCGTGGTTGGGGAGGTGCTGGGGTGGACATTCCCGCCGCCGGAACGGGACGTGCAATGAAGCGCCTGCGTTCGTGGGCGACCCGCCTCCCGGGACGCACAGTGGAGGAATAGGAGTGACAGGTCTGATGAAGCACTATCTGCTCGCGAGTGATTTCGACCACACGCTCAGCTTCAACGACTCGGGACTCATCCTCAGCGAGCTGCTCGGCATCTCCGGCTTTGCGGAACGGATCGCGGGGCTGGCAAGCATTCACCTCGTGCAGCAGGGAGCCGAGCTGGCATACCTCCTCCTCCACGATCCGGAGTACCGCCGGGTCCGCCGGGAGGACCTGATCGCCGTCGGCAAGCGGATCCGGCTCAAGCAGAACCTGCGGCTCCTCTCCCGGCTGCTCGAGAATCTGGACGGACATCGCTTCGAGCTCTATGTGATCTCCGCGGCACCCGAGGAAGTCATCCGGGCGGCGCTGGCCGGCATCGTCGCGGAGGAGCGGATCTACGGCACCCGTTTTCACTATGATCCGTCATCGGGAGAGATTCAGTCTATCGCGCGGGTGCCGGCGGGCTACGGCAAGGTCGCGGTTCTGGAAGAGCTTCGTGCCAGGCTTCCAATCGGGCGCGGTCACATCGTGTACGTAGGAGATGGCAGCTCCGACGTGCACGTCATGATGCACGTCAACCACCTGGACGGGTTGACCATCGCGGTGTCGGAGAACCGCTACCTCACCTCCATCGCGCGGCGGACCCTTCTGAGCGATGACGGGCTCAGCGTGCTGGTGCCGATCCTGGAGGAGATCGTGGGCTGGGATGCCGCGCGGATCCGGGCGTTCTTCGAGGCCCAGGGATTCATGCTGCAGGAATGGGAGAAGATCCGGACCGATTCGCTCACCATCCGCGGTACAACCGGGCCGGCTCAGGCCGTCGCCTGACAAGGCCCGCCATGCTCGACTGGATTGGCTGGGTGGCGACAGCGGTCTTCGCCAGCTCCTACCTGTGCAAGGACCCGGCGAAGCTCCGGCGGATCCAGGCCCTGGCGGCCGGCCTGTGGGTGGTCTACGGCGCCTTCATCCATTCCCAGCCGGTGGTGGTGGCGAATCTGCTCGTGGCCGGCGTCGCGGTCGGATCCACCCTGCTGGGGCGTCGCGATCCGTCGGCTCCGCCACCGGAGAACGAATCAGCGGGAGTCGGCTGACGGCGTCACCTTCCCCACATCCGGGTACTCGCCGCCTCGGCCGTGGCTGGGGCGCTCACGCGGTACAATACGCTGTCGCCAGGTAGTCCTCGAGCATCCGCTGGCTGGTATAGCGCAGCCCGACGGTACGCAGTGAGTGCCTGATCCGTCCCACCCAGCTGCGGGGGATCCCCCGTTCGTCTCGGTCATAGAACAGGGGTACGACTTCCCGCTCCAGCAGGTCGTAGAGGGCCGCGGCGTCTCGGGCGTCCTGCGCCGCGTGATCCGAGACCACTTCCCCGCTGATGCCCCATCCGTTGCTCCCGTCGAAGGCCTCCTCCCACCAGCCATCAAGCACACCCAGGTTGAGCGCGCCGTTGAGGGCTGCCTTCATGCCGCTCGTGCCACTCGCCTCCAATGGGGGCCGGGGCAGGTTGACCCAGACGTCGCAGCCGCGCACCAGCTCAATGGCCATCGAGAGGTCGTAGTCCTCCAGATAGCACACCCGTCGGCCCACGATGGGCGCGCTACGAATGGGGAAGAGTTGTTGCTGCACCACGCGCTTCGCCTCCTCGTCCTGGGGATGGGCCTTGCCGGCGATCAGGATTTGAATGGGGCGCTCGCCCTGGAGCAGCTGCAGCGCCCGCTCCCGGTCGAAGGTGAGCAAGTACAGTCGTTTGTAGGTCGCCAGCCGGCGGGCGAATCCCACCGTGAGGACGTCCGGGTCGAAGGTCTCCGCGGCAGCCTCCGCGTATTCGATCGAATCACCCCGACCGAGACGATCCGCCGTGCTCCGCTCGCGCGCGTAGAGCACCAGCTCGCGACGCAGGCCCTGCCTCACCGCCCAGATCTCCTCGTCCGGAACCTCCTCGAGGTGATCCCACGTCGACGGATCAGATGCGCGCGATTCCCAGCCGGCACCGAAGTGGCGCAGCAGCAGGTCCCGCATGGCAGGGGCCATCCAGGTAGGGAGATGGACCCCGTTGGTGACGTGTCCGATCGGCACGGCCTCGACGGCCCGGTCGGGGTAGAGCGCGTGCCACGTGGCGCGCGTCACCGTACCGTGCCGACGGCTTACCCCGTTCGCGACCCGGCTCAGCCTGATCGCAAGCGGCGTCACCCCAAACTCGCCGGTGTCGGCGGTCGGTCGCGGTCGGGCGAGGGCAAGGACCGAGGCCGGGTTGACTCCATCACTGGCAAGGAAACCCGCGAGGGCCAATTGCACCTCGGACGAGGAATAGATGTCGTTTCCCGAGGCCACCGGCGTATGCGTGGTGAACACGCACCGACTCCTGGCGTCGGCCAGCGCCGCTTCCCATGTGGCGCCCTGCATCGCGGCCTCCCGCGCCAGCTCGAGCGCGGCGAAGACCGTGTGCCCTTCGTTCAGGTGCAGCGTGGCCGGACTGATTCCCATCGCGCGCAGTGCCCTGAGCCCGCCTATTCCAAGCAGAAGGTATTGCGCCAGGCGGAGCCGCCGGTCACCGACGTACAGCCGGGCCGTGATCCAGCGGTCAATGCGAGTGTTGTCCGGGTGATCGCTGTCGAGGAGATAGAGCGGAATCCGTCCGACGTTGACCCGCCACACGTAGGCACGGACCCGACGCCCTTCGACGGGTACTTCGATGGTCAGCGGCAGCTCGTCGGTGCCGGTGACCCGCTCGCACGGCAGCAACTCACCGCTGGTTTCGATCCAGTATTCGTGCTGCCAGCCGGAAGGGTCGAGTCGCTGATGGAAGTAGCCCTGGCGATAGAGCAGGCCTACGGCCACCAGGGCTACGGCGCTGTCGGAGACCTGCTTCAGATAGTCGCCTGCGAGCCCCCCGAGGCCACCGGCGTAAATCGGCAGCGACGAATGCACCCCATACTCGGCGCAGAAGAATGCGACCGGGTGGTCGGGCCGCGGCCCGCGATCGGACCAGGGGCGAGCGAGATCGTTCTCGATCTCGACGGCCAAGCGTTCCGCCTCCCTGACGAGGGTTACGTCCTCCGCGGCACGCGCGATCGAATCCTGGGCCTCCCGGAGGAACAGCACCGGGTTCTGGCCGGATCGTTCCCAGCCGGCGCGGTCGATACGACGAAACAGACTCGGACCCGCGGGAGACCATGCCCAGCGGTAGTTGTACGCGATGGCCGCCAGCGGGGCGAGCGTCGCCGGCAGGTGTGCCCGAAGGCTGCTCACTCCGCGACCGATGTCCCGGCTGCCGTCCATGATCGCTCCATTGCGCAAGTGAGCGGGGCAACGCCTTCAGGTGGTGCGCAGGAACTGAAGATAAGGAGGAAGGCCAGGGTAAACGTCCCGCACGGGAGTGTTGCGGGCACGTCCCTGCTTCGGGTTATCGGCTGAAGCCGCGGAACAGCGTCGCGCCGCCCAACCGTCCATCACGCCGGCGAGCGAAACCCGACCCGGAGGTGACTGCCGTCGCAGTACGGCGTGCTCTTCGTCTGCCCACAGCGGCAGAGCGAAAAGGCGCCGCTTCGTTTCTCCTGCTTGCCGGTGGGCAGTTCCAGGGTCACCGTGCCTTTCACCACCATTGGGCCGTCCCTGGTCGCGTGGATGGTCACCCCTGGTGAAGGGAACGGCAGTGGTTTTTGGGGGGCGGCACCGGCCCGGACCGCCTGCAAGGCGCCACTCGGGCAGCGGCCCACCACGTCGACAATCTCCTCGGGCCACGCGCCCTCGAGCCGGATCCAGTCAGGCCGGGAGACATCGAATACTTGCGGTAACCCGCGCAAGCACACTCCCGAGTGCTGGCAGATGTTGGGATCGAAGGTGACGACCAGTTCCTTCGTCTGATAGACCTGCAGGGGCTTGGGCATGGCCAGGGGACCTCGTGGCTCGGACGGGCGGCGGGGCGGACCGGCGTAAGATATGACCAATGTAATCCCGGGTGTGGAAGAGAATTCCGCCAGCGGATGGCATCGATGGCCCAGTAAGAGCCCGCAGAATCTGCGCAATTTGCGGGATCTGTGGACCCGATTCGCAGCTGTCACAGATGGCACCGGTGCCGGCTACGCCACCTGCCGGGTTCCATTCTCACCTCTGCCACTGGACCCTCCTCGCCGGCGGCGCCTGTTAGCGCATGAGAACGCCGGCCCCCTCGACGCGTTACTCGATTGGCGACGCGAACCGCCACGACACCAGTGCCGTATGACACACATCACACGATTGAGGGGAGACCCATCATGAGACCGTCTCACCGGAAGCTGGGTGCTGCCCTGCCCCTGCTGCTGCTGGCGCTCGGTGCCCGCATCGGGGCAGGTCAGGCGTACCCACCAGCCCAGGGTCCGCTCCTGGCCGAGGAACCATATCGCACCATCCCGACATTTCTGCTCATCAACAGCGTGAAGACGGCCATTCAGACTTCTCTGGACTCCGTCAACGCCAGCATCAGCCGCGAGGCCGATTCAACCGGCATTCAGGCCCATGTCAGCTTTTCGGCGACGACCTACCAGCCCGCGATGTCCGTCACCCAGTACCCGGACAAGCCCAATGAGAACGTCGTGCGCATGCCGTTCATGGTCACCTACGACGTAAGCGGGATCCGCTACCATGGCCTGCCTTACTTCTCCAGGCAAATAGGGCAGTCGATCGAGCTGGTGATGTCCTGCGACAGATGGTTCACGAACAACGGGCAGATGCGGGTGACCGCCCGGGCCGACCGGCCCTATCTGGATGGCACCTCCTTCGGTGAGGATGTGCTGAACTTCTTCATTGCACACACCCTGACGGATCTGGTGGACAGCAAACTCCGGCAGAGTCTGCCGGGCGCGACCACCGCGGGGACCGATTCGCTGGGAGCCTGCAACCGCCTCGGGGTCATCCCCGGAACAGCTCCCAACTACACCGACGGCTCCATCAACTTCAAGAAGACCTTCGTCCCGGTGCGTCTGCCGACCGTCTACGATGCGTCAGTGACGTTTCAGAAGATCAAGAGGTTGCCGGCCCGTACCATCGGCGGAGCCGTCCTGTACAACGATGTCGAAGACGTGCAGCTGCGCTTCTACGCCAATCAGGATCTGCGGACGGCGCATCTCGAGAACCTGCGGGAGGGGGATGAACGCGACCTCACCATGCCGACCGTCGCCCTGGGACCCCTGGGCGGCACGTCCTCACTGGTGCTGATCCTGAACATCGAGCAGCTCACCTCCCTCGAACGGGACACCCGCTTCAGCGTGTTCACGAGAGAGAGCAACTTCGGCAACGGGACCCAGAAGATCATCGTCAGGAAGAGCTACTGGGAGCCGCCGCAGCGGCTGCCCGACGGGCGCCTGACCAAGCCCCTGCGGCACGACGTCGATGCATATGAGATCACTGCGCTCGTCAGTGCGCCACAACCGCTTCTCACCGAAGGTGGTCCGGCCGCGACGACTGCACCGGGTGTCGGCACCAGAGCGCTGGAGCTGAGCCGGCCGTAACAGCCACCTGGCGCCTTCCCTCACCCTGTCCCCCTTCGCACCGCGAGGGGGTGACAGGGCCTGGGATGGCCGCTCTCGGAGTGCGGGTACCCGGCTAGGTACGGCGTGCCAGGCACGGCGGAAGTGGCCTCGGGCGGACAGCCGCGTATTTTTCCCGGGTCCAGCGCCCGAGAATCATCATGCTCACCACGGGCACGACTCAACCGAGGTAACAGGCAGCCCTATGCAGCAGACCGCCTATTGCCTGTTCGAGACCACGCTGGGTTGGTGCGGGATCGCCTGGAGCAATGATGGACATTTCCAGATCTCACCTGCCGTGACCCTGGTGCAGCTTCCCGAAGCCACCAGGGAGGTTACCGAGGCGAGAATCGCACGACACGCAGGCGCGGAGGTTCCGAGCGCTGCCCCTCCTGCGATTGCCGAGGTGATCGGGAGAGTGTGCCTGCACCTTCGGGGTGAGACGCAGGATTTTCGAGACGTCCCGGTGGACCTGGAGCGAGCGAGCGACTTTGAGCGGAGAGTGTACCACGCCGCTCGACAGATCCCGGCCGGCGATACCACTACCTACGGCGACCTGGCCAGGACCCTTGGCAGGCCCACCGGGGCCCGAGCCGTGGGACAGGCGCTGGGACGGAACCCCGTCCCAATCATTATTCCCTGTCATCGGGTGCTGGCCGCCGGCGGGAAGTCGGGAGGGTTTTCTGCGCACGGAGGACGGGAGACCAAGGCGAGGATGCTGGCGATCGAGGGAATGGGCTGTGGATACTGAATGGAGGTGGCGGGCATTCCTTCCACTCACCGCCCTGCTCCTGGCGCCAGGAACTCCGGCGCTCCGTCCATCGGCGGGAGACGACCTCCATCGGAAGGTTATGGAGGCCATCGACGCCTTTCGACGGACCGATCCGTCAATGGCGAAACTATTCGGTTCGGCCGAAGCCTACGCCGTCTTCCCTTCGGTGGCTAAAGGTGGATTGGGCCTGGGCGGCGCGCGCGGACATGGAGAGCTGTTCGAGGATGGAGCGGTGACCGGTCGCGCGACGCTGACCCAGGTGACAGTAGGGCTCCAGTTCGGCGGCCAAGCCTATCGCGAGGTGATCTTCTTCGAGAACCAGGCAGCGTTGACGTCTTTCAAGAAAGGGCACTTTGCCCTGAGCGCCCAGGTGAGCGCGGTGGCAGCCGCCGAGGGCGCTGCGGCCACGGCCAAGTATCGCGAAGGCGTGCTGGTCTTTACCCAGGCCAAGGGTGGGCTGATGTATGAAGCGAGTGTCGGAGGACAGAAGTTTTCCTTCAAGCCGACACCTTGAGGTCCTGCGAGGCCAATCCGCTTCCCGCGTCCCGGTTACGGTTCAGGGCTCCCTGACGAGCACCGGCGTTGGTTTATCCGTTGTGGTCCCGGTTCCGAGTTGCCCGTTGGCGTCCCGGCCCCAGCCGTACGCAACGCCGGTGGGCGAGAGCGCCACGGTGTGCATGCCCCCGGCGCTCACGGCGCCAAACAGGTTGCCTCCCTGAACCGATGTGGGCACCATGCGGTCCGTGAGGCTACCGTCGCCCACCTCACCGTCGGCGTTGAGTCCCCAGCAATAGGCCGCCCCGCCCACCGTCAGACCGCAGGCGTGCGCACCACCAGCATCCAGGCGGGAGAACGCCAGCCCGCCCGCCACCGGGGCCAGCGCAGCACGGTTGGTCTTGGTGCCATCACCCAGCTGGCCCTTGTCGTTCAGGCCCCAGCAGGACGCCGCTCCGCCCGCGCTCAGCACGCAGGCGAATTCCTCCCCGACAGCGATGGCGCTCCACCCGGTTCCGGCGATGGTCGTGGGCGTCGGGTGACTGCTCTTCTTGCCGTTGCCCGGCTTCCCGTCTACGTCCACACCCCAGCAGTATGCAGTCCCGTTTGTCGCCACCCCGCAGCTGAACTCGGTGCCCAAGGCCAGAGCCCTGAAGCTGATTCCGCCGGCCACGGCCACCGGGGCGGACCGGACTGTGGTGGTCCCGTCTCCCAGCTGGCCATTGTTGTTTTGACCCCAGCAATACGCCGCGCCTGCCGCGGTGAGTGCACAGGTATGGGCATCGCCCCCTTCGATCGCGACAAAGGCCAGCCCACCGGCGACCGCGACCGGAGCCAGGCGGTTCGTGGAGGTTCCATCGCCCAGCTGGCCATTCCCGTTCAGTCCCCAGCAGTACGCGGCTCCGGCCGCGGTAAGCCCGCAGGCGTGTTCGTATCCGAGCCCGATGGTCTGCAACTGAAGCCCGCCCGCCACAGGAACGGGGGAGAGCTGGTCGGTCGTTCCGCCATTGCCGATCTGGCCCCGGTTGTTCCGGCCCCAGCAGTACGACGTACCCGCCGTGGTGCTGCCACAGCTGAATTCGGCGCCGGCCCGGACCGTGAGATAGGCGAACCGCCCGACCGCGCTGATGCTGAGGGGTGACCCGGCCAGCCCCACCGACGTCGCGGCGAGGGTGTTGGTGCCCTTGGTGGGGCCCAGCTGCCAGCTGCCCACCGCAGCGACGCCCAGGGCGTCGGTAACGGCGTTTGGTCCGGTGATCGTGCCGCCACCGCCAGTGACCGCGAAGGCGACCGCCACGCCGCCCACCGGATTGCCGCCCAAGTCGGTGACCTTGACGCCCGGCGGCACCGCGACCGAGGTGCCAACGTTGGCTGACTGGTCGCCGCCTGCCTGAAGCGCCAAAACGGCCGCGGGCCCCGTGACCAGGGCAACGGGAGTGGAGCTCACTGGCTGGAAGCCCGGAGCGCTGAACAGCAGGGTCCGTGGACCCACGAGGCCGGCGAGAGAGAGGTCGGCGAAGGAGGCCACACCGGTCGCCGCGGTGACAGCGGTGACCGCGCCACTGATGCCGCCGCCACCACTCGCGATCGACACCGTCACCCCGACCGCCGGCTGGCTGACCGGATTGCCGAAATTGTCCTCGAGGCGCACCACCGGTTGCCGTGGCAGGCGGACACCGTTCACGGCGGTATCGGACGGCTGCGTGACCATCGCCAGCCGACCGGCGCTCCCGGGCAATACGGCAAAGCTGTCACTGGTCGCCGGGGTGAGGGCTGGCTGTGAACTGGCCACCAGGGTGTAGCCGCTCCCCACCAGCTGGACGGTGAGCCCGCTGAAAGTGGCGACGCCGCCGATCACCCCGGCAGTCGTCGTCCCACCGAGCGTCCCGCCGGGCGGCGAGCTGCCGAGGGTGAGGGTCACGGTCCCTGCGTAGCTTGCGATCAGGTTGCCGCTCAGATCCTGCACCGCGACCGTCACCGGCGGGGAGATCGGCATCCCGGCGACCGTCATTGTCGGCTGTTGCAGGAACGCGAGCCGGGAGGCTACGCCGGGGAGGCCGACCGCGATGAACCGGACCGGACTTCCCGAGAGCGGGCCGCTTGCTCCGACGGCGCTCGCTTCCAGGGTGTCGGTCCCGGCAACAGACCCGAGTGTCCACGAGATCACCGCGGCGATGCCGGCGTTATCGCTCGCAACCGTTACGACGCTTCCCTGACCGGTGCGACTGGACACCTGGCCGTCGGCGTGGAGAACCGCGAAGGTGACGCTGACACCTTGTACCGGATTGCCGCTGACATCGGTCACCCGTACCGATGGCGGAGGACTTACCGGCTGACCCGCCTGGCCCACCAGGGTGGTCGGACTGGCGGCCCTGAGGCTCGCGGCCGCCTGGGAGATCGCCGTCGCCGTGAAGGCCGCCGGGTCGAACCCCGAGACGACGGCGTTCAGGACCTGGCTTCCCGAGCCAGGCCCCAGCGTCCAGCGGGTGAAGGCCCGACCGCCGGGGTCGGTGGTCCCGGTGGTGGGAGCGGCACTGCCGGCCCCCGGGCTGACCACCCAGTTGATGCTCCGGCCCGGGACGCCGTTTCCGAGCGCATCCACCAGTTGAGCCACGAGCGAATCGGTGAGCCGAGTGCCCACGGGCGCCGTCTGACCGTCACCGAAGATCTTGATCAGGGCCACGGGCGGCCCCGGCAGGGCCGTCGCCGAGAAGGTCACCGGCGAGCCGGTGAGACCTGTGATCGCAGCTTGGGCACTCTGCGATCCAGCGCGGCTGCCAAGCCGCCAGGCGACGCTGGTCCGCCCGTCGGCACCGGTCGTGGTCCTGCTGGCGCTCACCGATCCATCGCTGGCCTGCCACGCGACCGATTGCCCTGGCAGCCCATTGCCGTACTGGTCGGTGACTACCACCGCGAGAGAGTCCGGCAACAGCATTCCGGCAGTCTCGCTCTGTCCGTCACCTTGGACCCCACGGACGATGGCCGGGGGTCCGGGCACTGCGGTAGCCGAGAACATGGTCCTGATCTCGTCGCGTCCGCCCTGGGGTACCTGAGCTTCGAGCGTGGCGGAGCCGGCATGGGCGCCCAGCACCCAGCGTGTCCAGGCCTGCCCATCGGCGTTGGTCGAGGCGGTGTCCGGGATGAGCTGGCCGTCGGCGGCCACTCCCATCGGGACGAAGTGCACTACGGCATCCTTGACCGGTCGTCCGGTCACATCGGTTACCCGGACCACCAGCGAGTCCGGCAGCGGACTGCCGACCTCGCCCGTCTGCTGATCTCCCGAGATGATCCGGATGAAGGTGGGAAGGGTCTGCGACGGAAGCGTGACGTCGTTGCAGGCAATCATTGCCCCGACCACAGCGAGGAGCAGCGGGCGGAATACAGCAGATCGGGACACTGCGTACGCCTCTGTTGCCAATGGCCAGACGGTGTGACGACGGTATGCACAGTCCATTGTAGGGGCCGCCTGGAAGAGACGCCAGACGAATGGACGCCACGCTCTGTGGGCAAGGCGCTACAGGGTGAGGTGGGAGTCAGACGTGGACTGTGGCTGTGATGCGCCAGGGGACGGCGGGCGGGCAGGCGGACAGGCGGACAGAGATGGGGCGGCGATCCTATGGATAGTTGGAGCCTGCTGCCCGAGCCGAATCAGATCGAGGCAGGAAGAGCTGCCGGCCCTCCCATAGTCTTGCTGTGCCTCGGTGCTCCGTGTTGCTCTCCTTCGAATGCGTGGTTGCCGGGTCAGCACCAGGTGGACCTCTCAGGCGCCCGCATGCTCCCGGCGGAGCGCCGCCTCCAGATTGTTCAAGAGCCCGCGGGTCCCCTGTTCGCGCCCTTCGGGCTTGTCGTAGCCGTCCAGGAACACGGCCTGCTCGGTAAAGATCAGTCGGGTACCGGCGCCCGCCGGCTTGAACTCCACCGTCGCGAGCGAAACCGATATCTGGGTCTGGTCGAGATGCATGTCGTAGGTGTAGACGATCCGCTGATTGGGGACGATGTCCTGGTAGGTGGCATTGAAGTCGGACGCCGGGCCCCCGGACCAGACACCCATCAGGCGCTCGTGCCCACCAACCCTGAAGTCGAGCTCGCGGACCTTCTCCGTCCAGCCTTCGCCGCCAGCGAACCAACGGGCCTTGGCCTGCAGCGTCGCCCAGGCGGCGAACACCCGCTCCGGCGACGCGTTATAGGTGCGCTCGATGACGAAGGTCAGGTGATGGGTGGTTCGTTCGGTCATGATCCGCTCAGGTGACGTGGTTCTTCGGGATCTCGGCGAGATACTCGCCCAGCCGGTCCAGGTGATGCTTCCAGCTGTTCCGCCGCTCGCTGAGCCATTGCTCGGCCGTCCGGAGGGCCCGGGACTCGATCCGGCAGGTGCGTACCCGTCCGACCTTCTCGGACCGGACCAGGCCGCTCGCCTCCAGAACCTGGAGGTGCTGGACCACCGCCGGGAGCGACATCTTGAGCGGCCGGGCCAGCTCGGTGACCGATGCCGGTCCCCGGGTCAGCCGTTGCACCATGGACCGCCGGGCCGGATCCGCGAGCGCCTGGAACACCCGGTCGAGGGCGAGCTGTTGGTTAAGCATTTACTTAACTAATTGGCGCACCCCGGTCTGTCAAGCCCCGCGCGCCGCCCCGACCCGACCCGGACCCTCGCCTCTCTCGTCCCGTACCACCTCCTGACGCTCACATCTTGACAACCAAGATGAACGACCGTACCCTTGACCACCCTCCCCAGGACTCCGTGTGGACGAGCCGAACACCGACGTCATTCAGGGCACCCTGGACATGCTGATCCTCAAGACCCTCAGCCTCGAGCCCTTGCACGGTTTCGGCATCGCCCGCCGGATCGAGCAGGTCTCCCGCGGGGTCTTCAAGGTCAACCCGGGCTCCCTGCTCACCGCGCTGCAGCGACTCGAGCGGGCCGGGTGGCTCGACGCCGAATGGCGCCGGACGGCCAACGCGCGCCGGGCCAGGTATTACTCCCTGACCCGGACCGGCCGCCGGCAGCTCGAGGTCGAGACCGCGGACTGGGCCCGCAGGGTTTCGGCCGTCGCTCGCCTGCTCAAGGCGGAGGGCTAGGCACATGACCCTCTGGCGCCAGCTCACCCGCGGCCTCCACGCGCTGACCCACCGGACCGCGGCCGACCAGGACGTGGCCGACGAGGTGCAGGACTACCTGGAGCAGGCTACTGCCGCGCATCTCGCGCAGGGCCTGCCTCCCGACCAGGCGCGCCGGGCTGCCCGGCTGGAGCTCGGCACGGTCACCGGCGTGCGCGAACAGGTGCGCGGATACGGGTGGGAGAACCTGATCGAGACACTGGTCGCCGATCTCCGCTATGGCGCGCGCCGGCTGCGCGCTTCGCCAGGCTTCACGGCCATCACAGTATTTACGCTGGGGCTCGGTATCGGCGCGACGACGGCCATCTGGAGCGCGGTGAACCCGATTCTCTTTCAGTCCCTTCCGTATCCGCAAGCCGGCCGGATCATCACGATCTGGGACAACGGCACCGACGGTTCGCGCGCCGAGACTACGTTCGGCACCTATCGAGAGCTGGCGGAACGGGCTCGTTCCTTCGACGCCCTCGCCGTCATCAAGCCCTGGCAGCCGACCCTGACGGGACCGGCTGAACCCGAGCGGCTCGACGCGCAGAGCGTAAGCGCCGAGTACTTCCGGGTCCTGGACGTAGCGCCGACGCTCGGACGGAGCTTCCAGCCCTCCGACGATCGCCAGGGCGGCCCCCAGGTGGTGATCCTCGGTGACGCCCTGTGGCGCCGTCGCTTTGGCGCTGACCGCGCGATCCTCGGGCGCCCGATCACGCTCGACGGTGATCCCTATATGGTCATCGGGGTGATGCCCAGGAGCTTCGAGAATGTGCTGGCCCCCTCGGCGGAGCTGTGGAGACCGCTGCAGTACGATCTCTCACAACCCAGAGCGTGGGGCCATCACCTGCGCATGGTGGGGCGGCTTCGACCGGGCATCGCCACCGATCAGGCCAGACTGGAGCTGGCCGCGATTGCACACGCCCCCATGCCGGAGTTCTCCAGAGCGCCCTGGGCATCCCTCAAGGGTGGCCTCATCGTGAGTTCGCTGCAGGACGATCTCACCCGCTCCGTAAGGCCGGCACTGCTCGCCGTCCTCGGAGCGGTGATCCTGGTGCTGGTGATCGCCTGTGTGAACGTGACCAATCTGCTGCTCGCCCGTGCGGTCCACCGGCGGGGCGAGTTCGCACTGCGGGCGGCGCTTGGCGCCGGCAACCCTCGGCTGATCCGGCAGGTGCTGACCGAGAGCCTGCTCCTCGCGGCGATGGGCGGGGTGGTCGGCATGGGCGTGGCCGTGCTCGGGATCCGCGCGCTCATAGCGCTCAGCCCCCCGGGCCTGCCGCGCGCCGGCGCGATCGGGCTCGATGGTGGCGTCTTCACCTTCGCCCTGGGCGTCACGACCCTCATCGGCCTGGCCTTCGGGTTGACCCCGGCGCTCGCCGCGTCGCGCGGCCATTGGCACGCGGATCTCCAGCACTCCTCACGGCGCACCGCCGGCGGGCACCGACGGGCCCGCACCGCGCTGGTCGTCGCGGAGGTGGCACTTGCCCTCATCCTGCTGGTGAGCTCGGGTCTGCTGCTCCGGAGCCTGAAGCGTCTGTTCGCGGTCGCCTCCGGCTTCGACTCGCCGGGCCTGCTCACCATGCAGGTGCAGGCCTCGGGCCATCGGTTCGACCAGGACAGCACCACCTACCGGTTCTTCGTCCAGGCGCTCGAAGCCGTCCGACAGGTGCCCGGGGTCACGGCTGCCGGGCTCACCAGCCAGCTGCCCCTCAGCGGAGACCTCGACTTGTACGGTGTCGGCTTCGACCCGAGTCGTTCCAGTGACCCTGGCGAGGTGCGCGGCACCTTCCGGTATGCCGTGAGCCCGGGCTACCTCGAGACGATGCGCATCCCGCTCCGCAGCGGCCGACCGCTCGACGAGCGCGATCAGGCCGGAGCCCCGCTGGTCGCCCTCATCAGCGAATCCATGGCGAAGCGCCGGCTGCCGGGAGTCGATCCGATCGGCCAGCGGCTGCACATCGGGACCGCAGACGGACCGCTCTACACGATCGTCGGCGTGGTGGGGGACGTGAAGCAGATGTCGCTGGCGTTGAATGACGCGGATGCGGTGTACACGACGCCGGCCCAGTGGCACTTCGCGGACCACAGCATGTCGCTCGTGGTTCGTGCCCGCCAGGATGCGGCGTCGCTCGCCTCGGCCGTTCGCCAGGCGATCTGGTCGGTCGACAAGGACCAGGCCATCGTGCGGGTCGCCACGATGGACGACCTCGTCGCCGCTACGGCGGCCGAGCGTCGTTACGCGCTGGTTCTGTTCGAGGCGTTCGCGCTCGTGGCCCTGGTACTCGCGGCCGCCGGGATTTACGGCGTGCTCTCCGGCAGCGTCGCCGAGCGGACCAGCGAAATCGGGGTGCGCTCGGCGCTGGGAGCCTCGCGCGCCCGAATCGTTGCTCTCGTGGTGCGCCAGGGAATGACGCTCACCGGGCTGGGCGTCGTGATCGGGGTGGCAGGGGCAGTCGCCGCGACTCAGGCCCTCGTCGCGATGCTGTTCGGCGTGTCGAGACTCGATGCGGTCACCTATCTCGTCGTGGTCGCCCTCCTGGCCGGGGTGGCGATGCTGGCGTGCGGCGTGCCCGCGTGGCGCGCGGCGCGGATTGATCCCGCGGCCACGTTGCGGGTGGAGTAATCCTCCCCGCACCGCCCTCCCCGGTCACCCTCGCTGCAGCGGCTCGGACCGGCGCTGGCACTGGCCGGCGCGCTCCAGCAGCAGGGCCCGCTCCCGCCCGTTCCGGGTCAGCGATGCGGCACGGGCGAATTCCTGCTGCGCCTCGTCGAAGCGGCCCAGTTTGACGAGAAGGTCACCGCGCACGCTGGGCAGCAGGTGGTAGTTCGTGAGGGACGGTTCCGAGGTGAGGCCATCCACCAGCTCGAGCCCCGCGGCGGGACCGAACGCCATCCCCACCGCCACGGCGCGGTTGAGCTCCACCACCGGAGAAGGCCTGAGCTCGGCGAGCCCATCGTAGAGCGCTACGATCCGCGCCCAGTCGGTTTCCTCCGCCGTGCGGGCGCGCGCGTGGCAGGCGGCGATCGCGCCCTGGAGCGTGTAGGGCCCCAGCGTCCCGCCAATCGCCTCGGCACGTTCCAGCGCCGCGAGGCCGCGACGGATGAGGAGCTGATCCCAGCGCCCTCGATCCTGATCGAGGAGGAGGATCGGCTCTCCGGACGGGCCGATCCGCGCGCCCAACCGGGACGCCTGGATCTCCATCAACGCGACCAGGCCGTGGACCTCCGGCTCCCGTGGCATCAGCTCCGCCAGGACGCGACCGAGGCGGAGCGCATCCTCGCAGAGCGCCGGGCGCATCCAGGCATCGCCCGCGGTCGCCGTGTAGCCCTCATTGAAAATGAGGTAAATCACCTCCAGCACCGACGCGAGGCGGACCGTGAGCTCCGCCCCCCGGGGAACCTGGTAGGGCACCCGCGCCTCGGCCAGGGTCCGCTTGGCTCGCACGATCCGTTGCGCGACCGTCGGCTCCGGCACCAGGAACGCCCGCGCGATCTCCCCTGTCGTGAGTCCACCAAGCAGGCGGAGCGTGAGGGCGACGCGGGCCTCGGTCGACAGCACCGGATGGCAGGCGGTGAACACGAGGCGCAGGAGATCATCACCGATATCGTCATCGAGGGATGCGTCGAGATCGAGTACTGCCGCCTCGAGCCGGGCCCCGATCTCGCGGCTCAGCTCCCCCTCCTTGCGATCCAGCAGGGTGCGCCGGCGCAGCTGATCGATGGCGCGACGCTTCGCGACGGCCATGAGCCAGGCGCCCGGGTTGTTCGGGACGCCCGACTCCGGCCATTGCTCGAGCGCGGCAACCAGCGCGTCCTGCGCGAGATCCTCGGCCAGCCCCACGTCACGCACCAGTCGTGCGAGGCCCGCGATGAGCCTCGGCGACTCGATGCGCCAGACCGCGTCGATCGCGCGGTGGGTGTCGGTGGCCGTCACGGCTCCCAATCAGTCCGCCTTCACCCGCCAGTGCAAGGCCGCCAGCCGCGGCTAACGACTCGCGGGCGCCTGCCTGCGCTCCGCCTTGCCCGGCTCCGGCGCGGACCGGGCGTCGAAGGCCGGTGTGTCGTGCATCAGACGAATCTCGCTCTGCCCCTCGCCCATCACCGCGAGGAAGCGCTTGGCCAGCTCGATCGCCTCCTGCTTCGACTTCGCCTGGACAATCGCGTAGCCGGCGATCAGCTCCTTGGTCTCCGTGAAGGGGCCGTCGGTCACGGTGAACTTCCCTCCGGAGATTTGGACTCGCGCGCCCTGCGAGCTCGGCTGCAGCCCGTCGGTCGCGATCAGCACGCCGGCCCTTGCCATCTCCTCGATCAACCGCCCCACCCTGGCGATCTCTTCCTGGCTCGGGGGAGTGTCCGTTTCCCTGCCCGGCTTATACAGCATCATGAACCGCATCGTCCGGTCTCCATGGATTGATACCTCCATTACTTCTTGGTCCCGATCCCGATCTTGCGAAAGCGCTCGATCGCCTCGACCGGGCCGAAGTCTTCCAGCTCGTACAACTGGCGGATTTCGATCTCGCCGTCCGCTGTTGCCCCGTGGGGAGCGGGGAAACGCTTGGCCCATTCGATCGCCTCTTCCCGGGACTTCACCTGGATGAGCGTGTACCCGGCGATCAGCTCCTTGGTCTCGGAGAACGGTCCGTCGACCAGGGTGCGCTGCCCGCCGGAGTACTTGATGCGCGCCCCCTTGGAGCTCGGCTGCAGCCCCGAGGCATCGAGCAGCACGCCCGCCTTCGCCAGGTCCTCGTGGTACTTCGCCATGTCGGCGAAGAGCTTCTCCTTCCCCTCCGGCCAGATTCCCGCTTCGGTCTCCCTGGTCGCCTTGACCATGATCATGAATCGCATTGTCGCATCTCCAGCTGAGGTGTGGGGTGCGAGCCAAGCTTCCGGACGGGCTCCTAAGCCTTCTTCGCGGCCAACTGGGCGCGCAACCGCTCCTCCTGCGCGCGGAGCTCGGGAGTGAATTCGGCGCCGAAATCCTCCGCCTCGAACACCTGCCGAATCTCGATCTCGGACTCGCCCGGGAGCGGATTGGGGCAGCGCTTGACCCACTGGATCGCCTCGTCCATCGACTTTACCTGCCACAGCCAGAAGCCGGCGATCAGCTCCTTGGTTTCGGCGAACGGCCCATCGATCACCGTCCGCTTCTCGCCGGAGAACCGGACCCGGGCGCCCTTCGAGCTCGGATGCAGTCCCTCGCCGGCGAGCATCACCCCTGCCTTCACCAGCTCTTCGTTGAACTTCCCCATTTCGGCGAGCAGTTTCTGGTCGGGCATGACACCCGCCTCGGTACTCTTGTCGGCCTTGATCAGGATCATGACTCGCATCCGCTCGTCTCCTTCTACCTGGGTTGGGAGCCCCGCTCCCGGACGCAGTCGTCTTGCCTGCATTGGGGGCTCTACACTATGCGTCGAATGAGGGGTGGGGAAATCGACACGCCGAACCTTGCTTCCACCGGGCCGGCTAAGTGCTTGACGTGCCGGGAGATCAGGAACTGACCGTCAGCCTCCGGCCACCGCCCCCACCACCAGCAGGGGTTCCGCGCCGGTGGCAACGGCTTCGGGAAGGGGGGCGTCCGGCCGTTCGTGGGAAAGGTCCTCTCCGCAGGCGAAGAACCGGACGAACGGGCGGCGCCGCTGAGTGACGTGATCGCGGATCGTCCCCCGAAGCATCGGGTAGCCGGCCTCCAGGGCATCGAGCACGGAACGCTGGGTCACCACACCGTTCAGCTCGAGCGTCACCTCCTCGCCGACCCGGGCCAGTGTCCTGAGGTGCTGCGGAAGGACGAGCCGGATCATGCCAGGGTCTGTACTTCGACCGAGAGCACGGCGGGGAGATCCCGGACGATGGGGGTCCAGCTGTCGCCCGCATCGGCCGATCCATACACCTGGCCACCGGTGGTTCCGAAATACACGCCGCATGGATCGAGGGAATCGACCGCCATTCCGTGGCGCAGCACGTTGACGTAGCAGTCGCGCTGCGGCAGGCCCTTGGTCAGCGCTTCCCACTCGCAGCCGCCGTTCCGGCTCCGGTAGACGCGCAGCTTGCCCTCCAGCGGATAGTGTTCCGAGTCGCTCTTGATCGGGACGACGTAGACGGTCTCGGGCTCGTGCGCGTGCACGCCGAGCGTGAAGCCGAAGTCCGTCGGCAGATCGCCGCTCACCTCGCGCCACGAGTCGCCGGCGTCGTCGCTGCGCATGACATCCCAGTGCTTCTGCATGAACAGCACCCCCGGCCGGGACCGGTGCATGCCGATGCGATGGACGCAATGCCCGACCTCGGCCTCCGGGTCGGGGATATGCTGGGACCTGAGCCCGCGGTTGATCGGCCGCCAGGTCGTACCGGCATCGTCGCTCCGGAAGGCACCCGCCGCCGAAATGGCGATGAAGATCCGCCGGGGATCGCCGGGATCCAGCAGGATCGTATGCAGGCACATGCCGCCGGCGCCCGGCGCCCATTTCGGTCCGGAGCCGTGGCCGCGCAGTCCGGACAGCTCCTCCCATGTCCGTCCGCCATCACTGGTGCGGAACAGGGCAGCGTCTTCCACTCCCGCGTAGACCGTGTCCGGATCGGTCAGCGAGGGCTGGAGATTCCAGACCCGCTTGAACTCCCAGGGATGCGGGGTGCCATCATACCACTGGTGGGTGCCGGGGACGCCGTCATAGGTGAACTGGTTGCCCATCGGCTCCCAGCTCTTGCCGCCGTCGTTGGAGCGCTGGATCAACTGCCCGAACCAGCCGCTGGACTGCGACGCGTACAGCCGGTTGGGATCCGTGGGCGAGCCATTGACGTGATAGATCTCCCAGCCGGCGAAGTGGGGGCCGCTGATCTCCCACCGATCACGCTTGCCGTCCGCGGTCAGGACGAATGCGCCTTTCCGGGTACCAACCAGAAGCCGGACGCTGCTCATGGTCTGCTCCTTTAGGACGACTCAGGCTTTGGACAAGATTGGCGTAGGGAGGATCGAGTGCGGTACCGAGTACCGAATACCGGGTGCCGGGTGCCCAGTTCCAAGCCCGTGCCGTTAGCCGATAGCTGATAGCCGATGGCCGACAGCCGGCAGCCCCCCCTACAAACCGCTTGGTATGTACCAATCAGCCTGCTCGGCGTCAAGCCACCTCGGTTGACACCGCCGGCAGGAATCCGTTACATACCTCTCGGTACGCAATCCGCTGTTTCAGGAGGAAACTTGATGGCGAAAGGCCGGGTGAAGCGTCGCACCCGGGCGCCCGACGTCACCCGCGAGAAGCTGCTCAAGGCCGCGTTCGAGGAAGTCTATCGCCGCGGTTTCCAGGCTGCGAGCCTCGATGCCATCCTGGCCCGGGCCGGGGTAACGAAAGGCGCCCTGTATCATCACTTTCCCGACAAGGCGGCACTCGGCTACGCCGTGGTGAACGAGGTCGTGAAGGGCCTGCTGCTCAAGCGCTGGCTGGGACTGCTGGAAGCGTCCACGGCAGATCCGGTCACCGCCCTGCAGCAGGTCCTCAGGCACCGGGCGGCGAGCCTCACGGCCGGCGAGATCGAGCTGGGCTGTCCGCTCAACAACATGGCCCAGGAGATGTCTCCCCTCGACGAACGGTTCCGGCGCCATGTCGATGCGGCGTTCGAGGCCTGGCGGAATGGGTTCGCCCGCGCCCTCCAGCGCGGCCAGGCGGAAGGCACCGTGCGGCGGGACGTGGACGCGAGGAAGGTGGCGGCGTTCGTCGTGGCCGCAGCGGAGGGCTCCTACGGCCTGGCCAAGGGCGCCAGGAGCGCGTCCATGCTGCGGTCCAATCTCGAGATGTTAGGCGGCTTCCTCGAGGGCTTGCGGCCGGTGCGGAAGGCCGGCCGGAGGAGCCACCGAGGCGACTGAGGTCTGATAGCCGATAGCCGACAGCCATTCACCGACCCTCCACACAACGCCGCCGGCTTCAGGAGGCCTCCATGTTCCCATCCGCACGGCTCGATCGCCGCAGCCTGCTCCGCGCCCTGGCGGCTGCGGGCGCGGCCGCACTGCTTCGACCCGGGAGGGCAATCGCCCAGTCGACGCCGTTGCTGACCCGGCGCATCCCGTCCACGGGAGAGGAGCTGCCGCTGGTCGGACTGGGCAGCTGGGGCACCTTCAACGTGGGCGAGGACCGGGTGGCGCGTGACGCCTGCGCGGCCGTGATGCGGGGCTTCTTCGACGCCGGGGGCCGGTTGATCGACTGCTCCCCCATGTACGGCTCGTCGCAGCCGGTCATCGGATACGGCCTCGAACAGCTCGGGATGCCCGCGCGACTGTTCTCCGCCGACAAGGTGTGGACCTCCTCCGGGGACGAGGGCTCCGCCCAGATCGAGGCATCGCGTCGCGCCTGGGGAGTGCCCCGGTTTGACCTGCTGCAGGTCCACAACCTCCTGGCCTGGGAAGAGCATCTGCCCACGCTCTTCGCCATGAAGGCGGCGGGCAAACTGCGCTATGTCGGGATCACGACTTCTCATGGCCGGCGTCACGCGGAGTTCGAGCGGGTGATGCGAAGCCAGCCACTGGATTTTGTGCAGTTCAGCTACAACATCCTCGACCGCGAGGTCGAGGACCGCCTCCTCCCCCTCGCCAGGGAGCGTGGCATGGCGGTGATCGTCAATCGCCCGTTCCAGCGGGGCGACCTCATCCGGCGGTACGCCGGTACACGGCTGCCGGCGTGGGCGGCCGACATCGACTGCACCAGCTGGCCCCAGTTCCTCCTCAAGTTCATCGTGTCGCATCCGGCGGTTACGTGCGCGATCCCCGCCACCAGCAGTGTCGCCCACGTGGTGGAGAACCTGGGCGCCGCCCGGGGCCGTCTCCCGGATGAGGCGCTCAGGCGCCGAATGATCGAGTTCGTCCGGAGCGTCTGATGCCCGAGTGGTGGACCTATCGGCTGTCCGACTTCCTGATGTTCTCGTCCCGCACGTACTACCGGCTGTTCGAGCTGTACAACCGCGAACTCTGGCCCGGACAGCTGCTGGCCGTGGCGCTCGGCCTGGTGCTCCTCGCGCTGGCAGGGCGACGCGGCACCTGGCAGCGACGAGTCGTCACGGCGATCCTGGTCGCAGCGTGGGCCTGGGTCGGCTGGGCGTTTCACTGGCGGCGATACGCGACCATCAATCTGGCGGCTCCGTACTTCGCGGCCTGCTGCGCGATCCAGGCGGCGCTCCTGGTCGCGAATACACTGTGGCGGCGGGGTCTGTCGCCGCCGCAGCCGCCGGCGCCTGACCGAATCGGCCTCGGGATTATTTTCTTCGCCCTAGTGTTGCAGCCCCTCATAGGGCCGCTGCTCGGGAGGGCCTGGGCGGGGGTTGAGCTGTTCGGCCTGGCGCCGGATCCGACCGCCACGGCGACGCTGGGCCTCCTGCTGGTTGCGGAAGAATCCTGGACGCTGTGGGTCGTTCCCACGCTGTGGTGCCTGGCCGGCGGGGCCACGTTGTGGGCAATGGCGGCTCCGGATGCCTGGGTGACGCCGGCCCTGGCGACGGTGGCGCTCGTGACCCGAGCGGTGCGGCGTCGCCGAGGTGTCAGCCGTTAGCCTTTAGCGGCTAGCCGCTGGCCGTTGGCTGTTAGCCGTTGCTGACAGCTGACAGCCGACAGCTGACCCCCGACAGTCTTCAACATCCGGTTCCCATCACGATGCCTCCTGGAACAAGTAGTGATACAGCACCAGCCCGTGATGCACCGCCGTGGTGATGACCTGGGCTTCCCAGTACGGCATCTGGCCGACATCACCCGCGGATACCTGGCGCAGCGCGCCGCCCACGTCGTCGCTGTAACGCATTCCCTGGAACTTCTTGAGGAGACCGGTCCCGACGGCCTGTTCCACCCAGGGCTTGGTCCAGGTTCCCTGGAGCCCGACCATCTTGACCGGCCTTCCCAGCTCGAAGTTGAAACTGGGACTCGCCAGGAAATTGAGCGGCTCATCGTCCCGTTCGAACCCGATCGGGAGATCGAGCTTGCCGAAGTTCAGGCTCAGGTTCGAGGCGCCCGGCGGGACCAGCGAGACCAGCAGGTTGTCGATTTCGGTCTCGGTCACGGGTTCCCCGCCGGCCTCATCCGCATGCAGCGCCGTCGTCAACTGACCGAAGACGTAGGCGTGCCTGGTGATCTCCCGGAAGACGCCGACCGCAACCTTCCCGGCAGAAAAGGAGTTCGCTCCGGTTCGGCCGGCATAGCTATAGTCTCCCACTCCGAACCCGGAGATCTGGAGCGGAAAGCGGTCGATCTCTCCCAGGTACGCGGACTGGCTCCCCAGGTTGATCGGCTTGTCCACGGTGTCCGCCGGTTGCTGCGCTGTCATCGGCCCGGCCGCGAACAACCCGACCAGCAGCGACACTGCGCTCGCGCTGCTTCGCGCGGTTACCCTCATGAGCCCCCCACGGTGGAATGGCTGAGCCTGCGGCGAGCCCTGGTGCAGGGCCCTTGGCGCGGCAGACCTTTGGATTTCACGGCTATCGCCGATGGCCAGCGCCGACGGCCGTAAGCGGATCGCCGTGAACGCGAGTCGTCAGCTCGGTCGGGTCAGCTCAACCGGGGAGGGGGAGGATCCTCGGCGGGTATCTGCTGCAGGTAAGCAACGGCCGACGTCGCAGCCGGTGGGGTCACGACCGCGGGCACCGGTATGCCAGGGGCCCAGCTGGTCGGCAGCATGACAGCGAGCTGCTCGGGAGTGGGAAGCTCGGTCCGAAGCTGCTTGTCGGCATGGCAAGGGGCGCCGTGCATGCTGTGCTGGTGGTCGTGGACTGCTGCCGCAACGAGGCCACGGTGCCCGTGCCTCAGGCAGGTCACGGGACACACCACCCAGGTCTGGGCCGCGAGGAAGCATGCCAGGGTGGCGGCCCCTGCCAGGCGGGTGAGCCGGTGGTGACCGCTCCATCTTCCGATACCGAACCCTATGGCTCCCGAGCATCGGCTCGAAGGTAGCATCGTTCGACGGGTTACGACAGCGGCGGTGACACACAGGCCGTCGGTCATCAGCTATCAACCATCAGCCGTCAGCGGTCGGCCGATGGCCGATAGCTGATAGCTGATAGCTGATAGCCGGCAGCCGACGGCCGACAGCCGATAGCCGATAGCCGATAGCCGATAGCCGACCGCGGTCTCTAACCCGCGACCCCGATCTGCTGCAGCAGGGTCGCCATGTCGAAGTAATGGCGCTGGGTCCGGACCTTGTCGCCCGCAATTTCAGACACAATGCAGGCGCGGATGTCGATCCGCTTGCCGGTGGCTGCGATGGGTCCGGTGGGCATCTGCATCGGCCCCTTGTGGGTCCCCTGCCAGGTCACCTCGAGCACCACCGTGGTGCCGCTGGCCCAGGCGTTATGGAACGTCGCCTTCGAGTCCGGGATGGCGTTGGCCCACCCCTGCCAGGCGGATATCGCCTGATCCACGCCCTGCACCTTCCTATGGGTGGCCACTTCGTCATAGGTGAAATCGGGAGTGATGCTGGCCTTGACCGCGTTCCAGTTCTTCTCGTTGTAGGCCAGCAGCGGGGCCTTGGCAGCGGCGATCGTCTGTTGCGGGGTAAGGGTAGTGGCTTGCGCACACATGTTTGGCCTCCTGGTGGCGCGGTGGAGGGACCTTGGCGGGACCGGGGTGTCCCGCAACGGAGAATATGGACGAGCGTACCGGCGCGCGTTACCCCTGGAGCTCCGACCATCCCGAAGGTGAGGTTGCGACCTCATACTATAGGAGCAGCCGCGACCTGAGTGAGCGGGAACCACAGAGCCACCGAGACACAGAGTCGGGTGCGACGATGGAGGTGATGTCAGGAATGAGGATCGCTCTGTGCCCTGTGGCTCTGTGGTGCTGTTGGGTTTACCGATCCTGGAGTGCCCTGGGAAGGCGGGAGGAGGCGGAGGGGCGCCGCTTGACGTCCCTCCTGGCCCGCCGCAGCTTTGGCCACAAAGGAGCCCGCCATGGCCAAGATCCCGTTTACCAACAATTACCAGGACCTGTCCTCGCAGCGCGGGTTCCAGTTCAAGTTCATGTGCGAGAAGTGTGGCAGCGGCTACATGTCCACCTTCCAGACCAACAAGCTCGGGGTCGCAGCCTCGGCGGTGGACGTGGCGGCATCTCTGTTCGGGGGCATCTTCGGCCGGGCGGCGCAGTCGGCCGATTCGCTACAGGCGATGGCGGCCGGCCCGCAGCACGATGCCGCTCTCGACGCGGCGGTCCGGGAGATCAGCCCGATCTTCAAGCAGTGCACCCGCTGCGGGAACTGGGTCTGCGAGCCGGTCTGCTGGAACAAGAAGGCGGGGCTCTGCGAGAACTGCGCCCCGGATCTCGACGAGGAGATCGCCTCCGCCCAGGCCCAGGCGGCCCGGGACCAGGCGATGCAGAAGGCCCGAGACGTGGACTACCTGGGCCAGCGGGACCTCGCCCAGGTTGGTGCCGCCGTCTGCCCAAGCTGCGGCGCCAAGACGCAGGGCGGGAAGTTCTGTCCCGAGTGCGGCGCGTCAATCGCGGCCAAGCGGAAATGCGCGCATTGCGGCGCCGAGGCCGACGGCACCCCCAAGTTCTGCCCGGAGTGCGGCAAGTCGTACGGATCCTGACGTGAGCGAAGAGACGCGGCGGGCTCCCGCGGCCTTCGC
>DATBLR010000052.1:0-3054 GCA_036555275.1 Gemmatimonadales bacterium | reverse complement strand
CGCGGATCCATCTCCAGCGTGGCCTGCAGGTGCGCGATGGCTTCGTCGAGGTGACGAGCCCAGTAGAGGCAGCGACCTACGACCTGATGGATGGTGAGCGAGAGTGGGTCGAGCGCCTCCGCCAGGCGCGACCTCTCGATGGCCTCCTCGTGGCGGCCCTGCGACGCGAGGAAGATCCCATACCAGACCTGGTTCAGGCTGTTCCTCGGAGCCAGGTCGATTCCCTGTCTGAGCTCGCGCTCGGCTCGGGCCCAATCCCACTCGTAGATCAGTGCGACGATTCCCAGGATTGTATGAGCTTCCCCGCTGGCCTGGTCCAGCTCCAGCGCCCGCACCGCCGCCGCCTTGGCCCTGGGCATGGCCTCGGCGGGAGGGACATCCCCAAACTCGATGAATCCAAGCAGCGACCAGCACTCCGCCACGCCGGCGTGGGCCCTGGCGTACTCCGGCTCGACAGCCAGGGCCTCCTCATAGTAGGCCAAGCCGCGCCGGAGCCCCTCGGGCGTACGGGTCTGGGCGTAGAAGCGACCTTTGAGGTACAAGGTATAGGCCTCGAGATTGCGAGTCCCAGGTTGGACTGGTTCAGTCCCATAGTCGCCCAGCAGCCTCAGCTTGAGTGCCTCGGCGATCGTACGTGAGATCTCGTCCTGGAGAGCGAATACATCCTGGAGATCCCTCTCATAGGTCTCCGACCAGAGCTGGTAGCCGTCGCCGGTATTGACCAGCTGGGCGCTGATCCGCAGCCGATTCCCCGCCTTCCGGACACTTCCCTCCAGGACTGTCGCCACCCGGAGCCGCTCCCCGATTTCCATGACGTCCCGGTCCTTCCCCTTGAAGGAAAACGCCGAGGTGCGCGCGGCCACCCGGAGCCCGGGGATCCTGGCCAGCGCGTTCATCAGATCATCGGTCATGCCGTCGCTGAAGTACTCGTTGTCCGGGTCCGGGCTTAGATTGACGAACGGCAGCACCGCGATCGACGCCTGTTCTCCTCCGATCGTCGCCACCTTCCCTGAACCCCCGGCCGCGAGCGCTCCCAGCGCCGCCACGAGCTCGCCGGCGTTCGCAAACCGCTGCGCCGGCTCGCGCGCCATCGCCCGTCGGATTACCGCCTCCAGCCCGGGCGGCAGCGCGGCCTGCACCGCCCGGATCCCGGGCGGCGTCTCCAGCAGTCGGCTCACCAGGATGGCCTGCAGGCTCCTGCCGCTGAACGGCGGCTTCCCGGTCACCGCCTCGTACAGCACGCACCCCAAGCTGTAGATGTCGCTCCGCCCATCCAACTCCGGCTCCCCCTCCGCCTGCTCCGGGCTCATGTACATCGGCGAGCCCACTGCCATCCCCGCCTCGGTGATCCTTCCCCCACCGGCGGCGTCCAGCGCCCGGGCGATCCCGAAGTCGCTCACCACGGCATGGCCCGAGGAGAGCAGGATGTTCTCCGGCTTGATGTCGCGATGGACAATCCCCTGGGCGTGCGCGTAGGCCAGCGCTTCTGCCACCTCCCGACCGATCCGTACCACGTCCCCCACCGGCAGGGCTCCCTCCCGCGCCAGCCGGTCACGCAGGGACTCGCCAGTGACGAAGGGCATCACGTAGTACAGGAACTCCCCCGCTTCGCCCGAGTCGTACAGCGGCACGATGTGCGGGTGACTGAGTCCGGCGGCCAGCTGGATCTCCCGCAGGAACCGCTCGGTCCCCCGCACCATCCCGGGCTGCAGCACCTTGAGCGCCACCGAGCGGTGGTGCCTGACATCGGTCGCCAGGAACACAGTGGCCATCCCCCCGTGCCCCAGCTCCCGCTCCAGCGCATAGCGGTCGCCGAGGTCGCGACGCAACCGTGAGGACAGATCAGCCGCTCCAACTCCCGCTGACTCCCCCGTCCCCTCGCGGGCCCGACCGATGTCGTTCATCCGCTCCTCAAGGCATCGAGCGCTTTCCGCAGCCCGTCAATAATGTCATGCGCCAGCCTTTCCTGCGCGGCGAAGGGATCGTCCACAAGACCATCGAAGCTGCCCGACCAGACCCGGCAGCCGTCCGGGACATTCACCAGGTTGGCGTTCACCCGAAGCCGGTTTTCCGCCTGGCGAATACTTCCCTCGAGAATCGCCCGAGCGTCGAGCCGCCGGCCCAGCTCCCTGGCTTCCAGCCCCATACCGAGCAACCCAGTTACCGAGATCCTGGCCACGACGCGGACTCCCTCGATCCGGCCCAACGCCGCCATGACCTCCTCGATCAACCCTTCCGCGAAGTGTCCCAGGGATGGGTCGGCCCCCAGCAGCGCCAGCGGCAGCACCGCTATGGAGACCGCCGACGCCGGAGGGGACGGCGTCGGGCCGGCAGGTTGTTTCCTCAGGTTCTCGGAGAGCGCCACCACCGCCGGATTTGGGACGGCCTCCAGCTCCGTCTCCATCCGCTCCTGATAGCTCCGGGCGACCTGCAGGGCGTCCGCCCGGTTTCCGGAAGCCGCCAGGGCGTGCATGAGGTGGACGGTGACCCGCGAGCTGTAGAGGTCCTGGTCGGCGAGGCGGCGCCACCAGAGGGCGGCAGCACGGGCGTCTCCAGCCGCCGCCGCGGACGCGGCCAGAGCCTCCAGCGCGTCGTTGCAGATCCTGAGGAGGCGGCTCCGTTCCGCCTCCATCCAGCGATCGAATTCGGGGGCGTTGCGAAGGTGAAATCCATCGAGGAAGTGGCCCCGGTACAGCGCCACCGCGCCTTCCATGTCTCCGGCCGCGTGTGCCTTCTGAAAGTCATCGAGGTCACTCGAGATGATCTCCGGGTTGAGCCGCAACTTGACCGATCCGAGGAACAGGCGCTCCGCGGCGAGATCGCGCCGCAGGGCGTGCAGGGCCTGGTTCAACCGGTGGGGAGCGCGATCCGGCCCGGTCTCGGGCCATAGATAGGCCAGCAGCTGGTCACGGCTGTGGCCTCGTTCCCCCGCCGCGGCAAGCAGGGTGAGCAGGGCAAGCGGCTTTCGCTGGGTCGCGGCGCCCTCTGGGACCACCCCGTCCCGCTCCACTGCTGGGCTGCCGAAGGTACGGAGGCGGAGCATCAAGCACCGAT
>DATBLR010000046.1:0-1702 GCA_036555275.1 Gemmatimonadales bacterium | reverse complement strand
CGGGCACTCGGCGGCCGCGCCTGCTACGGCCTCGGGTTTACCGGGCATGGACTGGGAACCACCCGGATTGCGGGGCGCATCCTGGCGCACATGGCCCTCGATCGGCAGAGCGACCTCCTCGACCTGCCGCTGGTCACGAAGCGCCCGTTTCCATACCCGCCCGAACCGCTCCGAAGCTGGGCCGTCAATGCTGTCACCCGTGCGCTCCGCAAGACCGACTCCGGCGAGCCGCCGGGATTGATGCTAAGGCTGCTGGACAGGATGGGGATTGGGTTCAGCAGCTAGGGGAGATGGGGTGTGCGTAGGGGCCGGATATATCCGGCCCCTAGGCGCACCCCTTCTCCCGCTCCACCCTCGCCAACGCAACATCCAGTACTTCCAGGGCGAAATCCACGTCCGCGGCGGTGATGCACATCGGCGGCTTGATGCGTAGCGTGTTGCCCTCGAGGCCGCCCTTGCCGAGCAGGACGCCCAGCTCGCGGGCGTGCTCCATGACCTCGAGCGTCTCCTCCCGGGCCGGAGCCTTGGTGGCGCGGTCCTGTACCAGCTCCACGCCCAGCATCAGCCCCATACCCCGCACATCTCCGATCAATCGATGGCGGCGCTGCAGCTCCTCGAGACCGCGCTTGAACCGGCCGCCGACGACCCGGGCGTTCTCCTGCAGCCCGCTCTCCTCGATCACCTCCATGACCGCGAGCCCCGCCGCCATGCTGACCGGATTGCCACCGAAGGTATTGAAGTGGGTTCGCTGCGTCAGTTTCTCCGCGATCTCCCGCCTGGTGGTCACCGCGGCCAGGGGAGCGCCGTTCCCGATCCCCTTGGCCATGGTCACGATGTCCGGCACCACGCCGTAGTGCTGGAAACCCCAGTAGTGGGTGCCGGTGCGTCCGAATCCGGTCTGCACTTCATCGGAGATGCAGACTCCGCCGTGCGCCCGCACGATGGCGTAGGCTTCCCTCAGGTAGTTGGCCGCGCCCTGGGTCACGCCCCCCACGCCCTGGATCGGCTCGGCGATGAAGGCGGCGATCCTCCCCGGCGTGGAGTAGCGAATCAGCTCCAGGATGTCGTTGGCGCTCTTCGAGGCGATCTCCTCCGGGGTCCCGGTGAACGGACTCCGGTACGGATCGGGACTGATCGCGTGGTGGATCCCGGTGTTGAGCTGCTGGGGAAATTTCCAGGTGTAGTGACTGGTCGCCGCCATCGAGGCCGGTGAGCCGCCGTGATAGCTGTTGCGTACGGCGATGACGTCGTTGTGCCCGGTATGAGCCCGTGCGAGCAGGATGGCTAGGTCGTTGGCCTCGCTGCCGCTGTTGGTGAAATAGGTCACGTCCAGCCCCGGGGGCATCCTGGCCGAGAGTTGCTGGGCCATCCGGGCGAAGTTCGGGTGCAGGTAGATGGTCGTGGCATGGACCAGCCTCTCCAGCTGGTCCTGCATGGCCTGGGTGACCCGGGGATGGCAGTGCCCCACCGACACGGTGACGATGCCCGCGAACAGATCCAGGTAGCGCCGTCCGGTTTCATCGAACAGGTACTGCATGTGCCCCTCGACGATCATCAACGGTTCCCGGTACAGCGTGAAGATCGCGGGGTTGGCGAACTGACGTCTGAGCGCAAGCACCTGCTCCCGCGGCAGCCCTTCGTACGGCCGGGGGCGGTGATCGCAGGGCGGCATGACGGGACGGGTGGTGGCGGTGGCGGTCAT
>DATBLR010000023.1:0-4635 GCA_036555275.1 Gemmatimonadales bacterium | reverse complement strand
CTCGCCCGGTTCCGGGCCGATCGGGTCGGGTTCGTCTTCCAGGCCTTTCACCTGATTCCAACGCTCACCGCCCGGGAGAACGTCCAGGTCCCGCTGGAGCTGCGTGGCGAGGAGGCCGAACCCCGGGCCGACGAGCTGCTCGCCCGGGTCGGACTCCACGGCAGGGAGCACCACTATCCGGCGCAACTCTCCGGAGGAGAGCAGCAGCGCGTCGCCCTGGCACGGGCGTTCAGCAACCGTCCGCGCATCCTGTTTGTGGACGAACCTACCGGCAATCTCGACTCCGCCACCGGGGCCATGGTGGTGGACATCCTGCTGGGGCTGAATCGCGAGCTCGGCACGACCACCGTGCTGGTCACCCACGACCTCGACCTCGCCCGGAAGGCCCTTCGCATCATCCATCTGTCCGACGGCTCAATCGTCGCAGACGAGCGCACTGACCGATGACCGGGACCCGCTTCGTCCTCGCGATGGCCTGGCGAGAGAGTCGCGCGGCAGGCCGTCGGCTCCTGCTCCTCACCGCCGGGATTTCGGTCGGCGTCGGGGCCCTGGTCGCCATTCAGTCGTTCACCGACAACTTGCGTACCTCCGTCGAAAGCCAGTCACGCGCCCTCCTGGGCGGCGACATCACCATGCGCGTGCGTTCCGCCCCAGACGCCCCATTCCGGGCGCTGCTGGACACGGTCACCAGGGCCGCCGGGGCGGACCCGGAACGGGATCGCGCGGAGGTGACCAGCTTCGCCGGCATGGCCTATGTGCCGCGCACCAGTGGCGCCCGGCTGGTCCGTGTGAGCGCCATCCGGGGAGGATATCCGTTCTACGGACAGGTGCACACCACTCCCGAGGGGATGTGGGGCCGGCTCGGCGGCGCGCACATCACCCTGGTGGACCCGTCGTTCCTCACCGCGCTCGATGCGCGGATCGGCGACACGATGGCCCTGGGTGATTCCCGGTTCGTCATCGTGGGCACCGTCACCAGTTTCCCGGGCGATGTTGGAATCCGGAGCGCCTTCGGGCCCCGGGTCTTCATCTCCACCACCGACCTGGAGGCAACCGGGCTGCTCACCTTCGGAAGCCGGGTCGAGTATGAGTGGTACCTGCGCACCCCGGCAACGCTCGATGCCCGGGACTTCGCCCGGGCCTGGCGACCTCGCATCGCGGCCCGCTCGGGGAGCCTCCGCACCGCGGTCGAGGAGGAGCGCGAGCTGCAGCAGTTCCTCGACCAGCTTCGCCGCTACCTGGGCCTGGTGGCGCTCATCGCCCTCCTGCTCGGCGGGATCGGAGTCGGTAGCGCAGTCCAGGTCTTCCTCCGCCGCAAGCGCGACACCATCGCGGTACTCCGCTGCCTCGGCGCCTCGAGTCGTCAGGTGTTCGCCGTGTACCTGGTGCAGGCGGCGGCCATGGGCCTCGCCGGCAGCCTCGCAGGCGTGACCCTCGGCGTCCTCCTCCAGTTCGCCATGCCAGCGGTGTTCAGCCAGTTTCTGCCTGTCGATGTCGTGGTGCGTCCGTCGGTCTCGGCCATGGTGACCGGCCTTGGCGTGGGGATCTGGGTGGCGATCGCCTTTGCCATGCTGCCGCTCCTCGCGGTGCGGACAGTGCCCCCGCTGGCGGTGCTACGCCGCGATGTCGAGGAAGCGCCTGCCGCCCGCACCGACCGCTGGACCTGGGTGGCGCGGTTCGTCCTCGCTGCCAGCATCGTGGCCCTGGCAGGACTCCAGGTCGGCGATGCCCGGCGGGGCGCTCTCTTCGCAGCCGGAGCTGGGCTGGCGTTGCTGGTGCTGTGGCTGGCCGCGCTGGGGCTCACCCGGGCGCTGCGGCGGTGGTTTCCCCGGAAGCTCGCCTACGTGTATCGCCAGGGCCTGGCCAATCTCTACCGCCCCGCCAATCAGACCACCGCCGTGGTGCTCGCCCTGGGATTCGGCGCCTTCCTGCTCGGCGCGGTCGCCGTGATGCAGCACACCCTGCTTCGTGAACTCAGGCTGGATGGTGGGCTCGGTCGGCCGAACCTGGTCTTCTTCGACATCCAGCCGGACCAGCTCGCCGATGTGAGCGGTCTCATCCGGGGCCAGGGCCTGGCAGTCCAGCCGGCAGTACCGATCGTGCCCATGCGCCTGAAGGCGATCAACGGTGTTGCGGCCAGCGCCCTGCTGGCGGACTCGACTCATCGGCGCCCGGGTGATCCCGACAGCCAGCGGGTCGAACCATGGGCGCTCCGGCGGGAGTATCGCTCCACCTACCGGGACACGACGGTGGGATCGGAGAAGCTGGTGGTGGGCGACTGGTGGAAGGGAGGCTCCGGCGCGGCCACCCCGATACCGGTCTCCCTGGAAACCGGCATCGCCTCGGATCTCGGCGTCACCGTGCGCGACACCCTGGTGTGGGACGTGCAGGGCGTGGCAGTATCCAGCGTCGTGACCAGCCTTCGCGACGTGAAGTGGGCCCGCTTCGAGCCCAACTTCTTCGCCGTCTTCCCCCGCGGTCCGCTCGATGATGCGCCCCAGAGCTTCGTGCTGCTGACCCGGGTGGACGACGCCATGACCATGGGCCGCCTGCAGCGTCAGGTTGTCGAGCGGCACCCCAACGTCACATCCATCGACCTGACATCGGTGCAGCGGACGATCGAACGGATCGTCGCCAGCGTCACGCTCGCGATCCGCTTCATGGCCCTGTTCAGCCTGGCCACCGGAGTCGTGGTACTGCTGGGATCGCTGGCCGCGAGCCGGCTGCAGCGAGTCCGCGAGGCCGCCCTCCTCAAAACCATCGGCGCCACCCGGCGACAGGTGCTGGGAATCATGGTGACCGAGTACGCCGCCCTGGGGGGGCTGGCGGCACTGGTGGCGACCGCGCTGGCGACAGTGGGAGGGTGGGCCATCAGCCGCTGGGTCTTCCAGGTGCCCTTTGCGATGCCCTGGGCCGGCTTCGCGGCGCTGGCTCTCGCCATGCTGGCGCTGACGGTGGCCACCGGCCTGTGGACCAGCGCCACCCTGTTCCGTCAGTCGGCCCTGGAGGTCCTGCGAGCCGACTGAGACGGGAGTTGCAGGGGCGTTGTCCCTTCTCCCTCTCCGTGGGTGTCCTTACTCTTCAGCCCATCCAACCTACAACCCGGGGCATCGGATGCTGGTCGTGCTGACCCTCCTGTTCATTCTGTCCGGGGCCGCGGGACTCTTCTACGAATCCGTCTGGTCGCGTTACCTCGGGCTGTTCGTCGGTCACAGCGCATACGCCCAGGTCATCGTCCTGGTGATTTTCCTCGGTGGCATGGCCCTCGGAGCCATGCTTGTGGCGCGATTCACCGACCGCATCCGCGAGCCCCTCTTCGGCTATGCCCTGGTAGAGGCAGCGGTGGGCCTGGTGGGACTGGTATTCCACGACCTCTACCTTGCGGTCACCGGCTGGGCCTACGCCTCGGTGTTTCCCGCCAGTGCCGGATCCGCCCTGCTGGTCGTGAGCAAGTGGGCGATCGCGGCCATGCTCATCCTGCCGCAGTCGGTGCTCCTCGGCGCCACCTTCCCCCTGATGTCGGCGGGCGTTCTGCGGCGCATCGGGCGCGACCCCGGACGCACTCTCTCGGTGCTCTACTTCGCCAACAGCTTCGGCGCGGCGGTTGGGGTGCTGGTCGCCGGCTTCTACCTGGTGAACCTTGCAGGTCTCCCGGGCACCATCCTGGCAGCCGCCATCCTCAACTTCGTCGTCGCCATCGGCGCGATGACCGCCATGCGATTCGGACCGGCCCCCGCGGAGGCCACGCCGCCGGTGAGTCCAGCTCCGCCCACCGCCTCCTCGCTCCCGCTCCCGGCTCTCCACCGCCTGCTCCTGTGGACGGCTCTGGGCACTGCGGTCGCGTCGTTCGTCTATGAAATCGCCTGGATTCGAATGCTGTCGCTGGTGCTCTCCAGCGCGACCCATTCGTTCGAGCTGATGCTCTCGGCCTTTATTCTGGGACTCGCTCTCGGCTCCTTCTGGGTTCGAACCCGCGCCGACCGCTTCGCCGACCCGCTCAGGACCCTGGCCATCGTGCAGATCTGCATGGGGCTTCTCGCCCTCGCCACACTCCCGCTGTATGTGCAGGCCTTCGAATGGATGGCCGGGTTCCTCCGCACATTCGCCAGAACCGAGTCGGGCTACATCGGGTTCGTGCTGGCCCGGTATGGCGTCTGCCTGGTCATCATGCTGCCGGCCACCTTCTGTGCCGGGATTACCCTCCCCCTGATCACCCGCACCCTCGTGACCGGCGGCGTAGGCGAGAAGAGCATAGGCGAAGTATACGGCTGGAATACGTTCGGTTCGATCGTGGGAGTCGTGCTGGGAGCCCTGGTGCTCATGCCGCTGGTGGGGCTCAAGGCACTGCTGGCCACCGGTGCGCTGCTCGACATGGCCGTGGGAGCGGCGATCCTTTTCGTCGCGCGAACGGCGCGGCCCGCCGCGCTGCGCCCGTTTCTCGCGGCCGTGTCCCTCTGGGTGGTAGCGCTGGGGTTCACCGCGCTGAGCCCGGCCTTCGACCGCCGGCTGTTGGCCTCCGGGGTCTACCGCATGGGGGTCCTTCCGGCCCCGGGGACCCGCGAAATCCTGTATTACAAGGACGGACGCACGGCGACAGTCTCCGCGGTGCGGGTCATCAAGACGGGGGAGGTCTTC
>DATBLR010000010.1:0-7986 GCA_036555275.1 Gemmatimonadales bacterium | reverse complement strand
CGGCCCCGGGCCACCCGCGCCAGCTCCTCGTCGGCAAGCACCGAGTAATAGGCCGACTCGGTCAGCAACGCCGCGGCAAACCGGCGCTGCACTTCGGTCGCGGTCGCGCTCTCCAGCTCTGCCTGGGTGCGGCCAAGCTCGGTGAACTTGCGGATGCTGAACACCTCGTACTGGGCGTCCAGGCTGAAGGTGGACGAGGTGGTCGACTGCTGGAAGGTCCCGATGTTGAAGAACGCCTGGGAGTACTTGCTATAGTCGATACTGACACTCAGCGTGGGCACGAAGAACGCCACCCGGGCCGCTTTGCGGGCCCAATCGGCCTCGGAGACGCTGCCCAGCGCCCGCACGTAGTCCGGATTGAGCTTGACCGCGCGATCGAGCGCCTCGGCCAGCGTGAGGGTGGGGATGGTGTCCTGGGGAACGGGGAACGGGGAACGGGGAACGGGGGTCATGATACCTTCCCCCGTTTCCTGTTCGCCCTTCGACTCGCCCAGCCTCAGCGTCGGGACCGAGTCTTGGAGAACGGGGAATGGGGAATGGGGAACGGGGGAAACGATACCGTTCCCCGTTCCCCATTCCCCATTCCCCCCAACCACCATCGCCAACTGGAGCAGGCAGGCGGCGAGCCCCATCATCGCGCCCCCTCGACCGGCTCGGGGGCGAGGATCTCGGCAAGGTCGCGGAGGTCCCGCCGCTCCCGTTCGCGGAGCCGGTCGAGCAGGGTGTAGGCCACGGGCACGACGTAGAGCGTGAGGACGGTGGAGACCAGGATGCCGCCCACGATCGCGTACCCCAGCGGCCGCCGGCTGATCGACCCGGCCCCCAGCCCCAAGGCGATCGGCATCGCGCCCATGATGGTCGCGACCGAGGTCATGAGAATCGGGCGGAACCGGATTCGTCCGGCCTCCCGCACCGCGTCGAACAGATCCAGGCCGCGGTCGCGGAGCTGGTTGGCGTACTCCACCAGCAGAATCGAGTTCTTGGTCACCAGCCCGATGAGCAGGATCATGCCGATCTGGCTGTACAGGTTGATGGTCGACTTGAAGATCAGCAGCGTCAGTAACGCGCCCGTCACCGCGAGCGGCACGGCCAGCAGCACCGTGAAGGGGTGGAGCAGCGATTCGAACTGGCTGGCCAGC
The DNA here is from genome assembly GCA_036555275.1 of Gemmatimonadales bacterium. Taxonomy (GTDB): domain Bacteria; phylum Gemmatimonadota; class Gemmatimonadetes; order Gemmatimonadales; family GWC2-71-9; genus JADJOM01. The sequence goes on along the minus strand of DATBLR010000010.1, from coordinate 6,847 downwards.
ACCATGAAGACCACCACCAGCGCCAGGACGAACGCAAAGTAGAGCGCCCCGCCGGATTCCTTGAGCTCGCGGCTCTCGCCGGACAGCGCGGTGCTCGAACCCTTGGGCAGGACTTCCCGCGCCAGATTGTTGAGGCTGTCGAGCGCCTCACCCAGCGTGAAGCCGGGCGCCAGGTTCGCATCCACGGTGGCGGCGCGGATCCGGTTGAAGTGATTCAGCTGACTCGCGCCCACCCCCTCCTGCACACTGGCCAGCGCCTGCAGCTGGATCAGGCCATTGTCCCGACCCCGGAGATAGATGCCGTCCATGTCGCTCGGCGTGGCGCGCTCGTCCGCCGCCAGCTGGGCCATGACGTCGTACTGCTTGTTCTCCCTGGTAAAGGTGCTGATCTTGCGGCCGCCCAGCAGGGTCTGCAGGGCGCTGGCCACATCGCGAACCGGGACCCCGAGGTCCTCGGCCCGGTCGCGGTCGAAGTGAACGGTCAGCTCCGGCTTGTTGACCCGCAGGTCCGAGTCCACGTTGGTTAGCCCCGGGATCTGACGGGCGCGTTTCACCAGCGTATCCACGCCCTTCACCAGCAGGTCGAAGTCGGGGTTCTGCACCACGAACTGCACCGGCTTGCCGAAGCCTCCGAAGGCGGGGGGATTGGATGCAAACGCCAGGACCCCCGGGACGCCGAAGTACTGCGGTTGCACCTCGCCGATGATCTGCTCCACGCTCTTGTTGCGATCCTTCCAGTCCTTGAGCAGGCAGAAAAGGATGCCCCGGCTCGGGGAGCCGGTGAAGCCGCCCACCACGGTGAAGTAGCTCTCGATGCCCTCGGTCCGGGCGACGATCGCTTCCAGCTGGCGCTGGTAGGCGTCGGTGTAGGCCAGGGTCGAACCCTCCGGTGCGATGGCGAAGCTCAGGAACCAGCCCTTGTCTTCCGGCGGCACGAACTCGCGCTTGAGCGAGGTGAATATGAACACCGCCGCCGCCGCCGCGACCAGCGCCCCGCCGACCACCAACCCCCGGCGCCGGAGTGCCGCGGCCAGCGAGCGGGTGTATCCGTCGGCGAGCGCGACGAAGGCCCGCTCCAGGGCCTGGAAGAGGGCGCCGTGCCGCGGCGGCACCTTCAGAATCCGGGCGCACAGCATCGGAGTCAGGGTGAGCGCCACAAAGCCCGAGATGATCACCGCGCCGGCCACCGCGATGCCGAACTCGTTGAACAGACGACCGGTGTTCCCCTGCAGGAAGGCCAGCGGGGTGAACACCGCCACCAGTGCGATCGTGGTCGAAATCACCGCGAAGGCGATCTCCCTGGTCCCGTTGGTCGCGGCCACGACCGGCTCCTCGTGCAGCTCCTCCTGGTGCCGGTAGGCGTTCTCCAGCACGATGATCGCATCATCGACCACGATGCCGATCGCCAGCGTCAGCGCCAGCAGCGTCAGGTTGTTGATCGAGAAGCCCAGGAAGTACATGACGGCGAAAGCGCCCACGATCGACGTAGGAATCGCCAGGCCGGGGATGATCGTCGCGCGCAGGTTCCTGAGGAAGATGAAAATGATCAGGATGACCAGCCCCGCCGCGATGAGCAGGCTCTCCTCCGCCTCCTGGATCGAACGGCGGACGTACATCGACCCGTCGAAGGCCACGTCGAGCGACACCCCCGGAGGCAGTGATGCCTGGATCCGCGGCAGGGCGCCGCGGACCTCGTCCGCGACCGAGATCAGGTTGGCCTTGGACTGGCGCACGATGCCGACGCCCAAGGCGGTTTTTCCCTTGAATCGCAGAATGCTGCGGTCGTCCTCCGCGCCCAGCTCCACCCGGGCCAGGTCCTTGAGCTTGACCAGCTGGCCGTTGGGACTCGCCACCGTCAGCTCGCTGAAGGCCTCCGGGGTCTTGAGCTCGCCCAGCGAACGGACCGTGAACTCCCGCTTCTCCGACTCGATGCGGCCCGCGGGGATCTCGACGTTGCGGCTGCGCACCGCCGACTCGACATCCTGCACCGTGAGCCCCCGCGCGGCCAGCTCGGCCCGGGAGAGCCAGATACGCATGGCATAGCGGCGCTCGCCGGCGATGAACGCCTGACCCACGCCGGGGAGGCTCTGCAACTGCTTCTTCACCATGCGGTCGGAAATGTCGGACAGCTGCAGCAGGTCGTAGTTGGCGCCGGACAGCGCCAGCCAGAAGAACGCATCCGCGTCGGCGTCCTGCTTGGCGATCACCGGCTCGTCGACGTCTTCGGGGAGCCGGTCCCGTACCCGCGAAACCTTGTCCCGGACGTCCTGGGCGGCGACATCCACGTCCCGGTCCAGGGTGAATTCCAGGGAGATGTTGCTCTGCTCCTCGCCGCTCGAACTGGTGAGGGTCCGGAGCCCGGGCACCGTGGAAAGTTCCTCTTCCAAGATGTCGGTCACCGCGGTTTCGACCACCTGGGGGTTGGCCCCCGGCAGGACGGTACTGACTGAAATGATGGGCGGGTCCACGTCGGGGTATTCCCGGACCGGCAGCTTCACGTAGCCGATGGCGCCAAACAGAACTAGGCCGAGGCTCAGCATGCTGGCGAGCACCGGCCGGCGGATGGAGATGTCGGAGAGCTTCATAACGCCACTCCGTTGAGACCAGGAGGGGTGGAGGTGCCGGGTGTCCTTGCCTACCTATGACCCAACAACCGACTTGGCGATTAGCCGGCCCGGCAGCCCCGGAGGGCTGGAGCGGCCCTTGCAGTGGGATCTGGGAGGCCCTCTCCTGACGGATGTCGGCCACCGGGGTTTCATCGGGTGCGGGCACAACCTAGCACGGCCAGCCGCCCCGGGTAAGGGAAACCACATGTAGGCAACCCGGCAGCGAGGAGGCTAATTTCAGCCATGGTGCTCAAACTTTCGGCAAAGCAGCAGTCGCAGCTCGCGTTCCTGGAGCTCCTGCCCCCCAAGTTCCACAGGGTTCAGAACGTGATCGAGCAGATGAGCAGCCCCAAGATCGATGAGACGGCGGTGCGAGGCATGATCCGGGTCCTCGACGAGATGAAGGCCCATGCCTCACAGCTCAGCCTCAACAACCTGGCGGATGCTCTGGGGGCGATGGCCTCGGTGGCGCGGCGGGGTGGGGGGCAGCAGGTGAAGGTGCGGGGACTCCGGGACCTGATCGGCCCTCTGCGTACCAACTACGACGCGGCCGTCAAAAAGGCCTCCGTTCCGGAGGCCGATGTGCCGCACGATCAGAACCAGGGCAGCGCGCCGTCGTCGTAGGGGCCGGATGCATTCGGCCCCTACGAACGGCGCCGAACCTATTCTGCCGATCCGGGTTCGTAGACGTCCTCACCCTTCCGGCGCAGGGCGGCATCGATCAGCTTCCCCGCCATCAGGGTGATCATGCCGGTAATCAGAACCCCGATGAGCAGCGACACGAACGTCAGGGCACCCAGGATCCCCCCGGCACCAATCACCGCGAACACCCGTCCGACGATCTCCATAGACGCCACCCCGCTTCGGGTAATAAGGCTGTGCCGGAAGTAGCTTACCCGGGTTCGCCGCCCTGATCAACCGTGAGGATCTGATGCGCGTCCGCCACCTGGCCCTGTTCCTCCTCCCGTTCTTTGTCCGTCCCCTGGCCGGGCAGGAACCCCGGGATCACGACCATGGATCCACCCCGAAGATCGAGAACGGCGGAGTGTTTCCCGCCGGCTGGACGGTCCGACCGGACGAGGGTGGCAAGGCAAGTGAAGTCAGCCTGGTAGCGATGCCCCCCGGCTGGCACGTCACGACCGCGACTTCCGGCATCATGTACCGGTCGCAGGACCAGGCGAGCGGCAGTTACGAGCTCACCGCGAAGATCCACCTGTTTCCGGGTTACGGCGGGCACGAGGAGGCCTTCGGGGTGTTCACCGGCGGCAAGGACCTAAGCGGGTCGGGAGAGCGGTATACGTACTTTCTGATCCGCGGAGACGGAACCTTCAAGATCAAACGGCGCAAGGGGTCCGCGGTGACCGACGTGACCAGGGACTGGACCACCCATCCGGCCATCGCCCGGGCGAAGCCCGATGGTCCCGTGGCCAATCTGCTCACGGTCACCGCCGGGAAGGACAAGGTGGTCTTTCGGGTGAACGGGGAGGAGGTCTATTCGGCGCCGGCCCGGGACCTCGACACCGGTGGCATCGTGGGGCTCCGGGTGAACCACAATCTTTCGGTCCACGTGGAAAGTTTGGAGGTCAGGAGATAGTACCGAGTACCGGGTACCGAGTACCAAGCATTGGTTCCGGGCTGGGTCCGTACGGGACAACGGGGCCCTGTACTCGGTACTCGGTACTCCCTACTCGCTCCCCAGCGCCACCGCCGCAGCCTCCCGCACCTCTCCCTCCCCCTCTGCCGCGATCCGGCTCAGCGCCTGCCTCGCGGCGCCGGTCTTCGCCGCCGCAAGGGTTCGCACCACCGCGAGCTGTCGCCTGAGGGCCGCCCCGCCCAGACCGAGGAAGCCGCGGCGCGCGAGGGCGATGCGGCTCAGCGCGGCGGCCGCTTCCGGCGCATCGATGGCTGCGAGGGCGCCGAGCAGCTCCTCCCAGGCCAGTGGATCGCGCTCGGCTTCGAGGGCGGCGAGCAGTGGCATGGCGATCGCTCCGGAACCCCGCGCCGCCAGCGCCCGGCCAGCTCGCGCGCGGATGGCCGCGGAGGTGTGCCCCAGCGCCTGACGCAGCGGCTCGACAGCCGACTTGTCACGGTACCGTCCCAGAGAATCCACCGCCGCAAGCCGCACCTTGTCATCGGGATGCTGTACCAGGGAGGACAGGAGCGGGACGGCGTCTGCCATGCCAAGCCGTCCCAGGACCTCGGCTGCGAGGCGCGCCTCCGAGGGGCGGCGGCTGCGCGCCAGGTGGGCGATGAGGGGCAGCGCGTCCGGCATGCCTCCCAGCGAGTCGACCAGAAAGGCGCGCGGGCCGATGGTGTCGCTCCGATTCAGCGTGTCGATCATCAGCTCGGCGGCGGGAAGACCGCCGGCGCGCAGCACCTCCGCGGTGCGGGCCTGCTCCTCGGGGACCCGATAGCCCTGATCGATGAGGGCTTCGAGGACCGGCCGGGTGAGCAGTCTCCTGAGACCGATCGTGTACACCCGTTGCGCGCTCTCGCCCAGCCCGGGCATCATGCGCAGCGCCGCCTGGGCGTTGTGAAGCACGGTGTGCCATTGTTCCTCGGCGGCCGCCTGTTCCAGCTCCCGCAGCACCCCGTCAACGACCTGGGCCAACCGTTCGTCGCTTCGGTCACGCGACACCGACGGCATGCGTGGGTCAGAGGGCCGCATGAGCGAGGGGGGACCCTGCGGCTCGGGCACATCCGGAAGCACCGTCACCTGCACCTGCGTGGTGCTGGGGATCGGCGCCAGGTCGTCGGCGAGGGCGCGCGCGAGAGCGAGGATCTCGTGCGGTGGAGCGCCGGCGGCAATGCGAATTGCGTCGACCTGACGAATTTGTAGCCGCTCCTTGAGAGGATCCCCGCCCTGAGCCCAATTATTCTCAATCCCCGCCTCGATGAGTGCCGGGGAATCCGCCACCCGCGCCACCACCAGATCGAGGGCCTTCAGAATCCGGTCCTCTCGACCCGGGGTCCCCCTGAGCAGCAGAATCAGATGCCCGAAGAGTTCCGGCAGGGAAGCGGTTGGGGCTGGAGACTTTGGCATGGGTGGCATTCAGTATAGCATTTCGGGGCTTGCTTGGCAGCGTATTCGGGGTAACATCAAACCACCATGCCTGGGGCGGGCCAGTCGTCTATCGCGGGCACGATTTGACCCTTTCACCCTGTGAGGAACATCATGAAGCGTAATCTGGTTCTTGCTGGCGTCCTGGCCTTCGTGGGCCTGGCCCCGTCTGCGACAGCCCAGGTCACACTCGGCTGGGACGCGGCCGTCTTCAGCAGCTACGTCTGGCGCGGGGTAACCTACACTAACAAACCCGTACTGCAGCCCGACGTTTACCTGACATTCCCGCTCGGCAAGGCTTCGCTCACGGCGGGAGGGTGGGCCAACATCGACATCGCCAAATACGACGGCAGCACCGATATCAGCGAGAGCGGCGGCGCCTCAGCCTTCAACCTCGCCGAGTTCGACTGGTGGGGCGAGATTGGTGTTCCCGTGGGAGTGGCCACGCTCACCGGAGGTGTGACCGGCTACATCTACCCCAACGATGTTGGCTTGATCGATGACTTCAACACCGTAGAGGTCTACGGGAAAGTCGCCCTCGACACGCCGCTCAGCCCGAAGGTCTCGGCCTACTACGACGTCGACAAGGTGAAGGGCGTATACATCGAGGGCGGTGTTTCGCACGGCCTCCCGCTCGGTGCTTCCACGCTGACCCTCGGCGCCTTGGCCGGCTGGACCGGCGGACAAGAGATCGACAGCGACTTCTCGAGCAACTTTGATGACAAGGGGTTGACCCACGCCGATCTCTTCGCTTCGATGGGATTCTCCGCAGGCCCAGTGACGATTACACCTGCGATTCACGGTGTCATCGGGAACGATCGCCGCACCAAGTATACGAAGTTGGCCAACAACGCTTATGGTGCCAACGACACCAGCTTTAAGGTCTGGGGTGGGGTGACCATCAGCTGGTCGAAGGCGTTCGGCGGGTCGGAGGAGAAGGGCGAGTAGGGCCTGGTACCGAGTACCGAGTACCGAGTACCGAGTACCGAGTACCGAACACAGGAAGCTGACGGCAGATTGGGCGCAAGGGGGTGGAGCCGAAATCTCGTGCTCTACCTCCTTGCTTTTGCCGACGCCCTTCCGCCGGTCTCCGTTCCCCGTTCCCCGTTCCCCGTTCCCCGTTCCCCGTTCCCCGTTCCCCGTTCCCCGTTCCCCGTTCCCCGTTCCCCGTTCCCCGTTC
>DATBLR010000040.1:0-146893 GCA_036555275.1 Gemmatimonadales bacterium | reverse complement strand
TCGCCCCCAGCCTCGCGTCCGCCCAGCTGGGTGGAATTACCAAGAAGGTCAAGGAGAAGGTGGTTCCCGCCGCCCCCGCTGGTGCGGGCCAGCCCTCCACCGACCAGCCCGCCCGCCTGCCGGGCCCGGAGATCACGCCGTCGGTCGTCGATCGCTTCCTGGCGGGGCTCAAGGCAGAGAAGGGCGCGAGGGATCGCGCCGCCGAGGCACAGCAGAGGAGGCAGCAGAAATCCGAAGAGGAGGAGAAGCAACGTCAGGAGGAGGAGAAGCAACGTCAGCTGGAGCAGATGGATCCGCAGACTCGGCACGTGCTCTGCGTCAACGAGAAGCAGCAGCAGGACCCGAAGTACGCGCAGTTGCAGAAGCTGGCCAGCGACGCGCAGGCGGCTTCGAACAAGGGGGATAACAACAAGGCCATGGAGGTCGCCATGCAGATGGGCCCGCTGCAGCAGGAGATTCAGCAGCGCGCCGACTCCATCTGTACGGCGATAGAGGCCAAGGCCGGCCCGACGAAACCCACTCCCGCGCAGAAGGCGATCCAGAATGCTCCCGAGGCCGCACCGGAAGACACGGCTGCCAAGGTCGCCGGCATGACCGCTGTGGAATACGGCCAGGTCAAGGAGCTGATCTACACCTACCTGAACTACGGAAAGCGGGCCGGCGTCACCGAGCAGGAGAAGCAGGCTATCGAGGCCAAGCGGCCCCAGCTCAAGGAAGCCTTCAAAGCAATCGGGGTGGGATGACGGGCAGACTGGCGCTACCCCTTCTCCTCTTGGGCGCGGCAGCCCTCCTGGTGTCCGGGCGGGCCGCCGAGCCCGGGTCCGGCACACTCAACCACGGCACGCCCAGCTGGGAGGCCGTGCAGCCTGGCCTCGAGCTCGGAACACTGCCGGTCTCCGCTCCCGGCGAGGGGCGCTGGACCAAAGTGGTGCTCCTCAGGATGGATCCGGCCCGGGTCCGGCTCGGACTCGATATCCGGCTCAGTCCCGACTTCAGCGCCGGTGCCTGGGCGGTCGATTCGGCCCCGCCGGAAGCTGTGGCGGCGTTCAACGCCGGTCAGTTTAAAGGAATCGCGCCCTGGGGCTGGACCGTGATGGACGGCCTGGAGCTCCGGCCGCCCGGGACCGGACCCCTGTCGCTGGCGGTGGTGGGCGATACCGCGGGACGGATTCGTTTCGTGGAGCCAGACAGCATCGAGATCGTGCGGCGGGCAGGTGGTACCCGCATCGCCCTGCAGTCCTATCCGGCTCTGCTCACCGGCCGGGGGTCGATTCCCCGGCAGCTGACGGAGCCGGGTTTAGGAGTCGGCATCGGACACCGCGATTCCCGGCTGGCCTTGTGTCAACTTCCGGACCGGCGCCTGCTGCTCCTGCTGACCCGATTCGACGGGCTCGGAGATGCGGGCGGGGCAATCCCGCTTGGACTTACTCTCGGCGAAACCGCCCGTTTGCTGAAAGACCAGGGATGCCTCCGGGCGGTCGCGCTTGATGGCGGGATCTCCTCCCAGCTTCTGCTCCGCGACCCGGCTGGGGGCACCCGCGCCTGGCGGGCCTGGCGCAAGGTTCCGCTGGGCGTGACGGTTTCAATTGCCCCGTAACGGAGGGTGTCCGGGAGTCACCTAACAATGTCGCAGCTGTCCCGGGAGGAGAGCCCGGTTGAACGGTTGTTGCGGCCGAAGTTCTCGCCCCGAAGGCCCGTTATTGCGCTTGCGGCCGCCTATGGGGCTTCCCCATATTGGCCCGTGCGGTTCGGCGACTCACTACTCAAACCTGAGGGCAACCGTGACCACCCTACTCCGCCGATTGTTGCTGGCCGGCTTTGCGACCGTTCTGCTTTCCACCGCCGCCTCGGCTCAAGGACGGTCTGCCAAGGCGCAGGGTAACCGTCCGTCGCTCGGCCCACAGGCCGGGTTTGCCACCAACGACCTCGACTTCTTCATCGGCGCCCAGTTCGCCTATCCGGTCGCGAACCGGGTGGATATCTACCCCTCCTTCGATTTCTACTTTCCCGGCAACAACGTGGACGTGTTCGCCTTGAGCGGAGACGCGCGCTATTGGCCCAAGCTCAACATGCGTAACCCCGGTCTCTATGTCGGTGCCGGGCTGAACTACACCCACACCAAGGTCTCCTTCCTCGGTGTTTCCGCCTCCAGTGACGATGTGGGGCTCGACTTGCTGGGCGGCTGGGAGTTCAAGGCGGTAAAGATCCATCCCTTCGCCCAGATCAAAGTCGTCATCGGCGATGCGGACCGCGTAGAGTTCGGCGGGGGGATCAACTTCAGACTGTAAGTCCGTCACCACACAGTCCCGCCTTCGCAACAAGCGGAGAAAGGAGAAAGGAGAAGGGAGAAGGGAAAAGCGGGAGCGCTTTTTCATTCTCCTTTCTCCTTTCTCCGTTCTCCGTTCTCCTTTCTCCCTGCCCTGGCCCAGCAAGGCGCGCCTTTCGACTGCGTCGAAGGCCCGGGCGGCCTCGGGTTCCGGCTTGAGAAGCACGAGGCTCACTCGTCGAGACCCCGTCGGCCGGTAGAACGGCTGGCGAGTCGAGCGGAAAGGAAGGCGTTCGTTACCGGACCGGTACAGCGGTGTCGCCGCGCACCCGGCCGGTGGCAGGATCTTCCCCGACATGATACGACCGATTATACGCGCAGGCCTGGCGGGCCTGGTGCTGCTCCGGGGAGGCATCACAGCGCCGAAGGAGCTGAGGTATCAGCTCGACTACTGGAGCAGTCAGATCCTGGACTTCTCCGCCGTCGGGCAGCCGGTCCAGCGGACGGGATTCGGCTATCGAACCTGGTTCAGGGAGGGCTTCGCCGACTCGCTGCCGCAGCTGCGTCGATTCACCATCATCGTCGACTCCGCGCGGCTCGAACAGGGATCGCTCATTCCGCTTCCGGTCGAGAGCCTGCCGGGAGCCAGCTGGACAGGCCTGCTCCGCCCGGACGGGCGGCTGGAGAACTGGTCGGCGGTAACCGACCGCCCGGGGGCGGGCCACCTGCGGACCCTGCTGTGGCATTTCCATCCGCGGGTTCCTCCCGACCTCCAGCTGGGCGCTGAATGGACTGATACGGCCACGCATCGCTTCACCGAAATCAACGGGTCGGTGGAGTTCACGTTCATCACCCGGTACCGCGCCGAAGGGGTGGACACCGTCGAGGGATGCCCGGCCTACCGGTTAACGGGGTCCATCGACTGGGTCCAGAACGCGGAGCTGCAGTTTACCCGCGGAACCGGGACGATGAATGGCTCCGGGCGGGGCGGGGGAGTCTTTCACGTCGCGGTCGAGGACCTGAGGTACCTGGACGGCCAGCAGACGGTCGTCAGCGAGCTAGTCCTGGCGCGCCCAGGAGTGCCGGCCGTTCCAGTGCACGACTCGACCTTCACCCGCGTCGTCCTCAGCCGCTGAGGAATCCTCCGGCGAGGGAACCTGAATCTCCCGCTCGTACGCCGTGAAGATGGTGGACGCGATCTGGCCGTGCGGGGTCCGGAACAGGACCGAATGCCGCACCCTCAGCGTGTATCGCCCCGGCGGCAGATCGGGGATGCGGGCCCGGTAGGCGAAGTCCAGCACTCGCGGCTCTCCAACTTCGTTCTCAGGCCGGCAGAGCACTCTCAACGTCAGCGTCCGGTAGTGCCGGGTCGCAGTGCTCTCCACCCTGTACATCGACCCGGTGAGGCTGAGGCCGCCGACGATCTCGACGCAGCGGAGGGCCCCCCAGGCCCGCACCGCCGGGGGCAACTGTCCGTTCAGCAGCCAGGTCTCGAAGCTGTGCAGTGCTTCTTTTCCCATGGTCAGTATCCTCTGGTCCAGCCGGCGTACCACGGCACGTTCGATCCGAAGAGGTTGGCGGGCGCCACCGCACCGATCCACGTCGGTGTCTGATCCAGGAAGCCGTCTGCCGGCGGGATGACCCAGCCCGTGAGGAGCGGAGAGGTCGCGCTCGGTCGCAAGTCAGGGGTGAGGGTCGCCTGGGGGGCGATCAGTGCCGGGTTGGCTACCCGGTTCCCACGGGCCGGGTCCAGCGCGAAGGCTGCCTCGTCCACACAGTCCGCGTCGCCGGAGAAGTCGGTCCCGTTGCCGAAAAACACCGACGCGGCGACCGACAGGCTGTCGGCCGTCTGGTTGCAGCTCTCCGGTCCCTGGATCTCCAGTCCGATGGCGGCCGCCAGCAGCACCACGCTGTTGAGCACAATCCCCGCGCTCCCATCCCGGAAGGCCAGCGCCTGACTGGAGGAGCCGGAGGGGGCGGGTCCGGTGACCGTCACGTGGGACAGCACCGGCTCGGACCGTGGCAGCAGCGTCGGGTCGGCGGCGAAGTTTTCCCCCACGATGGCCGCGCGGCTGGCGGTGCCCAGCTGCAGGGCCAGGAACTGTCCTCGTCCCTGCCAGCCGTCCGCCCAGTGCAGGCCGTTGGCGCCGGGGTTGGTGATCATGAGGTTCCTGATCCTCGCGGTACCACCCGAGACGAGCAGGCCATCGCCGAGCGGCTGGAAGACCTGGATGGACTCGAGCCGGGTGCCCGACCCAACTCCAAGCAGCTGCAACGCCGGCAGAGTGTCCGGGGCGGTGAAGGGAACGGCCCCGGCGTACTCGATCCGCGCGTAGCGGATGACCCCGCTGGAGTCTTCCACCAGGATGCCGCCGTAGGTTCCCGAGCCGCCAATGCCCTGCTTGGTCGGGAAGCCCACCTCTCCCGGGGGAAGGGGGTCGCCATTGTTGAGCACGCCAAAGCCGTTGATGGTCACCCCGCCCCAGCAACCCGGCGCCGGGACGACGGCATTGCAGGTGAACACGATCGGCTCGAGGCGGGTGCCGAGGGCGACCAGGTTGGCGCCCCGCCGGATAACGAGCCGCCCCCGGGTGAGGACATCGCCTTCGATCCGGGTGCCGGCCTGGATGGTGAGGGTCACGTCGGACACGCTGGGGCTGCCCACGATGATGGTGCCCTGTAACTCGTAGACGGTGTCGCGGTAGAAGACCCGGTTGGTGCGGATGGAGTCATTGATGATCACCCTGGCCGTCGGCGGCGGGCCCCGGCCGGGAATCACCTCGCCTGGCACGGCCTGGTTGATCCCGACCGCCTCATTGGCGATGGCGGTGACATCCGCCACGGAGATGGTGTATGTGCCGTCGCTGTTGCGGCCAGGCGGCAGGGCATCATCGAATTCCCCCAGGCCGGGAAGGTTGGGCGGCGAGACGTTCGCCGCGATCGCGTAATCGCGATTGGCGTCGGTAAGCAGCGGCAGATTCCCCACCGCGACGTTGGCCACCGATACCACATCCGCAACCGAGACGGTCTGGGTCAGATTCGCGTCCCCGTAGATTCGACCCTCCCCAGCCACCGTGGGCCGCACCCGCAAGGAGTCGTCATCGCCGAGATATCGGATCCAATCTTCCGCTGAGAGCTTCCGTGCGGGCCACGCGGCCAGCGGAGAGACCCGCGGTTCGAAACTCCGGGTGATCTCGGCCCTCCGGGTGATTTGAGCCGCGCCCAGCACCGCTTCGTCGAGACGGATATCGATCGTCCCGACGCTGCCCGGGGCACGAGCTTCGAAGCGGAGATCCACGGGAATCGAGTCGAGGCCCCTCACGTCCAGCGCCAGCAGCCGGAGACGGCCCGCCTCGGCCTGCCGATCGTTCACCAGCACCAGCGCCCGCCCGGCCAGCGGCTGGCCGATGAATCGGAGCCTCTGGCTGTCGAAGGTCAGCTCCCCCTGGATCCCGCTCACCCGGGCGTCACCGGTCGGGCGCACCTCCAGGAGCAGAGTCACCATATCTCCCGTTGCCGGTTGCGGCCGATCAGTCTCCACGATGAGCCGGAGCGGAGCGGGCGCCGGACCCGAAGGGTCGGTCGCTTCGTCGTTGCGGCTGCAGGCCGCAGCCAGGATTCCGAGGCTCCCCAGTGCGATCCGCACCAGCCCCGGTCTAGAGGTGGTCATCGACCGCGCGAGTGATATGGCCGGCGCCATCGAAGAGATAGACCTCCACGGCGAGGATATCGAAGTAGTTCACGATGATGTGCCCGGGGCCGATCGGCACCACCGGGAGGTCAGTACCCCGGTAGCCGATGGGGTCGTAGATCCCGCCGTCCTCCTGCCCGTCGGGCGGGCCCAGCGTGCCGTCCCGTAGGCGCAGCCTGGGTTGGATGCCCAGGAAATCACCATCGGGATCGTCCGCCTGCAGGTCGACGAAGAAGCTGTTGAGCCCCCCGGAGATGAAGCCATTGAGCCGGACGGCGACCGGGGCGAGGGGGCTCCCGCCCTGCGCCAGCGGCTGTTCGATCACCTCGGTGGTGTTGCCGTTCAGGTCTCCCATACGGAACCAGAGACAACTCTGACCCGGCACGGCCGGAGGAACACCGGTCATCGCGAGCGTGACCATGACGGCAGCGGTATCCTCCAGGGCGAGACGGGTCCCGGAGAGGTGACGCGGTTCGATACCTCCGGACGGGAGGATCGACCTCCCCTGACAGTCGGTCACATCCGCGGCGTATAGATCGAGATCGCGGTCGGGGTCGACCACCCGGGCCACCAGGGCGACCGCGCCGTCGAAGGCCTGGCCGCTGACCGACACGATCGATGGCCGGGACGCCGGGTCCGAGCACGCCACCCTGAAGTAGACCAGACTGCTCAGGGTGTCGGCGATGATGGCGTGTTGGAGCCTCCCGCCGAGGTTGATCGCGGTACAATTGGGCTTCACATCCGCCAGCTCGACCAGGTACTCCCCGTTGGACAGGTTGTCGAAGTAGAGCGGCATCGAATCGATCGCACCGATGCGTTCCACGCCGTTGCCGAGCACGCGATAGATGTACTCGGCGTCCCGGTTCACCCCTTCCGTGCTGACCTGGAGGGTGATCCGCGGCAGGCAGCTGATGCTGTAGCGGACGATCGCGGTATTGGTCCGCTCCGGGATGAGGACTTCCTGCTCGGCGCCCTGACGGATGGCGCAGTATGCCGGGACCCCGCCGATGGTCACGATGTAGCGCGCCGGCGGTACGGACAGGATGACGGTGTCCCGCGGCGCGGCCAGCACGACCGTGTCCACCCCGGCGTTCCCCGAGAAGTCCCGGATGTGATAGGCGTAGAAGGAGTCCGGCTCGATTCCGGGCGCGAAGTCGGCCCGGGTGACGATGGCCAGGTAGGGCGGACCTGGAACCTCGGGTCCATTATCCGTACACCCGGCTGCCAGGGCGAGCGGGCCCAGGATCCCCAACCGGCAAAGCAGGGAAGCGGTGCGACTCATCGGTCAGCCGAGACTCCCACAAGACAGAACGGCCCGCGCCGGCCCGGGACCGAAGTCCCGGACCGGCGAGGGGGAAAACGAAACCTCAGGGCGTGGTGGCGTTCTGCCAGCCACGAGTCCAGCCCATGTACCACGACATGTTGTTCTGGGTGGCCGCGGCGGCAGGCGGCACCGCCCCGCGGAAAGTCGTCGCCTGGATGAAGCCGCCGGGGTTGACAGCGGGTGGCGCCGCGACGGAGCCGGTCGCGGTGGTCGAACCCGCCACCGGGCGGAAGTCCGGCGAGATCACGTCGAACGGCCGGACCAGCTGGCCGGCGGCCGAGGCGATGACGGTGTTGGCGTTGGCGGCATTGTTGAGCACCGCATCCTCGGTGGCACCGGTGGAGCACACCGGATCGCCTCCGTCCGGGTTCCCGAGCGCCAGGTTGGCGATCAGGGTGGAGTTCCGCACGAACGGATCGGTCGCGGCATTGGTGCAGGTCGGGGCGTCATCCAGATCGATCACGAACGGATAGCCCACGATGACGAAGTTGCTGAGCTGGCTCCAGTTGCCGCGGCGGGTGTTGATCGCGTCGTTAATGCTGTTCCCCGCCGGGATTCCCGGGCGGACATTGGTGCCCGCCGGATCGAGCGACCCGACCATGGTGAAGTTGTAGATCGGACCGTTGGTGCGCGGCAGCTCGTTGAAGGTGACGCCGGTACCCTCGGTGTTGTCGCCTTCCAGGCCCTTGTCACCGTCGAGCGAGTCGCCCTGGATGATCACGAACTGGGCCGCGCCCTGCCAGCCGAACGACCAGTCGAAGTTGTCGTCCGAGTTGGCGGTCTCGTACAGGTTCCGCACGTTCACGGTGCCGCCGAACAGCTCGAACCCATCGTCCAGGCCGGCATGCGCCTGGATGAACTCCAGGGTGGTGCCGCTTCCCACGCCGCCCAGCGACAGGTTGTTGAGCTCGTTGTTCGTCCCGACGATGAACCCGCCGTACTCCATGATCGCGTAGCGGATAGTGCCGCTGTTGTCGGTGGGGTTGTTCCCGCCGAAGTCCAGGTTCACCGGGCCTTCGAGGATCCGGGTGTTCCCGCCGCCACCGGGGTTGCGGGCGAAGTCAGGCGCGGCCGGCGCCGCGGCGTCCTGCAGGTTGACCGGCGCGTTCCCGGCGATGCCTACCCCGCCCCAGCAGCCCTTGGCCTTCACGGCCGCGGTGCAGGTGAAAACGATGGGAGCCGTCGCTTCGCCGAGCGCGAAGATCTGCGCGTCGCGCCGGATGTACAGCGCGTTGGGGTTGATCGCGGTGTTGCCCTCCACCCGCGTGCCGGACTGGATGTTCAGCACCGCGCCGCTGCCGAACTGCACCACGCCGTTGAGCTGATAGACGTTGTCGCGGGTCCAGTTGCATAGCGCCGGAGTGGCGGCGCAGTTGGCCCCGGTGATGATGCCCTCGGGGATGATGACCCGGTTGGTAGCTCCGGGGCCCTTGCCGGGAATCGCATCGCCCACGACCGGCCGGTTGATGCCGACCGCTTCCTGCGCGATCTGCCCGATGTCGGCGCTGGAGATGCTCCCGAACCCGGTCTGGGTGAAGGTCGGACCGGCGCTGCAGTCCACCCCTGGCCGGCACGGATCCCCGAAGCCCACCGTGATGCCGTCGGCGCTGTTGTTCGGCGCCACGTTGCCCGCGATGATGCCGTCGCGGTTGGTGGTCGGATCGGCCAGGGTGATGTTGCCCACCGCCACATTGCCAAGGTAGGTGACGTCGGCGGCGGAGACGGTGCCGGTCAGGTTCACATCGCCGTAGATCGTACCGGCGCCCGGAGTGGCGACCCGGACTTTCTCCGCGGGATAACCCAGGGTGATGAGGTGGTCCGTCCACCCCCCGACGCTCATTCGCTTCGCCTCACCCACGGCCAGATCGGCGACAGGCCGGGTGGCAAGTTCCCGGGCACGGGTGATCACGTCACCCGCCGGAGTCGACAGCTCTTCCAGCTCGAACCCGAGACCCCGGGCGTAGTCGGCCGCTTTCACCGTGAAGACGAAGGTGGCCGCCCGACGATCCAGCTCAGGCAGGTTGAGGGCCACCATCCGCACCCGTCCTCGCGAGGCGTCCTTTTCATTGGCTGCGACGTAAGCGCGGTCCACGACCTGGCCTTCGTACGCCAGCTTCGAGGGGTCAAACCTGAGGGTTCCCTGCAGGGTGATCACCGCCGCCGCGTTCTGGTTCTGGTGAACCACGGCCACCGCGATCCTGCTGCCCGCCGCGGCCGTGGCCGAGGAGAGTTCGACCCCGTAAGTGACGTTGGCTGGGATTGCCCCGGGATTCGAGGGTCCCTGCAAGTCGTCCCTGCTGCAGGCGCTGGCCACCGCCGCGACGGCGGCCAGGCTCAGCGCATTCTTGAGGAGACGCATCTCTCGACTGCTCCTTCGTTGGGGTGGTTGGGGCGGCCGTGAGCCGCCCGCGCCGCAAGTCCTGCCCCGCGGGCCGGCAGGGTTTCAACCCTGCCGGCCGCGGGTACCGCTCATGGGACGTTCAGCGTGGCCTCGATGATGTCGATGTTCTGACCCGGACCGCTGAAGACGAAGTTGAACGTGGAACCGTCAGCGGTAGAGATCTCAATCTGCGAGGTCGCCGTAGTGACCGATCCTGCCGCACCGGGGCTCACCGTGAACCGGAGCACCGCGATGTTCGCCAAGGTGAAGAGGTCACCGGCGGTGGTGTTGGCCAGCGAAGCCACCACGGGTAGGATCGCGTTGACCGTTGGCGTCCCGAATGGCGGAGCCGCCACACCGGTCACCGCTGTCAGCCGGCCTGCTGCCGGCCCGGTGAGGGTGGTTACCGCGCCGTAGCCAGCGAAGCCGTCCGGACCAGCCCCCTCGTCAGCAGGTGTATTGACGTTATCCGTCGGAATGGTGGGATCGTTGAAGCCCGACGGATCGAACGACAGCGTCAGGTCGACCTGCCCGCCGCTGATGGCGCCCCAACTGCTGCGGAACACATAGCGCGGCGCCGGGACATCGCAGAACAGCGTGATGCCGACCGTCTGGTTGCTGCCGGGGCCGCCGGTACCGCCCAGGCCGGTGTAGGGCGCCGGGCCCGGGTTGGTGCACAGCGCCGGCAGGTTCTCCAGGGTCACGACGCCCTCGCCCGCGTTGGCTCCGGTGCCCCGGTTGACCGTGCGGGTGAAGGACAGTGCGCTGAGGTTGGTGATGGTGATGTCCGCCCCCGCGTCCGCCGCAGTCGGGTTGATCCGCAGCACCGCCGTGGCCAGCGACTGCACGCCCGGTCCGGTGCGGGTGATGTTGACGGTCAGGTCACCGGTGACCGGCGGTGGGGGCGCGCAGTCCACCGTGTAGTTCTGGGTCGCCGTCCCGCTCGGGGTCACCCCCACCAGCTGGCCGTTGGCCGGGGTGAGATTGCCGGTGGCCTGGGGCGGCTGGCAGAAGGCGGGAAGCGTGCTGGTCGTGACGGTCACCGTCCGGTTGCTGGGTGCGGGAACCGCGGCGTCGGTGTACACGCCGGAGGCGTTGGTCAGCACCGGAGGACGGCCCTGGATAGTCACCTCGACATTGGCCAGCGGGCCACGACCGTCGTCCCCGGTGATGGTACCGGTGACGGTGCCGGTCTGGACCGTGGCCGCTTCGAGATCGGCGGCCGCCAGGACGAACACCCGGAACTGGCCCACGGTCGCGTCGATGTCGAATCCGACGCGGCGAGAGCCGGAGACTACGGCCGGCTGCAGCACGCCGTAGGTCTCGTACCGGAAGCAGTCGCTGGCCGCCTGGGGATCAGGCACCGCGGTGCAGGACTTGTCGTTGAAGAAGCTGAACGGGTTGCCGCCCGGGCCCGGCGGGAACGGGAAGGACGGCTTGTCGAGCGTCGCGCCGCCGTTCCAGTCCAGGCTCGGGGTCACCGCCCCGCCCGAGGGCAGCGTGATGACTACCACGTTGTCCTCGGCGACGCTCGCCCCGCCGGCCGCGGTAACCGCCGTGGCCGAATAGGGGAAGAGCAGCAGACCGCTCTGGCCGGCCGGCGCCTCGGGGAAGGTCGGGGTGATCAGCCGGACGGTGGTGAGCTTGTTCTCCACCGCCAGGTCGAAGAACACCCGGATCTTGTTCGGCTGGATGGCGCCGACCGGGGAGGAGAAAAAGTTGCTGACCTGCAGGCTGATGGCGTCGCGGGTGAGCAGCGAGTAACTCGGACTGCTCGACCGGCTATGGCCCTCAAGCGATGCGATGGATGGGTTGACGCCGGTCAGCTCGGGGGGCGTGATCTTCATGTGGCCGTTGCGCGTGTCAACGTCCACGATGAAGGCCGCCCGCTGCAGCTGGGGCGGACCACCCGGGTTGCCGGGGAGCTGGGGCCCCTCGGGGCTCCCATGCTCGCCATTGCAGGCGCCCAGAGCGACTGCCCCGGCGGCGAAGGCGCTGGCGATGACCCGCCGGAACGCGCCCCGTCGCGGGAGGGGATACGACTGCATGCTACCTCCAGTGCGGTAGTGGTTCACGTTAGGGCAGGTTAAGAGTGGATTCGACAACGGAGAGTCCGGCCAGCGAGAGCGCATCGCCCGCGAGGTTCGCGATCTCCTGGACCGTGGTCGCGGTGGTGACGCTGCCCGACGGCCCGGACCCGATCAGGAACTGCAGCGTGGCGACGGGGGTCAGGCCAACCTGGTCCGCGCTCGTCGTGGTCGTGAGCCAGGCGACGGTTGGCAGCACTCCACCGATCGTCGGCGTGGCAAACGCGCCGGTGGCAATGCCGCTCACGGCGGTAAGCCGCCCGGCGGCCGTGCCAGTGAGGGTGGTGAGGGCCTGCACGGCGGCGAAGCCCACACCAGTGGCCGGGGTGTAGGCGACGGACAGGTTCACGAACCCGCCCGAGGGAGCGCCCCAGGTCGAACGGAACTCGTTCGTGATCACAGGGGGGGCGGTGCAGTCGATCGTGAACGGCACGCTCTGCGTGCCACCCGCGGTCAATCCGCTGTAGGTCCCGGCCGGAGGAGCAGTGCATCCGGACGGAATGTCCCCCAGCGTGACACTACCGGCGCCGGCACCCGTCCCGTTGCCGATCTCCACCAGGGCCGAGTAACTGAGCCCGCTGCCGATGACGCCGCTCACGTCCGGCGAGCCGGCTGCATCGGGATTGATGGTGAAAGTCACGGCCGAGAGGTCCTGGAGCCCGGCGCCGGTCCGGCTGATGGTGCCGTTTACCGTTCCGACTAGCGCGCTGCAGCTGATCGAGAAGTTCTGGGTCGCGGTGGCGCCGCCCACGATGGTGACCGCCGGCCACGACAGAGGAACCGAGCAGCCGCTCGGCAGGGTCGACACCTTCAGGTCATGAGTGCCCAGCGGGGCGCCGGAGATGGTGTAGACGCCCGACCCATTGGTGGTGGCGGTCAGCGGCGTGGGCACCAGCGGACCCGACAGCGTCACTGTCACGCCGCTCAGGCTGCCGCGGGTCGGCGACGACACGGTACCGGTCACGGACCCGGTAGTGCCGGTGCCGCGGGGATTCAGGTCGGCCGCGGCGATCATCCGCACCCGGAACTCACCCACACCCGCGTCGACATCGAAACCCACCCGCCGGGTCGCGGTCGCGGTGGCGCCGACAACGCCGAAGGTCTCGTAGCGGTAGCAGTCGCTGGGCAGTTCATCGGAGCCGGCAACGCTGCAGGAGGCGTCGTTGAAGAAGTTGAAGGGATCGCCGCCCGGGCCGGGGTTCTGCAGGATGTTGAGTGGCTTGTCGTTGCTGTTGTTGCCGTTCCAGTGGATGTTGGGCGTCACCGCGCCGTTGCTGGGACGTTCGATGATGACGGTGTTGCCGCCACCCGTGCCGCTCCCGCCGCTGGTCGTGAGGATGTTGGTCGAGTACGGAATCAGCAGCAGCCCGGTTTGACCCGCGGGCGCCGGCGGGAACGAGGGTGTGATCAGGTCGACGCTGGGCAGCTTGTTGCTGATGGCCACGTCGAAGGTCACCCGAACCTTGTTGGGCACCACCGCGCCCACCGCAGACGCGTTGAAGTTGGTGGCGGTGATCAGGATGGCATCGTTGGACAGGACTGAGTAGCTCGGGCCCGCCCCCCCGGAGCGCTGGCCACCGACCCCCGTGAGGGACGGCTCGAGCTTCAGCGCCGGGTCCTTCACCGACACCGTGCCCTTCGCGATGTCGACGTCGAAGAGGAACGACGCCCGTGCCAGGGGCGACGTGTCTGTGGTCCCACCCGAGTTGTCCGCCGTCGGGTCACCGCTGCAGGCTCCGAGGCCGAGCGACGCGGCCATGAGGAGCCCTGCGGCAACACGCCGGGATATACCCCGGGATGGGAGCAAGGGATGCTCCATGGTACCTCCGGTGACTTGTGGTGGAAGGTGCGGGTCGGCACCCGCGTTGAGGCGCAGATAACATCTCGGAGCCTCCTCACGTTGCCATACCTGCGACGTCCCACTCCGGTCAGGGGTCTAGGTGGATCTTGTTACCCGGGGGTGACACAGAACCGCGGCAGTCCTTCAGGGGAGCTCCAGCGTTGCCTCGACCAGATCGAGATTCTGGTCGACCCCGCCCGGCACGAGGTTGAACGCGTCGCCTCCGGTGGTACTCACCTCCTGCACCGTCGTGGAGGTGGTCACCGCTCCGGCGGGGCCGGAGCCGATTGCGAAGCGCAGAATCGCCACATCGGTCAGGCCGAACTGATCGCCGGAAACCGTATTGGCGAGCCAGGGTATGATCGGCAGAGTCCCGCCCAGAATCGGTGTGGAAAAGGGCGAGACCGCGACCGCTGTCACGGCAGTGAGTCTTGACGTTGCCGGACCCGTTAGGCTCGTGACCACCTGCATCCCGCTGAAGCCGTCGGGACCGGTGCCGTTGACCAGCGGATCGTTGTATCCGCTGGGATCGAAGGAGACGGTCAGGTCCACTTGGTCTCCGCTGGGTGTCCCCCAACGCGACCGCAGGACGTACCGACTGGCGCTCGGCGGTGGGTCGCACTGGACAGTGAACCCCACCTCGACCGACCCTCCCGCGCCGAGCCCCGTGTAGCTGCCCGGAGGCGGTGCGATGCAGAAGGCGGGGATGTTGGACAAGCGGACGGTTCCTGCTCCCGCCCCGGTTCCGAGTCCCACCGGGACCGTCGCGGAGAACAGGACCGTACCCGGCAGCGTGCCGAGCACCGGCACTGTATCTCCGGGCGTCCCCGCCGCGGCCGGCTGCACGATGACCTGAATGCCGGCGAGGTTCTGGGTGCCGGCCCCCGCCCGCATCACGACCCCGGTCACCTGTCCGACTACCGGTGTGCAGATCACGCTGAAGCTGAGCGTCGCGGTCCCGCCCGGCGGCACCGTGACCGTGGTCCCGTTGGCCGGCGTGAGGGAAGCCGGGGTGCAGTCGGCGGGCAGCCCAGAGACCGTGACGGAGCGGGGTCCGGCCCCGATCCCCGGAATGGAGTAGTTCCCTCCGGCGTCGGTCAGACCGGAGATGCCGACTCCCTGCACGTCGATGCGCACCCCGGAGAGCGGGCCCCGCTGCGGCGAAGAGACCTGCCCGGTCAGGATGCCAGGCGAAATCGGCGCGACGTCCTTCAGGTCGGCCACTACCAGTAACAGGGCGCGGAACTGGCCCACCCCCGCGTCGACGTCGAAGCCCACTCGACGAGAAGCGGACAGCGCGCCGGCCGCCAGCGGTCCGAACGTCTCATAGCGGAAGCAGTCGCTTGCCGACTCGGGATCCGGGATCGCCGAACAGCCAGCGTCGTTGAAGAAGCTGTGCGGCAAGCCGCCCACCCCCGGGGCCGCAGGGAAGGAAGGCCGGTCCGGGGTCGCGTGTCCGTTCCAGTCCAGGCTGGCGAGCACCAGGCCGCTGCTCGGCGTTCCGACCGTCACCGTTCCGTCCCCCACCGGGCTCACACCCCCGGTCGTCGTGGTCACCACGCTGGAATAGGGGATCAGCATCAGGCCGGTCTCCCCCTGGGGGGGATCCGGGAAGGTCGGCGTGTCCAGCTGGTATCCCACGAGCTTGTTGAGGACCTGCACGTCCAGCTGCACCCGGACCTTTCCAGGCTGGACCGCTCCAGGCGCAGAGGAGAAGAAGTTGCTGACGACCAGGCCGACCGCATCCGCCCCCAGGATGGAATTGGCCGGCGCCGGCTCCCCATCGGGCCACTGAACCCCGGTTCCCCTCACCTGGGGGATCTCCACGGTGACCGTTCCCCGCGACAGGTTCACATCGAACAGGAACACGGCCCGGGTAAAGGGGGGGAGCCCCGGTGAATCGGGCGGGAGCACCGGTCCCGTAGGGGCATCCTTGAGCCTGGCCTGACAGCCGAGCAGCAGCGCGAGCCAAAGCAGGGCAGCTCTTCCAGCTCTCGTTCTCCGACCCGCGGGCACCGGCATCGAGGGCTGTGCCTCCCTGTCAGGGCAGATCCAGCGTGGCCTCGACCACGTCGATGTTCTGCGAAGGGCCGGTGAAGACCAGATTGAAGGTGTCGCCAAAGGCCGTCGAGATCTCGATCCCGGAGGTCGATGTGGTGACCGATCCCGCAGCCCCGGCACCGACGGTAAACCGGAGCACCGCGACGTTGGCCACCGCGAAGAGATCACCGCCGGTCGAGTTGGCCAGCGAGGCCACCGCAGGCAGGGTGGCGTTGATCGTCGGCGTCGCGAAAGGCGTCACCGCAACGCCGGTCACGGCCGTCAGCCTGCCGGCTGCGGATCCTGTCAACGTCGTCACCGCTCCATAGCCGGCGAACCCATCAGGCGCTGCGCCATTGATGTTCGGGTCGTTGAATCCCGACGGATCGAACGACAGCGTCAGGTCCACCTGTCCACCGCTGATGGCGCCCCAGCTGCTGCGGAACAGGTAGCGCTGGGGCGGGGGCGGGGGCGGCTGGCAGTCGACCGTGAAGCTGACGCTGGCGCTCCCGCCCACCGTGAGGCCGCTGTAGCCGGCACTCCCCCCACCGGAGCTGGTGATAGTGCACCCGCCTGGCAGCGCTCCCAGGCTCACCTGCCCCGCGCCGAAGCCGGGGTCCCCTGGAGCGCCCAACTCGATCGTGGTCGCGGGGATGGCAAAGGTGCTGCCGCTTCCGGTGAGGCTTCCGGTCGCCGTCGCGGCACCTGCTGCGGCGGGATCGATGGTGAACGGCACGCCCGCGAGGTTGGTAGCCTCACCGGTTACCGTGACACTGCCGCTCACGCTGCCGGTCGGCTGGGCGCCGGTGTAGCTCAGCGTGAGCACGCCCTCCTGCACCCCGGTGTAGGGGAGGTAGTTCACTGCGCCGGAAGCCACCGAGCTGCTGATGCCGCCAAGAAAGCTGGAGGTGAGCACGGCATTTCCGGCCGGCCCGATGGCCTTGAAGGTGATCGTGGCGATGGTGACGACCCCGGAGGCGCCCTGGGTGCCGAGGGCGCCGCTGAACCGGAGCCGGCCGCTGGTGGCCGTCCCGGTGGAGTTCACCGAGCCGCTGAACCCGAGCCCCCAGTTGAACGCGGCGTACTGAAGCAGGGCCGGATTCCATTTCAGCGAATCGACAATCACCGTCCCCACCGCCTCGGCACCGGGGGTCACCTGGATGTCGGTGGTCAGGTCGTAGGTGATCGCCAGCTGCACCAGACTGTCCGCGGGATTGATCGCGCCGAAGCTGTTGCGCCACACGAGCGGGCCGGTGGGCGGCGGCGCTGTGACGGTCACCTGCGCCTGGTCGGTGGCGGTCAGGTTGCCGTTGTCCCGCACGGTGAGCGTCACCGTATAGGTCCCCGGCACCGCGTAGATCTTGTTGACCGTGGCTCCGGCTCCGGTGGTGTTATCCCCGAAGTTCCAGCTGTACGAGGCGATGGTTCCATCGGGGTCGCTGGAACCGGCCGCGGAGAACGTGATCGCGCTTCCGGTCTGTCCGGAGTAGGGACCGTTGGCCTCGGCCACCGGCGGCTGGTTCCCTCCCCCACCGCCGGAGACCGTGACGGTGGCCTGGTCGGTGTCGGTGCCGCCGTCGTCGTCGGTCACAGTGAGGGTCGCCGTATAGGTCCCGGCCGAGGTGTAGGTCTTGCTGGGGCTGGGGCCGGTCCCCGCCGCGCTCTGGTCCCCCCAGTTCCAGGAATAGCCGACGATGCTGCCGTCCGGATCGGCCGACCCCGCGGCGCTGAAGCTGATCGGCGACCCTGCGGTCCCGCTGTACGGACCGTTGGCCTCGGCGACGGGAGGCTGGTTCCCCCCGCCACCCCCGCCGCCAGTCACGCGGAAGCGGGCCTCCACGACCCGGACGCTGTCCTGCTTGGGATCGCCGTCCGCATTGGTAATGGACTGGACTGTGGTCGTCGTGCGGACCGTCGCGCCCGAGTTGCCGATCACGGTGAAGTAGATCCGGACCAGATCGGCCACCGTGATCGGCGGGGATGCGGTGTTGACCAGCAGCCAGACCGCCAGGCCAGGCGTCGAGATGTTGCCTGTGAAAGACCACACGGGTGCGCCCACAATACTGTCGACCCGCAGCACCGTCGCGTCGTACGCCGTTACCACCCCCATGTCGAGGACCGATAATGGCGGCGAGGCGGGGAAGTCGGTTCTGACGTCCAGCCGGACGGAACTGCCCGTGGGGCCTTCGGTCGGCGTCCAGGTGTCGCGTATCACGTAGGGCCTGGCGGGGTCGGGCTGGTCGGAAATGTCGCCCAGCGGACAGTCGACCACGAACGAAACGGTGTCGCGGGCGAGTGCGGTGACGTCCAAGGACACGACCTTCGGGGTCTTGACCGTGCAATTGGCGGCCACGCTGTCGATTTCGACCTGGTAGGACCCCACCCGCAGATTCGTGAAGGACACCATCCCGCCGGTGGGTGAGCTCAGGCTCTGGCGCTGGTAATGGATGCGCAGGGAATCCGGCAGACTCTGATCCGCCGCCTGGCCCGTCGTGACCAGGCTGAACCCGGTCGAATCGACGTCGCCGCCGGTGACCGACACCCGGGCCACGACGTCACCGCGACTCGGGTCGCGGCAGTCGACGTCCCACGACACACTGGCGAGGGTCTGCACTCCCTGATCGGTGACCGTGACGGTGCGGGTGCCGCCCACTGGAAGGCCGTCCCGGGTGAGCTCGCAGTTGCTGGACAGGCCGCCCAGACTCACCTGATAGCTGCCGGGACGGAGCGGGTTGAAGCGCCGGATCACCTCCAGTCCTGGGGACCCCACACCGATCGTGCCGCTCACGGTGTCAGGGCCCGCGATTAGCGCGACGTATCCGTCGGGGTCGGTGAATCCGGCGCTGCCGGCGCGGGTGGTGACCCGCAATTCGACCCCCGGCCGGTACGGGGTGATGACCCCGGCAACGACCGAGGGGCTGGATCGGTCCCCGAAGCGGTCGACCGCGACGACCTGGTAGCCATAGATCGTTTCCGGCTCCACTCCGGTGTCGAAGTAGAGCAGGCTGTCCGTGGCCGCGCGGGGAACCTGGGCGATCTCGTGGAAGTCTCCCGTCAGGTTCTGGCGACGCTCGATCAGGTACTGGATCACATCCGGGTTGGAGACGCTGGGCCAGGAGAGGCGAACCGAGGTCAGGGACAGCGCCTCGGCGAACAAGGCCGGGACCCGATCGATCTTCACATCGACGCCATTGGGGTCCGAGACACAGGCCGCGGCCGCCACAGCGACTGCAAGGACCACCCGGTGTCGCCGGCGAGGCGCTGCCTCAGAAGTCACAGGCAACCCCGAACGAGAGATCGTAGCCGCGCCGGTAGAACGCCACCGGGACCGTCTTCCCTGCCTGGCTTCGCTGGGTCACCAGCACCGGCTCGTTGGTCAAGTTCTTGCCCGCCAGGGAGACCGTGATCGGACCCAGGCCCTTGGTCAGCTTGGCATCGAGGGTACCACGCGATTGTTCGATCTGATCGGCCACCACGTTTACCTGGCCGCCTGACACACCGCTCGAGCCGTACTGGTAGACCCGGTCAGCGAAATAGTTGTACAACACAGAGGCGCCGAGCCGCCGAGCGGGGTCGTCGTAGTTCAGGCCGAGGTTCAGGATGTAGGGCGACTGGCCCTGCAGCTTCGGCTTGACCGCTCCCGCGAGGGCAAAGGAGAATGCCGAGTCCAGCGTGGCCTCCGAATACACATAGGAAAAGTTGACGTTGGCCGACAGCCGGCCCAGGAGGCGCTTGCGAGCCTCGAACTCGCCGCCGTAGACGATGGCGGACTTGCCGTTGGCGTAGCTCACCCGGCAGCCGTTGGAGGTGCTACCCACCGTGGTCAGCAGCGGGCGGTCGAAGTCCTTGTAGTAGGCGCTGATCGAGAACAGCTCGCCGGAGGCGGGGAACAGCTCGAGCTTGGCATCGGCGTTGAGGACGCTCGCCCGCTGCACCCGGTCATCGCCCTTGAGACCGCACTCGCCGCCCACCGGGAAGTACACCTCGGGGGTGAGCTCCCGCGCGTCGGGGCGGGCCACCGAACGGAAGCCCGCCAGCCGCAGGTTCAGCTTGTTGGTGAGAAGCAGCGTGAGGTTGCCGGACCAGAGGTAGTCCCGGTTGCGCCGGAAGGGACTGATGGGGGCGCTGCGGTCGGGGGTGAAGACGTTGAGCCGCCAGTCCTCAACCCGGAGCCCTCCCACCAGTCTGAGCCAGCTGAACGGACCCAGGTCCAGCATGCCATAGAGCGCGGTAAGATCATCATCGGCGGCGTAGGAGTTGGCCGCGACCCCTCCATTCTTGAAGCTCACGGAGGAGCCCACCAGCTCGGGACTGAACAGCTCCTCGGGCTTCAGGTTCGCCGGGAGAGGTGCCGGGTCCGGATTGGCCAGAGCGGTGGTCCGGATGAGCCGGGCGGAGAAGTCCCGCGACCGGTCACGATACAGCCCGCCGAACTTGAACAGCGCGTCCTCCGGCTCGCTGATGCTGAACGGGATTCCGATGTCGACCTGCCCGACGTAGGACTTGTCCTTGAGAAAGCGGAACTGGAACAGGTTGTTGTTCAGGTCCGGCATGAGGCCGCTCGGCGTGACGGCAAATCGAAGAAACCGGTTCTCCGGCTCGTCCCGCTTGGCGTTGGAATAGGTCGCCTTCCACTCGATGCGGGTTCCGGCAAGGAATCCCAGCCGGTGCTGTCCCACCAGCTGGGTCTGCAGCGTGGTCTTCTCGATGTACCGCACCTGCCAGATGCGGCCGTCCTGTCCGGTGACGTCTCCCCCGAACTCCGGCACGAACGACCGGGTCCGAATGAAGTTTTCCTCGGCCGAGTGGGTCAGGAAGTTCTTCCAGGCGATCTTGTGGTTGATGCCGAGCCGAAGGGCGATGTTCCCGATGCCGCCCCAGTCGACCGTGGTCTCGTCCTCATCGGTCCGGTTGTCGATGGCGTTGGAGGTGCTCTGGGCGCCGCCGCTGAGCAGCCGATAGATCCGGTTGCGGATCACCGAGGTCCCGTTGCTGTAATTGGCCGAGAGCACGTACCCCAGGGGTGTGGAGCTGCCCGCCGCGACCTGTCCGCCGACGTTAAAGCCCGCGCCGAATTCGGGCGCAGCGTTCCTGGGCCTCGGCGCCCACACGTCCCTGATGGCCTCCCCGAACTGCTCCGCCCGGACAGCGGCAGGGCTGCCGCGCTGCGGGGCGGCGTTGTCGGCAAAGTCCGGAAACACCCTGGGCGGGTCCCGCCGGCCGTCGTCGAATCCGAACAGGTCCGACGTGCTGCGCGGCCCTATGACTGCCGGCTCGAACGTCGCCTCGCTGTTGAACTTCTCGGACGCCCTGAGGGACGCACTGAAGTTCTCCGGAAAATCCTTGGTCTTGATTTCGAGGGAGCCGCCGGCAAAATCCCCCGGCCGGTCGGGGGTCGCCGACTTGGTGGCGACGATCGACTCGAGCAGGCTGGCCGAGAAAATGTCGAGCGGCACGGTCCGCTTGAGCGGCTCCGGACTGGCCGTCTCCACGCCGTTGAGCAGGGTATTGGTGTAGCGTTCCCCCAGGCCCCGAACCACCGCGGTCTTGTCATCCACCACCGTGACCCCGGTGATGCGGGTGACCGCATCGCCCGCATCCGAGTCCGGCGTCTTGCTGATTGCCTCGGCGCTGATGCCGTCCGACGCGGCAGCCGCGGCCTGCTGCAAGCCCAGGAGACCGGCGTCCGAAGCCTGGGTGCGGGGCAGCACCTGCGATTGTACTTCGATCTCCGCCAGCTCCACCGCCTGCGCGACCAGTGCGAAGTCAACTGTCACTGCCTGGTTGGCTATAACCCGCACACTGTCTACCTGCTGCGGTGTGTAGCCGATGTACATGGCCCGAACCGACACGACCCCGACCGGAACGGCTGGGGTTCGATACCTGCCATCGAGATCGCACTCCACTACGCCTTGGATCCCGACGACCATCACCCTGGCGCCCGTGATCGGCCGCCCGGTGGAACGGTCGACCACCCGCCCTGTGATGCGGCCCCCGCTTGTCCCCTGTCCGAGAGCCCCGCTGAGCGGCGCCAAGCCAAGCAGACAGACCAACAGCAGTGTCGACCCAGTGCGCGGCCGGGCGGGCCTGGATGGCATGAGGGCTCATTCCGACTGATGGCGACGAAGCCGCGTCGCCGGGTAGAGTGGCGGCGTTCGGGCGGTGAAGTATGAGAAGGGCCCGCGAGTCTGGAAGCGCGATTCGGTAACAGGCGAGCTACGGAGACGAAGCGGTTCTTGTGGCCTGATTCTGACGATCGGGATCGTCCACACTGGCGACCTCGGTGGGGTCCGGCCGCCGGGCGGTGCCTGGCCACCGCCCAGCAAGGAAGGTCTGTAGGCCGTCGCACACGCGTTTCGGGTCGGTGACCCACGGGAAGAATGGAGATCCTCGTGCCAGCAGCAGACGGCCGGAGTCTGCGTGAAAGGCCCAGGTTGCTGCCGAGTGAACCAGCACCGGCTCCCGATCACCCTGGATAACCAGGAGCGGCTGGGTCACGCCGCCAAGGCTGTCCCGGTAATCCCAGTTTCCCATCCCGGTAAGGATCTGCTGCTTGATCAGGCCGCGGCGTAGCAGCGCCGAGTCGGGACTGTCGCAGATCCCTGGGCCCAGCCGTGCTTGCACCCGGGGATCCAGTTCCTGGGCCGGCGCGAGAGACCACCCCCAGGTGGCGAGGCAGAAGTCCCGCGGACGGTCTTTCAGGTCAGACTGGTAGAGCGCCGCGACCCGGGCCCGGGCAGCGGTATCCTGTACCAGGTTCGCTAAGTCCCAGTTGTAGGCCGCCCTGGGCATCATCGGTCCGACAAACACCAGTCGGGTGACTCGCTCCGGATGGGCCCGGACGTAGCTCGCTGCCACCATGGCGCCGTAATGGTGCGCCACCAGCGCGAAGCGCGAGAGACCGAAGTGGGCTCTGACCGCCTCCAGGTCCGCGAGGTCGAGCGCCGCGGACAGCGATGCGGTGTCTGCCGCTGTGGAGCGCGAGCGGCCGCGACGGCGTGCATCGTATACGATCACCGCGTGCTGCTTCCCCAACTGGCTGGCCAGGCCGTCCAAGTAGCTCGCCGAAAAGGCCGGTCCGCCGGCCACCATCACCACAGTATCCTGCCCGGTCCCAAACACCCGATAGGGCAGTCGCGCCCCGCGCGCCTGCACCTCCCCCTCCGCAACTACGGCCGGACGTTCGAGACCCGGGGCGGAGGTGCAGGCGATGCCGA
The DNA here is from genome assembly GCA_036555275.1 of Gemmatimonadales bacterium. Classification (GTDB taxonomy): domain Bacteria; phylum Gemmatimonadota; class Gemmatimonadetes; order Gemmatimonadales; family GWC2-71-9; genus JADJOM01. The sequence continues at coordinate 124,048 of DATBLR010000040.1, read as the reverse complement.
AGGCCACGACAATGAGGGCGGATCGCTGGAGCCGCGACAATGTAGGCATGCAGACAGTCATGGAGGTGGATTGATGCACGACGGCCGAATACGGCCCGGCCTCAGCGGATGCGCCGCACCGAAAGATGCGGTCGGGCCACTACCACCTGGCTCGCCGTCAGGCCCACAGCGATAGGATCCGCTCCCGCGGGGCGGAGCAGCCGCACCAGGCGTCCTGAGCCCCCGCGCAACTCTCCGGATCCCTGGTACCAGCCCGAGCTGGAATCCGGACGCAGCGGGTAGGGACCAAAGGCCAGTTGGCTGAAGGCGTTCGGGAGATTCCAGGAGCGGTAGGACAATCGGCCGGCGGGGGCCAGGTCGGTGCGGCTCTCGAGATAGTTGGCCGCGTGCCAGTCGGCGAGCAGCTCCTTGAAGGTCACCCCGGCCTGGACCACAGCGTCTGCGACCGCTTCCGCGTTCGCCTCGCCAACCAGGGCGATCCCGGTGGGCACGTCAGCACCCAGCAGGCGTCGGGTGACCGCCGTGCCGAGGGATGAGTCACCCGGTGCCTGCTCCGCCAGCCAGCGGACGAAGAGCCAGTTGGCCCCACGCTCCGCCAGACTGCCGAAGGAGACGCCGGGCTCCACGAGGTAGTACAGCTCCGGCTTCAGGAGGAAATCGTAGGCGTTGGTGACGTCATTGCGAATGAACTGGTTCACGCAGTTCTGGGCGACGCAATACTGACCGGGGATCTGCCGGCCTCCCAGCTCCTCGGCAAAGTGCGACAGCCCCTCGTTCAGCCACGTTTCCTCTGCCGTGCCACCGCCCAGCAGCACATGGCGATTGAAACTGATCATGTGCTGGAATTCGTGGATGAACACGGGAGCCAGGAGCGTCCGCACGAGGGTCTTGTCCACCGCACAGGTGGGACTCCCAGGGTCGGGCACCAGCCCGTAGAACACCTCGCCCTGGTTCGAGTTCGGCTGGTCGAGCAGGTCCAGACCGAAGAAGTATCCGACGATGAGCTGACGGGTGACGTTGCAGTTCCCGCTCAGCCTGTTCAGCTGGTCGGTGAGCAGCACCAGGACCTGTCCGTTGCCGTCGACGTCGGATTCGCGACCGAACGCCGTCGTATCGATCGGATAGAGCCAGTCGTCGAACAGGCCCCCGACCGAGTCCAGCTCGGCCTGGGTGTAACCGCCGGCGGGGACCGTGTCGTCGAGAAAGACCACGCCTTCGCGCCCGACATAGCGCGCCGTGGCGCTGACCGACGTAAACGAAAGGCAGTCCGGATCGGCGCAAACCTGGAAGGCGCGCCGGTCACCCAGCGCCACCGGGGCGCCGTGGAGCCCAGCCCTGCGGATAGTCCTGGGTGCCGCCTCGGCCAGGGCCCGCTCCCGCTGGCGGATCCGGTCATGGAAGGTGCGCTCCCCGCGTGAGGCGATTGCCTCCCGGTGGCGCGCAGCTGCCGGAGCGGCGAAGGTGTCCGGCCCGATGTACAGCGAGAACTCGCCCTTGGCCCCTCCGAGCTGCTCCTGTCCGTTGGCCGAATACGCCAGAACGAGGAATTCAGCGGCCGTTCCGCCGGTAGCGGCCAGCCTCACGCAAGCTCCCCCTGAGGTCACCGGGACCACCGTCGACGTACCCGGCGCCAGTGACCGGATCGGCTCCCCGTCACAGTTGACCGGTGTGCCCGCCGGCGCGTCGGTGGCGTTGGAGCAACCGAGCGCCAAGACAAGGGCAATCCAGGCAAGACCGCAACACCGGCCTGGAACCATGATTCGAGCAAGGGTGACCAAACCAATCACTTGCGTGTTTCTCTTCGGAGTCTGGCTGACCGATAGGGGACAGGCATTGCGGACCGGGCGGTGAGAACCCCGGCCGCGACAGCAGGTGCTAACGGTATCGCCGCAGGTAAAGGATGGGTCACGTCACCGCAGGCTACCCGTATCAGAAAGGCGGGATTTCAGAAGAACACCAGGCTGGCCTTGAGGGTGCCCGCCACCCCCGAAGGGCTGCGCCCCACTCCGGCACCCCATTGCAGCCAATCGCTGGCCGGGAACACCAGCCGCAGGCCGGCCCGGCGGGCGGGAGCGACCTCTGCCTGAATTCCCCGCTGGAATTCGACCACTACTAATGGAAGAAGGTGAACCGAGGCGGTCGACACGAACATCCGGCCGCCGATTGGGGCAGGGACCGGCTCGCGGGCCTGGGACGTTCGGATGCCTGATTCACTTGGCCGCAGCCCGATGAGAGCCTGACCCTGCGCGTTCCTGGCGCTGGCAAGAGTCAGGAGCAGCAGGATTGCGGGCAGAAGAGGTGATACGCGGCGGGCAGGCATGACGATAAGGTTCGCCCGGTTGCGTCACGGGCGGGTGGATCGCCGGTCGCAGCCTCGTGACAAGTCGCCTCCGGCACTCGACCTCCAGCCTTCCCGCCGCCTGTATCGCCGACCAAGTAGCACCAGGGCGGGGAAGTTGCTGCTCGCCGCAATCGCACAGGCCAGGTCCACCATGAACGCCACGTTCTGGCCCTTCAGAATGATGCCCAGCATCACCGCAACGAGCCCGAGCACGAAGGTGGCGATCCGGGCAACCCGAAGCTGCTCCTGTGCATCGGCATGGCCACTCCGCAAACGCTGACCCACAGGTCGTGAGACAGCGCCGCTGCGCCTGACCAGGCCGGGCAGCGCGGTTGTCACCGATAGGGCCTCGAGGCAAGGTTGGGGATGCGTCGGCACAGGGCTAAGTCGTTGCGCACACGCGGGATCCCTGACCTCGGGGGTGGACTCCGAAGCAGGCTGATTCCTGGCTGATCCCGGCATGACCCTGCTGAATTACCGTAGGACAGCAACTCAGAGTTCACCACGCCGCGGGCTCAACCAGGGAGGACTGCCATGTCACGCTACTCACGGTTTCCCATTGCCGCCGCACTCGCCCTCCCCCTGTTGGCGGCTTCGCCAAGGTCACCCGCCGACGAAGCCGGCGTGCTGAACGTTGGCGGCAGCTTCGCCATGAAGGTGATCCGGCAGGAGAACGTGCCGGTGGTCGATATGCCGGGCCATGCCCTGATCCTGGGTGAGGCACGCGGCCTGAACCACAGCACCGGCCGGGACGTTTACATGGACGGCGCCGAGGTGTGGAGCGGCGAAACCGGCGATCTCATGAATGGCAGCGGGAGCAACGGTGGCCACCTGGTCCTCACTTTCCGGGGCGACACCGTCCACACCTGCTGGTCCGGACAGGTGAGCACGACTGCCGGGCCCGATGGTCGGCCGGTGATCGAGTTGGAAGGAACGTGGGTCGTGGTCCAGGCGATGGGGAAGTATCGGCAAGCGAGCGGACAGGGCACCTATCGTGGCCGTTTTACCGGACCGGGCGAGTACGCCGTCGAGTGGCAGGGCAGCATCACCCTTCCCGAAATCCGGGCCTCACGGTAGGAGCTCCGCGACGTCGGAGATTTCTGCAAGCGGCGGCCTCGCCTCCCTGAGATTGAGCGCCCTCGGACGTGATGTCCGGGGGCGCGCTACTCTCCTGGGTGCGGCGGGTGAAACGACCTCCCTGCTCAGCCGGCCATAAGCTCCATCTCCCGCTCGGCGCGCAGGCTTTCGAGATCGCGGGAGATCGTGGCCACGGCCAGCCTGCGGGCGCCGCGCTGATAGGTCACGGTGCAGTCCCGTTTCCCGAGGTCCCCGTCGACATCGACGGCATCCCATCGCTCCGCGTGGCCGACGTAGTTGATGGCGACGTCGTAGTGCTGGCTCCAGAAGAAGGGCACCGCGTCGAACCACTGCAAGGTCTCCATCTTGATTGCGCCCGCCGCTCAAGCGCAATCCGTCAGGCAGCGCTGAGCCGAGTTGTCGTCACAAACTCATTCCAGCCCGGAGCGTCCATGGACAGCCTGACCGCATTCGGGGCGGTAGCGGTGACCGCGATGATGGTGTGCTACGCCCTCGAGCCCCGGGGCCGAGCATTCATCTTGGCCTTTGCAGCAGGGTGCATGGCGTCGTCCGTTTACGGGTTCTTGGCAGGGACTTGGCCATTCGGGGTTGTCGAAGTAGTGTGGGCGCTGGTAGCGCTTCGCCGGTGGCAGCGTAACCCTGTTCGGGGCAGTGGCTAACAAGCGCCTAGAGGCGTGGTACGACGTGATTCCCCGGCGATCGTTCACCTGTTCCTTCCTTGCCCTCTGTCTACTGGGCTCGGCGGCTTGCTACCACGGTCCTGCCGCGACCGCGCCGCCTGCCATACCCACCCTCACCACTATCCTTGACACGGTGTCCCCGGGCACGCCAATCCGCCTTGCGACGACCCAGACGCACTTCCAGGGACGCCTCGTCGCGCTGTCTGTGGACTCAGTCCGACTCCGAGGTACCGCCGGGGACACCTCCTTCGCTCGCGCACAGATCGATACACTCTGGCTTCGCGGTCGCCAGTCCTACGATGGCACCAAGGCAGGTGCTGCCGCCGGGCTCTTGCTGGCCCTGCTCCCGTTGCTGGCCCGCAGTCGCGGCGGCCAGCCGGAGTCTACCGGCGACGCGGCGCTCCTCGCGGCATACCTGGCTGGTGGAGCGCTTGCCCTCGGCATCCTCATCGACATTGCTACCCCGGCACCATGGGTCCCGGTGGAGGTGCACTAGCAGCTTAACCACCGTATAGACCTGCTGGGGCGCGGCTGTCCGTTCTCTCAAGACTGGCACGACTGGTCGTTGGCCCCTATGGTTCTGAGAACACGCCGCGCCTTGGAGGTCGTGCGCGGGCGTTAGGGCCGCTCGGTTGTGTCTGTACACCACGGTCTGCAAGCGGTGGAGGCCCGCGCATGCGAACGACGGTGTCGCTACTCGTGGCACTGTGCATCCCCGGTGGCCTGCAGGCCCAGACGTCATCGGTCACTGGACCTGAGATGCAAATCTCTCCGGAGATCGCCAGGCTCCTGCTCGCCAGCATGGCGTCGGATCTCCGGAATCTGGTCACCGCCCGGGAGGAGTACTTCTCCAATAACAATCGCTGTGGGCGGACCCTGAGCAGGACCGATCGGGCGCAGGTCTTCATTGTACCCTCCCCAGGCGTCACGCTGACTCTGACCTACGTCACCACGACCACCTGGGCCGGACGCGCCAACCATGCCTGGCTACCGGGGATCTCGTGCGTAAGCGCGGTTGGTGGAGTGGCGCCCTCGCGAATTCCGGGTACCAGGAGCCAGGGCCTGACGCCGAGGGAGGAAGGAAACCCTATTTGCGATCAACCTTGAACTTCGCGACCTGAATCGGCCATAACGGCCGAAGCTCCCCTCCATGGGGCATAACGATCGCGAGTGGAGGCTGCTCCCGAACCGGCCCATGCACGCGCACCTCCCAACCGTATTCCTCTGTGGCGACGTCATGACCGGCAGAGGGGTCGACCAGATCCAGCCCCATCCGAGCGACCCCCGTCTGTACGAACCGTCGGTCGTGGATGCCGCCAGGTACGTGTCGCTCGCTCAGGCGGTGAGCGGCGAGATTCCCCGGTCCGTGCCGCCCGCGTACATCTGGGGCGATGCGCTCGCGGAACTCGAGCGCGTCAAACCCGAGGTGCGGCTGATCAACCTGGAAACCAGCATCACGCGATCCGGGGAATACTGGAAGGGCAAAGACGTTCACTACCGCATGCACCCGGAGAACGTGGCGTGCCTGACGGCCGCCCGGATCGATATCGCGGTGCTGGCCAACAACCACGTGCTCGACTGGGGCAGGGCCGGCCTCGTCGAGACCGTCGCGACGCTTACCGATGCCGGGATCAGGGTCGCCGGTGCCGGCAGGACCCTGAGGGACGCGCGCCGGCCGGTATCCATCGAGCTGGATGGCGGGGGCCGGCTGATCGTCTTCGGCTTGGGCTCCCTGACGAGCGGCATTCCACCGGGCTGGGCGGCGACCGAGCATGACGCCGGCCTCGACGTCCTGGCAGACCTGTCCGAGACTACCGCCGCGGAGATCCGGGAGCGCGTTCGCCGGGTGAAACGGCCGGGCGATCTGGTCGTCGTCTCCATCCACTGGGGGAGCAACTGGGGATACGAGGTTCCCGAGTCGTTCGTCCGGTTCGCGCACTGGCTGATCAACGGAGGCGTGGATCTGATCCACGGCCACTCGTCGCATCACGTCCGGCCCATCGAGGTCTACCGGAACCGACTGATTCTCTACGGCTGTGGCGACTGCATCGACGACTACGAGGGAATCACGGGGTATGCCGAGTTCCGGGACGACCTGACGCTGATGTACTTCGCGACGCTGGACAGCGTTTCGGGCGAGCTGGTCCGACTCCGCATGGTGCCGATGCAGATCAGGAAGCTCAGCCTTCGCCACCCGGCTCCCGCCGACGTCCGCTGGCTCGAGGAAACGATGGCGCAGATCAGCGCGCCATTCGGATCCTCGATCGAGCGTGCGGCCGATGGTGCTCTGGTTCTCGGCTGGAAGTCCTAGATGCCGGCGCAGAGGCCACGGGACGCATCGCCGCCCGGGGGAACAGCGCCGATCAGGGTGACCGAACGGCTCGCGCTCATCTTCGACTGGTACAAGGGGATGATCTCGCAGCGGACCGGGCGGCTGGTCTACACATATGATCCGGAACAGGACGTGGTCATCGCGGACGGGAGCCCAATCCGTGACATCGCGTCGATCTGGGATGTTGAACTCCTGAGCCGGTTCCTGGGTCGATCCGATTTGCTCCCTCTGGTCAAGCAGTCTCTCAAGCACTACACCCGCTACCTCATCAGCCGCGACGGCACCCTCGTGCTTGACCCGCAGCGCCTCGGAGAACCATCCGGGATCGCCCATAGCGCCTTCATGGTCCTCGCCCTGCTCGCCTCCAATCTTCCCGAGCGCGAGGGGCAGATCGTCGCGCTGGCGGAGGGCATCCTGCGCCAGCAGCGGGGGGACGGTTCCTACCGGATCTACTTCGGCGCGGAGGAGGACGAGGGTGTCGAACTCTATCCGGGCGAGGCGATGTTGGCGTTGATGGAGACCTACGCGCTCGTGCACGACGCGAGATACTTGCGCAGTGTCGAGCACGGTTTCGAGTACCACTGTGGTCGGTTTCCTTCGGGGGCCGTCCCCGCTGATCTTCTGGTTTTCTACGCCAACTGGCAGTCTCAGTACGCCGCCCTGCTTCATCCGACCACGCTGAGCGTCACGCTGCGGAACGCGGCGCGCGACTATGTCTTCGGACTGCACGATCGGATCCTGGGGTTGCAGTCCTGCGAGGACATCGAGCGCTACCCGACGCGGCAGGCGACCGTGGAGGTGGCCTGCGTCGTGGAAGGGCTCAACGACGCCTACACGGTCGCCGCTCGCGAGCGAGATGCCGATCGCCTGCGCGCCTACGAGCGGTGCATCCGCGTGGCCCTGGCCTGGCTGCTTCGCGCCCAGCGTCTCGAGAAATGCACGTCTCGCGAGCGAGGTGGCTTTGGCCATTCCCTCACTGACCGGACGCAACGGATCGACGTCACCGGCCACGTCCTGGCCGGATTCATCAAGAGCGTGCGAAACGGCATCGGCGTGTAACGACGGGGGCGCTCCTGATCGGGAAGCGGAGCCGCGGCGGGGGGCTCCCGGGGGACGTTGTGCCACACTTCATGCCGCCTTCATGCGCGCCGCCAGAGTTTAGCAGAGTGAGACCCATGGTGTTCGTGGCCACTGTCCCCTGCTTCGCTGCGCTGAGGATGGCGGTGAAGTGCGGCCGCGCCCGGGACCCCCGCCGCTGAAGACCCCACATGGCGAAGCTTGTTGTCACCAGCCGGGGCTGGCACGAGACAGGGCAGGCGCTGCACGAAGTACGCTGCGCGCTGCCCACGGCGCGGGTGCGCCGCGCGCGGTTTCTCGGGGTGCTGCTCGTGGACGCCGCGACCGAAGCGGACGCGCTTGGGCTCGCCGAGAGGGTGAGCCGCGCGTGCGGCTCGACCGGGCACGCGACCGCCGTCCTGGCCGAGGTCGAGAGCGAACTCGAGCCGATCCGTGAGGCCGCGCTCCGTGTGGGAAGCGAGCAGGTGGGGCCGCACGACAGCTTCTGCTTCAGGATCACGAAGCGTGGCGCTCATCGAGTCACCACACCCACGCCCGACGTGGAAGCCGAGATCGGCGCCGCGCTTGTCGCAGCGCTGGAGCGCCGGCACGGGACGCGGCCCCGCGTCGACCTTGGGCATCCCGACGTGACCGTGATCGCCGAGGTATTGGGGCCGACCACGGCCGTCGGCATTGTGCGGAAGGCCTGGCGCGAGCGGGCTGAAGCCAGCCCGGTCACCCGTCCGGCGGATGGATCTCAGTGAAAGCTCCGACACGTCCGTCTCGTAGCGGCCAGCGATATCGCCATCGAAGCGCAGGAGATCCTGCGGATGCGCACCGCCTCAACCATCTGTTCGCCCGGGCGACGGGTCAGCCGCTGGAGCGCATCGAAGAGGATACCCACCGCAATTTCTGGCTCGACGCCGATGCCGCGGTGCGTTACGGCCTGGTGGGGAAGATCATCGAGCGGGTGGATGAGCTGGACAGGGCGACTCCGCGCTCGGCGTAACGGAGGTCATCTCACTATCCCCGGCGTTGACTGGGCAAGTTGCACGCGAAGGAATGAGTTGTTGGCGAGGTCTGACTGTCAGCGGCCGCAGGTATCCGGCTATCAGCGCTGGCGTCATCGAGAGAAAATGATATGCGGCTGGGACGGATCGCTGTGATGGTGCAAGTCAAGTAACGGTTAAGCCGCAACAACGCAACACGTCGAGGGGTCCTGTCACTACTCGGGCCGCCCTCCGGCGATCGACTCAGTCTCGGATCATTGGCGAGGATGAGCTCGGCGGAGCTGCGCGGCTCGTAATTCTCGAAGTGGAGACGCTGAGCCGGGTCGGGCTCGAGGGCCTGCAGCTGAGGTCTGAGTGATTTGCGGCAGGTCGACGCGACCGCGGGCCTTGAGGGCCGCTGAAATGGCGAATTCGGCTCCACGGGACCAAGTTAGGGCGGGATGAGCGGCGGGGACGGATGATCTACTTGGTTGGGCGGACCAAGAACCCGGGAGGGTGCCGATGGGCAAAGGTCGGCTGGAAGCCTTCAGCGATGCCGTGTTGGCGATCATCATCACCATCATGGTGCTCGAGCTGCGACCGCCCCACGACACCGACCTCGCCGCCCTGCGCCCACTGCTGCCGGTCCTCCTGAGTTACGTGCTCAGCTTCGTCTTCCTCGGCATTTACTGGAACAACCATCACCACATGCTGAGCTGCACCCGTCGAGTGACGGGGGCCATTCTCTGGGCGAACCTGCACCTGCTGTTCTGGCTGTCGCTGGTGCCGTTTGTCACGGCGTGGATGGGTGAGCATCCCCTCGCCGCGACTCCCACGGCCCTCTACGGCGTGGTGCTTCTGCTGGCGGGCATGGCCTACTTGATACTGCAGCGGCAGATCCTGCGCTCGGAGGGGCCGGAGTCCGTCCTGGCCACGGTACTGGGGCGCGACCTCAAAGGTAAGCTTTCGCCCTTGCTGTGTGCGCTGGCGATCGGCATGGCGTTCGTGCACCCTGGCATCGCCTATGGCCTGTATATGCTTGTCGCTTTCATATGGCTGATTCCCGATCGTCGCATCGAGCGGGCGGTGACGCAAGCACCGGGACGTACCGACATCCCGGGAACTGCCTGACTACGCCTGAAGCTGAGCCTCTCAATCAGTCCTAGGGGTGGTGATGCCCCAATCGACCTTCGGCTCGGGCGCGCCATGGTTAAATTCTGAACGATTCTCAGCGCCCACTATCACCTTGCGTGGGGTACTCCTCAGGTCAGACCAATGACTCCGAAGTCCAGCCCACTCTCCCCAGTGCCCCACCACTGCCTGGGGGCGAGACGCGCTCCTCCGCTGGGCCATGGCGCCGAGCTGGCCCCGACATCCACCGGCGCCTATCGGCGAATGTTCCCCGAGTTGCCCCGCCTGCCGAGTGACGAGGCTTTCCTCCATAAGCTGGGGACTTCGTGTGGAGCCGAGGACCCCAGGTCCAGCTCGAACGGAAAGGACGATGCCTCAGGAGCGGCCGGCTGGGCCTTCGTCGGGCAGTTCATCGCGCACGACGTAACCGCTGATCGCTCGGCCCCGGTGGATCGGGCCGATATCGAGGCGCTCCAGAACGTGCGACGCCAGAAGCTGAATCTCGAGTTCCTCTACGGCTCCGCCCCGACCGGCGACCCCTACCTGTACGACGTCAACGACTCCGCCAAGCTTCTCATTGGCCTCAACGATGCGGGCCAGGCCGATGATCTTCAGCGCAATGCCCAGGGCATCGCGATCATCGTGGATCCCCGGAACGACTCTCACCTGCTGATGGCGCAGATGCAGGTGCTCTTCTCCAAGTTTCACAATCGGATGGTGGACTGGCTACGCGAGAAGGGAGCGGCAGAACAAACCATTTTCACCGAAGCCCGGCGACTGGTCGTCTGCCACGACCACTGGATCATCTTGCGGGAGTTTCTCCCCAACCTGATCGGTGACGGGTTGAGCGACGCACTCCTGGCCGGCGGGTCGCGCTACAATCGTCCCGCTGCCGACCCTTTCATCCCTCTCGAGTTCGCCGATGCCGACTATCGCTACGGGCACGGTCAGCTTCGGGAGAGCTACCGGGTCAAACCTGGGGAGCCACCGGTGCCGCTCTTCCCCGACCTCATGGGTTTTCGGCCGGTTCCTTCAGCACGGGTCATCGATTGGGCTGGTTTCTTCGATCTTCCCGGCCGTCCGCCGGCCCAGCGCGCCAAGAAGCTCGACGGCCGGCTCTGCAGCTCCATCATGCACCTGCCCCGGGCCATTACCGGCGACGTCGAAGTCGAGGCCTTTCACAGCCTGGCCGCGCGCGATCTCCAGCGTGGCCACGCCGTTGGCCTCCCGTCCGGTGAGAGCATCGCGCGCCATATCGGTGCTACTCCCCTCACCCGGGAGCAGACCGATCTTGGCTCAATGGGCTGGGATCAGGAGACCCCGCTCTGGTACTACATCCTGAAAGAATCCGAGGTCCAGAGCAACGGTGACCGATTGGGCGAGGTCGGGGGCCGCATTGTGGGTGAGGTGTTGGTCGGTCTCGTCGATCAGGACCCCAGTTCGTTCCGCGTGTCGCGGCCGGACTGGCGTCCGGAATTGCCGTCCCGAGTGGCGGGGAAGTTACAATGGCTGATCTCCTGGGGTTCCTTGACAGGTGATATCTAATCCGGAAGGCATGCCCAATCTTCATCCTGGCCCGGACTTGCGCGGTCGACGTAGCGAGTGCGAAGCGCTGGATCGGCTGTCGGAGAGTGTCCGGGCTGGTCAGAGCCAGGTCCTGGTCATTCGCGGCGAGGCGGGGGTCGGCAAGTCCGCGTTGTTGGAATACCTGGTCGAGCGCGAGTCAAAGTGGCGCATCGCGCGAGCGGCGGGCACTGAGTCCGAAATGGAGCTCGCGTTCGCCGGGCTGCAACAGCTTTGCGCGCCGTTCCTGGATCGGCTCGAGCGCCTTCCCAGCCCGCAGCGAGATGCCCTCGGGATCGCCTTCGGCCAGCGGGATGGAGTGGCTCCGGATCGCTTCCTGGTGGGCCTGGCCGTCCTGAGCCTGCTGTCGGATGTGGCCGAGGAGCGACCGCTGCTGTGCCTCATTGATGACGCCCAGTGGCTCGATCGGGCCTCGGCGCAGGTGCTCGCGTTCGTTGCGCGCCGCCTCCTCGCGGAATCGGTAGGCCTGGTGTTCGCGGTACGTGAGCCCAGTGAGGAGCAGGAGTTGGCGGGGCTTCCGCAGATGGCGGTCGGCGGTCTCAATGACGGTGATGCCCGCGCGCTCCTGGAGTCGGCGATCCCCGGGCGACTGGACGAGCGCGTGCTGGACCGGATCGTCGCGGAGGCGCGCGGCAATCCGCTCGCGTTGCTGGAGCTGCCCCGGGGGTTGACGGCGGCGGAGCTTGCCGGTGGGTTCGCGCTTCCCTATGCCAGGCCGCTGGCGGGCCAAATAGAGCAGAGCTTCCTCCGGCGGTTGCACCCGCTCCCGGTCGAGACTCAACGCCTGCTGCTCCTGGCGGCAGCCGAACCGGTGGGCGAGGTGCCTTTGTTGTGGCGCGCGGCCGAGCGACTCGGGATCGGGGCAGACGCAGCCGCACCGGCCGAGGCGGTGGGGTTGATCGAGATCGGTGCCCGGGTCCGCTTCCATCATCCGCTGGTGCGCTCCGCAGTCTACCGCACCGCGGGGTTGCTTGAGCGCCAGGATGCGCATCGCGCGCTGGCCGAGGCGACCGATCCGGATGCCGATCCGGATCGCCGAGTGTGGCATCGCGCCAGGGCCGCGGCCGGACCCGACGAGGCCGTGGCGGCCGAGCTGGAGCGCTCGGCCGAGCGGGCCCAGGGGCGCGGCGGCATCGCCGCGGCGGCCGCGTTTCTCGAGCGAGCGACCGAGCTGACTCCCGATCCGGCCCGGCGCGGAGCGCGAGCGCTGGCCGCGGCGGAGGTCAAGTTGGAGGCCGGAGCGCCTGACGCGGCGGACCAGCTCCTCACCGCCGCGGAGATCGGTCCCCTGGACGAGCTTCAGCGCGCGCGGCTGGCGCGACTGCGTGCCCAGGTGGAATTTGCCCGACGGCGGGGCAGCGACGCTCCGCCGCTGCTGCTCGATGCCGCCAAACGGCTCGAACGACTCGACGCCGGGTTGGCGCGCGATACCTACCTCGAAGCACTGGGCGCAGCGATCTATGCCGGCCGCCTCGGCGACCTCGGAGAACGGGGGGCGGCCGAGGCCGCTCGCGCCGCGCCGCCGGGACCACAGCCGCCGCGAACAATCGATCTCCTCCTCGATGGGGTGGCGACGCGGTTCACCCATGGTTATGTGGCCAGCGTGGCCCAGCTTAGGCGCGCGCTGCTCGCGTTTCGGCAGCATGTCGGAGCAGGCAAGAGCGACTTCGTACCCTGGCTGTGGCTGGTCTGTCCGGTCGCGCCCGAACCGGTGGCACTCGAACTGTGGGACGATGACGCGTGGAGTGAGCTGGCTACCACGGCGGTCCGGATTGCTCGCGAGGCCGGCGGGGTTGCCGTCCTCCCCATTGCGCTAGCCTACCGCGCGGGCGTGCACGTGCACGCGGGAGAGTTCGCCACCGCCTCGGCGCTGATCGCGGAGGCCGACGCGATCGCGGTGGCAACGGGCAGTGTGGCCCTGAGGTACCCGTCGCTGCTGCTCGCCGCCTGGCGGGGCGAGGAAGAACACGCGTTGAAGCTGATGGATCAGGGGGCCAGGGATGCGGCCGCCCGGGGCGAGGGAAGGGTGCTCGGATTGTGCGGGTACGTGACCGCGGTGCTGTACAACGGTCTCGGCCGTTACGCCGCCGCCCTGGCCGGTGCTGAACGGGGATGCGACCATGACGACCTGGGATTCTTCGGCTGGACTCTTGTCGAGCTGATCGAGGCGGGCGCTCGAAGCGGCGCCCGTGAAGCGGCGGCCCGCGCCCTGCGGTTACTCGAGGAACGAACCCGCGCCACCGGGACCGACTGGGGGCTCGGCAGCGAGGCCAGGTCGCGCGCGCTGCTGAGCGAGGGTCCGGCTGCCGAGGCTCTGTACCGTGAGGCGATCGACCGGCTCGGGCGCAGCCGGGTCGCCGTCCATCTCGCCCGAGCCCACCTGGTGTACGGTGAATGGCTGCGCCGCGAGAACCGCCGCGTGGACGCGCGCGAGCAGCTCCGTCGGGCCTACGATATGCTCGGCTCCATCGGAGCAGAGGCGTTCGCCGAGCGGGCACGCCGGGAACTTCTCGCCACCGGCGAAACGGTGCGCAAACGCAGCGTCGAAACTCGTCACGCTCTCACGGCGCAGGAGGTACAGATCGCCCAGCTCGCCGCTGCGGGGCGTACCAACCCCGAGATCGGCAGCCATCTCTTCATCAGTCCCCGAACCGTCGAGTACCACCTCCACAAGGTGTTCCCCAAGCTCGGCATCAGCTCCCGCAGGGAACTCCGGGGCGCCCTCCAGGGCCTCCCAAGGTAAGCCTCAGAGCCGTAACCACCGGCGCGTGAAGTGATTGCGGGCAGGCACGGCCGCCAGCCTGGCCCCCCCCGGCGGCCGGCCGGGGGGCGACTAGGGTATTCCACGGACGCGAGCGATCCGGTCCGGTGCGAGAGTGCTCCACGCTGGTCGACGAACCCTTTCCAGGAGCACTTCCATGAGCAACACGATCACGAAGGACTACACCGAGAGCAGGATCGTCACGAAAGACGGCACCGAGATCTTTTACAAGGACTGGGGCCAGGGTCCTCCCGTCACGTTCTCGCACGGCTGGCCGCTCAACTCCGACGCCTGGGACGGGCAACTGCTGTTCCTCGCGCAGAACGGTTTCCGGGCGATCGCGCACGACCGGCGCGGCCATGGCCGATCCAGCCAGGCCTCATCGGGAAACGACATGAACGGCTATGCCGACGATCTTGCGGCCGTGATCGAGACGCTCGATCTCAACGACGTCACACTGGTGGGCCACTCCACCGGCGGCGGGGAGGTCGCGCGCTACATCGGACGCTACGGAACGACGCGCGTCGCCAAGGCAGTCCTGATCGCCGCAGTGCCGCCGATCATGGTGAAGACCGCTGCCAATCCCGAGGGGCTGCCGATCGATGTGTTTGACGGCCTGCGTGCGAGCCTCACTAGGGACCGCTCGCAGTTCTACAAGGAGCTGGCACTGCAGTTCTACGGCGCCAACAGGCCTGGCGCCAAGGTCTCGCAAGGCCTGCTCGATCAGTTCTGGCTGTGGAGCATGCAGGCCGGTCTGAAGAATGCCTACGACTGCATCAAAGCCTTCTCCGAGACCGATTTCACCGAGGACCTCAAGAAGTTTGATGTCCCGACGCTGGTGCTCCACGGCGAAGACGACCAGATCGTTCCGGTGCGGGACTCGGCGAGGAAGTCGGCGCGCATCATCAAGGGCGCGAAGGACATCTACTACCCGGGTGCGCCGCACGGTATTACGGCCACGCACCAGGATCAGATCAACACCGAACTGCTCGCGTTCCTCAGGGCATAACAAACGATTCTCACACTGCTTCGCCGTACGGCGAACAAGGAGACAACGATGTTGAAGAGACTCTTGATCGTTCCGCTCGCACTGGCGTCCATTCTTGGGGTCAGCGGAGCGCGATCGAACACAGCAGGCGCGGCGACCCCGGTACGAAACATCGTCCTGGTGCATGGGGCGTTCGCGGATGGGTCGAGTTACGCCAAGGTCATTCCCCTGCTCGAAGCCAAGGGGTTCCGCGTCACGGCCGTACAGAACCCGCTGTCGTCGCTGGCCGCTGACGTCGCGGCCACACGGCGCGCGATCGCCCTGCAGGATGGGCCGGTGATTCTCGTTGGCCATTCCTGGGGCGGGATGGTCATCAGCGAGGCTGGGAACGATCCCAAGGTGGTGGGGCTCGTCTACATCGCTGCAATCGTCCCCGATGATGGCCAGGCCGCCTCTGACGTGCTGAAACCCTACCCGCCCACTCCCGGGCTGGGACATATGGTGCCTGATGCGGCCGGCTACCTCTCGCTCACACGCCAGGGAATCGAGGAGGATTTCGTCCCCGATCTTCCGGCTAGCGAGCGAGCCCTCGTCTTCGCGACGCAGGGCCCATGGAATTCGACCTCTCTCGCCGACAAGGTGCCAACCCCGGCGTGGAAGACCAGGCCGTCCTGGTTCATTGCCGTGAACGACCGCATACTGCCAGCGGATTACGAGCAGGTGATCGCCAAACACATCAATGCGCGCACGACGACGCTGCCCGCGGGCCACGTGCCGATGTTGTCGCGACCAAAGGAAGTTGCCGCGGTCATTATCGATGCGGCCAACAATACGAGGGCCACCGTTGCAGCCGGCAAAGCGGGCAACCAGTGATCGGGGTCGTGCGCATCGTGGTGTTGGCCCTGGGTTCCGCGGCGATGCTATGCGCCGCCGAGCCGTTTCACGCTCAGTGCTCGAGCGCCCAACATCATCAATTCGATTTTGTGGTCGGCAATTGGCTCGTCCGCAATTCCTCAGGCCATGCGATCGGGACCGTTACCGTGTCGCACGAGTACGGCGGTTGCGTGCTGATCGAACGGTGGCGCGGTGTGGGGAACTCCGGTGAGGGCTTGGGCGTGATCGGCTACCTGCCGGGGAGCAAGACCTGGCATCGGGACTACATCGACCACGGCGGATTCGTGTCGGCGATCGACGGACACCTGGATGGTGCGACCATGGTGATGACGGGAACGGACTACCAGTCGGACGTCGCGCGGATGCATCGCGTGACGTGGACACGAAAGAGCGATGGCTCGGTCGAGGAGCGATGGCAGACGTCGACCGACGCCGGCCGATCGTGGCAAGTGCGATTCTACGGCGTGCTGCAACGCATAGCGGAGTAGAGCCGCGCAACCGCGCCGACTGATACCTCCGTATCGACCGACACCATCGTCTAAACGGACAGCCATCTCGCCAGGGGAGACGATTGCCATGAAAACGCCACCCGCACTTCGCCAGGGCCGTCAGCCGACCACGTCGCCGACAGCCGCGCCGACCCTTCCGGGCGGTATGACCCGAGTCCTGGCCGGCATTACGGTGATCGACACGCCGCTCATCACTCGCGCCTTGGACTATGCCCGGGACTATTCCGAGCCGGTGCTCTTCAACCATGCCGTCCGATCCTGGCTCTTCGCCGTTCGGCTCGGACAGCTGCAGGGCATCGCGCACGATGCGGAAGTCGTCGCCGTCGGCTCACTGCTCCACGACCTCGGGCTCACGGACCGCCTCTCGGGTGGTCACAGGCGCTTCGAGGTCGAAGGAGCTGACGCCGCGCGAGAGTTCGCGCGCGGGCAAGGCCTCGACGACCGCCGCGTGCAATTGGTCTGGGACACCGTCGCGTTGAATTCCACACCGTCGCTCGCCCTGTACAAGGAGGCGGAAGTCGCGCTCTGCACGGCCGGGATCGTTCTCGACTTCGGCGGGCCCCAGTACGACCAGATCCCGCCGGACGAGATGAAGAGCATCCTCGCCGCATTCCCTCGCCTCGACATGAAGCGGTCTTTCACCGATTCGGTCTGCCGCATCGTCAAGACCAGGCCCGAGACCACCTACGACAATTTCGCGGGGGACTTCGGGGAGCGTTTTGTGCCAGGCTACAAGCGGCCGTCTACAGTGGATTTCCTGATGGAAGCTCCGTTCGAGGAGTAGGCCGGCGCCTCCGCGCGTGAGGAGAGTGTGTTGCCGTGATGGCATAACAACCATTTCCTGGGAGTTTGCGCCCAATGGAGGACCGCACGATGCGCACCTTCGACATCGCCCTGGCAGGATCGGTGGCCTGCCTGCTCGCCTTCACCGGTAGGTTGACCGCCCAGGAGCCCACGGTCACACCGCTCATGGCGAAAGCGTTGGCCGACATTCCGGGCAGGGAAGTCCTGATGATCACAGTGGACTATGCGCCTGGCGGCTCAGACCCTGTCCACCGGCACAATGCCCATGGCTTCATCTACGTGCTGGAGGGCTCGGTTGTGATGCAGGTTAAAGGAGGAGAACCGGTGACGCTGCATCCCGGGCAGACGTTCTATGAGGGCCCCGAGGATGTCCACGTCGTTGGACGGAACGCAAGCAACACCAGGCCGGCCAGGTTCCTGGTGTTCCTGTTGAAGGAGATGGGCAGTCCGCCGGTGGTGCCAGTGCAATGAATGAGAGCTGTCGCTGTCATACCGGACACATACATCACCAGCCCGACTAGGGCTACGACCAGGAGGGTTGCATGAAGATCGTGGTAATTGGCGGAACCGGGCTCATCGGCTCCAAGCTGGTCCGCAAGCTGGGTGTGCACGGCCACCAGGCAGTGCCGGCTTCACCAGACACAGGCGTGAACACGCTCACGGGCGAAGGGCTGGCCGAAGCCCTCGATGGAGCGGCTGTCGTCGTCGACGTGTCGAACTCCCCGTCGTTCGAGGATACGGCAGTGCTGAAGTTCTTCGAGACATCGACCGGCAACATCCTCAAGGCGGAAGCGGCGGCGGGCGTGGGACAGCACGTCGCGTTATCGGTCGTAGGGACCGAACGTCTCACGGCAAGCGGGTACTTCCGCGCCAAGATCGCCCAAGAGCGGCTGATCAGGGAATCGTCCCTCCCGTATTCGATCGTCCACGCGACGCAGTTCTTCGAGTTCATCAAGAGCATCGCGGACGCCGCGACCGTCGGCACCACGGTTCGGCTCGCCCCCGTTCTGATCCAACCCATGGCAGCCGAGGATGTCGCGAGTGCCGTTGGCAGGGTCGCCGTGGGATCGCCAGTAAACGGCGTCGTTGAAGTCGCGGGGCCACAGCAGTTCCGTCTCGATGAACTCATCCGGCGAGGCCTCGCAGAACGCCACGATCCACGCGAAGTGGTCGCCGATCCTGAGGCTCGCTATTTCGATGCAGAATTGGGCGAACGGACCCTTTTGCCCGGAACCGACGCCCTCCTCGCCGAAACCCGCTTTGAAGACTGGCTCAACCAGTCACTGGTTTCGACGCGCTAGCTATCGACAACCGGCCTGCGATGGACCTTGACAAGGTGTCAGGGTCCATCCCGCTCCGCATCCGCCGCGAAAGAATCTTCAAGGGAGCCTGGACCATGGCCGAAGGAGCATGCGGTCGTGATCGCTTCAGCGGAGCCGGGCGAACAGTGGCTGTACTGCTATCCTGATGAGATGTCTGCCGAGTATTGGGTGAGCATCAATCCTGTCTGAGGAGATACAATGGCAGCGACGCGGCGGCGTTTCTTGACTAGCCCCAGGCGCTTGAGCAGATCCCCGGCGGTACTCGGCGCGGGCCAGGGCAGCTCCGGGTGACGCCCCGCGAGCCACCCCAACAGCGTCCGTGGGCCCCAGCTAGGGTGCGCCCGCCGGGCCGCGACCAGCAGTCGCGTGATCTCGGGCGGCGTCTGATGGGGGCCGGTCCGCGGGGCCCGACGCCGCGACACCATCACCCGGCTACGATTCCACGGCCTCCACAGCCACCCACCCCGTCTTGGGTGGGCGAGGGTTGGAGCGATCCGAGGGTTCCTGATATCAAACGACACCGTCACACGAACGACAAGAAAGTGGAACTCGCGGGCTCCGGTTCTCGTATGAGCCTCCATGACTGCCTATCCTCGGGTGGAATAGCCCTTCTCGCGGCGCTGTTCTGCCCTTAGCCGCAGGAGGCTCGAGCCCCATGACTCGCACGACGAGCGCTAGAATCGCCGGCTTCACGTTCCTCTTCTACATCGCAGCCGGCATCACCAGTTTGGTTTTGTTCGGCGGGGCGACCGGCGGAGAGGGGATCGCGGCGAAGCTCGCGGGCATCGCCCAGCACGCGTCACAGGTACGCATCACCGTCGTGCTCGACCTGCTCCAGTGCTTTTCGGCCCTGGTGCTGGCCGTGACGCTGTACGCGATCACCCGCGAGCAGGATCCCGATCTCGCAATGCTGGCCCTGACCTGTCGCGTCGGCGAAGGTGTGATCGGTGCCATCGGTATACCGAGTACGCTCGGGCTGCTCTGGCTCGCGACGGCCCCAGGAGCAAGCGCACCGGATACCGCGGCAGCGCACTCGCTCGGCGGGTACCTTCTTCGGGGGAACGTGGCCCTCACTGCAACCTTCTTCGCCGTGGGCAGCACGCTCTTCTCCTACCTCCTCCTGCGCGGTCGAATGATCCCCATCCCGCTGGCCTGGCTCGGCGTCGCGGCGTCGGTCCTGCTCGTGGCCGGCCTTCCCCTGCAGCTCGCAGGATTCCTCCGCGGTCCGGTCACCTCGCTCATGTGGTTACCGATGCTCGCATTCGAGGTGCCCCTCGCCCTGTGGCTGCTCATCAAGGGCGTCGCCATTCCGGCGCCGATGCGATCGGCCTGACGTTGCCACCCGTCGAGATATCACCCCGGCCTAAACCGTCGTTGCAGCGGACTCGCTGCACTCGCCGCTGACCTCCATTGGGCGGCGCCGCCAGCATCATCGACCGGGGATAGGCTTCAGGTCTCATCCCGCTGTGCGCTCGACAACCCACCCGCCGGGCGATACCATCTACTCGACCAACGTGGTTATTGGTGTCTCACCACCTGCGACGTCCTCGCTCCATCCATTCGAGGAGGCGCCGGAGCTGGTTCCGGCGCCGAAGCCCTAGGACTCGCCCGCCACGAGGTTCAACCTGCCCGCCTTGTGGCCGAACCCCGGCGTTGTCGAGAGCGGCGCGGCCCAAGTGCCCGTCGTTGGGCGGCCTTCATCCACTCGCTACGGACTGATCTCGCCTCGTGTCTCGTACTCCGCTCTACACGACCCTCGCTCTCATCGCCTTCGCTGCGAACTCTGTGCTCTGCCGCCTGGCCCTCAGCCGCGGGGTCATCGACCCAGCGAGCTTCTCGGCCGTTCGGCTCCTCGCTGGGGCGGGCACGCTCGCCGTCGTGGTGCGAGCCAGCGCACCTTCCCGCGCCCCGGTGACCCCCTCCTGGGCCTCGGCGGCCCTGTTGTTCTTGTATGCCGTGCCCTTCTCATTCGCGTACACGAGCCTCAGCGCCGGGACAGGGGCCCTGTTGCTCTTCGGCGCAGTCCAGGCAACCATGATCCTCGCCAGCCTCAGGCGCAGCGAGAGGCCCCGTGCAGCCCAGTGGCTGGGTCTAGCCAGCGCTTTCGGCGGGCTCACTTACCTGGTGCTCCCGGGGGTCACGGCACCCTCCCCCCGCGGTGCCGCCCTCATGCTCCTGGCCGGCGTGGCGTGGGGCCTCTACACCCTGCGCGGTCGGGGCGTGAGCAATCCCCTCGGTCAGACCGCGAGCAATTTCGCGCGCACCATCCCAATGATCCTGGCCATTACGCTGGTCGGGTATGGCGGGCTCCACCTGCAGCTCGACGGCGTACTCCTTGCCCTCCTGTCCGGAGCCCTGGCCTCCGGCCTCGGCTATGTCCTCTGGTACCAGGCTCTGGCTGGACTATCGAAGATCGCCGCGTCGATTGTGCAGTTGGCCGTACCCATACTGGCCGCGGCTGGCGGCATTGCTATTCTGGGAGAGCAGGTCACTCTCCGCCTCCTGCTGGCGAGTCTGTTCGTGCTTGGCGGCATCAGCCTCGTGCTCGTCACTCGCCCCGGCGGCCTCACCACTCCGGCTATCGGTTCGGACCAGCGCTGACGCCCCCACGTCTACCGGCTGCGTAACCAGCGCGTGGACCGGAGGGGGTGCGGCCGTCGGGTAGCACGGCCCGGGCACGGCCGCGCGGTTCGGCGTCGAGGTCCCAGAGAGCGCCGCGCCCCGCAGGTCATGCGCGGGCCCTCAACCTGGGTGGGAGCCGCACCGGGCTGCCCTTTGAAAACAGGAGAATTGCGGTACCGGCGAAGGGTAGGTGAGCCGGGGGTTGCTGAGGATGGGTGAGGGGTGCGGTAAACGCCTGAGCTGCTTGAGGAACTCGAATGGCTAGGGAGGGAATCGAACCCCCGACACGCGGATTTTCAGTCCGCTGCTCTACCAACTGAGCTACCTAGCCAGGAAGGGGCGGGAATATAAGGAGTCGAGAGAGCCCCCGCCAAGCGCGTTGCCTCACGGGGCCGGGGTCTCATTTCCGCCGGCGGGGCATGAGCCGTAGCGCGGTGAGGCCCCGGGCGAACCACACCACCAACCACTCGTTCCGTTGCCACAGCGCCGCAATTCCAGCCCACAGGAACAGCAGGGCGACGGCCGCCAGCCCGATCCAGTGCCAGTCCAGCATCACAGCCGCCCGGTCCACGTCGGGCCGGGTCGCGCGGTAGACGTTCACGCCCAGAATGGTGAGCCCGATGCCGGTCCACAGCCAGCCGGTCGCCAGCTGGAATCGGCGCACGGTGCTGCGCCGATGGATGGCGTACTCGCACACCGGGCAACTCCGCTCATAGACCGTGTAGGTGCTGCGGCACAGCGGATTAGAGCAGACGAACGGTGCCTCTTCCGGGGGCGTCGCCGGAACGGATACGGGACGAAAGGGCGGGCTCATGCTGGAGGGAAACGGTGTGGCTCAGTCATCGCACCTGGGCGAATCTAGCCCCCGGCCCGCCATCCGCCACCCGGCGGAGAACCGGAGCGGCCCCGGTGGCGTTTGAGTCGTGGTCCCCACATGAGGCGTCCCGGTGACGAACTCCATCCTGACCCTGACTGTCGCGTCGGCGATCGCGCTGGTCGGCGCGACCGTTCTCGATTCGGCCGCGCGCGCCCGGCTCCTCGCCCAGAGCCGTAACCCTCTCACCGGGGAGCGGGCCCTGGTCCAACCCGCGCCGGAATGGCGCAACACCAGCTGGCT
Organism: Gemmatimonadales bacterium; assembly: GCA_036555275.1. Lineage (GTDB taxonomy): Bacteria > Gemmatimonadota > Gemmatimonadetes > Gemmatimonadales > GWC2-71-9 > JADJOM01. The sequence continues at coordinate 101,820 of DATBLR010000040.1, read as the reverse complement.
CAACACCCCGGACGCGAAACCGGTACGGCTCTCCTCCCTCCGGGGCAGGGTCGTATTGCTGAACTTCTGGACCTACACCTGCTGGAACTGCACCGGCGCCCTCCCGTCCCTGGTCCAGTACGACCGGCAGTATCGCGACCAGGGGCTGACGGTCATCGGCATGCATTGCCCGGAGTTCCCCCCCTACGCCGGGGAACACGACAAGGCCAACGTGGCGGCGGCGCTGCGCCAATACCACATCGAGTATCCCAACGCCCAGGACAACGACCACGCGACCTGGAATCTCTACGACATCCAATACTGGCCCAGCTTCGTGCTCATCGACAGGCAGGGACGGGTTCGCTACCAGGGAGCCGGCGAGTTCCATGTAGGGGACGCCACCCACCTGGAATGGGATAAGCGGATCCGGAAGCTGTTGGCGGAAGAGTGACGGCGCCGGCACGCCTCACCGTGAAGGCGGGGAGGTCGACCCGCTGTCGCGGCTGGCCGGGGCGGGCGCTGGCCGCGCTCGCGATCGCCGTCGGACTGGCGACCGCGTGCGAGGCCGCACCAAATCCGTATATCCACCTGCAAAGGGCGACGAGTGGAGCCGGAATCAGGCTTGAGCTTGTCCCGGCCCCCGGGGTCAGGATCAACGCCCGGGTCAAGCCCGTGCTGGAGCGGGTGGATGGCAGCGTACTGGCCTTCGAGGGGTCGGACGAGACGGCGGATTCCAGCTATTTCACAGGCCCGCTCACCCTTCTCGTAGGCCGCACCACGACCGGGATCGTCCGGGCCAGCGTCTGTCCCAGGGGCGAGCGGGTGTGCAGGATGGTGGAGATACGGACCAGCCAATGAAGGACGGAGGCGCCGCATACATGCGGCTCTACCTCCCCACGATCTTGTAAACGTTCCCCGTTTCCGTCGTCACGTACAACTCGCCGTCCGCGTCTTCGCCAAAGCTGTTGGGGAGCTCGCTGGGATCGAGAAGGTCATACTGGCGTTCGTCGGTGAGGGCGCCACCGGCCCATCGAAAGGAGCGGATCCACCCGGCGCAGAAGTCGGCGTAGAAGTAAGCTCCCCGGAGGCCGGGAAGATCCGCTCCGCGGTAGACGTAGCCGCCAATGATCGAGCAGCCTTCGTCGTGGCCGTAGTCCAGGACCGGCAGGGTAAGCCCGGTCATGGAGCACGACCCTCCACCGAAGCATTGACTCCCTTCCATGGTTCTCCAGCCGAGGTTTTCTCCCCCGGTGCTGGTGTGAGGGATGACGTCCACCTCCTCCCGCGTATTATCGCCCACATCAGCGATATAAAGATCCCCCGTGGTCCGGTCGAAGCTGAATCGCCAGGGGTTGCGGAGGCCGTAGTTCCACAGCTCATGGCGAAACGTGGGATGGTTCGCCCAGGGATTGTCCGCTGGAATGCCGTAGGGCCCGGTGGCGGTTACGTCGAGCCGGAGGATGGAGCCGAGCAGCTCGGTGCGGTCCTGCCCATGCCCGTCCGGATCACCACAGCAGCCGCCATCACCCACGCTCATGTACAGGTAGCCGTCGCGCCCGTAGGCGAGCATCCCGCCATTATGATCGCCGATCGGCTGCGGAATGGTGAGCAGCGTGTCCTCGGAGGAGGCATCGGCGACGTCGGGGGTGCCCGCGGGTACCTGGAAGCGCGACAGCACCGAGGTCAGGCTCGGGTCCATGTAGTAGACCATGAAGGTCCGGGTGGTCGCGTAGTCAGGCCGGAACGCCATGCCCAGAATGCCCTGCTCCGACCCGTTGGACACCCTGGAAGTGATGTCGAGGAAGGGGCTGGACAGCAGGGTCCCGTTCTTGACGATGCGGATCTGGCCGGTCCGCTCCACGAGGAACAGCCGCGAGCGATCGCCTGGTGGAGCGGTGACGAAGAGGGGATGACTCAACCCGGTCGCGATGGTATCGAGGGCGAGATCGGGAACCGGACTCGACGAGCTGTCGCCGTTGCACGCCCCCGAGAGCCAGGATACGGCCAGCAGGCAGAGAGCGGCGCCCTTGAAATGGCGAGTGGGCATCGGTCGCAAGAAAGGGGTTCCACAATATGGCTGAGCGGGCGCGTCACCCGGGTGACGCGCATCACGACGGCTTGGAGCCTGATCGGCTCGGCCTGGTCCGCACTACCCGGGTGAACGGGAGAAGAACTTGCCGCTTGCCGAGTCACTGGCCGCCGAGTCTAGCCGCGGGGCCGTCGAGCCGCCATTTTCTCCTCCATGGCGCACCCGCCCCTGCCGAACCTGACCGTCCTCGACCATCCCCTCATTCAGCACAAACTCACGCTGCTCCGCGATCGGACCACCAGCACCCGCGATTTCAAGCTCCTGGTCAGCGAGATCGCGATGTTGATGGCCTACGAGGTGACCAAGGACCTTCCCACCGAGGAGGTGGAGATCGAGACTCCGCTCGAGCGGATGACGGGGCGGCTCGTCTCCGACAAGAAGTTGACCCTGGTCCCGATCCTCCGCGCCGGACTCGGCATGGTAGAGGGTGTCTCCCAGTTGATTCCCACCGCCCGCGTGGGGCACATCGGCCTGGCCCGGGACGAGGATTCGCTGGAGGCGGTGCGCTATTACGCCAAGCTCCCCCCCGGGGAAGAACCCGATCGCGAGTACTTCGTGCTGGACCCGATGCTCGCCACCGGCGGCTCCGCGACGGCGGCGGTGACCACTCTCAAATCCGCGGGCGCGCGCCGCATCAGGCTCCTCTGTATCGTCGCTGCTCCGGCCGGCGTCCGTCGCATGCTGGACGGTCATCCCGACGTTCGCGTGTTCACCGCCGCGCTGGACCGCGAGCTCAATCAGAACGGATTCATCCTGCCGGGCCTGGGCGACGCCGGCGACCGGCTGTTCGGAACGAAATGAGCCGCCTGGCCACTCAGCGCGGGCCAGGACCGGCGCTGGTGACCACCGCACTGGTGCACGGGGGGAGGTTGAGACCCAGGACATGACGGTCAGTATCACTTTTCACGGCGCCGCAGGCCAGGTAACCGGCTCGATGCACCTGCTCGAGGCGGCGGGTGCACACATTCTGCTCGACGCCGGGCTCTTTCAGGGCCGGCGGGCCGAAACCCGCTCGCTGAATGCAAACCTGCCCATCGACCCGCGCCGGATCGATGCCGTATTGCTGAGTCACGCGCACATCGATCACTCCGGCCGGCTGCCCCTGCTGGTGAGTCGCGGTTTCCATGGCCCAATAATCGCCACCCCGGCGACCCGCGACCTCTGCGCCGTCATGTTGCTGGATGCGGCGCATATCCAGGAGAAGGACGCGGAGTACCTGCAGCGGCGGGGCAAGGCCGGGCCCGAAAGCGAGCCCCTGTACACCATGGCCGACGCGGTCGCCGTGCAGGATCTCATTGTCGGACTTCCCTATCGGCGGGTCCAGCATCTCCGCAAGCATCTCGCTTTCGAGTTCACCGATGCCGGCCACATCCTTGGCTCCGCATCCGTCGATGTTCGCCTGACCGAAGGCCCCGGCCACCGGGTGGTGTTCTCCGGTGACATCGGGCGCGATCAGCTGCCGATTATCCGCAACCCCGATCCCCCCGCGGGCCCCGTAGATACGCTGATCATCGAGTCCACCTACGCCAATCGGGACCATGAGTCGATCGCCAGCTCACAGCAGCACCTCGGGGAGCTGGTCCGCCGGGTCGCCGGGCGGGGCGGCAAGATTCTCATCCCGGCGTTCGCGGTGGGGCGCACCCAGGAGCTGGTGTACGCGCTCCACCAGCTGTTTCGCGCCGGGCAGATCCCGGGGCTGCCGATCTTCGTCGACAGCCCGCTCGCCGTGGACGCAACGGCGGTCTTCCGTCTGCATCCGGAATTGTTCGACCGCGAGGAGGGGATGATCGAACGGACCACCGCGCTGTTCGACTTCCCTCTGGTGCGCTACACCCGGGATGTGGAGGAATCCAAGAAGCTCAACACCATGCCGGGACCGGCGGTCATCATCGCCGCAAGCGGCATGGCGGAGTCGGGACGCATTCTCCACCATCTCGCCAATCACATCGGCGATCACAAGACCTTGGTGCTGTTCGTCGGGTTCCAGGGTGAGAACACTCTCGGCAGGCGGATCCAGGACGGCGCCCAGGCGGTGAAGATCTTTGGTGATGAGTACCCGGTGCGCGCCGAGGTGGAGACCCTTGGCGGCTACTCAGCGCACGGTGACCGGAAGGAGTTGAGGGCCTGGGTTCGCAAGCTGGGTGGACCCATCCGCCGGGCCTTCGTCGTACATGGGGAGCCTGATGCGGCCCAGGCCATGACCCAGCTGCTGCACGAGGAAGGCGTGCGGCAGATCGATATCCCGAAGCTGGGCGAGCGATTCGAGCTGGGGTGAGGCGCCGTGTAGGGGCCCGATTACTTTCCCGCATGTGCCGAACGCCGCTGCCCGCCGGGCCCTTTCCGCCGTGCTGGTCGCTCTGCCGCTCGCATACCTGGTCTCCTTCATTGCGGTGGTAGTGGCGAGCCGGCAGGATCAGCGTCGACCAGTTGACGCCATCGTGGTCTTGGGAGCGGCGCAATACAACGGCAAGCCGTCCCCGGTGCTGCGCGCGCGACTGGACCACGCGCTCACGCTGTATCGCGAAGGGCTGGCGCCGGCCATGGTCGTGACCGGCGGAATCGGCGAGGGCGATCGGATCAGCGAAGCCACCGTCGGGCGCCAGTACCTCGTGGCCCACGACGTCCCGGCTGACGCCGTGGTCGTCCTTCCCGAGGGCCGCTCTACCCAGGCCTCGATCCAGTCGGTGGCCGAATGGGCCCGGGAGCATGGAACCCACCAGGTCATCCTGGTCAGCGACCCGTTCCACTCGCTGAGGCTTCGGCTGGAGGCGAGTCGCACCTCGATCCAGGCCTTCACCTCTCCCACCCGGACCAGCCCCATCTCGGCACGCTGGCGCATCGAGCTGTTCTTCTTCGGCGCCGAGGCCTGGAAGATCCCCGTGGTGATCCTCGGGCTGAGCTGACCCGTTTCCGATTTCAGTCGCCGACCGGCGGCTGGACCCGGAGTGCCTCCCGCACCCCCGCCACGATCCTGGCGATCCATCGACAGCCGGCGAATCCCGTTTCCGGATCTCACCGTACGTGGAGGTGGCTATTATTTCCATTGCGGAACCGGCAGGCTGCTCACGCCGGCCGAACCGAAGCAGATCCAGGAGGCAGATCCGATGCGGTTTCAGCTTCTCCGCCACGGAATTGGACTCACCTGTATGGGCGTCGCCTCCCTTTCGGCCCAGACCGCGGCTCTCCAGGTTCCCGTCGCGGTGGACACCCTCGCCAATGGCCTCGCCGTGATTGTGCACGAGGACCACTCCGTGCCCATCGTCGCCGTCAACCTCTGGTACCACGTCGGCTCCGGCGACGAAAAGGCGGGCCGCACCGGGTTCGCCCACCTGTTCGAGCACCTGATGTTCACGGGGTCGGAGCACGCCGAGTATCCCGCCTTCGATCGGCTGCTCGAGGCAGCGGGCGTGGACAACAACGGCTCCACCACCGAGGATCGCACCAACTACTACGAGTCGGGGCCCGCCAACGCCCTCCCGCTCATGCTATGGCTGGAGGCGGACCGGATGGGATGGCTCCTTCCGGCCACGACGGCCGAGAAGGTGGATGTGCAGCGCGATGTGGTGAAGAACGAGCGTCGCCAGAGCTACGAAAACCAGCCCTACGGTCTCGCCTCCGAGACCATCCTCGGGTTGCTCTATCCCGCCAGCCACCCGTACTCCTGGCCGGTCATCGGATCGATGGCCGACCTGTCCGCGGCTTCGGTCGAGGACGTCAAGGACTTCTTTCGCCGCTACTACGCCCCCAACAACGCCTCGCTGGTGGTAGCCGGGGACGTGAGGGCCGCCGATGTGATGGCGCTGGCCAAACGCTACTTCGCTGACATCCCCCGGGGTGTCTCCGTCGAGCGCTCCACGGTGACTCCCCAGCCTCTGCCTCACGATACCAGCGGAGTGCTGGAGGACCGGGTCCAGCTCGCGCGACTCTACTACGTCTGGCACACCGTCAAAGGCCTCGCGCCGGGAGACGCCGAGCTCGATCTCCTCGCCTATATCCTCGCCGGTGAGAAGAACAGCCGCCTCACCCAGACTCTGGTCTACGACAGCCAGATCGCATCCTCGGTCTTCGCCTACCAGGATGGCAAGCGACTCGATGGAGACTTCTGGGTCGTCGCCACCGCCAAACCGGACCGGGCGCTGCCCGAGTTGCAGCCCCTGATCGAACGGGAGCTCACCCGGATCGCCAACGAAGGTCCTACAGCCCGGGAGCTGGACCAGGCCAAGAACGCCTTCGAGGCGGCCTACCTGCGCCGACTCGAAACCGTCCGAGAGAAAGCCGACGCCTTGAACAGCTTCTACGTTCGCACCGGGCGACCCGACGGCTTCCAGGCCGACCTCGACCGGTATCGCGCCGTGAAACTCCCCGACATCCAGCGCGTCGCGCAACAGTTCCTGCGGGCCCCGCGGGTCATGCTGAGCGTCGTCCCCAAAGGCCGAACCGACCTGGCCGCGAAGCCGGTGGAGGCGACGCCATGACTCGGCGACTCGGCGACCGAGCGCCCCTTGGGAACGCGGCACCGCGACCTGGCCGCGAGGGAGTCCTTCACGGCGACTCGGCGACTCGGCGACCGAGCGCCCCTTGGGAGCGCGAAAGCGCGACCCGGGCGCGCAGGAGGCCTTTAGGGCGGCTCGACCTGTCCGTCCTGTCCGCCCTGTCCGCCCTGTCCGCCCTGTCCATCTTGTCCGTCCTGTCCGCCTCGGCTCAGGAACCGGCTGTCACGACTCCCCCGGTTCTCCAGCCGCCCCTCGACCTGAAGCTTCCTCCCGTGCGGCTCGGCCGGCTCCCCAACGGGCTGACCCTTCGGGTCGTGGAAATGCACGAGGTGCCGCTCGTCCAGGTGACCCTGCGGATCAAGGGAGGGGCACGGCTCGACGGGGACCTGCCCGGTCTTGCAACCTTCACCGCGGACCTGCTCGACGAAGGGGCCGGGACCCGTGATGCGTTCGGCATTGCGTCCGAGCAGGCCTTTCTGGGTGCCGACCTGAACACGGCCGCGGACTGGGACTACACCTACCTGAGCCTGAGCACGCCGAAGCGTACCCTGGGACCGGCGCTGGATCTCCTCGCCGACGTCGCGCTTCGGCCGAACTTCAAGTCCGCCGATGTCGCCCGGGAGAGGGACCTGCGGCTGGCCCAGATCGTTCAGCAGCGCGACCAGCCGAACGGGATGGCCTCGCTCGCCTTCAGTGCGATCCTCTTTCCACTCCGCCACCCGTACCACCGCCCGATCAACGGCGACTCCACCGCCACGGCGCGTCTCGATTCCGCCACCGTGCGCGGCTTTTACGCCCGATCCTTCCGGCCGGACCAAGCCGACATTGTGATCACCGGCGACGTCACGCTTGCGGAGGCCCGCGCCGAGATCACTCGACGGTTCGGCCGCTGGATCCAGAACCGGATGGCGCCTCCTCGCGCCCCAACACCTCCAGCCGCCGAGCCGCCGAGCCGCCGAGCCGTCTACCTGGTCGACAAGCCCGGTGCGGCCCAGTCGGTGATCATCATCGGGGCGCCCGGCGTTCAGCGGACCAACCCGGACTATCCGGCCATCGAGGTGATGAACACCATCCTCGGCGGTTCCTTCTCGTCGCGGCTCAACCAGAACCTTCGGGAAACCAAGGGTTACACCTACGGCGCCGGGTCCCAGTTCATCTACCGCCCCGTGCCCGGGCCGTTCGTCGCGCGCGCCGCTGTCCGCACTGATGTGACCGACAGCGCGCTGGTCGAGTTCTTCAAGGAGTTGAACGCGATCCGCGATGCGCCGGTGAGCGAGACCGAGCTGGTGCGCGCCCGGAACTACCTGGCGCTCGGTCTCCCGGGAGACTTCGAAACCACCGGGCAGATGGCGGCCCGGATCGGTGAGCTGCTCACCTTCGGCCTTCCCTTGAACTTCTACGACAGCTACGTCCGGCGGATCCTGGCGGTGACCGCCGCGGATGTGCAGCGGGTGGCCCGCGCCTATTTCGATCCCAACCGGGTCGACGTGGTCGTCGTGGGTGATGTGTCCAAAGTCCGAGATCCCATCGCGGCCCTCGACCTGGGTCCGCTGACCCTTCGGGATCTGGAGGGGAAGGAGCTGACCCCGTAACCCGCACGCTTGCACGACGGCCGGACGCGCCGTACTCTTGTCCCTCCGGGGCTCGGGCGCCATTGTTGACGCAATGACGCTGATCGCCACAGAGCGCCGGTACCAGGGCAGAATCGTCCATCTGGATGTGGACACGGTCGGGTTTCCGGACGGCTCCACGGGTCAGTTGGAGATGATCCGTCACCCCGGCGCTTCTGCGGTGGTCCCGCTGCTCGACGACCCGGCGGGGCCCGATCCGAAGGTCCTGCTGCTGCGGCAGTTCCGCCATGCGGCGGACGGGTATATCTGGGAAATTCCTGCGGGTCGGCTGGATCCGGGGGAAACCCCTGAGGCGTGTGCTCGCCGCGAGCTGGCCGAGGAAACCGGAATGCGGGCGGCGTACCTGAGCCCGCTGACCACGATCTACACTACCCCTGGGTTCACCGACGAACGCATCCATTTGTTCCTGGCCAGCGGACTGGAGGAGGGGGGTCATCGGCGGGAGGAGGACGAGTTCATGGAAGTCCATGCCAAGCGCTGGTCGGACGTTATGAGTATGATGGAGCGGGGAGAAGTGCAGGACGCGAAGACGCTGGTAGCCTTGTTGTATGCCGGGATGTACCGCGCTCTCGGGCGTGGTTAGGAGGTTGGAACCATGGCGCTGATCCGGTTCCTCCGGTCGGCTCTCACACCGCTCAGGCGCGGGACGCTCCCCGCAGGGCCGCAGAGCGAGATCAATGTCCTGATCCAGGCCCATCTGCGGGGAGATCCGCGCGCCTTTCGCGAGATCGTTGACCGCTTCCAGGTGCGGCTGCTGAATTTCGTTTACCGGATGATTGGCGATCGGGAACGGGCCGAGGATCTGGTCCAGGAAGCTTTCCTGAGGGTCTATCGCCACCTCGATCGCTTCGACCAGAGTCGCAAGTTCTCCACCTGGATCTACACGATCGCCTCCAATCTGGCCAAGAACGAGCTCCGCAACCGAAGCCGCTCTCCCTTTATTACCCTCGAGCACGCCCGCCGCTACGAAGCCGAGGACCGCAGACCGGTCGATTTCGAGGCCACGGGCGATCGCCCGGACGACCTCTATGAGCGGCGGAACCTGCGAGCCCTGGTCGATGAGACCGTGGCCAAGCTCGCCTCCCACCACCGGGAGGTGTTCGTCCTGCGCGAGCTCGAGGGCAAGAGCTACGAAGAGATCGCGGAAATCGTGCACTGCAACCTGGGTACGGTGAAGAGCCGGTTGAATCGGGCCCGCCAGAGCTTCGCCGAGCTGATCCAGCCGCACCTCGAGTAGCCCGTCCTCCAGATGGCTGCCAGCCCATCCCGGAACCCGCACCCTCGGCCGGAGAAGTGACGATTCTGGAACACTTTGCCGGCCCCGCTGTATAACGAGAAGTGACGATTGCTGTTCCCGCCCGGGCGGGACGGCGGACCTCAACCCCATACTGGCTGAGCGAATGGACTGCCGGGAATTTCGCCGCCGTTACTCGGCGTATCGTGATGAGCACGATCCGGTGCTTGCAGCCGAGATGGATGACCACATCGAGGTCTGCGCCGCCTGCGCCGCTTTTGATCGCGCCGTCCGGGAGGGGACCGAGGCGCTGCGAGGGACGCAGGTGCTGCCGTCCCCCGATTTTCTGCATCGGCTGCTCGTCCGTATTGCGATCGGAGAGGCAGCCCCCGAGTCCCTTCCGCCCCGGGTCTCTCCGTGGGCCGCGACATTGGCGGCCGGCCTGTTCATCGCCATGGTGGGCCTGAGCCTCAAGGCGTTCATGGTGCTTCCCACCCCGGTCGCCGCCGAGGTGCAGCCGATCGTGATCGCCCAGCCCAAACTGATACCGGGAATCCCGTTCATCACCTTCGAGCGGGCGAAGTAGCCTGGCCATTAGCCGTTAGCCGCTAGCTGAAGGAGAGTGGTCCGCCCTTCCCGGCCCTCCCTTCCGCCAACGGCTAACGGCTAATGGCTAACGGCCTTATTTTTCGCCCATGCCCCGCCACACCCACGACGATCTGCTGCGCGCGCTGGGTCGGGGCGACCTGACCCCCGCCTATTACCTGTACGGCAGCGAGGACATCCTCAAGGAGGAAGCCACCCGGGCGATCATTGACCGGGCGCTGGAACCCCAGGAGCGGGACTTCAACCTGGACCAGCGCGGGGCCCAGGGCCTGGAGCCGGAAACTCTGCACGCGCTCGTCAATACCCTGCCGATGATGGCCAGCCGCCGGGTCGTAATCATTCGCGACATCGAGGCCTGGAAGAAAAAGAGCGGTCCTCTGGAGGTCCTCCACAGGTATCTCGCCAACCCGGCCCCCGAAACCGTGTTGGTGCTGGTCGAAGGCGCTCCGAGCGAGGAGAAACTGCGGGAATGGGAGCCGGATGAGGCGCTGCTCGCCCACAGCTACGGCGTACATTTCGAGCGGCTTCCTCCGGATCGCGTCGTCCGCTGGCTGGGCTACCATGCCAAGCAACTCGGGATCGTGTTTGGCGACGGTGCTGCCGAGCACCTGGCCACCGCGACAGGCTACGACCTCGGGGCGCTCCGCTCGGAGCTGGAGAAGCTCGGGAGCCTCGCCGAACCGGGACCGATCACCCGGCAGCGAGTTGGAGAGCTGGTCGGGGTTCGGCACGGGGAGACACTCGAAGACTGGATTGAAGCGCTGCTCGACGACGACACGGCGCGGGCGCTGTCACTGGGCCATCGGGTGCTGGAGCAGGCCGGCATGTCAGGCGTGAAGATGATCACCGCATTGGGCACCGCGCTGGTCGGTCAGAGCCTTGCGCGGGCGCAGTACGACGATGGCAGGCGGGGTGCGGCACTGGAGCGAGCCGTCTTCGACCGGCTCCGCCAAGTCCGTCCCTTCGGTCTCGGCGACTGGAAGATCGCAGCCCGCACCTGGAGTCGCCGGGCTGCCGCGTGGCCGGCGCCTCGACTCCGCGAAGCCCTCCGGGCTACACTGGAAACCGACATGGCACTCAAGGGGACGGGGGTGACAGACGACTCTGGGCTGGTTGCTGACTTGACGCTTCGGCTCGGTGGCTCGGCGGTTGGGCGGCTTGAAACCTCGCCGGTGGGAGAGCCCCTTGCGGCGGGGGCTTCTGGCCGCTCGGAGGGGTCCTCATGACACGAGCCGCCGGGCCGCCGAGCCGCCGAGCCGCCCTGGCGGCGTTCATATTGGCACTCGCCCTCACTCCGGCAATCGCCGCCGCCCAGGACGACGCCCGGCTGCTGGACGCGTTGCGCATCGCCCAGGAGGGCGGCAGCGATTCCGCCAGGAAGCTGGTCAGCGGGCTCCTGCAGGCGACGCCGCCGACCGACTCGGTCTATCCCCAGATGCTCTTCACCATGGGGCTGGTCTCGCGCAATGTCGAGGAAATGCGCCGCAACTACACCCGGGTGGCGGTGGAGTACGCGCTCTCGCCCTGGGCGGACGATGCGCTGTATCGTCTTGCTCTGCTTGACTACGCCGCTGGGAACGTGACGGGCGCGGCCCGGCAGCTTGACCGGATTCGAAGCGACTATCCCGATTCGCCCATCCTGCCGGTCGCGGCCGAGTGGGCGGCGCGGGCGTTCTTTGACCAGAAGAAGTTGCCGGAAGGCTGCAGCTGGCTCGCCTACGGCATTTCCCGCGCAGGCGAGGACGTGGAGCTCAAGAACCGGCTCGAGTACATGAACGGCCGCTGCAGCGCGCAGCCTCCGGTGGGCGCTGCCCCGGTCGATACGACCCCCAAGCCTCCGCCCAACAACCCGCCGCCTCCGGCTCCGGCGGGCTACGGGGTGCAGGTCGGGGCTGTCAACACCCAGGCCTCCGCCGACAAACTCGCAAGTAACCTCAAGGGCGCGGGTTTCGTCCCCTACATCGTGAAGGAAGGCACACTGTTCAAGGTGCGCGCCGGCCCCTACCCCGACCGGGCCAAGGCGGTCGCCGCGGCTGAGCAGATCCGCCGCAAGCTGGGTCACTCCCCCTTTGTGGTGAAGGAACCGTGACCGGGCGTTCGGCCGACCCTTCCGGCACTCCGCTCATGCAGCAGTACCGGGAGATCAAGTCCCGCCATCAGGACGCGATTCTCTTTTTCCGCATGGGCGATTTCTACGAGATGTTCTTTGACGACGCCCACCTCGCCGCACGGGTCCTGAACATCACCCTCACATCGCGCGGGGACGGTGTTCCCCTCGCCGGCGTTCCCGTCAAGGCGGCAGCCGACTATCTCCGTCAGCTGATCGCCGCGGGTCACCGAGTCGCGATCTGCGAGCAGGTGGAAGACCCCAAGCTGGCCAAGGGCATCGTGCGGCGGGAGGTGATCGAGACCATCACTCCGGGAGCGGTGCTGGAGGAGAGCTGCCTCCCGGGGACGCGGAACAACTTCCTGGTCGCAGTGAATGCCCCGGCGAGAGAGTCGGCGGCCGGTCTCGCCGCCATCGACCTCTCTACCGGCGAGTTCCTGCTCGAGACCGCCGAGGCGGCGGCCCTCGCCGAAGCCGTCGGCAGGCTCGCCCCGGCCGAAGTCGTCATCCCCGCGGGGGTCGAGATCCGGCTTGAGGACGGGGTGCTGCAGACGCCCCGGGAGCCATGGGAATTCGACGCCGACCTTGCCCGAACCGAGCTGGCGCGCCGGTTCAATCTCTCCAGCCTGGACGGCCTGGGTCTGGGTCCCGGAGATCAGCCGGCGGTCGGCGCGGCGGGCGCGCTGCTCCGCTACGTCGCCGAGCTGCAACCGACCGGCATTCCCCACCTTCGCCGTCCGGCGATTCGCCGTTCCGGGCGGCACCTGTGGGTGGACGAGATGACCCGCCGCAACCTGGAGCTGGTGGAGCCGCTCCGCCCCGGCGCCTCCGGGACGACGCTGCTCGAGGTCCTCGACACGACCATGACCCCGATGGGGGCCCGCCTGCTGCGCCAGTGGATCGTCTCGCCACTCTCGGAGCCGGATGCGATCGGCGAACGGCTCGACGCCGTACAGGTCCTGGTTGCTGACGGGCGCGGGCGGGCTCGCATCAGGGAGGCGCTGGACGGGGTTCGCGACGTCGAGCGTCTCGCCGGCCGGGCCGCCGCCGGCCGAGCCACACCACGGGAGCTGGGCGCCCTGCGCGACTCGTTCCACCGGCTACCGGATGTGCTGGAGGCCCTGACCGGGCTGGCCGATCGCGACGCCAGTCGCGCCCTCCACCTCGTGGTGCAGGAATTCGACCTGCTGGGCGACCTCACCGCCGAGTTGACCGCCGCCCTGACCGAGCGCCCGCCGGCGGCGCTCGCGGACGGCGATGTGATCCGAAGCGGCTTCGATGTGGAGCTGGACGAGCTCCGTGACCTTCGCGACGGCGGCAAGCAGTACATCGCCGGCCTGCAACAGCGGGAACGGGAGCGAACCGGCATTACCTCCCTCAAGGTGGGGTACAACAAGGTCTTCGGGTATTACCTGGAGGTGACCAATGCCCACACCGCCAAGGTCCCTGCCGACTACGAGCGACGCCAGACGCTGACCGGTGCCGAGCGCTACGTCACTCCCGAGCTCAAGGACTATGAGGCGAGGGTCCTGGGGGCGGAGGAGCGAATCCTCGCGCGTGAGGGCGAGCTGTTCGGCCGGCTCCGGGAGCGAGTCGCTGAGGCCACGGCGCGGGTGCAGCGCACCGCCGCCGGGCTTGCCCGGGTCGACGTCTGGGCCTCACTGGCCGAGACCGCTGCCCTGCACCGCTATGTCAGGCCCGCCGTCCACGACGGGGCTTCCCTCACCCTGCGCCAGTCCCGCCATCCGGTCATCGAGCGACTCATGCCGCGGGAGAGCTTCATCCCCAACGACGTGAAGTTTGATCCTGCAGAGCGGGTGCTCCTGGTCACCGGTCCGAACATGGCCGGCAAGAGCACCATCCTCCGGCAGATCGGGCTCTGCGTCATCCTGGCCCAGATGGGGAGCTTTGTGCCGGCCGAAGCCGCGGAGATCGGCGTGGTCGACCGGCTGTTCACCCGGGTCGGGGCGAGCGACAACCTGGCGCGCGGTCAGTCCACGTTCATGGTGGAGATGAGTGAAACCAGCGCCATCCTGCACAACGCCACCCGGCGAAGCCTCGTGCTGCTGGACGAGATCGGTCGCGGGACATCGACCTATGACGGAGTGGCCATCGCGTGGGCGGTCACCGAGTACCTGCACGATACGGTGGGCTGCCGAACCATGTTCGCGACCCACTACCACGAGCTGATGCAGCTGCCGGAAGCGCTGGCACATGCTCGCAACCTGAATGTCGCGGTGCGCGAGGCGGGCGATCAGGTGATCTTCCTGCACCGGCTGGAGGCCGGCGGCACTGACCGAAGCTACGGCATCCACGTGGCTCAGCTGGCGGGTCTCCCCGACGACGTCGTCGGGCGGGCGAGAGCGGTCCTCAGGACGCTCGAGGGCGAGCATCGCATGGTGCCGGGAGCGCCCCCTGCGGAGGACCCCTCTCAGCTGGCGCTCTTCGGCGGGGTGCTTCCGCACCCGGTAGTTGAGGAATTGAAGGGTCTCGACGTGGATCGGATGACGCCTATTGAAGCGTTGAACCGTCTGGCCGAACTCAAGCGGCTGACAGAGGAGAGCTGAGTGGGGCACCTCGGCCAGTCCCTGGCCGCCGTCAACCTGCCGACGGTGATCACGGCCGCGCTCCTGGTGCTCGGGGTGATCCTGGTCATCAGGATCGGCAAGGCGCTGGCCATGGCCGCTATTCTCGGCGTGCTGGCAGGCGGCGTATCCTTGGGAGAGGGCAATCCGCCCGGCCTCGCTGGAACCCATGCCGCGGTCGGCTTCGGCGTGGCGGTGGTGACGCTGTTCCTTGTGAAAATGGCCAAGAGTCTCATGCTCATTGTGCTCGTTGCGGCGGCAGGGGTGGCGGCTGTGCTGATCTTTGGAGCCGGACGATGAAATCGGGGAGCGGGGAACAGGGAACGGGGAACCGGAGTGCAAGGCGTCCTCGCGGGCGATTCCTACCGGCCTGGACGAACCGTTCCCCGTTCCCCATTCCCAGTTCCCTTCTGTTGCTCCTCGCCTGCTCGCGCTCCGATGCCAATACCGTTCGTCTCCCGGACCAGACCGCCCGCCGGGGCGACGATCCGCCGGTGATGATCAACCCCGAGTCGCCGGTCGAATATCCCCCCGCGCTCTTCGCGCGGGGAATTGAGGGGAAAGTGGTGCTCCGGCTCTACGTGGACGAGGCGGGACATCTGGTGGCCGACTCGACCCGGGTTGCCGAATCCTCAGGCTACCCCCTGCTTGATTCGGCCGCGGTGTCGGCCGCGCCCGCCTTTCGGTTCGCACCGGCCCTCCGCAGCGGAAGCCCGGTCGCGGCGGTGTTCCTGCAGCCGATACATTTCCGGCATCCCCAGGCAGGAGGAACGACGCCGTGACCCCCCCGCACCCCCGGGCCTATGACTCGGTCCTGCCGACCATCGGCTGGACCCCGCTCATCCGGCTGCAGCGCATCGGCGCCGGCATTCGCGCCCCGATCTACGGCAAGGCGGAGTACGCCAACCCCGGTGGGTCCGTCAAGGACCGGATCGGACTCAAGATCATCGAAGACGCGGAGCGGCGTGGGGACCTGAAGCCCGGCGGCGTCATCGTGGAAGGCACCAGCGGCAATACCGGCGTCGGCCTGGCACTGGCGGCCGCGCTCAAGGGGTATCGCTGCATCTTCACCATGCCCGACAAGATGTCTCAGGAGAAGGTACGGCTGCTCAAGGCCTACGGCGCCGAAGTGGTCATCACGCCGACCGCCGTGCCTCCGGACCATCCGGACAACTACGTCAACAAGGCCAGGCAACTCGTTGAGGAGACGCCCGGCGCTATCCTCGCCAACCAGTTCTACAATCAGGTGAACCCCGAGGCTCATTACGAGACCACCGGTCCCGAGATCTGGACCCAGACCGAGGGTCGGGTGACCCATTTCGTGGCGGGGGCGGGTACCGGCGGCACCGTGAGCGGGACAGGCAAGTACCTGAAGGAGAAGAACTCCCGGATCCGGGTGATCGCCGGTGATCCGCAGGGCTCCCTGTACACCCCGTACTCCCGGACCAAAACCCTCGGCGACGGCTACCCATACAAAGTGGAGGGAATAGGCGGGGACAAGATTCCCAGCACCATCTGGTTCGATTACATCGACGAGTTCCGGCAAGTGCCGGACCGCGAGGCGTTCGCCATGGCCCGGCGCCTCGCCCGGGAGGAGGGAATCCTGGTAGGCGGCTCTGCCGGCCTGAACGTGGCCTTGGCCGTGGAAATCGCCCGTGAGCTGGACGACCCCACCTCCTGCATCGTGACCATCCTTTGCGACACTGGTGAGCGCTATCTCTCGAAGCTGTTCAGCGACGAATGGATGCAGGAGAACCAGCTGCTGGATGCGCCCAGGATCACCGTCGACCAGCTGCTGCAGCGCCGCGCGGCCAACGCCCCCGCGCTGGTAAGCGTCGCCCCTGCCGCAGCCGTACGACAGGCACTCAACCTCATGAGTACCTGGGGGGTGAGCCAGATCCCGGTGCTCGAGGCAGGGCAGTGCGTCGGTGGCCTGGCGGAGAATACTCTCATGACCAGGGCGCTTGCTCAGCCCGCGCTGCTCGACCGGCCGGTACGCGAGGTGATGGACCCGCCTTTCCCGGTGGTGGACGCGCTCACCCAGACGGACCGCCTGGCGCCGATCCTCACACGCGAGAGTCCGGCCGCGCTGGTCCAGAAGGACGGCAAGCTGATCGGGATCGTGAGCCGCTACGACGTGCTGCAGCAGTTGATCGGAACCCGGTGAGCCGGGACCCCGGATGCCCAAACCCAAGAGGGGAGGGAAAGGGAGGGGACCGAGCCGCCGAGCCGCCCAGTCGCCGAACCATCGAGCCACCGAGCCACCCCCTTGAAAATCACCGTCCTCACCGGGGGCGCCTCCGCGGAGCGCGACGTCGCCCTGGCCTCCGCCCGGCAGATCGTTCCCGCTCTCCGCTCCCGCGATCACCGGGTGGTCGTCGTGGACACGGTGACCGGCTTCGTCCCGGAGTCGCGGGAGGCAGACCACCTGCTCGGTCGCGTAGGCACTACCTGGCCCTCCGTCGCGGAGCTGCAGGACCGCGAGCGCACCTTTCTGTTGACCGCACTCGGCGCGCTCCCCGAAGTGCGCGAGGTCGACGTGGTGTTCCTCGCCCTTCATGGTGGCCGGGGGGAGGACGGCACCGTGCAGACGATCCTCGAGACCATCGGCGTGCCCTACACCGGGAGCGGGCCCATCGCGAGCGGAATCGCGATGGACAAGGACGTCTCGAAGCGCCTGTTTCGTGACGCCGGCGTGCCCACGCCGGCGTGGGCGATGGCCCCGATCCGCGCGGGTGAGGCCGGCCGGCAATTCGGCTGGCCACTGGTCGTCAAGCCTTCCAAACAGGGATCCACGGTGGGTCTGACGATTGTCCAACGACCCGAGGACTTCGACCGCGCCGTCTGGTACGCAGGGGAGTTCGATGATGAGGTGATGATCGAGGCCTTCGTGCCCGGACGGGAGCTGACGGTCGGCGTGCTGGAGGACCGGTCCCTCGCGGTCGGGGAGATCATTCCAAAGCATGAGATCTTCGACTACGAGTGCAAGTACACCCCCGGAATGTCGGAAGAGATCTTTCCGGCTGCCCTCACCGAGGAGGTTACCCGGGAGTGCCAGCGCCTCGGACTCCGTGCCCACCGGGCACTCAAGTTGGGAGGATACTCCCGCGTGGACTTTCGCTTGACACCGGATGGGCGGCTGCTCTGTTTAGAGGTGAATACGCTTCCAGGAATGACCGCCACCAGCCTGCTCCCCCAGTCCGCCGGGGTGTTGGGCATTGACTTTGCGGAATTGTGTGACCGGATTTGTCGCACCGCCCGCCGCCCGGAGCGGACGGAACAAGGGGGAAGCCCCTCGGGTTTCACTAGTTGAGCACCCATGTCCTTCAGCAGCGCCGGTTTTCCTCGCCTGACCCCCTGGGTCGCCCGCCTGATCGTGCTGACGGCGGTGGCGCAGCTGCTGCTGGAGACGGTGTTTACCTCTCCAGAAGCCCGGGGCTTTCTGGCCATGAATCCGGCAGAGTTCGCCAGCCGGCCATGGGGCGTGGTCACCTACCTGTTCGTCCATGGGGGCATTCTCCACCTCGCGACCAACATGCTCGGGCTGTACCTGTTCGGGACGGCGGTCGAAAACCGGATGGGGTCTCGCACCTTCCTGCTGTATTACCTCTACTGCGGGGTGGGGGCGGCGCTCTCGTCGCTACTGCTCAGCCTGGTGATCCATCAGGACCCCATTGTGGGAGCATCCGGTGCCGTGCTCGGCGTGGCCGTGGCGTTTGCGCTCTACTGGCCGGACGCCGAGATCATGGTGCTCCCGATCCCCTTCCCGATCAAGGCGCGAACTCTGGTCCTGGGCCTGGCGGCACTGGATCTGATCTTCGCGATCCGGGTCCGCGACGGTGTGGCCCATGAGGCCCACCTGGGCGGCATGCTGGCGGGGTGGCTTTTCTTCAAGGTGCAAGCTTTTTACGGGCGTCGGCCCGCTCCGCTTCCGCGGCAGCAGACCGAGCGGGTGGTCATGGTCCAGCAGACAGTCGCCGGCCGCGAGTCCGACCCCCGGGCCCCGCAGCCGGGCCGTCCGTTGTCCCCCCGCCCCGGTTCCGACCCCGTGGCGGCGGAGGTGGATCGGGTGCTGGACAAGATCAGCGCGAAGGGCATCGAAAGCCTCACCCCGGAAGAGCGACGCTTCCTGGACGAGGTCAGCAAGCGCAAGCAGCGGGAACTGAACTAGCGCCCCGACTGCCGAAGAGAAGCGGCCCTCCGGGTTTTCGGAGGGCCGTTCTGTTTCGTTCTATCCCGGAGCCGTCTTCAGCCAACTTTGAAGCGGCACCGCGGCACCCCACTCCGATCACAGGTTTCCTCCACAGCCGTGCCCGCCGCCGCGGAGACCAGGATCTCGACCGCCTGGCAGACCTCCGGGTGGCTCTCCACCACCTCGGCCAGCGGGCAGGCACTCCCCTCCCTGCCATGAATGACCGTCCCCCGCCGGGACGAGGTTACCTGGACGGTCCCTCCCAGCCCCCGCAGCACCTCGGCCGCTGCCGATGCCCGTTGCTGGCGGGTTCCAGTGCCCCGGGGCACTCCCCTGGCGAGTCGGCGACCCACCTCGCGCATCGTGGCTGTTCGCTCCGCCAGGCTCAGTCGGTCGCCGAGGGCGTCGAGGATCGCCCGGAGAAGCGGGAGGTAGGCGCGTGACAGCAGCTGGCCAGCCTCGCGGGTGAGTCCGTAGATCCGGGCCGGCCGGCGCCCGCTGGGTCGGCGACCGGTGACCTGCACCAGCCCGTCGCGCTCCAGCGCGGCGAGATGGCTTCGGACGGCGTTTCCGGTTAGGCCGAGCGCAGCGGCGAGATCATCTACAGTGCGACCGGGACCGCGGAGCAGCTCGAGTACTTCGCCGTGGGTGCCGGCCGGCAGCCAGCTGCCCGGGTGGCGTCGGGTCATCGTCTTCCTCCCAGCGCCGAAGCTAGTCGCCCGGCTTGCTACTCGCGATATATCAATAAAACATTTGACTTATTGCGCTTATCATCGCATGCTCCTCCAGCGGGCCCCGGCCCGCTCGACCAGTTCACCCTCTTGCGGAGGTACCCGATCCTCTACCGTTCCGTCGCCATCCTGCTGGGCTCGGCCGCGGCCGTGGCGTTTGCCCCGGCCCCCCGACACCATCAGGATTTGACCGATGCCAATATCGTCGCAATCTTCGACGCGGCGAACACCGCCGATATCGAGACTGGTTCCCTGGCGGTCAAGCGCGCCTCCAGTAAGGAAGTGCGCGAGTTGGGCCAGACGTTCGCCGACGCGCACCAGAGCGTCCGGCAGCAGGGCCGGGACCTCGCCGCCAAGCTGGGCGTGGTGCCGGTGCTTCCCGCCGGCGACCAGGGTGCGGCGCAGCACGCGGCCGCCATGGCGGCGCTGAAGGGTAAGACCGGCGCGGCGTTCGATCGCGCCTTCCTGGACCACGAGATCGCCTTTCACCAGGCGGTCATCGACGCCGTGACCACGACCCTGCTCCCGGCCATCCAGAATCAGGAGCTCAAGGCCTTCGTGGAGAAAATCGCCCCGGCGTTTGTGGGCCACCTGGAGATGGCGAAGAATCTCCGGGCGAAACTCGGGAGTGCGTGATGGCCACGGTGCAATCGAAACTCGCGAGCCTTTCCGCCCTGATTGGACTGGCCGTGGGGAGCCTCTCCTGCTCTGGGGGGACGACGGACTCCTCACAGGTACTTTCTCCTAATGTCAGGATCGTACTCGGTGCGGCAACCATGGGCGCGCTCGCCTTTTCGCCGGATACGCTTACGATCAGCCTGGCCGATGGCGGGCAGGTCCTGTGGCGCAACGCGGACTTCACCGTCAGTACCTATGGGAATGTCAACGGAACGATCCACCAGGTCACCGCGAACGGCGCCACCTTCGACTCCGGCCCGCTGGATCCGAAGGGTACCTTCACCTTCACGTTCACGTCCGCCGGCATTTATGGCTATCACTGCAGCATCCATCCGTCGATGATCGGTGCGATCGTGGTGACGCCTTAGCCAGGCGAGCCCGCGGTAGGAAATAGCCCATCCCAATGCGAGCGACCCTCCCGCGCTGTGCGCGGGAGGGTCAGCCCATCGGATCAGTGAGGCCGCCGGGTCGCCGCCGGACAACGGATCCGCGCTAGCTGCTCCTCACCAGGTAGCGCCGCGGACTCGGCGCTCCGCCGCCGAGTCCTGGCAGGGTGTCTTCCGCAACCAGGGCCGTGATGCTGCCGGGGCCGGTCGCCGGCGTAGTCGCGGTGCAGCCTTCCGGCAGTGGACCGCTCACCCAGACCGCTTCCCCCTGGTCTTCGAGCTGCCAGTCGCTTCGGGTGAGCGGCGGAGACCCCCTGGCGATCGTCGGCGCAGAGTAGCCGAGGCATGTTCCCGTGACCTCGACCATCTGGCCGCGCAGGTTTCCGCCGGTCAGGACCTCGTGCACGGTCGCCTTCACGGGCTGACCCACGGGCGCCGGTGTGCTCTGGTTCTTGGGCTGGCAGCCGGCGAGCGCCGCGAGCAGGGAGGCGCCACGGAGCATCGAGCGCATCAGCGGCCTCCGCGGGCAAAGGGCATCGGCTGTCCGAAATGGCGGGCCCGAACCGCTCCGGCGTCAGCCCGACGGGCCAGGATCAGCCGGCGGATGGTCTCGACCTGCGCCGGTGTGATCTGGTGGGCGTTGGGCTGTGCCTGGCTCGCCATCATCTCGCCGGGGCGCCGCAGCCCACTCGGCGCCGGTGGCGCGGCGACAGACAGATTCACCACGTACTGCAGGTCGGTGTAGGCGCCCGATTCCACCTCGCCAAAGGTCGGGGTCGGGTCGTTCAGCCAGGAGACCGCGAGGGAAAGGACACCGGGCGGCTGGCCAAGGTCATCCTGGAGCCAGAAGGTGAAGGCCCCGCTCTGGTCGAGCCGATACGCCAGGTCGTAAACCGGTTGATGGTCGTTCGGGTCTCGCCAGAGATTCGCGTAGAACTTGTAGGTGCCCTTCTGGATCACCCGGTTGGTGAGGTACCCCTCGAAATTCACCCCGTCGGCGTAGGAATCATTCGACAGCGTTCCGTTTGGGGAGACGCTGCCGATGGCAGGAATGTAGATGTTCCCATCCGGTTCCAGGATCCATAGGTCCACATCCGCGTCGGCGGCAATAGCCTGCTGGTCCCAGACCAGATACGCCTCGAACCGGGTGCCCTCACCCTGGTCTACCACGTCCGTGGGAATCTGCGAGCTGCCCGCCACCCAGGCGGTCAGGAAGGTGGTCCAGGGCCGGCCAGGATAGAGTGCCTGGTAGGCCGCGAGGCTCCGCGTCCCGCTCGCGTTGAAGACATCCTGATTCTGCCCACTCGGCAGCACCAGGTGCAGACCGGTCGACCGGGAGACATCCGTGGCCGGCTGCGGCCCGCTCCCCGACCCATTGCGTCGCTGATTGTTGACCCGGAACGCCGCCGCGACGGCCAGAGGTCGCAAGGTCCCGATCTGCGCCTTGAGCGGGGCGTCGGAGACGTGCGTATCGAGCGAATCGAGGAAGTTCACCACGTCGGTGAGTTCCGAGATCGTATACTTCTGGCTGACGGCGGCGGCCTGCGCGATGTTGGCGCCCTCACCAGGAATGGCGGCGGTCAGCGCCGCGGCGAAGTTCCCCAGCGCCTGATCGAAGGTGCCGAACCCGGCGAGGTCATACGCGGACAGTGTGGTGGAAGACTTGTCCTGGTTGTTGGTGTAAAAGGCCTGGAACTGGTCTACAATGATGTTGGAAACCGCGCGCCCATCGGCCGTGGGATTGGCCTGCATCGCATTGAGGATTTCGGTATACGGGTTCCCCTCGCCGGGCACGACCTCCTCGGAGAACACCGCGAAGTCAGCGAGCCCCTGAAGGTCAACCAGGGTCTCGTATCCCGCCATGAGGCACATGTCGAAGTCCACCACATCGACAGCCCCCGCCGTGGTGAGCGCACTCTTGAGGTCGGCGAGCGACATGAGGCCGCTGCCGGCCGACGTCTGATCCTGAATGAGCCCGGTATAGCCGCCGCCATGGTTCCACAGCACCAGCAGGTAGTGGCTGGCGGGATGGTTCTGCTTGGCCCAGGCCACGAAGGCCGCCAACTGGGCCGGGTCCGTCATGTCAACGTTGCCGATGTCCTGCACCGATCCCCGGTCCGGGCCATTCCTCGAACTGCCGCCGTTCTGGGTGATCGCGTATCGGAAGGTGTTGAAATTGTTCCGGTTGAAGCACGATGCATCACACTGGTACTGGGCCAGCACGTCCGGACTGAACTCTGCCTGAACCACGACGTCCACCCGGCTGTCCACGCCGGCATTCTCCAACTCGTCGAGATCGAGGATGCCCTGCACGGCCAAGCTGTTGTCCGCGGCCATGTACACCATGACCGTCCACTCGGCGGGGCCGCCACCTCCGTTCGAGCTGGTGCCGCCGCCGCCGCAGGCGGCGCTGATCGCAAGCGCGCCCACCAGGGCGATACGCTGGCCTGGCTTCATAGGGAATCTCCTGAACGGGGCAGCATGTATGAAGGTGGATTCGATCGCCAAGGTATCGCTTCCCGGCGCCGGGCGCGAGGTGGGCTCCGCAAGCACTGGCGCCGCCGCCACGGTCACCTTAACCTCGGCTGCCGACGCAGAGGCTTCATGACCGGACCGACCCTGAGCGAATACTGGGACCGAGCCTGGACGTTGCTTGGCACTAGGCGCCCGGACCGGCGGGTCTTCTCCGAGCTGCTGGCCCGCCATCGGGAACCGGAGCGCGCGTACCATAACCTCCAGCATCTCGAAGAGTGCTTCGCCCGATTCGAGGAGGTGAGCGCGCTGGCTGACCGGCCGGGCGAGATCCTGGTGGCGCTATGGTTTCATGATGCGGTCTACAACAGCCATGCGTCGGACAACGAGGAACGGAGTGCCCGCTGGGCCGCCGAGGTCATCCGGGCGGCGGGCGGTTCCGGCGAGGTGGGCGCCCGGGTGAGCGAAATGATTCTCGCGACCCGACATGAAACGGCAGGCCCGAGTGGGGATGCGGGCCTGCTGGTCGACATCGACCTTGCCATCCTGGCAGCTCCCGAATCCAGGTTCGACCAGTACGAGGAGCAGGTGCGCCAGGAGTACCGTTGGGTTCCCGAGCCGATATACCGGTCCACCCGCGCTCGGGTGCTCCGCCAGTTTCTGACACGGCCCTCGATTTATTGCACCCCGGCCTTCCAAGAACGGTTCGGCGCAGCGGCCCGGGCCAACCTAGAGCGCTCGCTTCGCCGACTGAAGCGCTGAAGCCGACGCGTTTTCATACTCAGCGCCTTCACGAATTCCCCAATCGCGGCAAGCCCTGCATCGACAACAGCCTCGCGACGCCAGTTTCTCACAGCCGCGCCGGCGGTCGTAGCTCAGCGCGGTCCATCGCGATCCTTCGTGAACGCAGTGTTCGCACTGTCAAGTCAGCGTAGCACGAGATGGCGTTCGAAGAGGGCTTGCGCGATGTGACGAACCTCCGATATTCCGGCACCGTGCTGATCAATCTCGTTCCCGAATTCCTCGCCGTCCTTCAAGCTGCCGACCGCGAGGCGGCTTTCGAGCAGTATCTCACCGCACACCGAGCCGTACTGTCCGCGTACTGGCACAACTTTGTGCTGGATCTGGAAAGCCCGCAGGCGCATGCCGTCATCGCGCACGCCCTGAATGCCGATCGTTCCGATCTCTTCCAGTTGCTCGAGTCGACCGATGTCGAAGGGATTGTGGAGGATGCGATCGCTCAGGCGGAAGACCTTCTTCAAATCGACCGCCCCACCGATGTGTACCTCATGGTTGGGATGGGCGGCGCCAACGCCGGCGAGCTGGTCGTGGGGGGGCGCGGAGTCGCCTTCATCTGCCTCGAGCATTTCACCGGCCGGGCCAATCCCGAGACCTACGGCATGGGCCTCCCGCCCGAGCTGATCTCCCTGTGGGTGGGCCACGAACTCGCCCACTGCGTCCGTTACACCTCGCCGACGAGCCAGAGCGAGCTCAAACGGCTGGTGGCGGACCTGGGCGGCTACTACGACTACTGGGTCACCGGCAGTCGCGCGACGCTGCGGGAACTCCTGGTGAATGAAGGTCTCGCCGTGCATGCCGCTCAAGTCGTGGCGCCGGGCCTCGATCCCGCCAACTATTTCGGCTATCCCAGGCGCCAGTACCGACGGCTCCGGGAACTCGAAGCCTTCCTCCGCCGGGTGGTCGAGCCGGAGCTCGAGGGTTGTGGAATCGGGCTCCGGCTCCGGTATCTTTCGGGCGGGATGAGCCCCTCGGCCAGATTGGTCGGCGGTCGCGTCCTTCCCGAGCGCTCGGGATACTACCTCGGCCACCGCATGACCGAAGCCCTGGTGCAGGAGCGCGGCATAGCCGGGGCACTGCGCGCGACCGCGCAGGAGTTTCAGGCAGCCGAGGACCTCACCCGCGGAATCCAGTCCGCATGAGCGAGCCAATCAGCATCATCTGGAAAAAGCGGGGTACCGTCGTCGTCGAAGGGCCGGTGATCGTTCGGGACGAAGACGGCAACGAAACCCCCATCCCGATCTTCAAGCAGCCTGGCGTCGTCAAGTTCTGCGGCTGCGGTCGATCCAAGGCACGCCCGTTCTGCGACGGCAGCCATAAGCTGGCGGAGAAGGCCGAGGGCTGAGGGACGATGGGATTGTGGGAGTATGGGAATGGGGGATTGACCGTAGCCTGATCCTTCCGCAATCCCACATTCCCCTATTCCCCTAATCCCCCATTGCTCCCACCATCTCCTTCACGATCTTCGCCGCCACCCTCGCCGTCAGGTCACGCAGATCGTTGGCCGGATTCAGCTCGACCACATCGGCAGCCACGAGGCGGCCGCGGGGAATGGCCTGGATGATGGCGATGAGGTCCCGGGTCGAGAGGCCGCCGGGCTCGGGGTGGCTGATACCGGGCGCGAAGGCCGGATCCAGCACGTCCAGATCGACCGACAGGTAGACCGGCCCCTCAAGGCTCCTGGCCGAGGCCACCATCGCCTCGAGTCCCGCCCGCATCGCGATGACTTCCGCACCGAACCGCCGGGCCTGATCCTGCTGCTCACCGTTCATCGTGCGTATGCCCACCTGAATCAGCCGCTCGGCGAGCCGCTCCTCCATAATCCGCGCGAAGGGACAGGCGTGGGAGAGGCGGTCGCCGTTGAAACTGTCGTAGAGATCCGGATGGGCGTCGAGGTGGAGAATGGTGAGCCGAGGCAGCCCCGGTCGGACCGCCCGAACGGCGGGCCAGGTGATCGAGTGATCACCCCCCAGGAGAACAGGCCGGGCGCCCCGGGTGCGGAGCGCCGCGACCTTGGCTTCGATGACGGCCCGCGAGTCGGTGAAGCCCTCCAGCGCCAGGTCTCCCGCATCTCCAAGGAGTGGGGCCACATCAATCACGTTCTCGTTGCAGGTATTGCTGGAATCGGAACGCAGCGCGGCCCGAATCGCCGCTGGCCCGGCCGCGGCGCCACGCTGGAACGATGAGCTGGCGTCGTACGGAACGCCGAGGAGAGTAACCGTCATCCTGCTCCCGATCCGTCTGATTCCGTTGGCGTCAGGCGCCGGGCAGCTGGCCCGCAGGAGACTGCATCAGCCGGTCGTCTCAACCCGTACCTCGTCACCGACCCGGAGCGCGCCGGTTCCGTAATGCACGACGTTCTGGCCGAAGAGCACCTTGTTGTTGCTCCGCCGGAAGGTCGCCAAAGTTCTCAAAGGTTCGTCGCCCCGCAGCAGACTCTCCTGGTCGGTGGTGGTCACCACGCAGCGCGCACAGGGCTTCACCACCTGCATCGCGATACCGCCGATCCTGATGCGCCGCCAGCCATCCTCCTCAAACGGCTCACTCCCCTTCACCACCAGGTTGGGGCGGAACCGGTTCATCGGCACCGGGGTCGTCAGCCGAGCGTTCAGGTCCGAGAGCGAAGCCTCTCCGATCAGCAGAAAGGGGAAGCCATCAGCAAAACCGGTGCGACCGCCGTCCGGCGCATACCCCCGGTCCACCTCTCGGACGACCTGCTCCGGCATGTAGACCAGAACGACCTCGAGACCCAGATAGGTCGAGAACCATGCATCCGCCTGGTGGTCGGGGGCCACCACCTGGACCGGATCGTCCCAGACCCGTGTGGCGACCGGCCGGCCCCCCAGCGGAGCGAGCGCAGTGATCAGGTCGGGCACCTCCGATGCGCTGATTACGAGATGCGGTGGGGCAATCCGGACTCGTACTCGTGCGAGGCTCGGGAGCTCGCGCTGAGTGAGAAACCGGCCTCGCGGCGTGATGATCATCCAGCGGCGGTCGTACCGGAAGCCAAGGCTGTCCACTTCCCATCCTGGGACGTCGAGACCCGCGCAGGACTTGATCGGATAGACATGGAGGGAGGCGAGGGTTAGAGAAGCCATCTACTTCCCCACGCAGAAGCTCGCGAACACCCGGTCCAGAACCTCTTCGATGTCAACCGCTCCAACGAGAGCGTCGAGTGCCCGAACCGCCTCCTGCACCTGATGGGCCGCCAGCACCGCGTCCCCGCCGGGAGCCAGGTGTGGAGCGGCGCCGCCGAGGGCCGCTTCGGCCCGCACCAGGGCTTCGCGGTGCCGGTCCCTGGTGAGTGCCGGTTCCAAATCCCCCAGCGCCGCCGCGGAGTTGAAGAGTCGTTCGGCCACCGCGCGGCGCAGCAGATCGAGACCCTCCCCGGTGACCGAGGAGACCCGCAACCCGTCCTCGTCTCTCGGAGCGAGACCGAGATCCGCCTTCGTTCGAACTGCCAGGAATCGCTCCTCCGCCCGGCCGTCGACCCGTCGAGCCGCCGAGCCGTCGTAACAAACCACCACCAGGTCCGCGGCCTCGAGGAACCGGCGGCTCATTGCCTGGCCCAGCGCGTCGATGTGATCCGCAGCCTCTCCCAGCCCGGCGGTGTCGACCAGGCGGATCGGCCAGCCCAGGAAATCGGCCGGGGCCTCGATGGCGTCACGAGTGGTGCCAGGCACCTCGGTAACCAGAGCCCGCTCCGACCCCAGCAGAGCGTTGAACAGCGAGGACTTGCCGACGTTGGGTGGCCCGACCAGCACCACCAGCGCTCCGACCCGCACCCGCTCGGCAAGCGGCGCCGTCGCCAGCAGCCGGGTGATCAGCCCGGTGAGCTCGGCGCGTTTCTCCTCGAGGCGGCCCCGCGGGATGGGGCCGTCGTCTTCCTCGGGAAAGTCCACGTCGTACGCCAGCATCGCGAGCAGATCGACCATCGCGGCCCGAAGCGTGGCGATCCGCCTCGACAATCCGCCCTCGAACTGCCCCAGCGCAGCCCGCGCCTGAGCCGGTACTTCGGCCTCGATCAGGTCGCCCAGCCCCTCGGCCTGAATCAGGTCGAGCTTGCCGTTGAGCACGGCTCGCCGGGTGAATTCCCCCGGATGGGCCGGGCGAGCTCCTGCCGCCTCGATGGCGGAGATGAGCCGCCTCGGCACCATGTATCCGCCGTGACAGTGAAACTCCACCACGTCTTCTCCGGTCTCGCTCCGCGGCGCCGGGAAGGCCAGGTACAGCCCCCGGTCAATTAGTCCGCCGTCCCGGTCGCGGAACCCGGCGAGGCGCGCCTCCCGGGGCGGCACGGCCCGGAACGATGGAATCACCCGTGCCGCGATGTCGAAAGCCCCATGACCGCTGAGCCGAATGACCGCGAGGGCGGAACGGCCGGGGGGAGTGGACAGCGCGACGATGGGATCGGAGAGCATGCGGAGAAGGCTAGAAGGCGATGATGCGAGAAGGCAAGCAGGGCGGGACCCACTCGCCTCCTCGCCTATTTCTTCTTCTTCGCCGGCGCCGGCGCCGGCACCCTGGCCTTCATTCGTTCCTTCGCCAGGTACCACTGCTGCGGAATGCTCACCAGGTTCTGCACGAAATAGTAGAGATTGAGCCCCGAGGCGAAGTTGAGAAACAGGACGGTCATCATCACCGGCATGAAGTACAGCATCGTCTTGGTCTGGGGATTGGGCGGGACCCCCACCATCCCGACCTTGGTGACGGCGTACATGGAGGCGCCCATCAGCAGGGGGATAATGTACAGCGGGTCCTTGAGCGACAGATCGGGGAGCCACAGGAAGGACTGGCCCCTGAGCTCGATCGTGTTCGACAGCACGAAGAACAGCGCCAGCAGCACCGGATACGGTAGCAGCATTGGCCAGCAGCCGCTGAAGGGATTGACTCCCTCCCGGCGATACAGGGCCATGACCTCCTGCTGCATCCGCTGCGGGTTCTCCTTATATCGCTCCTGGATCCGCTGCATCTCCGGCTGCAGCGCCTGCATCCGGATGCCGGCCCGCATACCCTTCTGGTTGAGCGGCCAGAGAACGATGCGGATCAGCACTCCGAATACGATCAGCACCATGCCGTAGGCCAGCGACAGGTGCTCGTGCATCCACACCAGCAGCCAGCGCGCCCCCACGGCGATCGGACGAATCAGGGTTCGGAACCCGGGCCAGCCGTACGGATTGATGTCGTAGAAATCGTGCCCCACCGCCTTCAGGCGTGGGTACTCCATGGGGCCGAGATAGATCCGGTAGGCGAAGGTGCCCGCCGCCGGCACCGGGACCCCAAAGGTCACCGCCGCCTGGGTGACGTGCGGCTGGCCGGGAAGCGCCTGCGCGGTGACTCCGCTGATCCGGGCCGAGCCGGAATCCACGGCAAGGAGAGCCGCCGCAAAGTATTTCGACTTCACCGCCGCCCACTCGAAGGGTCCCTCGAGGGTGGTGGGCGGCTCGTTCGGCTTGAGCTTCGCGAATGCCATCGACTTCGACTGATCCGTCTTGGTGACCACACCGTAGTTGTAGTAGTTGCCGGACGAGTCGGACTCAGTCTGGCGCATCCCCCTGCCCATGCCGACCAGGAGATGGCCCCCTACCGGGCCCAGCCCTGTTACCCGCCCCGTCACCCCAATCTGATAGTCGTCCGGACGGAACTCGTAGCGCAGCTCCACCGTTACGTCGCCCTGGCGCGCGGTCAGGCTCAACTCCCGCGCCGCGGAAACCTCGAGCCGCCGGGCCGACGGCACGAAATCCCAGTCCCCCAACCGCAGCGTATCATTCCCCACCGTCAAGGCGAGCTGGTGGATGGCCCCGTTCTCCGGGAGAAGGCGGACGGGTTGATCTCGTTCCGCCGGATCGAGCGCACGGTATCGCTCCAGGGTCGCCTGGGCGATGGAGCCTCCCCTGGTGGAGATCGCGTAGCGATACAACGGCGACACCACCGTCACCGTCTCGGCGGGCTGGTGGCCGGGAGGCTGGAGAGCCGGGCGCTCGGGAAGCACCGGCGCGGCCTGTCCCGGTGGGGCGGCCGGGGCAGCGGCCGAGCCGCTCTCCCCCGAGGTGCCGGGCCGCCGCGGCGTCGGCTTGAGAAAGAACGATGGCGCGATGGCAATGATCATCATCAGCGCTATCGCCAGGATGATGCGACGATCCATGTAGGTCTACGGGCCCGGGTCAGGGAACGGGATCAAGTCCGCCCGGATGCCATGGGTGGCAGCGAAGCAGACGCCGCGCCCCGAGCCAGGTGCCTCTGAAGGCGCCATACCGCTGCACGGCCTCCAGCGTATAGGCCGAGCAACTTGGGGTGAAGCGACAGCTGGGTGGCAGACCCGGTGAGATGAACGTCTGGTAGAAGCGAATGAGGGCGATGAGGGTCCAGGTTAGCGGGGCCTGAATCCAGCCGATGGCGGTGCGAGGGTGCGGAAACAGTACCGAGAACCGACTACCGAGTGCCGAGTGCCACTCACCCGGCTTCGTAATCGGTACGCGGTACGCGGTACGCGGTACTTCCCTTGTCATAGCGACCCAACCCAAGCTAGCAGGTCTGTCTGCAGCTCCGCGAAACTGGCCGCATACGCCGTCTTGCGCGCCCGGATCAGGAGGTCGCGACTTCCCTGCCGCTGTTGCAGCTCCCGTCGCCACAGCTCGGTGAGCCGGCGTCGCAAACGATTGCGGGCCACCGCTGTGGAGTGGAACCTCGGTACGATCAGTCCCATCCGTGCGTGGCCCGCCGTGTTGTCCATCCAGACACACTCCAAGAACCGCAACCGTCGCCGCTGGCCTGATTCGAGAATCCGGATGCGGTCGGCCCCGCTCGCGAGGCGGCTCGACCTCAGCCGCCGCTGGCTCCCCGTCAGCGGCTCCCGTGCTTCGTGCCGGTGCCGACGGTCAGACGCTTGCGGCCCTTTTTCCGCCGACGCGACAGCGTCTCCCGGCCCCAGCGCGTCGCCATTCTGCTGCGGAAACCGTGCGTGGCGATACGGCGCTTGTTCCGTGGACGATACGTCGGATTCATCGACCGGCTCCCTCCCAATGAGGCCGCAAAGCTACCCGGTGGCCCCCGTCGAGGTCAAGGTTGACTTTTCCACAGCGCACCCGTACAATCGGCTGCCCTTGCGAACACCCCACCCGTCCTGACGCAGCAATGCAGCAGTCCGCCAAAGACGTCTGGAAGCGGATCCTCGATGAGGCAAGCCGCCAGCTTCCCGACAAGGTGGTTCGTGCCTGGCTCGAGCCCACCGAAGCCGTCGCCCTAGAGGACGACCGGCTGGTCGTGGCCGCGCCCGACGAATTCGCCGCCAAATGGAACGAGGCCAACCATGGCGCTCTGCTCTCCAGGCTCGCCGAGTCTGTAGCCGGAAAGGCGCTCACGGTGACCTTCCGGGTCCAGGAGGACCGCCAGCGGCGGCCTCAGATGGACTTCTTCGTGAGCGCCCCGGTGCCGGGGCCGGGCACCGCCGCGCTGGCCAACCCGAGCAATCAGCCGCTTAACGAGCGCTACAGCTTCGAGACATTCGTCATCGGCAAGTCCAACCAGCTGGCCGCCGCCGCTGCGCATGCCGCGGTGGAGGCACCCGGCAAGACCTACAACCCGCTCTTCATCTACGGCGCCACCGGGCTCGGCAAAACTCACCTCATGCAGGCCATCGCGCATGCGATGCTCCGCCGCAGCCCGGGAACCAAGGTGCTCTACGTGAGCGCCGAGCAGTTCATCAATGAGGTGATCGAGGGGATCTCCCGGCGCACCATGCCGGAGCTGCGGAAGCGCTACCGCTACGACATCGATCTTTTCCTCGTGGACGACGTCCATTTCCTGGAAGGTAAGGAGGCCACCCAGGAGGAATTCTTCCACACCTTTAACGCGCTCTATGAGGCTGGCAAGCAGATCGTGCTGACGTCGGACCGCCCACCCAAAGAGATCCCCGGCCTCGAGGCCCGGCTGGTGAGCCGGTTCGAGTGGGGCATGGTCGCCGACATCGGGCAGCCCGACCTGGAGCACCGGATCGCGATCCTCCGCAAGAAGCAGGAGCAGGATCATCTCGAGATGACCATCCCCGACGATGTCCTGCGGTTTATCGCGGAGCACGTCCGCTCCAACGTCCGGGAGCTGGAGGGATGCATCATCAAGCTCTTGCTCTATGCCTCCCTCAAGCACCGTGAAGTGTCCATCGAGCTGGCCCGCGAGGCGCTCGCCGACAAGATACGCCCCGGCGACGACCTGCCCTCTAATCCGCGGACCCTGCCGACGATCGACCGGATCCAGGACGTCGTCGCCCGCCGCTGGGGGGTCACGGCCGAGCAACTGCGCTCCAAGGCTCGCATCAAGACGCTGGTCGTGCCGCGCCAGATCGCCATGTATCTGGCGCGGGATATTTTGCAGATGCAGTTGATCGAGATCGGACAGGCGTTTGGAGGACGCGATCACTCGACGGTGATCCACAGCGTGGACAAGGTCCAACGGCAGATGAGCCGCGACCGGGGTTTTCGGGATCGGATCGAAAGCGCTCGCTCGGAACTGGTTGCACAGTAATTACCCACGCGGCGTGTGGGTGATGTGGGTATGCCGGAAAAGGTGGCTCGCCATCCAGAGCCGATCCCCGGGCTCCCACACGGATTCCACACGAGGAAAGCGGCGAACTGGCGGAGCAGACACGGCTTTGGCGATCGGTCCACATTTCCAGACGCCCTACTGCTACGACTAAGGTTATTAGAACTCAAGAAACAGTAGATCTTTCCTGCACGCTGAGGGACGGGATGAAGTTCACCATCACGCGGGAGCAGTTCCAGGAAGGGCTCCAGGCGGTCAGCGCCTCGATTCCCACAAAAACCACACTCCCGGTCCTCTCCAACGTGCTGCTCGAGGCGACCGGGGACGGCCTGAGGCTATCCGGAACCGATCTCGACATTGCGGTGAGTACGACAGTGCCGGCTTCCGTGGACCAGGAAGGCGCCATTACCCTTCCGGCCAAGAAGCTCTCCGACATCGTCCGGGAGCTGCCCAGTGCGGCGATCCGGCTGACCAGCAGCGGTGAACAGCGGGCAACAATCGAGTGTGGGCGGGCCAAGTTCCGCCTGCTGGGCCTGCCCCGTGAAGAATTCCCCGCCTTCCCGGCCGTCAAGTTCGAAACCGCTTGGCACTCCCGGGCGGGCGATGTGCAGAAGCTCATCTCGCATGTGGCTTTCGCCGCCAGCACCGAAGAAAGCCGCCCCATCCTGAACGGAGTCCTTTGGGAGCTGCGCCCGGAACGCATGCGGATGGTGGCGACCAATGGCCATCGTCTGGCGCGGATGGATGTGCCGGTTTCAGCGGGCATCGGCAAGGGCCAGGCGGATCTCATCATCCCGCCCAAGGCGCTCGACCAGATCCGCCGGCTGTTCGCGGACCAGGACGAGCTGGAGATCGCCCGGAGCGAGAATCACCTCGGCTTCCGTTCCGCGACCACCCACGTGTTCACCCGGCTGATCGAGGGGCCGTACCCCAATTACGAGCAGGTTATTCCCCGCGAGAATGACAAGGTGATGACTGCGGACAAGGGCGCCTTGGCCGCCGCTCTCCGCCGCATGAGCATCGTCGCCAGCGACCAGACCCATCGCATTCGCATGGGCCTGGCCAGCGGGTCCTGCAAGCTGTCGGTCCAGACCCCGGACCTGGGGGAGGCCCAGGAGGAGATGTCGGTCGCCTATGAGGGTGACACGCTCGAGATCGGCTTCAACGCCTCCTACCTGCTCGAGATCCTCAAGTTCATGCCGACGGACGAGGTGCGCCTGACATTCAAGGGTCCGGAGCGCGCCGCCACCTGCGAACCTGTCGGGTGGAACGATCCGGCGGCTTATCTGACCCTCGTCATGCCTCTGCGCCTGGTCGACTGAGTGCCCAGTGCCGAGTGCCCGGTGCCCAGCAGCGGTGCTGAGCAAACCGGGTACCGGGCACTGGGCACTGGTACACCATGCCTTCGCTAGTCAGAAAGGTCCGCGCCAAGACCGTTCATGTCATCGGCGTCCCCATGGACCTTGGCTCCGGACGACGGGGCGTGGACATGGGGCCTTCCGCGATCCGGATCGCCGGTCTCAATGCGGAGCTGCGCAACCTTGGCCGCCGGGTGGTGGACGAGGGGGATCTCGAGATCCGGAACATCGAGCAGCTCAAGGTCGGCGACTCGCGGGCCCGATTCCTCGCCGAGATCTGCCGCGTGGGACGCCGGCTGGCCGACACCGTGCGTCGCGTCATGGCTCGCGGTCACTTCCCCCTGGTACTCGGCGGTGACCACTCCATCGCCGTAGGCACCGTCTCCGGAGTCGCGGCGTACGCGCGAACCCGCCGCCGGAAGGTCGGGCTCCTCTGGGTCGATGCCCACAGCGACATCAACACGCCCCGCACGTCACCCTCAGGGAACGTGCACGGGATGCCGCTCGCGGCGCTGCTCGGTCTCGGACCGGCGCGCCTCGGCGGCATCGGGGGTCGCTTCCGGAAGGTGGATCCGGGGAAGGTGGCCCTGGTTGGGATCCGCAGCGTCGATCAGGGCGAGCGGTCGAATCTGCGGCGGCTGGGGGTGAACGTGTACACCATGGCGGACATCGACCGCTTCGGGATCCACGTTGTCATGGAGAATGCGCTCTCCCGGATCACCAAGGGTACCCAGTACGTCCATGTCAGCCTGGACCTCGACGCGGTGGACCCAAGCCTGGCGCCGGGCGTGGGAACGCCCGTGAAGGGAGGGCTGGATTATCGCGAGGCCCACCTGGTCATGGAATCGCTGTGGGCCGCCGGTGTCATGACCTCGCTGGAGGTCGTCGAGGTGAACCCGATCCTCGACGACCGCAACAGTTCGGCCCGGTTTGCCGTGGAGCTGGTGCAGTCTGCCTTTGGGAAACAGATCCTGTAGCGGTCAGGGGGCGCTATCGGGTGGCGCCGGTTCGCTATCCGGGACCGCAGAGTCGCTAGGCGGCATGTGGTCGGCGAGAGAGTCCTGGGGCATGGAGTCAAGCAGGGTGGAATCCGTTGCCGCGCTGTCGGGGAGCCCGTCCGGGGCCGGGGGGCCCGGGGGGACTACCTCCGGCTCCTCGTGCTCGGTGGTTGGAACCTCCACCTGCTCGCCGCGCATCCGCCGGAGAATCAGGCTCTGCCGCCACCGCATGCGGCCAGGCCGGTGGAGCGGATTGGAGCTCCGGGGGAAGGGCAGCGCCCCCGCCAGCGCAGCCGCCTCTTCCTGAGAAATCCCCGACGCGTTGCGCTTGAAGTACAACTGGCTTGCCGCTTCCACCCCCCACACATCCTCCCCCAGCTCAACCAGGTTCAGGTACAGTTCCATGATGCGGCGCTTGCCAAGCGCCGATTCCAGCCGCCAGCTGATGACAGCCTCCTTCAGTTTCCGGAGCGGGTTGCGCGAGGGGGAGAGGTAGAGATTCTTGGCAAGCTGCTGCGTGATGGTACTGGCTCCGCGCAGCTTGTCGCGCCGGCTCCACGCGTTCGGAAGTGCCCGGAACAGCTCCTGGCGCTGCCGTGGGTCGTTCCAGTCGAAGGTTTCCCGGGGGTACCCCAGCGCCTGCGCCAGGGCTACGTAGTCGATCCCTCCATGGGTGAGGAACCTGCTGTCCTCGCCGATCATCACCGCATCCTGGATCGCAGGGGCGATCGAATCCAGGGGCACCGGCCGATACAGTCGGCCGCGCTTCCGGGCTTCGGGGGAGAGCGGTGAGGCCGGCCGCCGCGTCATGAACGCCGTCTGGCGAGGCCAGTGAGTGCGGAACCACGAGGGTGGCGGCCAGATGGCCAGAAGCCACAGCAGGAACACGCCCGCCACAGCGCCGAGCACCCCCATCGCGCGCCCCATTTACCGGTTCAGCGCAGGAGGGACATCCGGAGGGACGAGCGTTCGTGGGCCGGGACCGACTGGCCGATGCTGGGGAGATCGACCACCAGATCGGTGATCCGGGTCCCTTCGACGCTGAGTACCCGGCCGTCCGGCGCGAGCTGGTAGGTGAGACTGTCGCTGCCGGTGGCGCGAAGAGCCATCGGCTGGCCGAATTGGGTGCCCTGGCCGGTCGCGTTCCGGGTCCGCACCACGACCAGCGGCAGCGCGCCGGCTGAAGTCACCTGGCTTTCGGCGCGACTGTCGATCCGCGCATTCTCGGTCGCTTCGAAGGCGCTGACTCGCGCGGGCCCGCTGGTGGAGTCGATCCAGGTCATTCCCGGCCGCGCGCCTGCCGCCGGCAGTGCCGGGAACAGCAGAGCCAGCTGATCGCGTACCTGATCCCCCACTAGCGAGCGGGGACCGCCGTCGAGCTCCCTCAGCTGTCCCGCCGGGCGCCGGAAACCGTTCCACCGTGCTCCCCTGGCGCTATCCAGCGAAGCCGAGAAGGCGAGCAGCCCGCTGTCGCCGACCACAGAGTCGACTTGGGCGGTGAGCCGCGCACCGCTGTCCGCCGCTACCCACGTGACGGTAACGTACGCGGTGCGTCCCAGCACCTGTATCTGAACGTCCCCCGTCGGCATGGTGGCGTTCACGGAGTCACGGCGGGTCAGGGCATAGCGCGCGATGCCGCCACCACTCGTGGGATATCGGAAAACCAGCTCCCGGACGGGCTCGCCCTTGAGGGGATCGACGGTCGGACGGTACGGGGCGGGCTCCGCCGCCGGAGCCGGGGCGGACTGAGGGGTGCCCGACGCGCAGGCCGCACAGCAGACCAGGATCGCCGCCCGCCAGGGAGAGGCCATCATCCCTACTTGAGCAGGGTGACGTTGCCTTCGATCCTGACCGTCATCGGAATCGGCTGAGGCAGCTGGGCGACGGATATCGTGAGGTTCTGGTTGGCCTGGTGCGTCGCTGAGAGGCAGGTCCCGTCGGTGCCCACCAGCCAGGTGTTGATGCCGGTTCCGTTTCCTTCAATGCTCATCGTGCCCTGTGGACTCTCCTGCTGGCCCGACAAGGCGCTGCTGAACGCGCCGGCCAGCCTCAGCACCTTGGCGCCATTGTATGAGTCGGTGGAGGTCTGGAAGTTCGTCACTGTGCGAACCGAAATACCCTCGATGCCGGAGTCCGTCGTGTCAGTCCACGACTGGCCGTCGCGAGCCCCCGCGCGCAGAGGTGGAAGCAGCTGCTGAACCGCCGGCTCGATCACTCCGGCGACCTGGTTCTCCCGTTCCAGCTTGATCTCGCTGATCCGGCCTCCCGGCCCACGAAACCCGTGCCAGGTGGCGCCGGCTGCCGTCTTCGCGGCCTCCGCAGGGATGGGGGAGCCGGCGCCAACCACGAAGGAATCCAGCACGAAGGTCACCGCGGTCCCTCCGGCGCTGTCCTGGGTGCTGACGCTCAGGAATCCGGTGTTGGAGAACTCCTGTCGCTGCTCTCCCTGGCCCAGCGACGTGAGGTCCTGCACCACCGTAGTCTTCAGCTCGAGCCGATAGTGGTTCAGCGCGGACAGGGTGGCTGACTTCCACGCGGCCAAAGTGCCGAGGCACAATGCCGCGAGCATCGAGGGGCGAGCCGTCATGACTTTCCCTGGGGGGATTAGGATGGAAGGGTCGCTCAGGTGCTGGCGGGATTGAGGTCGGTCTTGGTCTTTCCGAACACAGCGACCAGTTCGACGTCGTCGCTCGTGACCCGAAGCAGTTTCCAGCCCCGCTTGCGCATGTCCTGGCGCCAGGTGGCGAGCCGGTCCCAGTCCTTCGCGCTGGTTCGGAAGACCCGCAGATCGGCAACCTGCTCCCAGGACTCGGGATAGGGCTTGCTGCGATCCGGGGATGGGCTCGAATGTGACATGCCTGCGCGTTCCCGCCAGTGACCGTATCTCAGATCGAAGATTCGACTTCTGAAAACTACTCCCCGCCGCCGGGGTATGCGAGACCGGGGCGGTGCCGGACTCTCCGGCAACCGCCCCCGGTCCAGGCCAGACCGTAAGCCGAGTTCTGTTTGGGTGACACCCGGCACCCCGGAATCTCACCCAGATGGTCATCTCTCTGGGACGGCCGTCGCCGACCGCCTCAAGCAGCCTACCCGCGGCTCACCGTTGCCGGTGTGATCGGTGTGGGTGCACCTCGCCGCCTATTTGGCCTTGCTCCGACTGGGGGTTGCCGTGCCACCGCTGTTACCAGCGATGCGGTGGGCTCTTACCCCACCGTTTCACCCTTGCCCCTTGCGGGGCGGTCTGTTCTCTGTGGCCCTCTCCGTCGCCTTACGGCGCCCAGGTGTTACCTGGCAGTCTACCCTTGGAGCTCGGACTTTCCTCGGGCCGGTTTCCCGGACCGCGACCATCACGTCCAGCCTGTATGTGGAAGATATGCAACAGATGGGCGTTCGTCTAATGTCCGGCGCCCGAGGCCAGGATTCCGGTCAACCGCGGCCCAGCCCGGCGAGGCGCGCCTTGACTCGGTCGACCAGAGGATCCAGAACCCGGTCCGCAGACTCCCACTGACTGAGCGCCTGCCGGTACTGCTCCCGTGCCAGGTCCGGCTTGCCCTGGCGCTCGTAGATTTCGCCCCGCAGGAGCCGGGCCTGACCCACCAGAAGCCAGCGGACATCGAAACCGCCGGTCGGGAGCTGGGCCGGTTCGAAGGTCTTGAGCGCGCCCAATGCCCGTTCCACGTCACCCAGCTCATACCAGGCTTGCGCGGCGATCATCTCCCGGTAGCCCTGCCAGGCCGAGCGAGCCTTGCGATACTCAGTGTGGGTCGCGGAGTCAGGCTCCTGGAGCAGGCGGCGGGCCGCGGCCGAATCCCCCTGCCCCAGCGCCATGAGGGCCTTCAGTTCGGGGGGCGGGGGCGCTCCATCGAGCGCCTGCAGCTCGTTGAGCGGGCTCGCATTTCCCGGATTCTGCAGGAACAGCCCGACTGCGGCGGCCCAGCCGAACCCCGCGATCTGGGAACGCACCGATTTTGGTGCCCGCCGGGCGCTGTCCGCCACCTGATCCCAGATCGGCTGCAGCTGGGACGCGGGCGCCCCGAGGGCGGTGTACAGGTGGCTCAGCAGCTGGTGGTTCAGGAGGGTCCGGCCTCCGACCATGCGTGAGCCCATCGCCTCCGGCTTCCATGCGGCACTGAGCACGGTCGTCAGGTCGAGGTCGCGCCGGGCGAGCTCCACCTTGCCCTGGTAGCCAAGCAGGTTCGCACCATGGGAGACCCGCCAGACGGTCTCGAACGGCAGGCGGTCCGGATCAAACATCCGGATCGACGCGGAATCGAGAGTCCTGGCGACCGTCTTGGCCGCCTCCTTCAGGTCTCCCTGTTCCGTCAGAATCTCGGCGCGCAGAAACGGCAGATCCCCTCGCCCCGCTCCAGCCGGCGGTCGCCCAAGACGGTCTATCTCAGACAGGGCGGCGTCGAATTGCTGTCCCGCGGCCAGGGCGTGGATGTGCGCATTCTGGGCGTGGATGTTGTCCGGCTGGTGGGCCAGCCATTCCCGGGCGCGGTTGATGCCCTCGTCGCGGGCACGACGGATGGCCTGGGTCAGCTGCGCCGAATCGAGCGCCGGCCGGGATCGTCCGCCGGCGACGGTGGCGAGACTGTCCCCGGGCAGCAGCGCCAGGAATGGATGGTCGTCCGCACCCCAGCGGTAGATCTGGGCGAGGTGCTCATAGGCCAGATAGTAGTCCGGATCCAGTGCAATCGCCCGCTTGAAGGCCCGCAGCGATTCGGTCATCCGCGCCGGTTCGGCCTCGCTGGCAGGGTCGTGAAAGGTGAGGTCGCCCAGTCCGTACCAGGCATCCGCATCCGTCGAGTCCCGTGCCAGAAGGGTGCGGTACGCCTGACGGCCCTGCGCATAATTCCCCTCGAGGAATAGCCGGTAGGCCGTGATCATTGCCCGGTCGTGCTCCGGTAGGCGGTCCCCGAACCGGGTGGCGCGGTGGATAGCCTCCAGCCCGAGCGAATCCTCACGGCCGGCGATCCAGCCGCGGGTGAGCGAAAGCTTGTAGTATGCCAGGCCGAAGGTGCTGTCGAGGTTGATGGCGCGGTCTAGCGACCGCTCCGCGGCGCTCAGGCTCCAGTTGCTCAGCTCGTCGATGCCCGCCAGATAGGAGCGATACGCCTCCAGTGAGGCAGTCGTCGCCCTGGCGAGGTCGGCCGTCACTCCGGACGGGGCCCCGGTCAAGTTGAGCAGCTTCCCCGCCAGCTCGTCGAACAGCTGACGGACGTCGTTGCCAGGCCGGCCCCGGGTCTCGGCAACATGAAGGCGGTTGCCTGTTGCGACGTCGAACACCCGCGCCACCAGCTGCAGCGAATCGCCCGCCCGGGTGTAGTCGCCCATGACCACCGTCCAGACCCCCGCGTCCCGTGCCAGGCGTCGAGCCATGTCGAGTCCGATAACGGCGTGCGGATCGACGCTCCGGCGCTCCAGGAGGTCGTGCAGCCGCTCGTGATCGACCACGGTGAGGTCGGTCCACTGCGACAGGTTGAGCCCGAGCATGCTCACGCTCCCGTCGCGCATCCACTCGACCGTAGGATCCTGCCGCAGATTCTCGAATGGGAGGATCAGAATCGAATGCCGGGGATTAACGGTTGCCGGCGGCCCCGCCGGCCGGACCGCCAGGTACCCCGCCCCGAGCAGGCCCGCCACCACGGCGGTGAGCACCGCCCCCCGCCGCACCGGGTGAGTCCGGGCTGCCGGCAATGGTGCCTCGCCCAGTGCCGCGCGACGGAACTCCGCGCCGGTCTGCCAGCGCACCGCCGGATCCTTCTCCAAGGCACGGCTCAGCGCGCGCGCAAGGTCGAGCGGAGTCTCCGCGCGAAGGCCTTCGATCGGTGGGGCCGGCTCGGCAAGGTGCTTCGAGGCGACGGCGGCCGCCGTCTCGGCCCGAAACGGCGGCCGCCCCGCGAGCATTTCGTAAGCGACCACTCCCAGCGAGTAGAGGTCGCTGCGCCCGTCAACGGTGTCGCCGGCGGCCTGTTCGGGGCTCATGTACGTCGGGGTCCCCACCGCAATCCCCTGCCCGGTTCGGGTACCGTCCCCCTCACCCGCCATGACCCGCGCGATCCCGAAATCGGCCAGCATTGCCCGGCCCGTCGCCTCATCGAGCAGTACGTTCTCGGGCTTCACGTCACGGTGCACCAGTCCGGCCCGCCCCGCGGCGTCCAGAGCGTCCGCCAGGTCCGCGAGGATTCGGCGCACCTGGGGCACCGGCAGCCGGCCTTCCCGCATCAGCAGCTGTCGCAGGCTCTCCCCCGGCACGTAGTCCATGACGTAGTAGACCAGGCCGGTGGCCTCGCCCGCGGCGTGCACGGCGACGATGCTCGGATGCCGGAGCCGGGCAATCATGCGGGCCTCGGCTAGGAACCGCTGCGTGACGGGGGCGTGGACGGCCAGATCCGGATGGATCACCTTCACCGCGACGGGACGGTCGAGGGTCCGGTCCCGCGCAAGGAATACCACACCCATCCCGCCGTGTCCCAGCTCCCGCTCGATGACGTACTGCGTCCCGAGCGCCGCCTGGAGACGGCCCATCAGTTCGGATGGTGGGGTCACGATATGCAAATTAGGCCTCGACGTAGGTGACGGCCAAGCCGCCCAGCCATGGACCGGGATCTCCCAGTCTGACGCCCCCGGGGCCGGGAAGGTTGCAGACTGTACCAGGGGTTGCTTGAGAGCGGGTTGAGGGGTCGACCCTATCGTGGGCCCCCGCCTGACCGGAGCCGCCTAATGAGTCCTGGAGCCTTGGCCGGATCGAGCGAGCACCCGCTCATCGCGGCGGTGCTCCGCCCTGACGAAAGGAGCCGGGTGGAGGCGGCGGGCAGTGGTTGGTTCTCGGTCGTGCACCGGGACACCATTCCCGAGGCCATCCGCGCGGTCCGTGAGCGGCCGGTCGACGCCATCCTGGTATCGGTGCATCAATGCCAGGAACAATCACTCGATCTGCTCGACCATCTGGTTCGGGGATTCCCTGGTATCCCCACAGTCGCCCTCGTCAGTCGCCACGACCCATCCGGCTCCGAAGCCCTGCTCCATCTCGGCGCCAGCGGCGTGCGGCAGGTCATCGACGTGACCGGCCCGGAGGGATGGCACCGCCTCCGGCAGGTGCTGGGACAGCCCGCCACCCGGGACGCGGCCCGGATACAGGGGCCGGTTTTCGAAGCCCTCGGCCCTGTGCCGGCTGATGCCCGGGTCCTTCTCGAGGCGTTGATCCGGCTCGCCCCCGACCTCGCCACCGCCCGGGAGCTCACCGCACGGCTCGGGGTGCGCTGCACCACGCTGATGTCCCGCTTTGCCCGGGCGGGGCTTCCCTCCCCCAAGAGCTACCTGGCCGCGGTTCGGCTGCTGCACGCGACCCTGCTGTTCGAGCGACCTGGCTACACCGTCGCCGACGTGGCCTATCGCCTGGACTATTCCTCCCCCCAGAGTTTTGGCCGCCACGTACGGGCACTACTCGGCATCACCAGCTCGGAGTTGCGTCGCCGCTTCCCGTTCGAGCTGGCGCTGGCGCGGTTCATCGATCTGATGATTGTCCCTTATCGGGAGGTGTGGGCTGGATTCCGGCCCCTGGCGCACCGCGAGAGGTAAGCACACCGGCGGCGTTGGCGGGCCGCCGGCGCGGCCGGCTTCATGACGCTCGCAGGCCCAGCCGGGCGGCGGTGGTCAGGGACACGACTTCAAGACCCGCTGCCTCCACAGCCGCTCGACCACCCTCCTCGCGGTCGACCACGGCCAGGACCCCGAGCACCGACCCGCCTGCGTCGCGGATGGCCCCGGCGGCCTGCAGCGCGGACCCGCCGGTCGTGATGACGTCCTCGACGATCACCACGGCGTCCCCCGCAGCAAAGTTCCCCTCCACCAGCCGGCCGGCGCCGTGGGCCTTGGCTTCCTTGCGCACGCTGAACGCGTCGACGAGGGGTGGCGCGGATGCGCTCGCGGCTGCGATGGCGTACGCCACCGGATCCGCTCCCAGGGTGAGGCCACCGACCGACCGCGGTTTCCAGCCTTGCGCCCGTATCGCCTGGAGTCCCAGCCGACCGATGAGCACCTGCCCCTGAGCCGACATGGTCGAGAGGCGGCAGTCGATGTAGAAGTCGGAGGTCCGGCCGGAGGCCAGCACAAAACGCCCGCGCCGGATGGACCGCTCGAGCAGCAGCCCGTCCAGCGCGGCGGAGTCCGAAGCGATCATTTTCCGAACAGGCTCTTGAGAAAGTTCTTCCGCTCTCCGCCCTGGCGGAGCGCCGCACACAGGCGGCCGGTGAACTCCTCCACCGACCTGGAGCGTTTGCCCAGTTCGCGCTCCAATCCGGCCATCGTCGCGGCTTCAACGGCATCGGGGAACTTGAGTCCCTTCACCGCCTGGTTGAGCGGGATCGGGGCCTGGGTCAGGAGCTGCTGAAACAGCTCGCGCGGCGACCGGCCGTTGTAAGGAAGGGTTCCGGCCAGGAGGTAGTACGCGATGGTGGCGAGGCTGTAGACATCGGCCTGCTCCGTCACCAGCTCGCCCGAGAGCGCTTCGGGGGCGACGTATTGCAGCGTTCCCACGAAGAAGCCGGTTCGCGTCAGGCGCTCTTCCGGCTTGAGGTCCGCGTCGCGGGCAATGCCGAAGTCCAGCAGCACGGCGCGCTGCGTCCCGGTGTTGTACATGATGTTGGCGGGCTTGAGGTCGCGGTGAATGATGTTCTCCGCATG
The DNA here is from genome assembly GCA_036555275.1 of Gemmatimonadales bacterium. Taxonomy (GTDB): domain Bacteria; phylum Gemmatimonadota; class Gemmatimonadetes; order Gemmatimonadales; family GWC2-71-9; genus JADJOM01. The sequence continues at coordinate 58,257 of DATBLR010000040.1, read as the reverse complement.
CGTGGCGGTCAGCGCCGCCCCGATCTGCTCGATGATCGTCGCGACCAGAGTCGGCGCCAGCGGCCCGGAGCGGATGGCGAACTTCTCCAATGCCTCCCCGTCCACCCACTCCATGGCCAGGTAGTAGAGATCGTCGACCTGTCCGTAGTCGTAGGTATGGACGATGTTGGGGTGATTCACCCGGCTTCCGAACTCGGCCTCTCGGAGGAAACGCTTGATCGCCACGGGGTCCTGGGCCAGTCGAGCACGCAGCACCTTGAGGGCGACCAGTCCGCGTTCCGGATGTTCGGCCTTGTAGACCGTGGCCGTGCCACCTTCGCCGACGTGTTGCAGGAGACGGTAGCCGGCCACAGTCCGGCCGATGAGGCTGTCCTGGCTCATGGGAACCTCAAGCTAGCCCGCCCCCCAGAGCCGAGCAAGCACAAACTTGACGCTGTTCCGTCACGTCCGCTAAGCTACGTGATGATGTACCGTCCTCTGTCGTCCGCTGTGAGTCTGACCGCCCTGCTCATCGCCGGCTGCGGGTCCTGGGGTCGCTCCGGAACCCAGCCCGCCCCCTCTCCGAGCGAAACCTTGACCCAGCTGCTCGACGTGTCGTCCGTCTACAAGCGACTCGGCCGGCTGACCTGCGGCGTGCCGCTGCCCTTCGTGGCGGACGTCGCGTTTCTCGCCGGACCGGGCGACTCGACCGTCGCCTTGGTGGGACTCTCCCTGGAAAACCGCAACCTCGCCTTCCAACGCGAGGGCGACGTGTTTGAAGCACGCTACCGGGTCGAGATCTCCGCCCAGCCCGGGGCCGGCGGGCGTTCCATCACGGCGGCGAAAGACCAGACGGTAAAAGTCGGAAGCTTCGGGGAGACCCAGCGGGCCGACGAGAGCATCCTCTATCAGGAGGGCCTGACCCTGTCGCCGGGGGACTGGAAAGTGAATGTCTCCGTGACTGACCGGGGAGGTCGGAAGACGGGCCGGGCGGAGGCCGCGTATCGGGTTCCCGCCTTTGCGCCAGGCTCTTTCTCAACGCCCCGGCTCGCCTACCAGGCCAGGGCCCGGAGCAGCAGGACGGCGCCGGTCGCGATCATTCTCAACCCGCGTGGCACCATCGCCTACGGCGGCGACACCGCCCTGGTCTACGTTGAGGCGTATCAGCTCGCCAGCCCGGCGTCGGTCCCCGTGCGACTGTTCGATTCCCGTGACAGCCTGATCATGCAGGACTCGCTCCGGTTCGCGGGCGGTCAACCGGTCGAGAGCGCCGTGCTCCGGTTCACACCGGATTCGGCTCCGCTGGGCGAGCTCCGGATCGTGGTCGGCAATCCGCCTGCCGCCGACAGCACCGTCGCTCTGGTTTCCTTTTCTCAGGGATGGGTGGTCACCAATTTCGACGACATGCTGTCGCTGCTGCGATACTTTCCGCCCTCCCCCGCCCTCGATTCGCTGCGCCGGGCGACGCCGGCTGAGCGCGGGCGCCTGTGGAAGGAATTCTGGCGCTCGAGCGATCCCAACAACGCCACCGCGGCGAACGAAAGCCTGGACGACTACTTCGGGCGCATCGTGCGCGCCAACGCGCAGTTCCGCGGCGAAGGCGTCCCCGGATGGCGGACCGATCGGGGCGAAGTCCTCATCCGGCTGGGCGAGCCGGACGAGGTCTTCGACGCGAGTCCCGCGAGCGAAGGGCGTCTGATCCGGTGGGGCTTCACCCAGTATCAGCTCGCGCTGTATTTCGTGGATGAAACAGGGTTTGGTCGCTTCCGCCTCACACCCGCCTCGCGCGCGGAGCTGGAGCGGATCGTGGCCCGGCTGAACCTGAACCGATAATCGCCCCCTCGCCCCCCGCCCGCCGACCCGGTTCCCTAGACACTCGGGCGCCATCTTTGTCTGCCACGCCAGGGCACGATTCGCCGCAGCTGTTCCTCATCGACGGCTATGCGCTGATCTACCGCGCCTTCTTCGCGCTAATCAGCCGCCCCCTCCGCACCTCCAAGGGCGAGAACACCTCGGCCGCCTGGGGAGTAGTGAATTTCCTGCTGCGGCTCCGGGAGAAATACCACCCGGACTATCTCGCCTGGGTCCACGACGCGGGCGACTCGTTCCGCGGCGCGCTCTACCCCGAGTACAAGTCCACTCGGGAGAAACTCGATCAGGAGCTGCAGGCCGATTTCGACCGCTCCCTGGAGCGGATCGGGCAGCTGCTGGAGGCCTTTCGGGTGCCGGTGCTGAGTGTGCCGGGGTACGAGGCTGACGATGTGATCGGAACCCTCGTCCGGATGGGCCAGGAGCGCGGCTGGCAGGTCGTGGTCGTGTCCGGCGACAAGGACTTCTACCAGCTCATCCGGCCTGGGGTGGCACTGCTCAACCCCGGGCGGGGTGGGCCGGGCGCCGTGGACGAGCAGTGGGTCGACGAATCGAACGCGACCGAGCGGCTTGGCGTGCCGCCCGCCCAGGTGGTGGACTATCTCGCCCTCGTCGGCGATGCCTCGGACAACGTGCCCGGCGTGAAGGGCATCGGTGGCAAGGGCGCGATCGAGCTGCTGCAGCAGTTCGGCGACCTGGAGACGCTCCTCGCCAGGAGCGACGAGGTAAAGGCGAAGCGGGCCCGCGAGGCGCTGCAGCAATACGGGGCCGAGGCCCGGCTCTCACGGGACTTGGTGACCATCCGGACCGACGTGCCGGTAGCACTCGATCCCGCCGCGGTGGCGGAAGGCGAGCCCGACCGTGCCGCCCTCCTGCGCCTGTTCACCGAACTCGAATTCTACTCGCTGGTGAAGCGGCTCGAGGCGGAGCCTGAGGAACGTCCCGCGGCCCGGGCGGAGGCGGCGCCGGGGACCCCCAGCTTCCCGGTGACGATCATTGACGACCCCGAGCAACTCCCTGCCCTCGCCGCCCGCCTCAGGCAATCGCCGCTGGTGGGTCTCGACACGGAAACCACCTCCGTCGAACCCCACGACGCCGACCTTGTCGGCGTCTCCCTCGCGGCGAGTCCCCAGGAGGTATGGTACCTGCCCTTCGGGCACCGGCCGTTGGCGGGGGCTCTGGCTGCCCCCGCCCCCGTCACGAACCTGCCACCGCTGGGTGATCCCCGCTGCGCCCCGATCGCCCAGCTGCTTCGGGATCCAGCCGTCCCGAAGGCCGGCCACAACATCAAGTATGACTGGCTGGTGCTGCGGCGGGCCGGCGTCGAGCTCGCCGGGGTCAGGTACGACTCCATGGTGGCGAGCTTCGTCCTCGACCCGGGGCGGCGTTCTCATGGGATCGACACCCTGAGCCTCGAGCATCTGGGGCGGCCCATGCGCGAGTATGCGGATCTGACCGGCCGGGGGAAATCCCAGATCCCCTTCGCCGAGGTGCCGGTTGCCGCGGCCGCGGCCTACTGTGGGGCCGACAGCTCCACGGTGCTCGCGCTGCATGAGTTCTTCGCCCCCTCCCTCCGCAACATGGGCCTGGAGCGGCTGTTGGAGCAGCTGGAAATGCCGCTGGTGCCCGTGCTGGTCGATATGGAATGGGATGGAATCGCGGTAGATCGGGAGCTGTTTGCCAAACTCTCCGAGGAGCTGGCCCGGGATCTGGTGCGGCTGGAGGCGAAGATCGCGCAGGCGGCCGGTGTGTCCATGAATCTGAACTCACCCAAGCAGCTGGCGACGCTGCTGTTCGAGAAGCTGCAGCTGCCGGTCCTCAAACGCACCAAGACCGGCCCCTCGACCGATGCGGACGTGCTTGACCAGCTGGCCCAGATGGGCCACGAGGTCCCCAATCTGATCCTGGAGTACCGGGAGGTTCAGAAGCTCAAGTCCACGTATGTGGATGTGCTGCCATCCCGCATCAATCCGGGCACCGGCCGGATTCACACCAACTTCAACCAGACCGGGGCGGCCACGGGGCGGCTGAGTTCGTCGGAGCCGAACCTGCAGAACATTCCGGTCCGGACAGCGCGGGGAGAAGAAATCCGGAAGGGGTTCGTGCCCGGGCCGGGGTGCCGGTTCGTGGTGGCGGACTATTCGCAGATCGAGCTACGCCTCATGGCTCACCTGTCCGAGGATCCGGCCTTCATTCAGGCATTCCGCTCCGGAGGCGACATCCATCGTCAGACCGCCTCGGTCATCTTTGGCCTGCCGCCCGAGGCCGTGACTCCCGAGATGCGTGCCCGCGCCAAGACGATCAACTTCGGGACCATCTACGGCCAGGGGGCCTTCGCCCTGGCACGCCAGCTGGGCATCAGCCAGGACGAGGCGCGGGCATTCATCAGCCAGTACTTCGAGCGTTTCGCCGGCGTGCGGGCGTATCTGGATCTGCAGGTGAAGCTGGCGCGGGAAAACGGCTACGTGCAGACCCTGTTCGGACGGCGGCGCTACATCCCCGAGATCAACGACAAGAACTTCAACCAACGGGCGTTCGCTGAGCGCACTGCCCAGAACTCACCGCTGCAGGGTTCCGCCGCGGACCTGATCAAGATCGCGATGGTGCGCATCCATGACGCGCTCAGGGCCGGCGGCTCGGGCGCACGCCTCCTGCTGCAGGTGCATGACGAGCTGGTGCTGGAGGTTCCCGCGGCCAACGTGGATCCCGTCGTGCAGCTGGTCCGGCAGCACATGGAGGGAGCCGCCGAGCTCAAGGTCCCTCTGGTAGTCGATGTAGGTGTCGGAGACAACTGGCTCGAGGCCAAGGCAGTGAGCTAGCTCTTCCGCCGCCGTACGCCGGGCCACCAGTTCCACTCGCCCGCCAGGTGCATGATGGCGGGGACCAGCACCATGCGGATGATGGTCGCGTCGAGGAGCACCGCCACCGCCAGGCCGAACCCCAGGAACTGCATCGCCAGCACGCGCGCGAACGCAAAGACGCCGAAGACCAGAATCATAATGAGCGCCGCCGAGGTGATCACCGATGCGGTTGCGGACAGACCCTCCTCCGTTGCCTTCTCGTTGTTTCCGCTCTTGTCGAACGACTCCTTTACCCGGGCCAGCAGGAAGACCTCGTAGTCCATGCTCAGGCCAAACACCACGGCGAATACCAGCACCGGAACCACCACGAAGATCGCCGAGGTCGGCCCATCGAGCCCGAAGAGCGAAGCGCCGATGCCGTGCTGGAACACGAGCACGATGAGCCCGAAAGTCGCGCTCACCGAAAGGGTGTTCATGATGACGGCCTTGACCGGCACCAGGACCGAGCGAAAGACCAGAGCCAGCATGACGGCGGTGCAGGCCAGAATAAGGAACACCAGGAGGGGAAAGCGCCGCAGCAGAACATCCTGCAGATCCAGTGAGGCGGCGGTGTAGCCCCCGACCGTGATGCTCGCATCCCGCAGCTGCTTCGGGGGATGCCGCGCCAGATCACGCGCCTTGCGGGACAGGTCCATGCCCGAGGTGAGCGAGGTGGTGTCCCGAAGCACCACGTCCATCAGGGCGACACGGGTATCGGTGCTGAGATAGGCATCGAGAAAGGCGCCATACTGGGCGCGCGCGTCGTCCAGGTCGCTGTACAGGACCGAATACTCGAGGATGGAGGCGGCCGGCTTCAGATCCACGATGCTCCGGACCTGGGCTACGCGGGGATCCGCCTTGAACGAATCGGAGAGCGCCCGCAGCCCGCGCAGGCTGACCGCGCTGACGGCCGACTGCCCCGGGGGGAGCTCCACCAGCACCCGCACCGGGAGGATGATGTTGGCGACCCCCATCCGCTGCAGCATCAGGACTCCCTGACCGGCTTCGGTCGCCGGGGGCCACCAGTTGCGGGACGGCAGGCCGATCCGGAGCCCGAACACCGGAGCAGTCAGCAGCCCGATGATGACCCCGCCTATCGCCAGGGCCCGCCCTGGATTGCGGGACAGGCCCCGCGCCCAGCGCTCCCAGGCGGTGGGCGCGTGATACCACGCCAGCCGGCGCGCTAACCACCGGGGCCGGTCGATCTGTCGCCCCAGCACCGCCAGCAGCGCCGGCAGGAGCGTGGTGGAGAGGGCCATGGCCACCGCGACCACCACCAGCCCCCCGATTCCGACACTGCGGGTTTCCACCAGCGGGGTGAGGAGCAGGGCGGCGAAACCGACGATCACGGTCATACCAGAGGCCAGAACCGCGGCCCCCGCCGTTGCCAGGGCTCGCGACGCCGCCTGCTGTCGCCGAAGGCCCCGATTCAGCTCTTCGCGAAACCGGGTCACGATCAGCAACGAGTAGTCGATTCCTACGCCCAGCCCCAGCATGGTGGTCATGTTCAGGACGAACACTGACATCGGGGTGTAGTCCGCCAGGACGACCACGATGGCGAGCGTGACCCAGATCGCCAGAAAGCCCACGACCAGGGGCAGGAGCGCTGCTACCAGCGCGCCGAAGGCCAGGAGCAGAATTCCGGCCGTCAGCGGGAGCAGCCGGATCTCTCCACGGCGGCTGTCGGCCGCGACCACTGCGCGCACGTCGAGATCGAGAGGCGAACGGCCCGTCACCCGGACCTGGTAGCGCCTGGCATCTACCCCGCTTTGCGCAATCGCCTCGCGCACCAGCTGGCGGACCAGCGGCACCAGCTTGCTCACGCTGTCGCCATCCTCCGCCAGGATGGGGAGGACCAGGAGCGTGGCCCTGCCGTCCCGGTTGATGAAAGTCGAGTCGCCGGTCGATTTGAACGAGGCGACGCTCCCGACATACGGTTGCCGTTCGGCCTTTGCGATCAGGCTGTCGATGAGAATGCGTCCGGGAGCACTGTCCAGGCGTTCCGAGCCCTCGATGGCGACGGCGAAGAAATCGCCGAGCGGCTGTCGGAACCGCCCGTGCAGCAGGTTGTCGGCGCGTGATGCCTCGGTAGGCTCCCGGGTGCCCCCCCGGACGTTCAACACCTGGATGACCTGGGGCGACTTCTCCGCCGCGACGTACCCGACCACCGCCCACAGGACGATGATCGCCCAGCGCCAGCGGATCAGGGCCCGCGAGAGGAGAGAAGCCACGTGCTGGAGAACTCCCGGGGAATGGGGCGGGGTGGAGGCGGTGCGGCTCGCGAAATTCTAGAGTCCGGCCACCCCGGACGCCAGCGGTGGCGCCGGCCGGTACAGCGGGTCGATATTCCGCGACATCATGCTCCGTCGCTCGCTCGCTGCCACGCTGGTTTTCCTGATTCTCCTCGCTGTGCTGGCGAAGGTCCATCAGCTCATCCAGTCGTCGTCGGCAACCCCGGTCCCGGATTCCACGCCCGCCACCCGGGACCTCACTCTCAGCCCCCGGCAGGGTGATCACCGGCGCCTGGATCCGGCGGATTTTCCCGCAGGGTCAGTGCCAGCGCTCGATTCACTCTCCAGGGCCGGGGTGCGGGTCAGGCTGGGCGCGGAGGCGGAGCGCCACTACCTCGATTCGCTCTTCTCCGGCTCGGACTCCACCGTTCGGCATTGGCGGACGGGGGACCCGATCGCCGTGGCCATTGTCCCGGGCGGTCCTCGGGGGTTCCTGCCGGAAATGGTGTCCGAGGTACGCCAGGGACTGGACGTCTGGTCACCCGCAGCGGCCGGACTCCGGTTTCTCGAGCAGAATGACACGGCCGCGGCGGACATGGTCATCCGCTGGACCGATACCCTGGAGTCCGAGCGGGCCGGCGCGACCGACGTGACCTGGGACAAAGCGGGTAGAATCCGCCGGGTCGCCATGTTTCTCGCGACCCGCTCACCATCGACCGGTCGCCCCTTCGCCCCCGAGACCCGCCAGGCTATCGTGCTTCACGAACTGGGCCACGCCCTTGGACTGCCGCACTCCTCCCATTCGGAGGACGTGATGTTCCCGGTGGCCGCGGCCACCAGTCTCACCGACCGCGATCGCTTCTCTCTCCGTCTGCTCTACGAGCTCCCAACCGGCTGGATCGGGACCCCTCCCTGGAGGCCGCGGCGATGAGAGCGGCAGTCCTGCTCGCGGTAATACTACCGGTGAGCCAGCCGGCTTCGGGCCAGGATTTTCGCGTCCCCGATTCGATCGTCGCCTCCGGGATTCGCCGCGGCATCTACCCCGGGGCCGTCCTGGTCATCGGGCGCAGCGCAGGCATCATTCACGCGCGCGGATTCGGTCACCGTACTTGGCAACCGCAATCCCCGGTTCCCTCGCCTGACTCGACGCTGTGGGACCTGGCTTCGCTCACCAAGGTCGTCGCCACGACGCCGGCGGTAATGCGTCTGGTGGAGGACCATCGGGTGGACCTGGCGGCACCAGTTGCCCGGTATCTCCCGCGCTTTTCCGGGGAGGGGAAGGAGCGGGTGACCGTCCGGCAGCTGCTCGACCACACCAGCGGTCTGCCGAGTTATGTCGAATTCTTCAGGCTGGCGGACACGCGCGACAGCGCGACCACGCTGCTCTACCGAACCCCGCTGCGGCGTCCGCCCGGCACCGCGGTGGAGTACAGCGATCTCAACTTCATGCTGCTCGGCCTGCTGGTGGAGACGGTCACCGGGGAGACCCTGGACCGCTTCGTATCCCGCGCCGTGCTCGACCCCGCCGCCATGCACGATACCCGGTATCGTCCCGGAACCGCCGCAGAGCGGCACACCGCTCCTACCGGTCAGTGGCGTGGTCGGCCGGTCTGCTGCCACGTCAACGACCAGAACGCGGCCCGGCTGGCGGGAGTCGCGGGCCATGCCGGGCTGTTCAGCACCGGGGTCGATCTGGCCCGGTATGCGCGGCTGTGGCTCGGCGAGGGGACGGTCGATGGCCACCGGGTGTTCGAGGCGGCGACCGTGCGGACGTTTCTTTCCCTGGAGACCGCCAACCCGACCCGGGTGCTGGGCTGGGAACGGCCCGACCCCGCCCACCGGGACGACTCGGCGTACGGCCACCTCCTGTCTCCCCGTGCCTTTGGTCATACGGGGTGGACCGGGACCCTGCTGTGGCTGGATCCAGAACGGGATCTCTTCCTCATACTGCTGACCAACCGCAGCTTTGGGCCTCGAGTGGGGCATTCGATCCGCGCCCTTCGCGCGGTACGCGGAGCCCTGGCTGACGCGGTCATCCGGACGCTGGGGGCGTAACGCGACGGGCGCGGAAACCGGTGTCCGTCCGGGCGCCGGGCACCCTTCCCTTCTCCGCATTCGTTCTCGCTGCTACGTTCCCGGCAGGGAGGAGCGTATGCAGACCGCAGAAACCATCAGGAAGGCACTCCGCGGAGTGAAGGATCCGGAGCTCAATCTGAACATCGTGGATATCGGGCTGGTCTACGACATCCTGGTCAATGAGGCCGGCGACGTGCAGGTGAAGATGACCTTGACCTCGCCGGGGTGCCCAGCCGGCCCCGAGATCGTCGAGGATGTCAGACGGACGGTCACGGAGCTGGAAGGGGTGAATTCCGTCGACGTGGAGATTGTCTGGGAGCCGTACTGGACGCCGGAAAAGATGGACCCCCGGATCCGCGCGTTCCTCGGCGGTTAAGACAGGCGTGGGCCGCTCCGGCTACCCGCCCATGGCGGCCAACAGCTCCTTCCCCGTCACTTCGCGCTGCCAGTTCCTCATCCCCTCCACGCCGCTGAGTTCCTCCATGGTCCGGGGAGCCAGCCGCGCGATCGCCTCCAGCACCCCGTTCGGGCACAATACTCCCGCCGCAAGCGGCAGCCGCTCGGCAATCGCGTTACGCGCCGACTTGAGTCGCTCGAGCCGGGCTTCGTACGCGAGGTCCGGGTCTGGCCTCCGTCCGCGGGGGAACACCGGAATGCTGTCAGAAGGCGCGCGGACACCACGGGCCACGGCATCGAGTATCTCTCCGCCCCTCCGACGCAGCTGATCGGGGGAGAGGGCCTTGAGCTCGCGTAGCGCGGTCTCATCCACCGGCATTGCCTTGGCCACCGTGATCAGCGCTTCGTTCATGAGGACTCGAAAGGGTGCCCGGTCCAGCTGGGCGGCGGTCCGCTCCCTCCAGGCGAACAGTTCCCGGAGGACCGCGAGCTGATGGCCTTTGAGCGTGCGGGCCCCCTTGAGCCTGAGGTAGGCCTCTTCCGGCGGCCCGGCGGGCGTCCATCGTACCTGCTGCAGCAGGCGGAATTCCTCTTCGGCCCAATGCCACCGGCCCGCCGCAACCAGCCTGTCCCGGAGAAGGTCGCGCAGGGCCGGGAGGTATCGGGTGTCGTCCGCGGCATACTCCAGCATTCCCTGGGGCAGCGGCCGGAGCGACCAGTCGGCCCGCTGGAACTTCTTGTCCAGCGTGATCCCGCAATACTTCTCGAGCAGGGCGGCGAGGCCGATGCCGGGCTCGTTGAGGAGTTGGGCCGCTACCCGGGAGTCGAACAGGTTCCCTGCGGTGAACCCGTAGTCGCGATGCAGGATACGCAGATCATAGTCGGCATCGTGGAACAGGGTCTCGATCGCCGGGTCGGCCAGGAGCCGACCGAGCCGATCGAGATCCGGCACTGCCAGCGGATCCACTACGGCGGTGGCGTCGCGCGTCGAGATCTGAACCAGGTAGATACGGTCGCGATAGCGGTGAAAGCTTGCGGCCTCGGTATCCACCGCGAGGATGGCGGTTCCGGAGATCTGGACCGTGAAACGTTCGAAGGCCGCCTGGGATTCGATGTACGTGAAGGGGCGGTGACTGGCCGTTACCTCACTCACGCGCACTCACCGCCTCAAGTCCGGCGGCGATTTCCTCCAGCGCTTTCGACAGCGTCTTGAAGAATTCGGCGTCCGGTTCGGGCTTCCCGCCCATGGCGGCGTCCATCTGCAGTTTGCGCGCGAGTCTGGCGGCGTGCCGGATGTAGTCGGTGGCTGGTTTCATCGCGGAGCGGGTGGGAGGAAGTGGGAAGTGCGGGGATGCGGCTCCCGCAATCGGTCGTTTCAATCTACCATAAGGTTGGCTCGCGTTCCTCGGTCCCCGCACCCCGGGTTGCTGCGTGTGCATCCCTCTCCTCGACCGGCTGTTGACACCTCCTCCCCGGCAGGTCCTGGGCTGCTTCCCTTCCCCGGTCGAGGACCACCCCGCCCTGGCCCGATCCTTCGGGCTGGAGCGGCTGCTGGTGAAACGCGATGATCTGAACGCCACGCCGTTCGGTGGCAACAAGGTGCGCGCTCTGGAATGGCTGGTTCCGCGGCTTGGACCCGCGGTGGTGACCATGGGTGGGTACGGCTCCACCTGGTGCGCCGCGCTTGCCGTGGTAGCCGCGCAATCGGGGCGGCGAGCCCACGCGGCTCTGTTCCCGCAGCCTTGGACCCCCACGGTTGCCGGCGCGCTGGCGACGACGCTGAGCCACGGAGAGGTCGGCCTCGTGCGGTCCCGGTGGGGGCTTCCGCTCGCCGTCGGGCGGTTATGGCGGGGGGCTCGACGGCACGGAGCGGTCAGCTGGGTTCCGGCCGGCGGCGCCGCGCCTCTGGGGGTGCTCGGCAGCGTGAATGCGGCACTCGAGTTCATTACCCAGCTGGACCGGGAGGGAGTGCCCCGCCCGGAGGCCATCGTCCTTCCGCTCGGCTCCGGCGGAACGGCGGCCGGGCTTCTGGTCGGCATGTGGCTCACGGGCTGCGACATGGAGATCTGCGCCGTCCGGGTGACCGATCCCTGGTTTGCCACTCGGAGCCGGGTACTCGCCCTCGCGCGACACACCCTCGCGCTCCTGGCTCGTTGCGGCCTTCGAGTCACGCCTGGTCGCGCGTGCCTGCGACTGGTGCCCGACCAACTGGGAGCCGGTTACGGATCTCCGACCCCGGCGGCCCAGGCCGCGCAGGCCACGATGGCCGGGGTCGGAATCGCGGTGGACCTCACGTACGGGGCCAAGGCATGTGCCGCCATCACCGCACTCGCGACTTCCTTCCGGCACCTCTGCTTCTGGCATACCTTTGACACGAGACTCCTGACCCAATCGGCGTGCGCACACCCGCTCATACGTGAGGCGCGCGAGCAGGCGGAGACGCTGTGGCCCCACCGGAAATCGATTTGACGGTCTATCCCGATGAGTGTGACGCCTACGGCCACCTGAACCAGGCGTCATTTCTCGCGCTGTTCGAGCGCGCCCGCTGGGAGATGCTGGCGCAGGGACCGGGCATGGACTTCTTCACGCGGCAAGGAGCGTGGCCGGCGGTGCGGAAGTCCCTCGTCGAATACCACGCCCCGGCCTTCCCCGGTGACGTCCTCCGATTCGCCCAGGTGCTCGTCCATCTCGGTCGCACCAGCTTCACTCTGCGTCAGACCGCACGGCGGGTCCGGGATGACGCACTGATCGCGACGGCCGAGCTGGTCTTTGTCTGCCTGGATCAGCAGGGGGGACCGGTGCCGGTGCCGGAATCACTGCCCCAGGTCATGGCGGACCGCCAGCTCGCCGGCAACCTGCGGCGAATCGCCGTGAACGGGGTGAATCTCGCCGTCGATGTGCGGGGGCAGGGCCCGGCGGTCCTCTTCATTCATGGCTATCCTCTCGACCACAGCCTGTGGGAACACCAGCTGGCCCATCTGGACGGCTGGACGCGGATCGCTCCGGATCTGCGCGGCATGGGGCAGTCCGACGCTCCCGATCTCGGTTACAGCATGGCGACCTACGCCGATGACCTGCTCGCGCTCCTCAGCACTCTGGGAGTGGACCGGGCAGTGCTCTGCGGAGTATCGATGGGCGGGTATGTGGCCTTCGAAATGCTCCGGCGGGCGCGGGAGCGGGTGCGCGGGCTGGTGCTCGTCAATACCCGCGCAGAGGCCGATACCACCGAAGGGCGGAAAGCGCGTGATGCTGCGGCGGCACAGGCTCGGGAGGGCGGGGCCGAGTCCATCGCGAGGGCGATGTTGCCGCGCCTGCTCGCGCGGACCGCAGCAGCAGAGCACCCCGCCCTGGTGGAGCGGGTGCGGCGCATGATGGAGGCGACCCCGGTGGCGGGGATTCTGGGCGCCATCGGCGCCCTGCGCGATCGCCCCGACAGCGTGTCCCTGCTCCCCGCCCTGGCGGGGATCCCGACGATGGTCATCGCCGGGGATGACGATCAGATCACCCCTCGAGACCGGGCCCAGGCAATGGCCGACGCCATCCCCGGCGCACGCCTGGCCGTCCTTTCGGGGGCGGGCCACCTCGCCCCCATCGAATGCCCGGAAGCCACCACCAGCCTCCTGGTCGATTTTCTGGCGGGAATCGGGCGGCCGGCCTGAGCCTGCAACCTTTTTCAGGGTTATTGCGTCTATATGCATTGAGCGACGGCCGCCCACCTCAGGTGGCACCGGAGCTCGTGATACACCCTTCCTTACCCGCCCCGGATCCGCGGCCAGGCAGTACGGTTCCGGGGCGCCTCTCTTTTCATATTCATACATTCTGCGCGGGCGCAGCGGTCCCGAAGGTATCCCTCGAAGCGGAGCGAAATGAAACGACCCTCCCGATGCAGCCGGAGGGTCGTGCGGAGAGCCGTCGCCGAAACCCCGGCGTCCGACCGCCTATCGCTTGGGCTTGCCGGGGGGTGTGTCGCCGGTGAAGACGTCGCGGTTCTTGGCAATATAGGACTGCTGGTTGGCCGGCACATCCTCTTCCGGGAAGATTGCCGTCACCGGACACTCCGGCTCGCAGGCTCCGCAGTCGATGCACTCATCCGGGTGGATGTAGAGCTGGTCCTCTCCTTCATAAATGCAGTCCACCGGACACACGTCCACGCAAGCTCGATCCTTGACGTTAATGCACGCCTCGGCAATCACGTAAGTCATGCTGCAGTTCCTCTTCGGGTATCGGCCTGACGCCTGCGCGGCGAAGGCCTTGAGCCACTGCCGCCAAGTATGCGGGCGCTCCGACAGCCTGCGCAAGGGGGCGATTACCTTATCAGGGATGCCCCGACGAGCAGCCCTGGTACCGGTCCTCATCGCCTCGCTCCTCTATCCCGGCAGCTTCCTCCTGGGTCAGGGATGCGACGCCCCCCGTCCTCTGGCACTGGTCCTCTCCGGCGGAGGAGCCAAGGGTCTGGCCCACATTGGCGTCCTGCGGGTGCTCGACAGCCTCGGTATCAAGCCGGACCTCGTGGTCGGGACCAGTATGGGGTCGATCATCGGCGCGATGTACGCCAGCGGCTACACGGCCGACCAGATCGAGACCCAGGCCCAGAGTATGAGGTTGTCGCAGATGTTCAGCCGCGACGATCCGCGTACTCCCCGCTCCCTTGGCTGGCGTCGGCCGCTGGTGGTGTGGCAGCCGGGGGCCGGGGGTTTCCGGACGGGGGAGGCAGGCGCCCGCCAGGCTGCGGTCAATGCGGCGCTGAATCGGGTACTTCTGCGAGGCAATCTTGCCGCCCGGGGGGACTTCGATTCGCTGCCGATTCCCTTCCGCGCAGTCGCGACCGACCTCCGCACCCGCGGTGAAGTCGTGCTTCGGGACGGCGATCTTGCCCGGGCGGTCCGGGCCAGCATGGCCGTGCCGCTGGTGTTCGATCCCGAGCAGATCAACCGTCAGGACCTGATCGATGGTGGGCTTGCTGCCAACGTGCCGGTGGCAGCCGCTCGGGAGGCCGGCGCCGCGCGGGTTATCGTCTCCGATGTCGGCTGGCGACCGCCGGATTCGGTCCGCGCGGACAACCCGCTGGTGGTAGCGGATCTGCTGGTTGCATACCTGTTCAGCCAACCGCTCGACTCCCTTGGACCGGATGATCGCCTGGTCAGGCCCTCCGTCGACTCGTTCGCCGCGCTCGATTTCAACCAGGCCAAGATCGGACAGATCATCCGGCGGGGTCACGACGCAGCCCAGGCGGCATTCGCGGGCCACCCCATCTGTGAAGTGAACTGGGCGGCTCGGCACGCGCGAGCCGTCTATCGCGTGGGGAAGCTCACCATCGCGGAGGGTCCGAACAGCTACGCGGGGCTGCTGCCACGCCAACTGGGTATCGTCGAAGGAGGCTTGCTTGATGTGCGGGGGTTGCAGGACCGGTTTGAGGCGCTAGGTCAGGGCGATGACTATCAGGAAATCTGGGTGCAGCCGAGCGGGCGGACGGATTCGCTCATCCTCTCAGTCGCAATTCACACTGCACCCGCCCGCCTCGTCATGGCAGGTCTTACGTATGACAACGACATCGGCGGTCAGATGTGGATCGGGGGCATCGACCGGGGCACCCTGTTTCGAGGGCTGGAGAAGTCGTTCACCCTGGTGCTCGGCGAGCTCCGCCAGGAGCTGGGAGTCGGCTTCCGTCCCGCCGTCGGTCGCTACCTGCAGCGGCCGGTGCTCTCCGGCACGATCGCGCGCGAGATCATCCGCCAGTTCACCCCCGGAGGAGCCTCCGCGCCGGAGCTACGTACCCGTGAAGCCACCGGCTTCCTGGGTTTGGAGCGTCGCTTCGGACGAGACTGGCTGGTCGCAGCCGGAGGATTCGGGCACGCCTGGGACGCCCCCGGATCCAGCCGTAGCAACGGCCTTGGGGGCCTGCTGAGGGTGTCCAGCGGGCCGCCCTACCGTCCCTTGGGAGTCCGGGGAGAAGGTGTTCTCACCAACGCCTACCGTCGAGTGGAGCTGGAAGCGTGGACCGGGATCAGGATCGGGGCGAGACTCCGTGTCACCCCGGGTATTCAGTACGGGTGGGGCAGAGACCTGCCGCTCCAGCGGACGTTCTCTCTCGGCGGGATGGACGGGTTTCCGGGGCTGAACATCGGGGAGCGAAAGGGTGACCGCGAGCTGCTGGCTCGGCTGGTCGTAGCACGACGCGTGGTAGGGCCGGTTGAACTTCGGCTCACCGGGGCGAGCGGTCAGACTGCGCTTGGGGGCCCCACCCTTCCCCGGGGCCGGTGGTGGGCCGGCGGCCGGGTCGGCCTGGGGTCGGAAACGCCCATCGGCCCGATCCGGGTGGAGTACGGGGTGACTCGCGGCGGCCGGAACAACGTGTTCGTCAGGCTGGGCGAGTGGTTCTAGGAGACGCGCCCGTCCCGAGACCAGCGAGGGACGGGCTCAAGAAGCGCCGAGCAGATTCTTCTTGAAGCCCTCTCCGGGGCCGGGCTTGGGGCCGATCCAGCAGCGCAGCAGCGCGTCGGCGAATTCCTTCCCGGCGATGGTGCCCTTCTCCTCGCCGGCCACTTCGACCGCCGTCCCCTGCTCGGGCACATAGGTGAAGACAAACGCTTGGTCATCCTTGATGTCTACCATCAAGCCGCAGAGCTCCGTGAACTGCTGCTTGAGCTCGGCCGTGGCGCCGGGTGTGTTGGCCTCGAGACCGTCTTCCCAGCCGTCGCAGATCTTCTTCTTGTCCACGTTGCGCACGAAGTGCATTACCATGCGCCGGGGGGCATCCGCGGCCAGGATCTCCTCGGCCTTGGAGGACCTAGTCACCACATAGAGGCCGGCGACATAGACCTTCACGACGAATTTCTTGCGCAGAGCCATCCCATTCAGGCTGAGGGTCTGGCCACCCACTTCGATCGTTTCGGGCATGGTGACACCGCTCACCGTGCGGGCGGTATCCATCGGGGAGACAGCGGGGTCGCCGGCGAGCAGCGCGGTCAGCAGCAGTAGCATGGCAGGACCTCGAAGAGCAGGTGGAAAAACCCACGGTCATCACAGGCCAAGTTGCCAGCGCGGCCCGGGGCGCGCAACCCGTCCCTCCCGGATTGGTAAGGTCCGCACCCATCTGGACTGCAAGGGGCATCGCCCGAGGGTACAGGAGAAGGAGACCCAGACCCGACAGCAGCATGTTGCGGAGCCCGGCGGCGCTTCATATTGGAGCCGCGGGACCCACCATCCTGCTGCGTATCATCGGAGGGAACATGGAATGGTCGATAGTGGGGATGAATTTTCTGTATGCCGTCATGGGCGTGGTGCTGATGTACGTCTCGTACCGTCTGATCGATAAACTCACGCCGCAGGTGAATTTCGCCGAGGAGTTGCGCAAGGGGAACCTCGCGGCGGCGGTGTTCATTGCGGCCATCTTCCTCGCCATCGCAATCATCATCGGCGGCGCCCTGAACTGATGCCGCGCGCGTTCGGGGACCGTCCTGCGCGACGCATTGCCGGCCGGATCGTGGTGCTGGGGGCCCTCCTTGCTCTGATGGCGGGACCCGCATCCCTGGCGGCGCAGCGGGCCGGTAATCGCTACGATCCGACCTTCCGGAAATACTCCAAGCGGTTCTTCGGCCCGGGGTTTGACTGGCGCCTGTTCAAGGCGCAAGGCATGGTCGAGAGCAATCTCGATCCCGACGCGAAGAGTTGGAGGGGGGCGCGCGGCATCATGCAGCTCATGCCGTCCACGTTCCTCGAAATCCAGACCCGGAACCCGGCCTGGACGGCGATCGACGATATCGAGCTGAATATCGCGGCAGGCATCTATCATGATCGCCGGCTGTGGCGGCAGTGGGCGGACTCGGTGGAACCCCAGGACCACCACCACTTCATGTTCGCGAGCTACAACGCCGGCCGGGGCCCGATTCTGCGCGCCCAGAATCTGGCGCGAACCCGGACTCTGGATCCCAGACTCTGGGCCACCATCGAGGCGGTCGCACCGGCGGTGCGGCGGTGGCGCCACCGCGAAACCGTCGAATATGTGCACAAAATCAATGACGCGGTCGGCCGGATGGACTCGCGAGGCCGGGTGGTGCGCCCGCTCGGGGCGGGATCCGGGGGCTCTTGAACGGGCCGATCAGGAGCACCAGGAGAGACCCTTCGGCGCAGGCGGAATCACGCGAGTGGCGGAATGAGAATCAGAGCAGGCCGGCGGGGGTGGCATAGCTGGCCGACCGCACCTCCGGCTCGCCGTAGCGGCCTTCCTGGGCGTGCTGGCGGTTCCACTCCTCACGCAGGCAAAACGGATCGAGGCCGTGGGGACGATCGACGGCGAGGACTCCGTCCAGATGGTCAATCTCATGCTGCAGCAGTTCGGCCCGGTCGCCCTCCAGCTCGACGGTGTGCCACTCTCCTCTGAGGTCCTGGTAGCGCACCTTGATCCGGGCGGCCCGTGAGACCCGAACCAG
This sequence comes from Gemmatimonadales bacterium, assembly GCA_036555275.1. Lineage (GTDB taxonomy): Bacteria > Gemmatimonadota > Gemmatimonadetes > Gemmatimonadales > GWC2-71-9 > JADJOM01. The sequence goes on along the minus strand of DATBLR010000040.1, from coordinate 40,437 downwards.
CAAGGCGGGGAAGGAGAAACAGTCGTCCCAGACGGTGAAGTCCTCATTACCGACGTCCACGATCTCGGGATTGATCAGCACCCAGGGCTTGTCCATCTCGATGTAGGCCACGCGCACCGGGGCGCCGATCTGGGGCGCCGCGATGCCGCGACCGTACCCGAACCGGGACTGGAAATCGCGTAGGGTTTCGCGGAGGTCGTCGACCACCACCCGGACCGCGGCTGACCCGGGTTTGGCAATCGGCTCGCACCTGGCCCTGAGGATCGGATCGCCCAGCATGCGGATGCGATGAATCGTCATGGCAAAATCCGGTTCGGGGTGGGAACCGACCCAATCTTGTGCCAAACTGCCTGCATAACAATAGAGCCGGGGTATCCGGTGGTCTCCTGCTGGCCTTCAAGGTAGTATTTAACACTACTACCACACAGCCAGCCGTGTCATCCACCTCCCAATCGGCTCGCAGCTGGCGGCCTCACGGCGAGGAGATAGCGGCAGCCAAGTGTTTTATGAACAGGAGTTTATGGGTTTACCCCAATTGTTTGGTATTTAGTTGACAAACAATGGTCCACGGCTTAGGATTCCCCCGTTATGGGAACCTCGATCTCCGAACAGCTGGCCGAACAGCCACTGCCCCCTGCCTACAAGGGGCCGCGCGGGCTGATACTGATCGCCCTGAAACGAGCGGGCTCCCTCACCACCAAGGAGCTGGCGGAGCAGTTGGGTTTGTCTTCCAACGCCATCCGCCACCATCTGAAGGAGCTGGAGAGCGAGGCAGTCATCGGGTATCGCCGGGAGCAGCGTGGAGTGGGGGCGCCCACATTCGCCTGGTACTTGAACCCGGCGGGCGAGTCGCTCTTTCCGCAGCGCTACAAGGAATTGCTCACCGATGTCCTTGACCGGGTGGCCGAACATGCGGGCCGCCACGCTGTGGTAACGGCCCTGGAAACGCGGTTCACCGACTTGGCCCACAAGCTCCAGCGCGAACTGTCCGACGCACCGCCCGAAAAGCGCATGGAGGTCGTGATGCGCGCGCTGGTGGAGGGCGGCTACATGGCGGAGTGGCATGAAGGCGAGGGTGGCCTCCGCCTGACCGAACACAACTGCGCCATCCGGGCTCTGGCGGAACGGTTCCCGGAGATCTGCGAGGCCGAGGCGCGGTTCCTTGAGCAGGTCCTGATGGCTGCCGTCCAGCGCGAAGCGCACATGCTGGATGGCTGCAGTGCCTGCGAATACCGGGTCCGGTTCCCGGAAGCCGGAGAACCTGCGATGACGGCCCTGCAGGGTCCGGGAAACCGCCCCGCCCCCGAGGAACAGACATGAGCTCGACAGAGTCGTCGGTCGAATCACTGGTCAACCGCGAGTACCGGTACGGATTCGTCACCGACATCGAGTCCGACACCATCCCGCGGGGCCTCAGCGAGGATGTGGTCCGGCTGATCAGCGCCAAGAAGCAGGAGCCGGCCTGGATGACCGAGTGGCGGCTCAAGGCGTACCGCCGCTGGCTCGAGATGAAGGAGCCCCACCACTGGGCGAACATCTCGTACCCAGCCATCGACTATCAGGACATCATCTACTACTCGGCCCCCCGCACCCAGAAGCCGCTGGGGAGCCTCGCGGAGGTAGACCCCGCGCTGCTGCGCACCTACGAGAAGCTGGGTATCCCGCTCACCGAGCAGAAGCTGTTCGCGGGTGTGGCGGTCGATGCCATCTTCGACAGCGTCTCGGTCGCCACCACCTTCAAAGACACCCTGGCCAAGTCGGGCGTCATCTTCTGCTCCATGAGCGAAGCAGTGCGGGAGCACCCCGACCTGGTGCACCAGTATCTAGGCTCGGTGGTGCCCTACAATGACAACTTCTTCGCCGCGCTCAATTCCGCGGTGTTCAGCGACGGGTCCTTCGTGTATGTGCCGAAGGGTGTCCGCTGCCCGATGGAGCTCAGCACCTACTTCCGCATGAACACCGCCGACGCCGGCCAGTTCGAGCGCACCCTCATCGTGGCGGACGAAGGTGCGTACGTGAGCTACCTGGAGGGATGCACCGCGCCCAAGCGGGACACCAACCAGCTGCACGCCGCGGTGGTGGAGCTGGTGGCCCTGAAGGGCGCGACCGTCAAGTACTCGACCGTCCAGAACTGGTATGCCGGCGATGCCGAGGGAAAGGGCGGCATCTACAACTTCGTCACCAAGCGCGGCAAGTGCGTGGGTGATGACAGCAAGATTTCCTGGACCCAGGTGGAAACCGGATCGGCCATCACCTGGAAGTACCCGAGCGTCATTCTGCAGGGTGATCGCGCGGTGGGGGAGTTCTACTCGGTGGCGGTGGTCAACGGTCACCAGCAGGCGGACACGGGGACCAAGATGATCCATATCGGCCGGGACACCCGGAGCACGATCGTGTCCAAAGGCATCTCGGCCGGGCAGGGGAACAACAGCTACCGCGGGCAGGTGAAGGTCTTGGGTAAGGCCGCGGGTGCCAGGAATTACACCCAGTGCGACTCGATGCTGATCGGGAACCGCTGCGGCGCCCACACGTTCCCCTATATCGATGTCCAGAACCCGAGCGCCGCGGTGGAGCACGAGGCCTCCACCTCGAAGATCGGGGAAGACCAGATCTTCTACTTGAAGCAGCGGGGCCTCAACACCGAAAACGCGATCAGCATGATCGTCAACGGGTTCTGCAAAGAGGTCTTCAAGGAGCTCCCGATGGAGTTCGCCGTTGAGGCGCAGAAGCTCCTCGGTGTGAGTTTGGAGGGAAGTGTTGGGTAGGAGGCTATCAGCTATCGGCTATCGGGAATGGTCGGTAGCTGATAGCTGATGGCCGATAGCCAGACAGCCATACAGCCATACAGCCAAACAGCGAATACACGGAGAAGTACGGTGCTCGAAATCATCAACCTGCACGCCCGCGCCGGGGAAAAGCCGATCCTCAACGGCGTTTCACTCACCGTGAACGCCGGCGAGGTCCACGCGATCATGGGCCCCAACGGCTCCGGCAAGAGCACCCTGGCGCAGGTGCTGGCCGGTCATCCCGCCTACGAGGTAACCGACGGCCAGATCCTGTACCAGGGGCGCGACCTGCTGGAGATGGAACCCGAGGAGCGGGCTCACGCGGGCCTGTTCATGGCGTTCCAGTACCCGGTGGAGATTCCCGGCGTGTCGAATGCCTACTTCCTCCGCGCCGCGCTCAACGAGATCCGCAAGGCGCGGGGCGAGGAGGAGATCGACCCGGTGGATTTCATGGACCTTGTCGAGGAGAAGCTGAAACTGGTGGAATGGGGCCCGGAGATCATGTCTCGAGCCGTGAATGCCGGATTCTCGGGAGGCGAGAAGAAACGCAACGAGATCCTGCAGATGGCGGTGCTGGAGCCCCGGCTGGCGATTCTGGATGAGACCGATTCCGGTCTGGACATAGATGCCCTGCGCATCGTGGCGAACGGGGTCAACAAGCTCCGCCGCCCCGACAATGCGACCATCGTGGTGACTCACTATCAGCGGCTGCTGAATTACATCGTGCCGGACCATGTCCACGTCCTTTTCGGAGGCCGCATCGTGAAGTCCGGCGGCAAGGAACTGGCGCTGGAGCTTGAGGCGCGGGGGTATGAGTGGCTGACCGAAGAGGCGGTGTCGGCGTGACCGCGACGTACGTTCGGGAGTACCAGAACTTCAGTCAGAACGGCCGCTCGAAGACTCCTTGGCTTGCGGGGCTTCGCGAGGCTGCGCTGGAGCGGTTCCAGTCGTCCGGATTTCCGTCGTCGCGGGAAGAGGACTGGCGCTTCGTCAATCTGACGCCCCTGACTGGCCGCAGCTTCCGGCTGGCCGATGCCAACGTCAGCGGGGTCCGCCCGGGCGATCTGGCGCCGTTTCTGTACGCGGTGCCTGGCGCGGCCACGCTGGTATTCGTGAACGGCCGCTATGCCCCCGCCCTCTCGATGCCGGTCGAGCGGCCGGCCGGGGTGACCGTGCGGAATCTCGCCGGAGCGATCACCAGGCATGCGGACCTGCTCCACCAGCACCTGGGCCGATACGCCAAGGTGGATGACAGCGGGTTCACCGCCCTCAACACGGCCTTTGTGACGGATGGGCTGTTCCTCCACGTGGCCCGCGGGGTGGACGCCGGCCCGCCTGTCCATGTCGTCTTCGTTTCCGACAGCCGGGCCGAGGACGCCGCCACCTATCCGAGGAACTTCATTGTGGTGGAAGAGGGTGCCCGCGCGGCGGTCATCGAGAGTTATGTGGGGCTCGGTGAGGTCTGCTGCTTCACCAACGCCGTCACCGAGGCAGTCGTCGGTGCGGGGGCGGCGATCGAGCACATCAAGATCCAGCGGGAGAGCGAGCGGGCCTACCACGTCGGAACCACACACCTCCAGCTCGGCAGGGACAGCCGGGGCTTCTCCCACTCGGTGAGTTTCGGGGCGGCGCTGGGCCGCAACAACCTCGATGTGGTGCTCGACGGCTCCGGCATCGAGGCCCAGATGCTGGGACTGTACATGGCCGGAGGGCGGCAGGAGATGGACAACCACACATCCCTGCTGCATGCGCACCCCGCGTGCTCGACGCGGGAGGTCTACAAGGGAATCCTGGACGATCACGCCCATGGCGTTTTCAACGGGAAGATCTATGTGACTCCGCTTGCCCAGAAGACCGACGCCAAGCAGACCAATCGGGCCCTGCTGCTGTCGGAGCACGCCCGGATCGACACCAAGCCCCAGCTCGAGATCTACGCCGATGACGTGAAATGCACCCACGGTGCGGCGGTAGGCAATCTGGACCAGCTGGCCGCCTTCTATCTGAGAAGCCGGGGGATTGGCGGGAGTCTGGCCCGCAAGATCCTCACCTATGCGTTTGCCGCCGAGGTGCTCGAAGAGATCCCCTACGCCTCCGTGCGCGCCAGCCTCGAGGAGGTCGTGACCCGGCGCCTCGAACAGCCGGGATCGGCCAGGTGACCACCGCGGCGCCCCGAGCCCATCGCTTCGACGTGACGCGGGTCCGGAGCGACTTCCCGATCCTGCGCACCCAGGTGCATGGACATCCCCTGGTCTATCTGGATAATGGCGCCACCAGCCAGAAGCCACGGGTGGTGGTCGACGCGGTTGCGAATTTCGAGCTGCAGGAGAACGCCAGTGTGCATCGGGGCGTGCACACCCTCAGCCAGCGGGCGACGACGGCCTTCGAGGCCGTGCGGGCGCTGCTCGGCAGCTTCCTGAACGCCTCCGATCCGTCCGAGATCGTCATCACGGCGGGGACCACCGCCGGCCTCAACTTCATCGCCCAGAGTTACGGGCGGAGTATGCTCCGTCAGGGGGACGAAATCCTTCTCACGGAGATGGAGCATCATTCGAACATCGTCCCCTGGCAGCAGGTGACCCAGGCGGCCGGGGCCCGGATCCGCGTCATCCCGGTGACCGACGAAGGCGAGCTGGACCTCGCGGCCGCGGCGACCCTCATCACGCCTCGCACCAGGATCGTGGCAGTTGCCCACGTCTCCAACGTGCTGGGGACGGTAAACCCGGTCCGTCATCTCGCCGACCTGGCCCATGCGAATGGGGCGGTGCTGGTCGTGGATGGCGCCCAGGCGGTAGCACATCTGCCGGTGGACGTCGGGCAACTGGACTGCGACTTCTACGTGGCGTCCGCGCACAAGATGTACGGCCCGACCGGTGTCGGCTTTGTCTATGGGCGGCTCGCACTGCTGAACGCCATGCCCCCCTGGCAGGGCGGGGGCGGCATGATTCAGAGCGTCACCTTTGAGGGGACGAGTTTCGCGGCCGTCCCGACTCGATTCGAGGCGGGAACCCCTCCGATCGCCCAGGCAATCGGCCTGGCGGCGGCGACGCGGTACCTGCAGGCGCTCGACCAGGCGGGCCTGGCGGCACATGAGGCGGATCTGCTCAGCTACGCCACCAGCGAGCTCGCGGCGCTTCCGGGCGTCCGGCTGATCGGAGTGGCGGCCGCCAAGGTGAGCCTGCTGTCGTTCACGCTGGACGGGATTCACCCCCACGATGTGGGCACGTTGCTGGATCTGCACGGCGTTGCCGTCCGGGCCGGCCATCATTGTGCTCAGCCGCTCATGCGTCGATTCGGGATTCCCGGCACGGTGCGCGCTTCGTTCGGGATGTACAACACCCGTGATGAGGTGGACCGGCTGGTTGAGGGGCTGGCAGAGGCCTCGAAGGTCTTCGGAGGATGACCGACGCGAGCGAGCTGTACCAGAGCATCATCCTCGACCACAACCGGTCGCCTCGAAACTATCGCCCCATGGCCGAGGCGAATCGTCAAGCGGAGGGATACAATCCGCTCTGCGGCGACCAGCTGAAGATCTGGCTGAGGCTGGATGGCGATCGGATCGCGGATGCCAGCTTTCAGGGCTCCGGATGCGCGATCTCAAAAGCCTCTGCCTCGCTGATGACCACGGTGGTGAAGGGGAAGACTTGCCACCAGGTGGCCAGGATGTTCGACAGCTTTCAGCGGATGGTGACGGGGCAGGGCGGGCCGGTGGACGATCTGCCAGCCAAGCTGGCGGTATTCGCCGGCGTGCGCGAGTTCCCCATGCGGGTCAAGTGCGCCAGCCTCCCCTGGCATGCTCTCAAGGCCGCCCTGGAGTCGCAGGGGGAAAACCGAATTTCGACTGATACGGGAGTCTGAAAATGCCGTACGATCCTCGCTTGGTCAAACCGATGCGCGATGACATGACGCGCATGGGAGCTCGAGAACTGCTGACCGTGGCCGACGTAGACGAGGCCATGGGGGACCCGAAGGGCACCATACTGGTATTCATCAACTCTGTCTGCGGCTGTGCCGCCGGCAGCGCCAGGCCCGGCCTGGCTCTCGCCCTGCAGCACGCCATTCGGCCCTCCCAGGTCGTGACGGTCTTCGCCGGTCAGGACATCGAGGCCACCGCCCGTGCCCGCCAGTACTTCGCGGAGTACGCGCCGAGCAGCCCGTCGATGGCGCTCATTCGGGATGGTGAGGTAGTGCATTTCGTGCACCGCCATATGGTGGAGGGGCGGTCGCCACAGGACATCGCCCGTGAGCTCACTGCCGAGTTCGATCGCCATTGCAGCACCAGCGCGGTGTGATGCCGGACGCCGTCTTCCATCCAGGCCACTCCGAACTCCATGGAGTCACCGTTGTCCTGGAGACCACGGGTGAGGCGCTGTACGTCGGGCGCTACCACGAGGAGACGCCGGCGGGGGTCCTGCTCCACGACGTCGCTGAATTTCGGACCCGCGAGGGTGGTCCGACGCGGGAGGAGTTCCTGGGGCGCACGGTGAAGTTCGGGGTGCGGCCCGATCACCGGAACCTGGTCGTGCCCGCCGCGGCAGTACGGCGGATCACCCGGCTCATGGAATGGCCGCGCTGAGACTCACGGCCAGACCTGCTCCCCGTTTTCGTCAAACAGGCTAATCGCGTCGACAGGGCAGGCTCGCGCTGCCAGCAGGATGCGCTTGCTCCTGGCTCCCTCCGGATCCATCACGACGCACAGCTCCTCGTCGTCGAGCCCGAACACTTCGGGCGCAAGCGAGACACACTCCGCGTTGCTCTCACACAGTTCCCGATTGACGACGATCCGGTAGGGCATCTGGGCTGATGGGCAGAGGTCCGCGCCCATCCATTTACAACTCCGGCCCGGGATTCAGCAAGACGAGGATGCTTGAGACCGGTCAGGACTACTCGACCATGACCGCGCGACTGCCGCAACCGGCATGCCGGTAGCTCCCATCGGGCCCGGTGTGCCCGGTGGGGGTACTGTCCGTTATCCTGAACATCCGATGTCCGGGCGACCCACCAAAGCGCCGCCGGACCTCAACAGGCCCGGGCGAGGACGTCCTTGTCCCTGAGCATTGAGCTTCGAAACACCCGACACCGGGCGCTCGTAGGACCCCGGCCAAACCCCTGCAACGGCGACACATCCAATGGCGGCTTCAGTCATCTCCATCGACAACGTGACCAAGCGATACGCGGGTCATACGGCCATTCGGCACCTCTCCGTTGAGGTGCCCACTGGCGGCATCTTCGGCTTGCTCGGGCCCAACGGTGCCGGAAAGACCACGACGATCCGGATGCTGCTTAGCATCATCACGCCCGACGAAGGCCGCATCGTGCTGTTCGGCGGTGAGGGAACCGGTCGGGACCTCTCTGCCAGGATCGGGTACTTGCCCGAGGAGCGGGGATTGTATCCCAAGATGCGCGTGCTGGATCAGCTGGCCTTCCTCGGAGAGGCGAAGGGCCTTTCGCGATGGGACGCTCGCAGACGTGCCCGGGAGTGGCTGGAACGCCTCGGATTGGCTGAGTGGACCATGCGGAAGGTGTCCGAGCTCTCCAAGGGCATGCAGCAAAAGGTACAGTTTGCCGGCGCGCTTCAGCACGAGCCGGAACTGGTCGTTTTGGACGAACCGTTCGCCGGCCTCGATCCCGTGAACAGTCAGGTCATGAGGGATGTGGTCGTGGACGTCGCCCGGAGCGGGCGGACTGTGCTGTTCTCCACGCATATCATGGAGCAAGCCGAGAAGATGTGCGACCGCATCATCATCATCGCCCGGGGAGAGAAGGTGCTCGACGGGTCTCTTGGGCAGGTGAAGCGCGAATTCGGCAAGAGCCATGTCGCGCTGGCCTTCAGCCGTAATGGGGGAGCCGCCCGGGACACGCTCGCGAACCGCTCGCTGGTGGCCCGCGTGGACGATTACGGGGCCAGCGCCGAGGTGGAGCTCGCCCCCGGGATCGAACCCGATCAGCTGCTGCGACAGCTGGTCTCGGCCGATGTGGGCTTGTCGCGCTTCGAAGTCGTGGAACCTTCGCTGCAGTCCATTTTCATCGCGACGGTGGGCCGCGAAGCGAGCCACGCCGCGGCGCAACCGGAGGCGAGATGAACAAGGTTCTCGCCGTCATTCGCCGGGAATTCATCGCGCGGGTCCACACCCGTGCCTTCGTGATTGGGACCCTCATTGTTCCGCTGCTCATGTTCATATTCGGCTATCTGCCCCAGCTGCTGCTGCGACGAGACACCCGGCCGCGCACGATCGTGCTCGTCGACGCCACGTCGGATGGTACCGGAGAGGCGGTAGCAGCCGCCTTGCGAACGGCGACCCTGCCATCGGGTGACTCCGGCCGGGCTCGCTACTCCCTGGTCCGGATCACGGCCGAAGGTGAGGTGGCCCGGCTCAGGGACTCCTTGATCCGGCAGGTCGGGATGGGGAATGCGGGGGGTCAGGACCTCGACGGAGTACTGGTCGTGACGGACACCGGGGTGGATCTGGGCCGGGCCAGCTACTTCGGGTCCAACGTCGCGAGCTTCAGCGACATGCGAGCCCTGGAACGCAGTCTGGGGCCGGTACTCCGGGACAAGCGGCTCCGGCGTCACGGCGCCGACTCAGCCCTCATCGCCGCGGCCGGCGTGGAACTGAATCTGAACACCAGCAAGGTGACCAAGGGGCAGGTGACGGGTGAAAGCGGAGAGAGCTCCTTCTGGCTGGCCTACGTGACCTCGTTCGTCATGTACTTCTCGCTCATCATGTACGGGATCCAGGTCATGGGCGCCGTCCTGGAGGAGAAGTCCAACCGGATCGTGGAGGTTCTCGTTTCCAGCATCACGCCGTTCCAGCTCCTGTTCGGGAAGGTCATCGGAGTTGCCGGCGCCGGCTTGCTGCAGCTGGCGATCTGGGGAGGCGCCAGCTTCTATGTCACCAGCATCCTGGGTGCGGGCGGCGGGGGAGGAGCGGAGCAGATCGCGGCGGACGGGTCGAGGCAGAGCCTGAGCCTGCCGGCGGTGTCACCCGATCTGATCGCCGTGGTGCTGGTCTTCTTCCTGCTCGGCTTCCTGCTCTACTCCGCGTTGTACGCCGCCGTCGGCGCCATGTGCAACTCCCAGCAGGAGACCCAGCAGGCGGCCCAGCCGGTCACGATCCTCCTGGCGGTCGGCTTCATCACGATGTTCACCCTCATCAATGATCCGTCCAGTGGGCTGGCGCGGGCGCTCAGCCTAGTGCCGTTCTTCGCGCCGCTGGTGATTCCGGTGCGGTATGCGATCTCCCCCCTCCCGCTCTCGGAGCTGATGGCCGCCGTGGCCGCGACGGCGCTCGGAGTCGTTGCGGTGGTGTGGGTCGCGGCCCGGATCTATCGGGTTGGCATCCTCTCCTATGGCAAACGACCCACGTTGAAGGAGGTTTGGCGCTGGGTGCGCACAGCCTGATCAGCGGCATCGGCCGGCCACCGGTGCGGGCGGTCCCTCGGGGGCGCCCATTTTTCTTGTCCCCGGTACCTCTCGAGGCCGGTGCGGTAGGGCCTCGCTGGACTCCGCCTCTCCTGCTGCTTTCCCGGGGCTGACGCTCGAAGTAGGTTCCGTCCCATGTCGAGATATGACGTCGTGGTCATCGGCGGCGGGCATGCCGGCGCGGAGGCGGCGAGTGCCGCGGCGCGGGTTGGCGCGCGCACGCTGCTGGTCACCCAGAGCCTGGATAGCATCGGGCAGATGTCCTGCAACCCGGCCATTGGCGGGATTGCCAAAGGCACGGTAGTGCGTGAAATCGACGCCCTCGGTGGAGTGATGGGGCGGGCCGCCGATCTCGCAATGATCCAATTCCGGATGCTCAATCGATCCAAGGGTCCCGCCGTCTGGTCACCACGGGCTCAGTGTGATCGTGGGTTGTACCGACGCGCGGTGCGCAGTCTGCTCGAGGCCCACCCGCGGCTGGAATTTGCCCAGGGCTCGGTGAGCGACATCGGTATTCGCGGCGGGGTTGTTGAGTCGGTTGCGACCCGGGAAGGACTCCGGTTTCACAGCCGGGCCGTCGTAGTCACGGCGGGGACGTTCCTGCGGGGCCAGATCCACCTTGGGCTCGACACCAGAATCCCGGCAGGCAGGGCAGGTGAGGAGCCGTCTGTTGCACTGGCAGAAGCTCTTGTAAGACAAGGTTTTACAGTAGAACGATTCAAGACCGGAACGCCACCGAGAATCGATGGGCGGAGCGTTGACTTGGGCCAGTTCCCGCGTCAGGACGGGGACGTCGAACCGTACTGGTTTTCGTTCCACCAGCGGTCCGAGCGCTTGCCGCAGCTTCCCTGCTATCTCGCCTGGGCTGGTGTGGAGGTTCGCCGCCTGGTGGAGGAGTACCTCCATGAGTCGGCGTTGTACGGCGGAGCGATCAGCGGTCGAGGTCCGCGCTATTGCCCTTCGATCGAGGACAAGATCGTCAAGTTCCGCGATGCAGAGCGGCATCAGCTTTTCCTGGAGCCGGAGGGCCTCGAGACCCGGGAGCTGTATGTGAACGGGCTCTCGACATCGCTCCCTCCCTCGGTTCAGCTCGCCATCCTGCACTCGGTACCCGGGCTGGAATCGGCCCGGATGACCCGCCCCGGCTACGCCATCGAATACGACTACCTGCCGCCGACGCAGCTGCTTCCGAGTCTCGAGGTCCGGGGAGTGACGGGGCTCTATTTCGCCGGGCAGATCAACGGGACGACTGGCTATGAGGAGGCCGCGGGACAGGGGATCATAGCCGGGATCAACGCCGGCTTGGCGACACAGGGCAAGGACCCCCTGGTGCTACGACGTGACCAGGCGCTGCTGGGTGTTCTGGTGGACGACCTGGTGACCCGGGGGGTGGACGAACCGTACCGTCTGTTCACTTCGCGGGCGGAGTACCGGTTGCTCCTCCGCCAGGATAACGCGCTCCGCCGCCTGCTTCCGGTCTCCTCGCGGCTGGGCCTCCTCAGCGAGAGTGAGCTGGCTCAGGCGGAGCGGCGACTCGGCAGGGAGGAACAGGTGCGGTATATGGCGGAGGCCACAGTTCTGGACCCGCACGAGGCGAACCCGGTTCTGGAGGGGGCGGGGTCGCAACCGATTCGCGAGCCGACCAGGGTGGCAGAGCTGGTGCGGCGGCCAGGGGTCATGTTGCGGGCCCTGATCTGGTCAAGCGAGGTCGAGCAGGACCAGTCGCTGGTCGAGTGGGCGGACATCGAGCTGAAGTACGAGGGGTACCTGCTGCGGGAGCGCGCGGATGCGCGACGGCTCGCCGTCATGGAAGACTTTGTTCTGCCTGACGGCCTTCCCTACAGCGTGTTCGGTTCACTTTCGCATGAGGCCCGTGAGAAGTTGGCCCGGCTGCGGCCAGAGACTCTCGGCCGGGCCGGGCGGGTTCCTGGCATCTCGCCGAGCGATCTCCAGAACCTGGTACTGGAGGTTCTCAAGTGGCGGCGGAACCAAGACGCCTGCGCCAGGTCTTGTTCCACGTGAAACAAGCTCACCAAGAATTTGGGCGAAAGCCGGATTCGAACCCATTCCGCTGCCGCGTTTCGCTTTACAAGCCAATTGCTTATATTGACTGCGCCAACCTTTGGTCGAACTGCGCACTTGCTGCGCAAGCAATTATCATAATTAGAGTTACGAGATGACACGCATCATCGCGATCGCCAATCAGAAGGGTGGCGTTGGGAAGACCACGACGGCGGTCAATCTCGCTGCCTCGTTGGCCATCTCTGAACGGAAGACGCTGCTCGTCGATGCCGATCCCCAGGGTAACGCCACCAGCGGTGTGGGCATCAGGAAAGAGCAGTTGCGCTACGCGCTCTACGATGTGCTCATCGACGGCCGGCCCTATGGCGACGTCATCCTCACCGACTCAACCCTCCCCTACCTCGACATCCTCCCGGCGACCCAGGATCTGGTCGGAGCTGAACTCGAGCTGGTAGAGCGGGCGCAGCGGGAAGGCGTGATGCGTCGCGCGCTGGAGCCGGCGCGCGGCTCCTACGAATTCATCCTCATCGACTGCCCGCCTTCGCTGGGATTGATCACCCTGAATGTGCTGGCTGCTGCAGACGGAGTCATCATCCCGATCCAGTGCGAGTATTACGCGCTGGAAGGCATTTCGCAGCTGCTGAATACGATCAAGCTGGTCCAAAAGAACTTCAATCAGAAGCTTGCCATCGACGGCGTGCTGCTCACCATGTACGACTCCCGGGTCAATCTGTGCCGCCAGGTGGCGGCCGACGCCAAGGAATACTTCGGCGCCCGGATGTTCCCCACCGTCATCCCTCGGAATGTCCGCCTCGCCGAAGCCCCCAGCTTCGGCAAGCCGATCCTGCTGTACGATGTGCAGTCGGTCGGTGCCAAGACCTACCTGGCTGTGGCCCAGGAGCTGGTGCGACGGTCGGAAGGGGGTGGCGCGGCAGACCCCGCCGCCGCCGTCGTCTCCGGCATCGAGGCTGATTGATGGGCGAGTCCAAGCGGTTGGGCCGCGGCCTCGAGGCGCTCCTTGGTCCGATCACCAGACAGGAAGCCGAGGCCAGCGGCGCGCTGCTGGAGCTGCCGATCAGCAGCATTCGCCCCAACCCGTATCAGCCCAGGGCCAGGCTCGACGAGCCGCGGTTCTCCGAGCTGGTTGCCTCGCTCGAGACCTCCGGCCTGCTGCAGCCGATCGTGGTCCGGAAGCATCTGGATGGGTATCAGCTGATTGCTGGAGAGCGGCGCTGGCGGGCGGCGCAAAAGCTTGGATGGGCCAGGATTCCGGCAGTCGTCAAGGAGGCGGACGACCGAACCCTGCTGACCCTGGCCCTGGTCGAGAATCTCCAGCGCGACAACCTCTCCCCCATCGAGGAAGCCACCAGCTACCAGCGCCTGGTCGACGAATTCCAGCTGTCTCAGGCTGATGTCGCGAGGCTGGTCGGCAAAGACCGCTCCACCATCGCCAACATGCTGCGGCTGCTCCGGCTGCCTCTGGACGTGATCGAACTGGTGGACAGCGGTCGCCTCTCGGAGGGACACGCCCGGGCCCTGCTCGGTCTGCCCGACCGGGCTCAGATCACCCGACTGGCCCAGGCCGCCGTCGGCCAGGGTTGGTCGGTGCGGGATCTGGAGTCTAAGGTCCGGACCGGCCGACCCGCGTCGGCGCGGAAAGCGGCGGGCCGCCCCGTGTCGCCCGCCCAGCGGCGGCTGGAGGACGCGCTTCGCAAGTGCCTGGGCACCGACGTCCGAATCACCGCTCGCCGCCGCGGCCGCGGACTGATCACGATCAGTTACTACTCAGAGGACGATCTCGCCCGGGTGACGGAACTGATGCTCGGCGAGCCGTTCGCTGGATGAGCGCGCGCGACCCCCACGTCACCATCATCGTGCACATGGACGGTGTGCTGGGCACCCGGACATACCGGGTCCCGCGCTGGGCGTGGCGAGCCGGGATCGGCGGCGCGGTCGGTCTCGGGGTTCTGATCCTGCTGCTGCTCGCACTCTACCTTCCCATCACCGCCGCCGCCGCCCGGGTGCCGGGCCTGGTGCGGGAGATCGAGCGGCTGGAGACCGAGAACCACAAGATCGGAGACCTGGTCGCCGCCCTCGACAGCGCCGAGCGTCGCTACGATCGCATCCGCGCCATGCTGGGCGCCGACATCGTCCCTGATCCGGTCAAGCTGGCCGGGACTCTGCCGGTGGCGCCGGTGGTTCGGGCCCGGGTGCGCACCCGGGCGCTGGAGATCGGCCCCTCCGAGCCGCGGCACTGGCCGCTGGACGATCCGGGATTTGTGACCCGCGGCCAGGCAGCGCCGGGCCCAACCGGCAATACTGGCGCGGAAGCCCACCCGGGTATCGACATCGCTGTTCCCGTAGGCATTCCGGTCCGGGCAGCCGGAGGCGGCAGCGTGCTGCAAACGGGTGAGGCAGAGGAGTACGGCCTTTTCGTTCTCCTGCAGCATCCAGAGAGCTATCAAACGATGTACGGTCACCTGAGCCGCGTGACCGTCGCCGCCGGCCAGGCCGTGGACGCCGGCCAGGTCATTGGCCTCTCCGGGAACTCGGGGCGCTCCAGCGCCCCACACCTGCATTTTGAAATCCGCCACGATGGACAACCGATCGACCCCAGAACGCTGGTCAAGGAGCAGAGCTGATGGCGATCTTCACGAGTTCCTCTAAGCCCGGGCGCCCGGAAGCGTCGGCCCGCCGTGGCGAACCGGCAGGCCTGACAATCATCGCGATCGGGACGACAATCATCGGAGACGTGAACAGCGAGGGAGTGGTGAAGGTGGAGGGAACGGTCGAAGGCACTGTTCGCGCCGGTACTCAGCTGTTGGTTGCCCCGGGAGCGATCATCCGCGGGGATATCCACGCCACCGAAATCGTGGCCGGTGGGGAGATCCACGGCGGAGTGAACGCAGAGGAGCGAGTCGAGATCCAGGCGGGAGCCGTCGTCGCCGGCGATATCCGTACCCAGCGCATCCACATCGCGGATGGTGGCCGGGTCAACGGCCAGATCACTATGGAACTCGGGGCCAACGACCGCCACGACCGACTGCCCCCGGAGCGCAGCGAAATCGCCGGCTCCGCCAAGCTGATCTCGGATTGAATTCCCACAATCGTTGAAAAGTGCCATTTTCTGTGGAAACTGAGCCGTTCCCTCCCGTTACATAGCCGTTTATGTCGTGTAGCTGTTGAGTGAATATCGTGATACTGTACAGAGCGTTGTCTGCCATCGCCATCGTAGTTGCAGGCAGTAGTTGCAAGGGAGAATCCGCTCAGCCTGGATTCAGGGTTGGTCTGGTTACTCCCGGATCGGTCACCGATGCCGCCTGGAACTCCGGCGCGTATCAGGGCCTGCTGCAAATCCGCGATTCGACCGGTGCCAGCATCAGCCATGTCGAGGCGCGGACGCCCGCCGAGCAGGAGGAGGCGCTTCGAACCTACGCCATTGAAGGGTTCGATCTGGTGTTCGGGCACGGCTTCGAATTCCAGGGAGCGGCCGAACGGGTGTCCGCGCAGTACCCGAAGACGGTATTCGTGGTCACCTCGGGGGAGCGAGTGGCCGGGAATGTGTCGCCGCTGATCTTCCGGTTGTCGGAGGCGAGTTTCCTGGCGGGCATGATCGCGGGAGGAATGACTCGCAGCAACACGATCGGATTCGTCGGAGGGATCGAACTCCCCCCCATCAAACAGGCGGAGGACGCCTGGGTGGCCGGGGCCAAAGCGGTCAACCCGGCGGTCGTCGCCCGCTCGACCTACCTCAACACTTTCGATGACGTCGCCGCCGGACGAGAGGCGGCGATCGCGCTGCTCCGGGCTGGAGCGGACATGTTTCACCACAATGCGGACCAGGCCGCGCTGGGAGTCTTCCAGGCGGTCAGGGAAGCACCCAACGCCTTCATTTTCGGGGCCAATCTGGACCAGAAGGACCTCGCGCCGGAGCGCGTTCTCGGGTCGGCGATCATCGACCTGCCGCGAGCGCTGCTGTCCGTGGCGCGGGAGGTCAAGAGCGGAAGCTTCCGCGCAAAGGTGGAATCCTTCGGCTTGAAGGGAGGCGTTATCCGCTACGTCCCCAACCCGGCCTTGATGGGAACGATCCCCAGGGCGCTGCTGGCCCGGGTCGCCGCTGCGCAGGATTCGATCGAGGCGGCCGCCACCACTACGCCGGTCACGGCCAGCTCGACGCCGTGACTGCCGCTTCGGTTCCCCTCGGGGAGCTCCGGGCCTACCTCGACAGCTACCTGCGGGTTCATGAGATCCCCGACGACGCCAATGCGCTGAATGGCCTCCAGGTTGAGAACTGGGGGCGTGTGTCGCATATCGTCGCCGCCGTTGACGCCTCCCAGGCGACCATCGACGCTTTGGATCAGACGGCCGGCACGGGTCCCGCCTTGCTGCTCGTGCACCATGGGTTGTTCTGGGACGGCAACCAGCCCGTGACAGAGCGCCGCTACCGGCGGCTTCGTGCCCTGCTGGCTCAGGACACGGCAGTCTATTCGGCTCACATCCCCCTGGACGTCCACCCCGAGGTGGGCAACAACGCCGTGCTGGCGCGACGGCTCGGCTTATCGGATGGCGGGCCATTCGGTAATCACAAGGGAATCCTCATCGGGGTTGCCGGCACGCTTTCCGCCGCGGCGATCTCGCGCGAGCTGTTGTGCCGGCGAGTGGCCGAAGTCCTCGGCATTCAGCCGGAAGGGATTCGTCTCATCCCGGGCGGCCCGGAACGGCCCTCTCGCGTCGGGGTCATTACCGGGGGCGCAGGCAGTGCGATCCTGCAGGCAAGGGACGCCGGCTGCGACACGTTCATTACCGGAGAAGGGGCCGCGCACACCTACTTCGACGCCATGGAGTGGGGAGTGAACGTTGTCTATGCGGGGCATTACGCTACCGAGACGGTCGGCGTCCGCGCCCTCGCAGAACATTTGGCATCACGGTTCAGCGTGCCCTGGGAGTTTCACGATCATCCGACAGGCATGTGAGCGAAGGGCCAGCCCTCGAGCTCCGGGGAATCGTGAAGCGCTTCGGCGCCGTGGAAGCGCTGAAGGGTGTGGACTTCACGCTCGAAGCAGGCGACATCCACGCCTTGCTGGGAGAGAACGGGGCGGGCAAAAGCACACTGATGAAGGTTGCTTTCGGCCTGGCCCGCCCCGACGGGGGGACCCTCAGGGTCGGCGGCCGGCTGCAACGACTTCCCGATCCCGTAGCCGCTCGCCGTCTGGGCATCGGGATGGTCCACCAGCACTTCACGTCCATTCCCGCCTTCAGCGGGCTCGAGAACGTCGCCCTGGCGGCGGGTTGGGCTCCGGGTCGCGACACCGTCCGATCCCGGTTCCATCAGATCGTGCAGCTGACGGGGTTCGCCATCGACCCCGATGCGCGGGCTGAGGATCTCTCGGCCGGGCTTAAACAGCGGCTCGAGGTTGTGAAGGCGCTGGCGACGGACGCCCGGATCCTCCTGCTGGACGAGCCATCCTCGGTCCTGTCGCCGGAGGAAGCCGACGCGTTTCTCTCCTTGATCAAGGGACTCCGCCAGCACGGGGTGTCCTCGGTCCTGATCACCCACAAGCTGGGCGAGGCGCTTACCGTTGCCGACCGGGTGACGATCCTGCGCCGGGGCGCGGTCGTGTACAGCGGTCCAGTCGAGGGCCAGAGCCACGAGTCGCTGGCGGCGCTGATGCTGGGAGAGGCGCCGCCGACTCCGGGCGACTGGTCCCCTCCTGCCGCGGGAGAACTGCGCGTTGACGTGCGGGAGCTGGCCCTGCCCCGCCTGGGAAGCAGCGGCAGCGGGCTCAGGGGGGCCAGCTTCTCCGCGAGGGCCGGTGAGATCGTCGGCGTGGCCGCAGTCGAGGGCAACGGGCAGCGTGAGCTGCTGCGAGCGCTTGCCGGGCTGGCCCGCCCGACACGCGGGTCCCTTAGCGTGATGCGCCCGGTCTCGTTCATTCCCGAGGACCGATCCAGCGAAGGTCTCATCGCAGACTTCTCCCTCGCCGAAAATCTTGCCCTGAGCCAGGGTCGCGCGGCGCCGTGGGTGCGCCGGGGCTGGATGAACTGGGGGCTCGCGACGGAGCGGACCCGGGAGCTGATCACGTCGTTCGGGGTCCGCGCGGCCGGACCCGACGCGCCCGCTCGCTCCCTGAGTGGCGGCAACCAGCAGCGGCTGATCATCGCCGCAGCCCTCGAGCGCCACCCTCGGGTTCTGGTGGCGGAGAATCCGACGAGGGGGCTGGACCTTCGCGCCACGACCGAGGTGCACCAGCGGCTACGGCAGGCCGCCGGCCACGGGGTGACCGTGATTGTTCATCTCAGCGATCTGGACGAGTTGCTGGCTCTCACCCCGCGCATCACGGTCCTCGCCAATGGAGTTCTGATCGATCTGCCCTCTGGGGCCACCCGGGAAGAGATCGGGCACCACCTCGTGGGCGGGACCGGCTGATGAGAATCCGCAGTCTGCTGCGCGGCCTGCTACCGGGGGGTGGTGCGGTGGTGGCCGGTTTGCTGGTTCTCGGAGTGGGGCTGACCTTGAGCGGCTACGATGGCCCGGCCGCACTGGGGGCGATGTACCGTGGCGCGTTCGGCACCCGGGATGCCGTACTCTCCGCGCTGCTACCGAGGGCGATTCCGCTCATTCTCGTGGGCCTCGGCATCGCCCTCAGCTTCAAGGCCGGTGCGCTCAACATCGGCGCAGAAGGGCAGTTCTACGCCGGAGCGGTGGTCGCGACATGGGTGGGCCTTGCGCTGGGGAGCTGGCCCCGGCTGCTGGCCGTGCCGACGGTGCTGGTTGCCGGGCTCGCTGCGGGATCGGCTTGGGCGGCGGTCCCTGCTCTTCTGAGGCTCCGCTTCGGAGTGCTCGAGGTGATCAGCACTCTGCTGCTCAACTTCGTGGCCGATGCCGGGGTGAGCTGGATGGTGCAGGGCCCACTACAAGAGTCCAGTCACAACTATCCCCAAAGCGACCCGCTCCCGCTCGCTGCGCGGCTTCCCGGCCTCGCCGGCACTCGGCTCCACTTGGGTCTCGTCCTGGCAATCGTGCTGCCGATCACGCTGTGGTTCCTCGGGCGGCGGAGTCTTCCGGGGCTGCAATTGCGGGCCACCGGTCTGAATCCCAGCGCGGCCGAAGTGATGGGAGGCGTGAGCACGCGCTGGGTCTTCGGGGTCGCGCTCGTGGGGTCAGGGGCCCTGGCGGGCCTGGCCGGCGCGACTGAAGTCTCCGGCACGACCTTCGCCCTGTTTCAAAACCTCTCCCCGGGCTACGGCTTCACGGGAATCGCGGTGGCGCTTCTCGCGCGGCTCGACCCCCTCGGCACGGTGGTAACCGGACTGCTCTTCGCCGGGCTGGAGGCGGGTGCCAGTGCCATGCAGCGGGAGGCGGGAGTGCCGGCCGTCGCCGTCTACATGGTCGAGGCGACCATCACCATCGTGGTGCTCCTCGGCGATGTTGCCCGCCGCCGACAGCTGGCGCTCTTCGCAGGTACCTGAGCGATGGATCCGGAGCTGGTCACGTCGTTTCTGGCGGCCGCCGTCCGGGTGGCGACGCCGTTGCTCCTGGCCGCTCTGGGCGAGACCGTCGCGGAGCGTGGCGGCATGATCAATCTCGGGATCGAAGGCGCCATGCTGGCGGGGGCGCTGGGCTCGGCTCTGGGAGCGACCGCCGGCGGGCCGTGGGCCGGCGCCGCGGTCGCGGTGGTGGCCGGTCTGGGTGTGGGGGTCCTGTTCTCGGCCGTCGCCGTGCACGCGCGGGCCGAGCCGATCATCAGCGGGACCGCGGTCACACTGGGCATGATCGGCCTGACGGGTGCCGTGTATCGGCACGCATACGGGCCCGGCGGCGTCGGCCTGAGCCTGCCGACATTTCCCGTCGTGCCCCTGCCAGGCCTCTCCGCCATTCCGGTGCTGGGACCCGCGCTGTTCGAGCAAAGCGTGCTGACGTACGCGGCCTATCTCGCGGTGCCCGTGCTCTCCTGGCTGCTGTTCAGAACCGCGTGGGGCTTGAGGCTCCGCGCGGCGGGCGAGTCTGCGGAGAATGCCCGTGCGGCAGGTGTGCACGTCACCCGGATGCGGACCCTGGGCGTTCTGGTGGGGGGCGGATTCGCCGGCCTCGCCGGCGCGAGCCTGGTGCTGGCTCAGGTCGGCACCTTCGCCGAACGGATGACGGCCGGACGGGGGTTCATTGCGGTCGCCATCGTCGCGCTGGGCTCCTGGAGGCCCGGCCGGGTGTTGCTGGCCGCGCTGTTCTTCGGTGCGGCCATGGCGCTCCAGTTCCTGTTCCAGTCGCTGCTGCTCCAGGTCCCGTACCAGCTGTTTCTGATGCTGCCCTACCTGCTCACTCTCGCAGTGCTGGCCGGGGCGGTGGGCCGAATCCGGCCTCCGGCGGACCTGGGGCGGAGCTGAGCCCGGCCAGGGTCCGGTCACAACCAGACCGTCGTCTCCGCGAGTGTCTTGCGCGACAGATTCGGGACGGAGGCGCCAGGCGCCGGATAGCCGACGACGACGAGCACGAACGGGCGCTCGTTCTCCGGGCGATGGAGAACCCTGGTCAGGAAACCCATCGGGCTGGGAGTGTGGGTGAGCGTCGCCAGTCCGGCGTGATGCAACGCGGCGATGAGAAACCCGGTCGCGATTCCAACCGACTCCGTGACATAGTAGTTGCTGCTCCGGGTGCCGTTCTTCCCGGTCCGGTAGCGCTCTGCGAAGACGGCGATCAGGCAGGGAGCGGTCTCCAGGTACGGCTTGTTCTCGTCGGTGCCCAGCGGCTCGAGTGCTTCCAGCCACTCCGCCGGAGCGTGCCGGTAGAAGTGCCGTTCGGAGCGTTCCGCCTCGCGCCGCACCTGCTGCTTGAGCGCAGCGTCGGCCACGACCACGAAGTGCCAAGGCTGACGATGGGCGCCGCTGGGGGCGGAGCCCGCGGCCAGCAGCGCCTGCTCGATGATTTCACGAGCCACCGGCCGGTCGCTGAATTCCCGGATCGTCCGTCGACGCTGGAGTTCGGCGTTGAACTCGGCGCTGCGGCGCAGCATTTCCTCCACCGGATATTCCCGGTACCCCGGAAGCGGTATGAGGTCAGGTTTGCTCAGGCGGACCTCCCATGTCCTCCCGGGCCCGGGCGATTCGGTCCCGCACCCGTTGCTTGAGGGCTTCGACATCGCTCACGGTGAGCCCGATCGTCTCTTCCGGCTCGAGCACCCTCACCTCCGCGTTGGCCCGTCCGAAGCGCCAGCCGTGCTTGGGCAGCGCGGTGGCCGTTCCGCGTACGACCAGGGGCAGCACCGGCACACCGGCCTCGAGGGCCAGGCGGAACGCGCCATCCTTGAATGGCAACATGTCCCCCGAGGAGGCGCGAGTCCCCTCGGGGAAGATGATCACCGACACCCGTTGTCTCAGGATCTCCCCGCAGCGTCGCAGTGCCTTGACCGCGCTCCGAGTCGTGCCGCGCTCCACCGGCACATCGCCGGCGAGCCACATGTCCCATCCGAGCACGGGGATGCGCAGGATTTCTACCTTGGAGAGCCACTTCATCTCCCAGGGGAGATGACTGATGAGCAGAATGTCGGCGAACGACTCGTGGTTGGACACCACCACGTAGGGCCGCCGCGGGTTCGCGGGCAGCACGCCCGAGACCCGGAACCGCCACAACGGGTTCAGGGTGGTGGTGACGACGGCAATCTTGCGGAACAGGAATCCCGCCCAGTAGTGGCCCGGATCGAAGGGGAGCGTGACCAGACGGACCAGGGCCAGCAGTGGCAGCCATACCACCAAGCAGGTGGCGAGCACCACCCAGGTCCAGATCGACACCACGGAAATGTACAGTTGCTGCATCAAGCCGAACCGGGGGCGCGATCGTCCCAGAGCGCCAGGACGTTCCCATCAGGATCGGCGATCATTGCCATGACTCCGAACGACTGCCTGGTAGGCTCCGTGACGAATCGCACTCCGCGCTCGTGCAGCTGCTCGCAATAATCGAGGATCCCGTCGACGTGCAGAGTGATGCCGGTATGGCGACCCACCAGGGCGAGGGCATCGCCGTGCACCGCCGGGTGCACACCCAGGTGAGTCGGCCCGTCGAGCAGCTCAGCTCCGAAGGAGCCCTCGCGCTGAATCGGGAGACCGAGGTCGTCCCGATAGAAGCGCTTGGCTCGCTCGATGTCGGTGACGAAAATGGCGACGGAATGAAGGGAAGGCGGCATGCCAAATTGTAGCGCCCCGCCCATTACGGAAGCGAGTCCCAGGCGGCGGCCCAGTTACGCCGCATCCCGGACAGGCCTGGCCGAGCCAGGGGAGTGTCGCCGAAGCGCCGCTCGAACTCCGCCTCCGTCATCGTCGCGAAGCAGTCGGCGCCGCGCGGGGGCTGGTCGCACGGGCGGGGGCGGAACTCCGGAACGCGCGAGGGCTGGGCGAACCGCTCATTCCACGGGCACACCTCGTTGCAGATGTCGCATCCGAAGGTCCAGCCCGAAAGCCGGCCGGCGATGTCCGGGTCGATTGGACCCTTCTGTTCGATGGTGACATAGGAGATGCAGCGAGGGGCATCGAGCAGACGGGGTTCGATGAACGCCGCCGTGGGACATGCATCCAGGCACCGGGTGCAACTGCCGCAATGGTCGGTGGTGAAGGGAGTGTCGATTTCGAGCTGGAGATCGGTGAGCACTTCGCCAATAAAGAACCAGGAACCCAGACCCGGCCGGATCAGCATGGTGTTCTTCCCAATCCAGCCCAGTCCTGCCCGCTGAGCCAGTTCCCGCTCGGCGATGGGACCCGTGTCCACATAGGGCCGTGCCGTGGTGGCACCGTGGCGGTACAGAAACCCCGCCAGTAGCTCCAGCCGTCCCAGAGTCACCCGGTGATAGTCCTTGCCGAGGGCATAGCGGGCGACTCGGGGCTGGCCCGGCGCTGGTTCGAAGTCGTAGTAGTAGTTATCTAGAACAACTATTGCTCGCTTGGCTGCCAAGTCAGCCAGCTGCGGTGACTTGCGCTTCTTTGCCTGGCGGTGGAGGTAGCGCATGTTACCGGCGTGACCGTGGGTGAGCCAGCGGTCCAGGCGGTCCCCATGGGGCAGCGGATCGAGGGTGGTGATCCCGCAGGCGACGAAGCCGAGCCGCAGGGCCTCGGTTTTCACGAGGGCGCTGGTGAGGCTCATGTCGGGGACGATGCGGTGGGTTCGGGAAAGCGATGCTCGCCGGTGTTCCCGGTAATGCCCAGTGGGCCCCGGCGGGAAGCGGGCTTCCAGCTCCAGGTAATGAGTCGGGCTCCGCGCTGGTAGGTGAAGTACGCCCAGGCCCACTGCAGCAATACCATCACCCGATTGCGGAAGCCGATGAGGAAGAAGATGTGCACGAAGATCCAGATGAGCCAGGCGAAGAACCCGCCGAAGCGGAGCTTCCAGATGTCGGCGACGGCGCGCCCCCGCCCGATCACCGCGAGCTGGCCCTTGTCCCAGTATTCGAAGGGGCGACGGGGACGGTGAGCCAGATCTCCCGTGATGGTGCGTGCGGCATACTGCCCCATCTGGATGGCGACCGGGCAGATGCCGGGGAGGGTCCCCAAGCGTGAGTCGCTGACCGCGGCAGCGTCACCGAGCACGAACACTTCCGGATGGCCCACGATGGTGCAATCGGGCTCGACCTTGACCCGGCCTGCCACATCCAGCGCCGCGCCCAGGCTGCGGGTGAGCGGGCTGGCGACATTGCCGGCCGCCCAGACGACCGTCCGGGTCGGGATGGTCCAGCCGCCAGCGACCACGCACCCCTGGCGAATATCGGTAACCATGGTCTCCTCGCGCACCTCGACCCCCAGCCGGCGCAGCTCATACTTGGCTCGCTCCGACAGCGTCGCGGGATAGCTTGGCAGGATCCGACGCCCGCCTTCAAGCAGCATCACGGTGGCTTCGCGGGAATCGATGTGCCGGAAGTCCTTTCGCAAGGCGTAGCGCCGGATCTCGGCGAGCGCCCCCGCCACTTCCACACCGGTCGGACCACCGCCGACCACCACGAAGGTGAGATGAGCGTGGCGCTTCACCGGGTCGGGCTCTCTCTCGGCGCGCTCGAACGACAGCAGCACCCGGCGGCGAATCTCCTCGGCGTCCTCGAGGTTCTTCAGGCCTGGTGCGAGCGGCTCCCAGTCGTCGTGCCCGAAGTAGGAATGGCGTGCTCCGGTGGCGATGATCAGGTAGTCGTATTTTATGCTACTACCATCCGCGATCACGACCTGCCGGCTGCCGGTGTCAATGGACGCCACCTCCCCCATCAACACCTCGACATTGCGTTGGTGGCTCAGGATCGAACGAATCGGCGAGGCGATATCGCTGGATGCGAGGGCTGCGGTCGCCACCTGATACAGCATCGGCTGGAAGAGATGGTGATTCTGACGGTCAATGAGCGTGATGTGCACCGGCGTCTCTGCGAGGCCGCGTGCAGCATAGAGGCCCGCGAAGCCGCCCCCGACAATCACCACCGCGGGTTCAGTCACCCAGGATTCTCCGGCGCCAATGCGCGAA
The DNA here is from genome assembly GCA_036555275.1 of Gemmatimonadales bacterium. Lineage (GTDB taxonomy): Bacteria > Gemmatimonadota > Gemmatimonadetes > Gemmatimonadales > GWC2-71-9 > JADJOM01. The sequence continues at coordinate 15,728 of DATBLR010000040.1, read as the reverse complement.
CCGCACAACGTCCTCGACTGGCGGGACGGTCCGCTCCTCACCGTACGCGGTGTGCAGCCGCCAGGCAAGGTACTCGCGGTCGGGGAGAGGGAGGAACGGAGCGTGCCGCCACCAGTCACGCCGGCGGAACGCCCAGGCCATCGCGAGCAGATCGCGTGCGACCCACGGCCGTACCATCGCGCGCGCCACCAGGCGGGTCACCAATCCGCTCATGCTCTCCGGTTCACGCATGCGACGAAGATAACCACTGTATATTCTCCCCTCCATGACCGCCGCTGCGCCCGCTGCCCCGTTTGCGCGCTACCGGGATGAGTTCCCGATCTTCCGCCACGCCCGCTATCTCAACACCTGTTCCCTGGGCGCGGTGTCGACCCGGACGCGGGCCGCCATGACCGAATATCTCGATCTGTGGGAGCGCCGGGGGGCGGCCGCCTGGTACGACACCTGGCTACCGATGGTGGAGCGCCTTCGCGGTGCATATGCCCGGATCATCGGCGCCACGGCACAGGATGTCGCGATTCATCCGTCGATCTCCTCGGCGCTTTCGGTGGTGGCAGAGTGCCTGGAATACAGGGTTCGTCCCAAGGTCGTCACGACCAGTCTGGACTTTCCGACGGTCGCCTATCAGTGGCTGGCCAAGGCTGCGCGCGGGGTCGAGGTAGTGGTTGTGGAGAGCCCGGACGGGATCACGGTTCCGCTGGAGCTTCTCGCGACCGCCGTCGATGAGCGCACGGCCGTGCTGGCGACCAGTCATGTGTTCTTCACCAGCGGAGCCATTCAGGACCTGCGGGCCCTGGCGGCGGTGACCCGGGCGAACGGGGCGCTGCTCCTCGTGGACGGCTACCATGCAACCGGTCAGATTCCGGTGGAAGTGACGGATCTCGGGGTAGACTTCTACTGCAGCGGGGGTCTCAAATGGCTGCTGGGAGGCTCCGGCATCGCGTTTCTCTACGTCCGGCCGGAGCTCCAGCCCCGGCTCGAACCGGGGGTCACCGGCTGGTTCGCGCACGCGGCGCCATTCCGGTTCGATCCCCGAAGCCTGGAGCGGGCGGCAGACGCCCACCGGTTCGAGATGGGCACGCCCGGCATGGCCGGGGTGTACGCGCAGCTGGCAGGACTCTCCATTATCGAGGAAATCGGGGTGATGGCCATCCGCGCCGCCACGGCGCAGCTCACCGACGACCTGATCGCCGTCGCCGCTGCGCACGGCCTTCGCCCGCGAGTGGCGGTGGACCCGGCTGTCAGAAGCGGCATCGTCATGCTCCCGCGACAGGACCCGCAGGCGGATGTGCGGCGCCTGGCCGCCGAGGGCTTCATCGTCGACGCGCGCCCCGGGCATGTGCGCGTCTCCCCGTACTTCTACAATATCCCGGACGACCATCGACAACTCGTGGAGCACCTCGTTCGTGAGTGATCCCCCCAACCCACCGCTGCCGCCCCGCTATCGCCCGCGGGGACCGACCGCCGACGAGCAGTTGCTGGAAAGCGCGGAGCTACCCGAGCGGCCTGACGCACTGCGCAAGACCGACCCTTGGCGGGTGCTGCGCATCATGGGGGAGTTCGTCGAGGGCTTCGAGAAACTGGGTGATGTCCGGGATGCGGTGGCGATCTTCGGGTCGGCGCGCATCCCCAGCGACGATCCTCACTATACCGCCGCGGTCGAGACGGCGCGCCTCCTGGCCAGGGCCGGTTTCCCGGTGATCACGGGCGGCGGCCCGGGCATCATGGAGGCGGCCAACCGGGGCGCGGTCGAGGGCGACGGAGTCTCCATCGGCTGCAACATTGAGTTGCCGCACGAACAGGGAACCAACGCTTTCGTGCAGCGCAGCATGTACTTCCGCTTCTTCTTTGTGCGGAAGACGATGTTCGCGAAGTACTCCATGGCGTTCGTGGTGTTCCCGGGCGGCTTCGGCACGCTCGACGAGCTGTTCGAGGCGCTCACCCTCATCCAAACGGGCAAGGTGAGCGGCTTTCCCGTCGTGCTGGTCGGGTGCGCCTACTGGGAGGGTCTGGTGGGGTGGTTGCGGGATACGATGGCCCGGGAGCGGAAGATCGATCCGTCGGATCTGCAGCTGTTTCACGTCACGGACGATCCGCACGAGGTGCTTCGCATCATCCAGGAAGCCCGACAGAACGGGCGGCGGAACAGCGGCGAAGGAGTGGATTGATGAACCGACCCGGCGAGGACTATCTGCGCGGTCGCCGCATCAACCCGCGCCCGATCACCGGTGCGGAAACTACGGCGGACCTGCTCGACAATGCCTTCCTCGCCTACAACGCGGGCCGGCTGCGGGAGGGATGCCAGCTTTTCGTCGGGCGGATGCTGGCTCCGGACAGCACCGTGGCGATGAGCCTCACGGGGGCGATGACGCCCGCTGGGCTCGGCATGAGCTGCCTGATCCCGCTCATGGAGGCCGGGTTCGTCGACTGGATCATCTCCACCGGGGCCAATCTGTACCACGACGCGCATTTCGGCCTGGGGCTGGCGATGCACCAGGGCTCGCACACGGCCAACGACGTGGAGCTGCGCGACCAGGGCATCGTCCGAATCTACGACATCTTCTTCGACTACCGGGTGCTGCTCTCCACCGATGCCTTTGTGCGGGAGGTCTCCGCCGGGCCGGAGTTCCAGCGGCCCATGAGCACGGCCGAGTACCACTATCTGCTGGGCGGCTTCCTGCGGGAGCGGGAAAAGGCGCTGGGGCTTTCCCGCCGCTCCGTGCTCTCGGCGGCGCACGACCTGGACGTGCCTATCTATACCAGCTCCCCCGGTGACAGCTCCATCGGGATGAACGTCGCCGAACAGGCGCTGGCGGGGAGCAGGCTCCGCTTCGACGTCAGCGCCGATGTGAATGAAACGGCGGCCATCGTTCTGGAGGCCAAACGCAGCGGCGGCAAGAGCGCGGCCTTCATCGTGGGGGGCGGCAGCCCGAAGAATTTCCTGTTGCAGACCGAGCCGCAGATCCAGGAGGTGCTCGGGATCGACGAGCGGGGACACGACTATTTCCTGCAGATCACCGACGCCCGCGCCGACACGGGCGGCCTTTCCGGCGCCACCCCCAACGAAGCGGTGAGCTGGGGCAAGATCGATCCCGACCAGCTGCCGGGGACGGTGGTGGTGTATGGGGACAACTCGATCGCGCTGCCGTTGCTCACAGCGTACGCGCTGGCGCGCCACGCCCCTCGTCCAGTTCGGCGCCTGTACCGGCGGCGCGAAGCCATGATGGAGCGCCTGGTCGTGGAGTACCACGCCGCACTCGAGTCCCGGGACCAGCGCGCGGTCGAAGCGAAGCAGAGCTGAGCAGGCCCCCTCCCTTACGTCGCGATCGCGCCAGGCGGGGGCCGGGACCTTCGCCAGCAGCCTGACACTCCTCCGGTCCGGTCAGCGGGCGCCGCGAAACATCAGGTCCACCAGCTCTTCGTACATCGCTTCCGCCGCCGCTGGATCGTCCGCCCGGATGGCGGCGGTAGCGCAGTGCTTCAAGTGATTGCGCAGCAGTTCACGGCCGGTGCCCCGGAGCGCTTCCTGGACCGAGGCCAGCTGGGTGATGATATCGGCACAGTAGCGCTGCTCCTCCACCATTTTCTGCAGTCCCCGGACCTGGCCTTCAATGCGGCGCAACCGGGTCAGTACCCCGGCCTTGATTTCCGGATCCACTGCTACGGCGCGACGGTTTTCGTCGGCGGCCGCGCAGGCGCATGGCAGCGAGCCGGGGTGATCAGGCGACATGGTGACTCCTTGGGTTCCGACCCTGCGGGCGACCACGGGTGGGTGGAACACTCATCTGTCTCAGCCAGCCGCAACACACCCCGCGCGGCGCAGCCGGAGGCTGTTGCTTACGACGCTCACGCTGCTCAGGGCCATCGCGGCCGCCGCGAGGGCGGGGCTGAGCCGCCATCCCAGAAGCGGATACAGCGCGCCGGCGGCAACCGGGATGGCGAGCACATTGTAGGCGAAGGCCCAGAACAGGTTCTGCCGCACGATGCGGAGGGTCGCGCGACTCAGATCGATGGCGAGGGCAACACCCCGGAGGTCGCCGCGCACCAGGGTGATCTGTCCCGCGTCCATGGCGACGTCGGTTCCGGTGCCCATGGCGATTCCCACATCGGCCTGGGCCAGGGCGGGGGCGTCGTTGATGCCATCGCCCGCCATGGCGACGACATGGCCCTGCTGCTGAAGCCCCCGGATCGCCGCGAGCTTCTCATCGGGCAGCGCGTCCGCGACAACCCGGGAAACCCCCACGCTCGCCCCGACCCGCTCGGCGGCATCGCGCCGGTCGCCGGTAAGCATGACCACTTCAAGGCCGCTGTCGCGAAGGGCCGCGATGGCCCGGGCACTGCCCGGCTTGACCGGGTCGCTCACGGTGATGGTTCCGGCCAGCGCGCCATCTACCATCACGAACACGCTGGCGGACCCGGCGTCAGCGGGGCTCGCCCCTCGGAGATCGGCCGCGGCGAGGAGCCGCCGGCTGCCTACCCGGACCTCGTGCCCATCTACCCGACCACGAACTCCAACCCCGGATTCGCTCTCGAATGATTCCGGGTCTGCCAGCGTCACCCCCCGCGCTGCCGCGACCCGGACAATCGCATCGGCCAGGGGATGCTCGCTGAGCCGCTCGACGGAGGCAGCGAAGTAGAGCAAGGCGACCTCACCGGCGGCCGAATCACCCGCCGGCGGTGCCGCGCCGCGGCCGGCACCAACGGCGGTGGTCCGGCCCGACGCGGCCCGGAGCCAAGCTGCCGCAGGGGTGACAGCGGTGACCTCGGGCCTTCCCTCGGTGATGGTGCCGGTCTTGTCGAGGACGACCGCGGTGACGGAGCCGGCTCGCTCCAGGGCATCGCCTCCCCGGATGAGCACGCCGAGCTCTGCCCCCCGACCGGTGGCGACCATTACCGCGGTGGGAACCGCCAGCCCCATGGCACAGGGGCACGCGATGATGAGCACCGCCACCGCGGACACCAGGGCGTTCAGCAGCCGCGGCTCGGGACCAATCGCCCACCAGGTGACGAAGGTGACTCCGGCGACCACGATCACGGCCGGGACAAACACCGCCGATATCCGATCTGCCAGTCTCTGGATGGGTGGCTTCTGTCCTTGGGCTTCCCGGACCAGCCGCACAATCCGGGAGAGCACAGTCTCCCGTCCCACCCGGAGCGCGCGCATGCGGAGCGCCCCGTTGCCATTGAGGGTCCCGCCGACCAACTCGTCTCCGGGGCGCCTGGTGACCGGCATTGGTTCCCCGGTGAGCATCGATTCATCGACGGCGCTGGCGCCTTCAACCACGACCCCGTCCACGGGAATCCGCTGGCCGGGCCGAACCAGCAGCTCGTCGCCGGGCAGCACCGCGGCGATGGCAAGCTCCACCTCGACGCCGTCGCGGATCACGGTCGCCCGCTCCGGGCGCAGTCCCGCCAGGCGCCGGATCGCCGCGCCAGCCCGCGACTTCGCCCGGGCTTCCAGCCAGTTGCCCAGGAGAATCAGGGCGATGATCCACACCACCGCCTCGAAGTAGACCTCCGGCTCGAGACCCCGGGCCCGGAACCAGCCGGGCACCAGGGTCGCGGCGAGACTGAACAGGAACGCCGCACCCGTGCCCAGGGCGATCAGCGAGTTCATGTCCGCGCCCCGGTGGCGGAGTGCGGCGAGGGCGCGCGTGTAGAACTGGCGACCACTCCAGGTCACGACCGGCAGGGTGATGCCAAGGAGGAGGTACCGGAGCAGATCCGGGGACAGCCTGAAGAGACCGGGCGCGAACTGGCGCAGGGGCGCACTGGCCCACATCATCAGGCGCATGAAGGGATCGGCGCCTCCGGCGTGCCCCGGAGCCGTAAGCGGCATGCTGAGCACCATCGTGAGTACGGCGGCGGCCAGGCCCAGCGCGACCTTGCGACGGAGCAGGCGAAGTTCGCCCGCGTGCTGGTGGTCTTCCCGCTCGAGCTCGGCTTCAAGAGTCAGATCCGGCTCTGGAAGTTCGGCGCCATAGCCGGTGCCCCGGATGACCTCCGTCAGCGCGTGCGGGGAGGTGCGGGCAGGATCGTAGGCGACGGTTGCCGTGCCAGTCATCAGGTTCACATTGGCCCGGCTCACTCCCGGCGTTCGGGACAGGGAGCGCTCTACCCGGGCGCTGCAGGCCGCGCAGGACATCCCCGTGACCCGAATCGAAGCGTCAGCCACCGCTCACGCCCTCGACCCTGTAGCCCGCGTTCTCAATGGCGGCCCGCACCTGGGCTGTGGCGTCGCCGTCCAACACCGTTACTTCGGCGCGGCCGATTCGCACCGATTTCACCTCGACACCAGGTACTTCACGAATTGCTTGGCTGACCGCGTTGAGACAGTGACCGCAGCTCATCCCGGATATATGTATCGCGATGTATGGCATATACTTAAGTGGTTAGAGCCTGGCCAGATTTCGCCACGCCAGTGGCCACAAAGTAGCATAGGGGGAGGGGGTAGTCAATTAGGGGGAGGGGGTATCAACGTCAGGGCCGGCACAGGCGGCACAGACACTGCACCTCAAGGATTCTATGGCCTTGGGTGAATTGGACTTCCGGAAATTGATCCCGCTGCTTCATCCACGCACGCGCATCCAGGACATGGATGTGCTCAAGGCCTGGTATGAAGCGGTGGTTGACGCCTTGCGTGCCGAGCTGCCGGCCGACCTGCTCGCGGTCTGGATCTACGGCTCGGACGGCGAGCCGATTCTGCTGGAGCCGGAAAAGCTGCGCGAGGACAACCTCCAGGTGCCGCCGGCCGACCCGATGATCAACCAGCACCTGCTGGACGAGCTCGACAACCGGATCCGCCGAGCCGGCTACGGGTCGGTCCTGCTCCGACCGGTTCGGCATGGCGGGCAGGACGCGGGCCTCATCATGCTCGCCTCGTTCAGCCCGCACGCCTACGGGATGAGGGCCCAGCGGCTCCTGGACCTCGCGGCGGACGTCATGGCGCCGATGCTGGCCCGGGTGGCGCGGGTGGGGACGCTTCCGGACGAGCCGGGATCGGAGCATCCGCAGACCGCGATGCCAGAGCCACAAGGACCGCTTACCGAACGGGTGAGGGACCAGGCTCGAGAGGGAGAGCTGTTCGAGACTCTTGCCGTAGCGATCGGCGGCGCCGGCACCCCGCGCGACCTGATGCTGGCCCTCTCCTTCGCGCTGCAGCCGACGATGCCCCACGACGCCTACGAGCTGCTGATCCCGGACGCTGCGGGGGAGAACTGCTATCGGCTGGGGCTTCACGGCTACGGGTCGCTGTGGGGCGATCCGGCGCTAGTTGTGCCGCGAAGCAAGCTGGATCCGTCGCGGCTGATGGGCGATCACGCCGCTATCCTGCTCGACAACCTGCTCGGTTCGACGACGGGGGCGCCGGTGCCGGAGCTGATTACGGTCCGGGGACCGGAGGAGCCACCGCGGAGCGTCGTTGCGGTGAAGCTGAAGGTGGTCGAGCGGCTGATCGGGTATCTGATCTTCGGCAGCAACGGGCCGGGGTTCTATCGCGAAGAGGATATGGCCCTGCTGGACCGGGTTGGTGCGCTGCTGGCGCCGCGAGTCGAGGCAATGGTGCTGGCCTGGCAGAACAGCGTGATCAAGAGCCAGCTGGATGTGCAGCGGCAGGTCCCCATTCAGCTCGCCCGAGTCGCCGAGCTGCTGGCGTCGACAGCCTTCCTGGGCGAGGGCAGCCGCCTGGTTGAACAACAGGCCGCAGCCCTTTTCCCGGTGTCGACGATCGAGTTTGCGGTGCGGCTGGGGGATGATCAGCGGGTCGTCCTGGTGAAGCCGGGTATCGCGACGCCGCTCGCGGAGCTGCCGCAGGAGCCAATCGAGGGGACAGGAGTCGCCGCGGTGGTGCAGGGCGAAGTCCCGTTCCTGCTCTCCACCGAAGAAGACGAGAAGGGAACCCCGGTGATGGTCCTGGTGGTGTCGCTCCGGACAGCGGGTCGGATCTTCGGCGCCATGGCCATGACGGCCCCCGCCGCCTCCCCCTTTTCGCGGTTGGACATCACCCTGGCGCAGCAGTTCGCCGATGTGCTGGCACCGCACATTGAGCTGGCCCGCCGGGTTGCCGCCCCACCGCCGGTCCACCTGCCGGGGCGGAAACGGTCCATGCGCGCGGAGCGAGAATCGACCGGGCAGTAGCCTCTCTCAGCGGGAGAGCCCCGCGCCCCGCAGAGCATCAGGGTGCACCGGGGGTCGTTGCCGCTCGTCCTCCCGCGCCCAACGGAAGAAGATCACCCCGAACCCGAACCACACCGGAAGGTCTCCCACGAGTTTCATCAGCAGCCCGGCTACCTGCTGGTCCTCTTGTGCGGTCAATCGCTCGAAGACGCGCGGCGCCAGCTCGTACGTGGAGTAGAGCGGGTATTGCGCGAAGGTCAGAAACGCCGAGGGAATGGTTGGCGCCAGCGTTGATGCGAAGAGATACGCCAGTTTCAGCGGTCGCTTGAGCCGCACGACCTCCGGGGATGGTCCCATCACCGGGAACCACAGCAGCAGGCCCCCCGCCAGCCAGCCGAGATCCACGAGCAGAGCGCCAAGCTGAGTCACCATCAGGGAGTCCAGGACGCCGGGGACGTGAGTGACCAGCACCACGACGTTGAAGACGCTCAGACCAAACCAGGGACGGCCGCACAGCCTCAAGGCGGGGCCCCAGCCGGGTCTCTGCAGGGCCTCGCGAACCCACGCCTCCGGCACGCCGAGGATCAGGCAGGGTGGAGCGACCAGCGAGAGCAGGATGTACGAGGCGGTGTGGAAGCTGGCCAGGTAGCCCGCTCCGAGCGCGCCGATGGGCCAGTCGAGAGCAAGCCAGATGGCGAGGAGGCCGGTGAAGAACCAGAAGAGTTGAGACGGTCGGACGGTCAGACGGTCAGTGGCACCAGCTACCGTCCTACCGTCATACCGTCGTCCCGGTGTGAGGTACCAAAAGGCCAGGGCGCCGACGAAGAGCCATACACCGGGATACGCCTTCCAGCCCCAGGTCCACGGCTGGCCGGTAGCGGAGCACCACCACTGCACGGTCACTCGCCGGCTCGGCGGTCCGGGCCTGAAGGACTCCCTCGGGTCCGGGTCGCGCTGACGCGCTCCCAGGGGACCCTCGGTCGCGGCTCGGCGGCTCGGCCGCAGCCTGTCGGCTTGGACCTCGTCATCAGCCGCCCCTCGCCAGGAGTTTCAGATCGTTCGCCCAGGCGTCTCTCGGGATGCCAAAGGGATAGGCGACGTGGGCCAGATCATCGCGCGTGAAGGCGAGGACCAGGGCGGTGTGGGCGATGGTGTAGAGACCGCTGTCCGCCTGCACCGGGGAGTCCATGGCGTGCCCCAGCCGCAGCTGCGTGAAGGCCCAGGCGATCGACGCGCTGTCACCGGTGAGCCCGATGAAGCGGGGGTCAAACTTGTCCAGCCAGTTTCGGATGACCTCCGGCGTATCACGCTTCGGATCGACCGTGACGAAGACGACCTTGATACGATCGGCCGCAGAGGAGTCAAGATCCTTCATCGCGGCCGCGATGTTTGCGAGATGCACCGGACAGACATCCGGGCAATGTGTGTATCCGAAGAAGAGCAGGGTGACGTACCCCTCGGTTTCCTTCTTCAGATCGAATACGCTCCCGTCGGTGTTCCTGAGTATCAGGTCCGGTTTGGGGAGCGGCGGGGAGATCTGTGGCCCGGCGAGACTGGCGGCGTTGAACTCCCGTGCGCGGCACCCACCGGCGAGGCAGGCGGTGATGAGGAGCAGGATTCTGCAGCACATGGTCAGCGGCGCCTTGCCATCAGTGTGAGGTCGTCGGCCCAATCGGCCTGGCGGATCCCGAAGGGATAGACCACGTGGGCGAGGTCGTCGCGCGTGAAGGCGATCACCAGCGCCGGATGGCCGATGGTATAGGTCGTATCGTTCGTCCCGGGCTCGCGCACCGGCTGGCCCAATCGCAGCTGCCGCATCGCTCCAAGAATCGCGAGGGTATCGCCGGTCAAGCCAATGAAGCGGCGGTCGAACTTGTCCAGCCAGTTGCGGATGACTTCCGGCGTGTCGCGCGCCGGGTCGGTGGTGACGAATACCACCTTGACACTGTTGTTGATCTCCGGGCTCAGCCGGGACAGCGCGGCCGCGATGTTCGCCATGTGCACCGGGCAGACGTCGGGGCAGTGGGTGTAGCCAAAGAACAGCAGCGCCACGTAGCCCTCGGTCTCCTTGCGGAAGTCGAAGGGCGTTCCGTCGGTCGTCGTCAGCGTGAAATCGGGCTTGGCGAGCGGGGGAGTGATCCTGGGTCCGGCCAAACCATCCGGATTGAAGGTTTTCGGCTCGGCAGGCCTGCAGCCGGCCAGGACCGCGAGCGTCAGTGTGCCAAGCAGGGCGACTCGCATGGCGTCAGATTCTGGGCGCCGGCAGGGCGACCAGGATGGCGGTCGCAGCCACGAGAAGCAGGCCGATCAGGAGCTCGATCGACGCCGATCGGGTGAGACTCTGCGTTGCACTCCCGCTTCCCAGCCGGGGCCGGACCCGGCGCCAGTTCCACGCTCCAAAGGCCATGGTGACGCCGAGCAGACCGAGCTTGGAGAGCAGGGTGCGGCCATAGGTGGTGCCGACCAGGCTGGAGACATCGCCCACGTACGCAAGGGCCAGGAGGGTGCCCGCGACGACGGCGAGCGCGGCGCCGCAGAGCGCGACCGGCGAAAAGACGGCGACCATGCGGGCGACGGCGGGCGCGTCGCCGAGAGTCGCCGGGCGGAGTCCGGCCAGGACCATGGTCAGCAGCGTTCCTAGCCAGACGCCTCCGCCGATCAGATGGACGGCATGCAGCCCGATACCCAGGGAGCGTCCCCAAGGGTGTTCCACGGCGTGGCCGGTGAGCGGCGACACGGCCGCTACCGCCAGGCTGGTCGTGCCTAACAACGCGAGGCCGGTGGCCGGGCGGCGACGGGCCAGCAGCGCCACGGGAAGCGAGGCCAGGGCCACAAGCAACTGCAGCTGCCAGCCCCTCCCCCACCCGGTCGCCAAGAGCACCGGACCGGCCGCATCCCAGGTGAGGGGTTCACCGGGGTCTAGAAAGGACCGGACCTGGCCCCACGCCCGGAGGAGGTCCGCGCCGATCAGCAGGGCGGCGGCGGCTGCCGCAACGCTCCAGGCCCGGGTGAGCGCCCGGGCGGCCAGCGAGCGATCGTCGTCATCGTTCGAGCGCCACCGCGGGATGAGTGTGATGAAGACGCAGGACCCGATCAGCGCGAGCGCCGCGAGGTAGGCAAGCCCGCGCCCGAGGGTGTAGAAGTCGAGGGGGAGAGGTCCTTCGTCGGGGTGCACGTCAGGGCTTTGGCCGGACCGTCGGGTCGTAGGTGAAGAAATACATGCCGCGGACTGCGTGGCCATCGGCGGATCCGGTGCGCCACATCACCATGTACCTGCCCGGTTCGAGGCTGATGGGGACGGGGCCGGCCACGGACAGACTGTCGTCGGTCGCGGCCATCTTGACCACCGCAACGGGTGAATGATCCTCTTTCATGATGCTGGCGGCGGAGAGGGCCACTTCGGGTACTTCGTTGAACCAGAGGCGGACCTGCTTTGGCGCGGTCGCGACGGTCGAGTCGACGCCCGGCTCTGCCTTGACGAGATGGGTGTGCATGGCGGCGGCCGGAAGCGCGATCGCCAGACTGGCGATGGCGCCGAGGACGAATTTCGGGCGGTGCATTGGGACCCCTCCAGGGTGCGTGAAATGTGCCGCCGGCCGCGCATTCCGACGGAGATGGGGGGTGGTATCTTAACCGACTAGGGCGTTGGGCGCTCCGATACCCCGCCGCTCTTGCGGACACGGCGGCTTGCGGTGCATGATACCGACTTCATGCGTTCGCGGATCCGCTCACTCCTGAGCCTGCTACTCGCGGTGGTCTTCACTGCCAACGCGGTCGCACCCGGCTTCCTTCACGGGTGCGAGGTGGAGAAGGCAAGCTCCGGGCCCGAGTCTCACTGCGCCCACATGGCGCAGGCACCAACGGGTCAGGGCGGGCACCAGGACCGGGGTTCACCGCGCCGCCACGGCGGGTGCCAGTGTGTGGGCCACGCTTGCTGCGTTTCGGTTCCCGCCCTGTCTTCAGAGCTGGCGCGGCCGGCGCTCGCGTTCGGTTCCATCGCCGAGGCGCCCGCCTCGGTCTTCGCTTCGGCCCCTGGCACCCGGGTCGACCACCTGCTTCCGCTGGCGCAAGCTCCTCCCCAGCTCCTCTCCTAGACCGCCCGCCCCAGGGCGGAGCCATTCCAGTTGCGATCATAGCGTATGACGCGCGCCCGTCCCGGGAGGCGAGTGCGTGGCAGACGTCCAGCCGATTGCCCAACCAAGAACCGGCAGCGTGGATCGCAACCGGCCATGCCAATCCTATCTGCAATCCGGGAGGACCCGATGAAGGGCAAGGGCATCGTGCAGGGGTCAGGTTTTCGCGCGCATCGAGCCTGGTGTCGGTGCGGTGTACCTGCCCTTCATCTCGTGCTTCTGCTGGCCGCCGCCACCTGCAGGCACCGCGCGGCGAACCGGGCACCGCTGGCCCAGCTCGGAGGCGTTGCGATCGTGTCCGGGTACGCCTACCCGACCGCCGGCGACGCTGGTGCGGCGTACCTTGCGCTCCGGGGTACAGGGGACCAGCCGGACACCCTAGTGGAGGTCTCCAGCCCGGCCGACGGCAACGGGATGCTGATGGGAACCAGGAACGGTCAGATGACGATGGTCTCCACGCTGGAGATTCCGGCGCGGGGAGAGGTCCGGATGCACCCTGGAGCCGTGCATCTGATGTTCGAAGGGATGAAACACTCATACGGGATTGGCGACACGCTAGAGTTGAGGCTCCGGTTCGCCCGTGCCGGAGAGGTATCCGTGCGGGTTCCGGTGGTGGCCTACGGGGAGATGCCGGAGTGACTCGGGTCGGTGGTCGCTGGCCCTTGGAAACTGAATTTACGAGGGGAAAGAGCGGCTGCCGTGGGTCGCCTGCCCGGCCTTGGCGGTAGCACCACGTCGCGCGACGCTCTCCGAGCTTGACCTCAAGGCTATGCTGAGGGGCCCGAGCGGCCCTAAGGAGCAGAAGATGAGTGAGCTGATTCATCGAATCGTCGTCACCAACGGTGCCCGGCTGATCCGGGCGCTGCAGCGGCGCATCGGCGCCGCGTCGCTGATCGGTGAGGCGCCGTTCTTCGACCCGTCGCACTTCGACTGGGTTCCAAAGCTGGAGGCGCACTACCCTGCCTTCCGGCGCGAACTCGAGGGCATTCTACCTCGCCGATCAGCGCTGCCGAACTTTCAAGACATCTCCATTGATCAGAGGCATCTGAGCCAGGACGATGGCTGGAAGACGGTGTTCTTCTACGCGTACGGCACAAAGGCCGAGGGCAACTGCCGCCGCTGTCCGGAGACGGCGCGGATTGTCGAGAGCATTCCCGGAATGAAGACCGCCTTTTTCTCCATCCTTTCACCGGGAAAGCATATCCCGCCGCATCGCGGCCCCTACAAGGGCGTCATCCGCGCCCATCTGGGACTGATCGTGCCGGAGCCGAGGGCGAAATGCCGGATCCGGGTGGGGGACCAGTTGGCTCATTGGGAGGAAGGGAAGGTCATGGTGTTCGACGACACCTATGTCCACGAGGTGTGGAACGACACCGACGGAGTGCGGGTGGTGCTGTTCCTCGACATCGTACGGCCGCTTCGGTTTCCGATGAAGGCCGTGAATGCGCTCATTCTGAAGGTGATCGCCTGGTCGCCGTTCATCCGGGATGCGGAGGCGAACTATAAGCGGTGGGAGGAGGAGTTCGATCGGCCGGAGCCGGTGCCGCTCCATTCGGAGGCCGCGTAATGGTCCGACCCATAGTCTCACCTGCACGGTGTGCGGCCGACCCCCGGAGGGGCCCCTGACAAACGGGCGCTTCAGGAGCGCTCAGGGTGATCTGCCATGATGCGGCTGCCTCGCCAATGACCTTCCACCGTCGACCCCGCATTTGCCCTCGCATCCGGCTCATGCTGTACGTCAGGTTCGGTCTCATTGTCACCGGCGCCGTGCCCGGCATGGCAGCGGCCCAATCAGCAAGAGTGACGGTTAGGTGGGGGGCACAGGGCGTTCTCGCGGCGACTCGAATGGACCCGGCACCTGGGGGTGACAGTCGAAAGGAGGTCGACCTGGAGCAGTCGATGATCACCCTGACTGGCGAGGGTCTCGGCGGCCATCTCCGGTTCTTTTCGGCGTTGAGCCTCGACAAGCTCACCACCGGAGACGGTGTGCTCGCCATCGGCGCCTGGGGGGGCAGCTTCTACGACCGCGAGCACCAGCACGACTACGTGCATGAGGCGGTCGTTTCGCTGGTGGGCGACATCGGCCCCGGGGGCCGGAAGGGCCAGGTTGGCATTTCCGGTGGTAAGGGGCTGGCACCATTCGGGAGTGATCCACCGATGATGCGCCCTGTTCTCCACCAACCCGTCAATGAGCACTGGACCCAGATCATGGACCGGCTGCTCGCTGTCCTGACTTTGCGATTCCCACGGGTCGGGTTCGAGGGGGCGCTCTTCGACAACGGGAGTCAGAATGGGCAGGGCCACCCGGCCCAGTCTGATTCCGCCGGCCACAACCATGCGGAGTGCTCGATTTGCACCAACCACAGGGGTGCATCGCGTTCAGCCCGGGTCACCTTGTGGCCGCTCCGCGGACTGGAGATTCGCGGCTCGCTGGCAACCATCGTCGGGTCGGCACACCACGTTGGCGCCGGCGCCGAATCCCAGGGGCTGTGGAACCTCTCAACTCGCTTTGATCGGCCCGCCGGGCAGGGCCGACTCGTCATTCTTGCCGAGGTCGGGGCTGCACACGCTGAGCGCTCGTACAGAACGGTACTGGCGGAGGGACAATGGTCGTCGGGCGATGAGCATCACCGGTTCTACTACCGTTTCGAATCGACTGATAGACCTGAAGCCCCCCGTTCAGCGGACCTGTTCCGGGTGGCTCCCGACACCCTTGGGGCACCCGTGGGCGTCACCCGCTGGACTGTGCACACGGCGGGATACGGGTTCGCGTTTCGGGCCCGGGCGCTCTCCGCCGAGCCCCTGCTGGAACTCTCCCTCGGCCGGGTCGCGTCGGTCGGCACGCCGGCGGTCAACCTCGACGAACTCTACGGCCGGCGCACTCTGTGGTCCGTGGTGCTGGGAGTTCGGGTGTCACTGGGCTCGCCTCATTCGATGGGCCGCTACGGCGCTCTGGCAGGCCCGGATCACCCGGCCCACCACCATTGAGGGGTCGTAACGGGCCCGTACGGCTCCATGCGAAGACCATCCGGCGGGAGCTGATCGCGGGCATGGTCGAGTGCCCCTGCGGGGCCGGGAGGAGAACCGATGAGGGCCTATAACATCATGCAGGAGCTCAGCCTGTGAGTTTCGCGCCTAGCGTCGAGGCGGACTACCCGCTGTCACTGTGCGGCTGGCCATTGTCGGCTGCGGCCGCCGGCCGGCGACCCGACCACCGCTGGCAGAGGTCGGCGAGGTGGAGATTCTCTCGGGGTACGCTAACCCGAGCGTCGATGACGCCGGAGCCGCCTACGTGGCGATGCGGGGAACGGCCGACCAGCCCGACACACTGCTCGAGGTCGGCAGCCCGGCGGGCGGCCGCGGAATGCTGATGGGAACCAGCAATGGCCAGATGAGGATGGCTTCCGCGCTGGAGATTCCGGCGGGCGGAGAGGTTCGGATGCACCCCGGGGCAATGCACCTGATGTTCGAAGGGCTGCC
>DATBLR010000058.1:0-28990 GCA_036555275.1 Gemmatimonadales bacterium | reverse complement strand
CAACCAGGCACCTCCCGTCCGGCCCAGTCCAGCGGATCATCGCAGAAAGAGAACCCGGCTACCGCAACTCCGCCCGCTTCCATGTCCCACGGCGAGGCGGCGGTGGGGACACCCTCGGAGCCGGCGGAGCGCACCGCGGAGGCGCCGGCCCGTTCGAGCACTCATCTGCATCGGGTTCGGCTGGAGACCATCCACGCCCGCCACACGATCGCGCCCGGCGTCGTGTACGAGGCCTGGACGTTCGGCGGGCAGGTGCCCGCCCCCACGCTCCGGGTGACGATCGGCGATACCATTGATGTCACGATTGTCAATCGGGCCCTCATGCCGCACTCGATCGACTTCCATGCCGCCGAGATCGCACCGAGCCGGGCCTACACCAACGTGATGCCCAACGACTCGCTGCACTTCCGGTTCGTGCCCCGGATTGCTGGGGCGTTCATGTATCACTGCGGCACGGCGCCGGTCGCGGCCCACATTGCCAACGGGATGTACGGGGCGCTGATCGTGGACCCGGTGCGTCCCAGGCCCGCCGCGCGGGAGTTCGTGCTGGTGCAGAGCGAGTTCTACCTGGGCCCCAAACACGGTCCCGATTCGGTCCAGGCGCTCGACTGGCAGCGGATGCTGGATCTGGCGCCTGACTACGTCACCTTCAACGGCTCGGCGAATCTGTACGCCACTCACCCCCTGGAGGTCGCGGTGAACGAGCCGGTGCGCTTCTACGTGGTCAACGCCGGTCCCAACCGAGTGTCCTCCTTCCACGTCGTCGGAGCGATCTTCGACCGGGTCTGGCTCGACGGCTCCGAGACGCCGCTCAGAGGGGTGCAGACCTTCGCGGTGCCGGTCGGGGGAGGGATGATCTTCGACACCCATCTCGTGGAGGAGGGGATCTATCCCTTCGTGTCCCATGCGTTCGCGGACGCGACCAAGGGTGCGGTGGGGATGCTCAAGGCGGGGGCCCCGAAAGGCCAGATGAGCCACTGACCGCCCCAGGGGTGCAAGCTCTCACCCGGGCTTCATTCGTTTTTCACGAAGGCTCATGACTCTTCAGTCATGAGCCTTCTGGTTTCCCCGGCCGCATGACTGCGACGACCTTGCCCACGCCCCGCCTGCCGGGCGCTCCGCTGCCGAACCTCCCGGGGGCCGTGCATCCGCCTCCCTTCCGGCTGCCGGGCGAGCATTTCATCGCCGCCTTGCTCTGGCTCGGGGTCGGCGCCGCCGGGCTGGTCGTGGTCGCGTCACAACTGGCGGCCGGGAACATCTTCGATCCCCGGGTCTTCGCGGTGACACATTGCATCACCCTCGGCGTCATCACGACCGGAATCTTCGGCGCGCTGTACCAGCTCTTTCCTGTCGCTATGGGCCGCGCCGTTCGCAGTGTGCGGACGGCGCACGTGACGTTCTGGCTGCTGCAGGCAGGCATCGCGCTGATCGTGGCGGGCTTCTGGTTCTCCAGGGCGCCGCTGCAGGGTCTGGGATGGACGGCCGTGGCCTTGGCGGCCGGGCTGTTCGGGGTGAACCTCATCTCGCGAAGCCTCCGCACCCAGCCCGATCCCATCGTCGGGCGCTACGTGATGGCCGGATATGTCGCCTTCCTCGCCACCCTGGGGCTCGGGTCGCTGCGTATCGGTGAGGTGCTCGGCTACTGGCACGTCGATCGCCTGGCGATGATCGCCAGCCATTTCCATCTGGCGGCGCTCGGCTTCGCGACCTGTATTGCCGTCGGTGTCGGCAGTCGGATGCTGCCGATGTTCCTCGTGAGCCACGGGTTCCCCCGCTGGCCGCTCCGGTGGGCGGGCCCACTCGGCGGGGCGGGGCTGTCGGCGTTTGTGCTTGGGCAGTTCTCCAGGTTGCCCCTGCTGATCCTGGCGGGTGGCCTGGTCATGGGTCTGGCGACCGGGCTCTATCTCGTACTTGCCGCTGGCTACTTCCGGCGCCGCCTGCGACGGGCACTCGATCCGGGACTGGCGCACGTCGCGGTGGCCCATGTGGCGCTGGGTGTGGCCGTGGTCACGGGAGCCCTGATGCTGCTGGCGCCCACGGGTTTTGCGCCGAGCCGATGGGCGGCGTACGGGCTGTTGGTGCTGCTGGGGTGGCTGGTGCCGCTGATCGTGGGGGTGCAATACAAGATCCTGCCGTTTCTCACCTGGCTGCATCTCTTCGGACAGAAGATGGGCGAGGGCCCGCTGCCGGTGGTGGCGGATCTCACCCGCCCGTCATGGGGCTGGGCGTCGCTGGCGTGCCTGGTGACCGGTGTTCTGGTGATCGTGCCGGCTGTGGCTGTTGGCTCGGCCGCGGCGGTCACGGCAGGAGCGGCCGCCTTTGCCCTGGGGGTGGCGCTCGTGCTGGCCCAGGCGGGGCGGGTCCTGAGTCTGCGCTACGGGCGATGACGACCACCTCCGCGCCAGACGAGCGCGCCCGCCGCGATGCCTTGCTGAGACAGCTCCGGCGGGTGATCGACCCGGAGCTGGGCATCAACATTGTGGATCTTGGCCTCATCTACGACCTGGAGCTGGACGGCAACGACGTGACCGTCGTGATGACCCTCACGACGGCTGGATGTCCCATGCAGGCCCCGATCCTGGACGGCGTTCATCGGGTCCTCGCTTCCGTGCCATGGGTCGGTGCGACGACCGTGCGCCTGGTCTGGGAACCCCGCTGGACGCCGGCAAGGATTCATCGATGACTGCTACTCCCATCAAACCGGACCTCACCCGTCTGGATGTGCGCGCCGTGCTCGCCGCCGGCGGGGAACCCTTCGACCTCATCATGGCCGCCGCGGGGCGGATTCCGCCGGGCGGCGCGCTCGAGCTCACCGCCCCGTTCGAACCCCTCCCGCTGTACGACGTCATGCGGCGCCGGGGCTTCAGCCGAACCACCGAGGCCCGGGGCCCGGCCGAATGGGTCGTGACGTTCCGGGATACCGGGATCTCGCCGACAGCCACGCTCGCGGACGTCGCGACGCAGCACCCCGCCACACGGGAGGTGTTCGGTCGACACGGGCTCGACCTCTGTTGTGGGGGCGCGAAGACCCTGGCGTTTGCGGCGCAGGCGCATGGCGTCAACCTCGACCGGCTGCTCGAGGAACTGCAGGCGGCGGCGGGTTGAGGGACCTGCGTTGCACGAGTGCCAGCGGCTCGGTGCAGGTGAGGACGCGGGCACATGGTTGGGGGCACGGGTCACGTAGGCCCTGGAAAGCACAACACCCCTCCGCGCATCTTCGGAGAGGTGTTTGCAGTTACCCACGCATGTGAGGCGTGGCTAGTGAGTTAGCTCATCGGGCTATGTGGGTGATCTTCATAGGGAAGGCAGCAGGAGGCCCCATGCCGGCCGACCACCCTGGTGGACATAGCGCCAGTGAGCCGCCCAATCGAAAGACGCAAGTTTCGCCTTCGAAACGCCCCGCCAAGGGATAGGCGGCTGGTCCCGATCTCGGTCAGAACTACGGATGGACCGGCCGCGACCCGCGGCCCCGCAATCGCGATTCCGTCCGGGAGGTTCAATCCGGTTCCTGGGCCGGTGAGCGAATCGACCAGGGTGACGACGCCCGGACTCGGGACATCGTAGAGCTTGATCTCATTGGCCTCGTAGTTGCTGACCTAGAATCGCCCGTCGATGTCGAACGCGATGAGATGGGGTTGCTCCACCCCGTCGGCGCCGTTAATGGTGGCAATGGGCGTGACATTCCCGCTGGCGGCGGCCGCAAAGGGTCAGCCCGCAGCGGATTCCGGTGGGCGCAGATGATGCCCGAACCAGTCGCGCGCCAGGCGGCTGACCTGTTCCAGCGTACCTGGCTCCTCGAACAGATGAGTCGCCCCCGGAACCACCACCAGATGCTTCGGGCCGCCGAGCTGTGCCAGGGCGGCCTGATTGAGTCCCAGCACGGTGGTGTCGAGTCCGCCCACGATGAGCAGGGTTGGGGCGTGCACGCGCGGGAGCCACTCCCCGGCCAGATCCGGCCGGCCGCCACGCGAGACCACGGCATGCACCTGGTCGGCGGCTTGCGCCGCCGCGATCAAGGCGGCCCCCGCGCCGGTGCTGGCTCCGAAGTAGCCCAGCCGCAGGTCGCGGGTATCGGGGTCTCGGACCGCCCATCGGGTGGCGGCGAGGAGACGCTCAGCCAGCAGGGCAAGGTCGAACACGTTCGCCCGGTTCTGGCTTTCCTCCTCAGTCAGCAGATCAAAGAGCAGCGTACCCAGGCCGGCCTGATGGAGGCTCCGTGCCACCGATTGATTGCGGGGGCTGAATCGGCTGCTCCCGCTTCCATGCGCGAACGCGACCAGGCCGACGGCCCGTTCAGGGAGGCTGAGTTCACCGGGAAGCCGCACCCGTCCCGCCGGGATGTACACCTGCCGCTCAGTGGCTCGGCCCGTGTCTGTCATGGCAGGTATCTCAGCCTCGCGGCGGGTCGGCGGCGGCATCTCGGTGGTCGGTGGCGCTCTCCGGACATTCCCGGCCCTCAACCGCTGAGGGTCGCGGCAGCTTGCCGTGATGTCGCAAGCTCAGCAGGCGCGCCGGCGCCATGGGCCAGCCGGGCCGCCACGCCGAACAATGCGTCGGGATTGAGCGAAATGCTGTCGATGCCGAGCTCGGCCAGATACTCGGCGAACTCGGGATAGTCGCTGGGGGCCTGGCCGCAAATGCCGACCGGGCGCCCGGCCGCGTGGGCCGCCCTCACCACCATCGCGATCAGCTGCTTCACCCCCGGATCCCGCTCGTCAAACAGCGGTGCCAGCAACTCGGAATCGCGGTCGATGCCCAGGGCCAGCTGGGTGAGGTCGTTGGAGCCGATCGAAAAGCCGTCGAACAGCTGGGCGAAGTCGGCGGCCAGGATCACGTTGTTGGGGATCTCGCACATCACGTAGACCTCAAGGCCGTCGCTCCCGCGTCGCAGCCCGTTGCGCTCCAATTCGGCCAATACCTGGCGTGCCTCGCCCAAGGTGCGGCAAAAGGGGATCATGAGCTTGAGGTTTCTCAGTCCCATGATCTCGCGCACCTGGCGGATGGCGGCACACTCAAGCGCGAAGCCGTCGCGGTACCGTTGGTCGTAATAGCGTGACGCGCCCCGGAAGCCGAGCATCGGGTTGGACTCGGTCGGCTCGAACCCGGCCCCGCCGGCCAGGTGGGCGTACTCGTTGGTCTTGAAATCGGAGAAGCGCACGATCACCGGCCGGGGGTAGAAGGCCGCGGTGATCTGTCCCACGCCCGCGGCCAGCCGTTCCACGAAGAACGCCGTTGGCGAGTCATAGCCGCGGGACCGGGCTGCAATGTCGGCCCGGACTGCCGGGTCGCCAATCCGGTCCGGATGGGCGGCCGCCATGGGGTGGATCCCGATCCAGCCGGAGATCACGAATTCGATTCGCAGCAGACCGACCCCGGCCGACGGGAGCTGGGCCAGGGCAAAGGCGCGGTCGGGATTGGCCACGTTCAGCATGAGCGGCACCGGAGAGTGGGGCGCCGTGGCCGGATCCAGTTCTTCCCGGACGAACTCGACCTTTCCTTCATAGACCCGACCCTCGTCGCCCTCGGCGCAGGACACCGTCACCAGGGCGCCGGTCGCGAGTAGCGATGTCGCGGTCCCCGTGCCGACAACGCAGGGGATGCCCAACTCCCGCGAGACGATCGCGGCGTGGCAGGTGCGGCCGCCCTCATCGGTCACTACCGCGGCGACCCGTTGGAGCACCGGCTCCCAGTCGGGGTCGGTCATGCGCGCCACCAACACGTCCCCGGCCTGAACCAGGGGCAGCTCCTCCGGTCCGTGCACCAGCCGGACTGCCCCGGTGCCGACCCGCTGACCCACGCTCTTGCCGGTGAGCAGGACTCGACCCGTACCCTGGCGACGGAACAGCTCGAGCCGGGTGCCGGAGCGCCTGGCGTGTACGGTCTCCGGCCGCGCCTGGACGATGTAGAGTTCGCCGCTCTGACCATCACGCGCCCACTCGATGTCCATGGGTGTGGGCTTGCAGGCGAGGGTGGAATAGTGCTCCTCGATGGCAAGGGACCACCGGGCCAGAACGAGCAGCTCATCGTCCGTGAGCACGAATCGCAGCCGGTCCGCATCCGGCACTCGAACCTCCCGGACCGTGCGCAGCCCACTCTCGGCGTAGATCAGCTTGACCGCCTTGGTGCCACGCTCCCGCCGTATGATGGATCGGAAGCCGGCCCGCAGCGTCGGTTTGTGGATCCAGAACTCATCCGGCGCCACCCGCCCCTGCACCAGGCTTTCGGCAATGCCCCAAGTCCCGGTGATCAGTACCACATCGCGGAAGCCGCTCTCGGTGTCCAGCGTGAAGATGACGCCGGCGGAGCCCAGGTCGCTCCGGACCATCTTCTGCACCCCGACCGACAGGGCCACCTCACCGTGGGCGAAGCCGTGCTCGCTCCGGTAGACGATGGCCCGGTCGGTGAACAGCGACGCGAAGCAGGCCCGGATGGCCGCATCCAGGGCCGCTATCCCCCGGACGTTGAGATAGGTCTCATGCTGCCCGGCGAACGAGGCGCCGGGGAGATCTTCCGCGGTGGCGCTCGAGCGCACCGCCACGTCCGTCGCGGCCTCGCCATAGCGCCGGGACATCGCGGCATAGGCTTCGGTTACCGCGGGGACCAGCGCCGTCGGGAGCGGGGCCTCCCGCACCCGGGTCCGAATCGACTGGCCGGCCTCGGCCAGCGCCCGCACGTCCCGGACGTCGAGTCGCTCCAGGGTCCGCTCGATCCACTCGGTGAGATTGGCCTTGCGGAGGTGCAACCGGAAGGCGTCAGCGGTAAGCACGAATCCGTCGGGGACCCGTACCCCCTGCCGCTGCAGGGCGTGCAACATCTCGCCCAGTGAGGCGTTCTTGCCGCCGACCCGGGCGATGTCCGCGAGCGTCACGCTCGAGAGGGGAACGACGTAAGGGGAAGGGTCGCTCATGGTCCGGTCCCGTGGTTCCGCGTCGTGCTGATCCAACGGGATCGCGCGGGTCGCGGTGATGGATCGGGCGTGCCAGCGCCCGGAGCGCCGGCCGTCGCCACGTAGGCCTATGAGGCCGGTGGCTGGGGCCCTCGCCTGCTTCCCTCTATCTAGCGGTCCCGTTCTGAAGGGAGCAGGAAGGGGGCGTGACAGGGCCTCGGGGGTTGGACCATGGGTCCGGCCGACCTGAACCGCGCTTCATGCGGTACTCAGGCGGGTTTCAGGCCGCTCAGGCGAGGTTGGGCTTCTCTCACCACAGGGAGGCTCCATGGCCAGCGTCGTGAAAGTGATCGAGCTGATCGCGCAATCGGACAAGGGGTTTGATGACGCCATCAAGAACGCGGTGCGGGAAGCGGCGAAGACGGTCACAGGTATCCGTTCGGTTTGGGTGGAGAATCTGAGCGCCAAGGTCGAGGGTGATCGGATCACGGAATTCCGGGCGAATTGCAAACTCTCCTTCGTTCTCACGGGGCGCGAATAGCCCTGGCGACATTGGTGATGCTCACGCGCTCCGACCGGGTGGAGGCCCGCCGGTCACGATGCTCCGGCACTCGGTGCTGGTCGCGCTCTCGGCTGCATGAGCCGCGGGCGAGACGATCCCGCGGCTTGCGACCGCGCCCGGCGCGGTATGCCGGTGCTGGCGCACCTTTGTCCGTGCGCATTCGGCAACAGGTCTTCACGGGCGCTTCACCTTCCCGTCACTGCAAGTTCGATTGCTTGGAGGAAAGGCGTCCCTCGGACTACGATCCCCAGAGTCTCATTGCGGCTGGCCTCTGGCGGGACGATGAGTGGGCCGGGACTGAAGGGGCGACAGCGTTCCCGCCGAGCCGGCGGGTGTGCGAGGGGGCATGACCAAGGAGGGACCGATGACTCGCGTGCGCGATATAATGACTTCGGAGCTTATCGCGGTAGGCCCGGAACTGTCTTTACGCGCTCTCGTCGAATTGCTGGCACAGCACCATATCGGCGGGGTGCCCGTTCTCGCCGGCAAACGGGTGGTTGGTGTGATCTCCATGGACGACGTGATGGCCTTCCTGAGCAGCCAGCCGGTTGTGCCGACGGTGCGGCCCGAAGACACGGACTACGAGTTGGGCGAGCCGGAGGCAGCGGAGGGAGAGGAGCCACCTGGGGCGTACTTCGCCGATGTCTGGTCCGATGCCGGGGCGGAACTGGTGGAGCGCATCGCGGCCCCGCAAGGCCCGGAGTGGGATCTCCTGGGGGAGCATGTGGTGGCCGAGGCGATGAGCCGCCGGATCTGGTCCATCGCGCCGGCGGCCGACGTGGTCGAGGCGGCGCGGATCATGAGGGACGCCAGGATTCACCGCCTGCTGGTGATGGAGAAGGGGGCCCTGCTTGGCATCGTCACGACCACCGACGTGGCCAACGCGGTCGCTGAACACGGTATCCGGGTGTAGGAAGCGACCGGCGGCCAGCATGTCTTGATCCTCGATGTCAAGCGACCGGGCGTCCCTCTATAGTAGGCGCAGAGGCTGCGCGAGGGATCCCGTCTTTGGGGGAAGGGGCTTACCGCCTTGACGTCCGGCGTACAGTGGCCGAACGTTGCCTATGCCTACGGTTCTCGTGGTCGACGATGAGGCCCCGATGCGGTCGGCGATCCGTGCGACCCTTGAGCGCGCGGGGCTCATTGTCCTGGAGGCGCGGTCAGCCTCGGAGGCCCTGACGATCGCCGCCACGCGCCCGGAGGTCGATGTCGTGGTGAGTGATGTCCACATGCCGCTCATGAACGGTCTCGCATTCCACGACAAGCTGATCAGCGCCACGCCGCGGCTGGCGGGTCGGGTCATCTTCCTGACAGGCTCTGCGGGAGAGTCCTTGGTTCATGCTCCCATAGAGGATCGCCAGGTCCCTCTCCTGTCTAAGGTGGGAGATCCCAGGCTTGTCGTCGACGCGGTCCGGGTGGCCCTCCTCACCCGATCTCCCACGAGGCAGTGAATCCCGGCTGCTGCTCCAGGAGCAAGCTGGGATCCTGGACGTAGGATTCCACCTACACTTACCTTATCCTGAATAGGACTGGCTGCTTTCTTCTCGGACACCTCTGCGCTATCGTTTGTTAGATCTTCCTCACGGTCAAGGTCCCGTGCGTACGTCCGCGGAGGAGACAATGACCGCTTCCTCGTCCGTTGTCACCGATCCGTTGCGACCCGATGCAGGCGCCAGCCCGAGCCGGGCACGTCCGGGAATGGACTTCGGTGCGCTGCTGGAAATTCTGGATGAGGGGATCGCTCTTTTCGATCCACC
This sequence comes from Gemmatimonadales bacterium, assembly GCA_036555275.1. Taxonomy (GTDB): domain Bacteria; phylum Gemmatimonadota; class Gemmatimonadetes; order Gemmatimonadales; family GWC2-71-9; genus JADJOM01. The sequence goes on along the minus strand of DATBLR010000058.1, from coordinate 19,785 downwards.
GGGTCGGCTCACCTATTTCAATTCGGCACTTCCCTCTCTATTCGGCCTGACATTCTCGGAGCTTCTGGCGCGCGGTGCGCCTGCGGTCCTGTCGATTGGGCTCCGGGAGGACGGGATGCCTTTTGCCGACGGTGGCCACCCGGTGCAGGTCGCGGCGGCGACCGGGGTGACCCTCTCCCGGGTTCTGCTGCGAGTTCCTCTACCAGACCATGCCCCGCGTTGGCTGGCGATGCGCTGCCGCCCTGTGACGCTTCCTGGGGATCAAGGCTTCAGCGTCGTAATGTCCGTCACCGACGCCACGCAACAGCAGCTCACGCTGGAAGCCTTCCGCGAAGGCGAAGGTCGATTCCGCGCAATGGCGGAATCTGCGCCGGTGCTGATCTCGATGACCGATGCTGACGGCCAGTTTCTCTATGTGAACCGGGGCTGGGCGGACCTGACGGGTCGAGGTCGGGAGGAGCTGGTCGGGGAAGGTTGGGTCCAGAGCCTGCATCCGGCCGATCGGAGCGGCCACCTCGCTGCCCTGCGGCGCGCGCTCCGGAGCAACGAGGGCTTCACCTTCGAGAGCCGGGTGCGCGGAAGCAGCGGGGATTTCCGATGGCTCCTGCACCGTGGGGCACCTCGCATGCCGGGGCAGTGGGCGCATGACGGGTACATCGTTTTCGGCATCGATATCGAGGAGCGCCGGCGGGCCGAGGCGAGACGCTCGACGATAGCGGCCACGACCGAGATCTTCACCGAGTCGCTGCAGTCGGAAGCGGCCGTCTCGCGGCTCCTCGCGGTGATCGGCCAGGGTATGGAATACGACGCCTGTGAGTTCTGGACGCTGGATCCGGGTAGTGACCTCCTGGAGCTTTGCGACATATGGGGTGCGGCCTCCGTGCCAACCGAGTCGGGACAGGAGTGGGCTCCTGGGCTGACCCTCCCTCTAGGATCGGGACTGGCCGGAGCTGTGTGGGATTCGGGTCACGTGACGCTGACGTCCGGCGCAGCGGCGGGGCAGGGCGAGCTCTCGCTTGGCGCCTACGCGGTTGGGGTTCCGGTGAAGAGCGGTGGGGGCGATCTGCTCGGGGTCTTGGTCTTCCGGGCGAGCCAGGGTCACCGGCTGAGCCAGGATCTGCAGATGCTGGAGGAGTTTGCTGCTCGCCTGGGACAGTTCTTCGATCACCGGCGAGCGGAAGACAGTTCCACCCATGCCGAGCATTTCCGAGGGGCGATCCTGGAGAGCCTGCCAGCGAGCGTCGCCCTGCTCAATCGTGAGGGCACGGTGCTCGCCGTCAACGAGTCATGGCGCCGATCGGCGGTCATCAACGGCGGGGCGACAATGTTTGGGGAGAGCGGGCGGAACTACCTGCGCATCTTGGACGGGGTCTCCGGACCGGGCGCCGAGCAGGCCCGGGAGGCTGCCGGCGGAATCCAAGCCGTCCTGGCTAGGGAGACGGATCGATTCGAGCTGCTCTACCCCTTCCGGACGCCCAACGAGGATCGCTGGTTCCGGATGATCGTGAGCTCGTTGCCTGAGGGGTTGGGGTCGGGGGCAATTGTGATGCATCTCGATGTTACCGACTCCAGGCGAGCTGAGACCGCCCTGGCGGCCAGCGAGGCCCGGTACCGACTGCTCTCCCGGGCGACCAGCGAAGTGATCTATGAGTGGGACATTCAGGCGGATCGGTGGATCTGGAGCGAGGGACTGGGGCGCGTTCTTGGCGGTGAGAACCCGGAGCGGTCAGCAACCGGATGGTACGAGCGTGTGCACCCCGAGGACCGTGACCGAATCACGCGGAGCCTCGACGAGGCGTTGTCCGGATCCGCGGAGATCTGGAGCGGGCTCTACCGCGTCCGTCGGGCCAACGGAACCTACTCCTTCGTGGCCGATCGGGGGTACGTCGTCAGGAACGAATCCGGCACGGCAATCCGGATGATCGGTGCGATCTCCGACATCACCCTCCGTAAGGCGGCGGAACAGCAGATCCAGCGAAGCGAAGCCGCGCTGGCCGCGGCCCAGAAGGTTGCCCAGGTGGGGAGCTGGGAGCTGGATTTGACCGACGGCTCTGCTGTCTGGTCTGCAGAGATGTATCGGATTCTCGGACTCGAGGGTCGGCCAGGTCCCGTTCCGGCCACCCTGCTGCTCGAATACGTTCACCCCGCGGACCGCCCGGCACTGTCCCGCGCCATTGACGATGCCCTGTCCAAAGCAACCCCGTTTGACCTGGAATTCCGGATCGTCCGGCCCAATGGGAGTGTGCGGGAGGTTCATGCCCGCACGCAGACGACCACAAAGCCAGCGGGCCCGCCCACATTTGCCATCGGGGCTATCCAGGACGTCACGGACCAGCGGGAGGCCGAGCGCAAACTGCTTCAGCGGGGCGAGCGCCTCCGCTTGCTCAACAGCATCGCGACGGGGATCCGCGCCCCGGCGACGATGGCCCAGGTGATCGGATACGTCGTCCGGGAGCTGCATGAGCACTTCCCCGAGTGCAGGGCAACCTACTCGAGCGTCGACAGCGGCTTGCGGCTCCGGGTGATCGGCTGTGCCCAGCCGCCCCGGCTGGCCGATTTGACGGGGTTCGAAGCCGAGCTGCCTCGAAGTGCGAAGTTTCTGGAGTGCCTCCGGCGACGGGGTCCCATCGTCCTGGAGCATCCTGACAGCGATCCGGACATCCTCCCCGTGCTTCGCGGGGCGAACTTGGGATCGGCCACGGCGCTCGCCATGCCGCTTCTCCTCAACGATGAGCTGATCGGGATTCTGACCCTGGCAGCAGTGGAGGCGCGGACGTGGGGCGAGCATGAGAAGGATGTGCTGCGTGAGGTCGGCGACTATCTGAGTGTTGCGATTGCCGAAGTCCGGGCCAAGGAGGAGCGGGAGCGTGCCGTGCGCGCGCTGGAAGCGTCCCAGGCACAGTTACGCGATCTCGCCCGGCAACTGCAGGTTGCCCGCGAAAAGGAGCGAACCCGGATCGCGCGGGAGATCCATGATGAACTGGGACAATCGTTGACGGCGTTGCGGATGGAAACGACGCTCCTTGTCCACAGGCGGGCAGCCGGCCGGGCTGATGGACGGAAGTTGCTCGGCCTCATCGACGGGACCATCGAATCGGTCCAGCGCCTGGCCGCCGATCTCCGGCCCTCGCTGCTCGACGATCTCGACCTGAGCGCGGCGATCCTCTGGGAGGTTGGCGAGCTGCAGAATCGCACCGGCATCCGATGCGAGTGCGAGCTGCCTCCTGCGGTTGAATCCCTTTCCTCGGAGCACTCCACTACGATCTTCCGAGTCATGCAGGAGGCGCTCACCAATGTCGCCCGCCACGCCCAGGCGGACGTCGTCCGGGTGCGGCTTGGCATCGCGGACGGGATGGTCACCCTCGAGGTGAGCGACAATGGCATCGGGCTCCCCGCTGAAGCGATGCACCAGCCCAACTCACTCGGTCTGCTCGGCATGCGGGAACGCGCCCTGGCGCTTCACGGCCGGTGCGAGATCGCGAGCACACCCGGGGAGGGCACTCAGCTTTCACTCATCCTGCCGCTTACCGGCGCCCCTCCGGCGAAGGAGTGCCGATGATTCGGGTCTTCCTTGCCGATGATCACCCCCTGATGCGCGAGGGCCTGAATCGGATCATCCGTGATGACCCTGCCTTTAGAGTGGTCGGAGAGGCTTCAGATGGCACCAGCCTTCTCAACGAGCTCGAATCGAAGCAGGTAGACGTGCTGCTGCTCGACATCTCGATGCCCGGACCGGGGTTTCTGGAGGTGATGTCCCGCATCGGCACTGCCCATCCGCAGCTCAAGGTCCTCGTGGTAAGCATGCATCCCGAGGCTCACTACGCCGAGCGCGCGCTCAAGGCGGGCGCGCGAGGATACGTGAGCAAACGGCAATCGGTCGATGAGCTGTCTCGAGCCATCGTGCGGGTGTTCGCCGGTGGAACCTACGTCAGCGGCAAGTCCGAGGAGGATCCGCAGCTCCTGGGCACATCACCTTCCCAAGGCTCCCGCATCGGGGACCTTTCCGGCCGCGAGTTCGAGATTCTGGTGCTCCTTGCTCAGGGAAAGGGTATCACGCAGATTGCCGGCGAGTTGGACCTAAGTCCCAAGACCGTAAGCACCTACCGCCTCCGCGTTCTTCAGAAGCTCGCCATGGCGACCAACGCTGACCTGGTTCGATTCGCCATCGAGAACCAGCTCATCGCCTGACGTAATTTCGCACCCCCCGCCTACAGCCCGGCACGGGCCTAGGGGTAACCCGATGTCGCTATCGGTTGCCTCACAACGGCTTGTAGCGCGCTTGTCAGATATCTCCGATACCGCATCCGGGGGCGATGGCTGTATTGTGTTCCATATCCGACAGGCCTTGCCGGTGTAGCCTCTTTTGACAGTACGAATTTCGGTCCGTCGCCAATGAGTGTCGGCCTGGGCCAAGGGCGGGTGGAGCGCACATGAGAACCAGCGAGCAGGAGATGCGATCAACAGCGCCGCGCACCGGCGGCAGGTCAGAACGGCCGCGCAGTGCCCCGGAGGGCTCGGCACTCTCAATCTATCGACAGGCGGCAGCCGCCCGTTATCCAGAAGCCCGGATCCTGGTCATAGACGACGAGGATCTGAATCTGCAGTTGCTGGAAGGCATTCTGGGTAACGCGGGCTACCGCGCAGTCTGCTGCAGCGCGGAGTCGCGGCAGGCGCTGGCGATGTTTCGCGAGTTTCGACCGGACGTGATTCTCCTCGACCTGCACATGCCGGGACTCGACGGGTTCGGGGTGCTCCACGCCCTCCGTCAGGAATTGGAAGCGGACAATAACCTCCCCGTCATTATGCTGACCGGCGACAGCCGTACCGAAATCCGGCAGCGCGCGTTGGCCGGAGGGGCGCGGGATTTCCTGCTCAAGCCGTTCGACGGAATAGAGGTGTTGCTCCGCATCGGGAATCTTCTGGAGACCCGATTCCTGCATCTGGAGCTCAAGGAGCAGAACCGGCAGTTGGAGGGGATGGTGTTAGCTCGGACCCGCCAACTGGACGAATCGCAGCTGGAGGTTCTGGAGCGTCTGGCGAGCGCGGCGGAATTCCGGGATGACGACACTGGACGGCATACCCAGCGCGTGGCGGTCCTCGCCGAAACGCTTGCCCGGGCAGTGGGCATGGAGGAGAGGGGCGCGAGTCTGATCCGACGCGCGGCCCCTCTGCATGATCTGGGCAAGATCGGCATCCCTGACCAGATCCTGCTTAAGCCCGCGCGCCTGACGGAGGCGGAGTTCACCGTCATGCGGACCCACACGACGATCGGAGCGCAGATTCTCTCCGGTGGCCAGACCGATCTCATCCGGATGGCGGAGCGGATCGCACGGAGCCACCATGAGCGATGGGACGGAGAGGGCTATCCAGATGGTCTGGCGGGCGATGCGATTCCCATCGAGGCCAGGCTGGTCGCCATCGCGGACTACTTTGATGCCCTGACCCATGCCCGGCCCTACCGCCCCCCGTGGTCGTTTGAGCGCGTCACCGCCGAAATCTCCGGCCTGAGTGACCGGCATTTCGATCCGTCTCTGGTGGCTGCGTTCAGCAGACTTCCCCTCCCCCACCATCTGACGGCTCTCGATGCCGGCAAGAGGCACTGAGAAGCGGATGAAACGCCGGAGGCCCGGACTGGGACGAGCGAGGGTCAGCCCGCCGGACTTCCGGGCGCTCTTTGAGGGGGTACCGGGACACTACCTGGTGCTCGCACCCGACCTCACGATCGTCGCGGTGAGTGATGCCTATCTCCAGGCCACCATGACCCGCCGCGACGCCATTCTGGGCCGCGGCATCTTTGATGTCTTCCCCGACAATCCCGACGAGCAGGGCGCGACCGGAGTCAGCAACCTCCGGGCCTCGCTGGAACGGGTCCTGGCCCACGGGCGCCCCGACGCGATGGCCGTGCAGAAGTACGATATTCGCCGGCCCGAGTCCGAAGGAGGCGGGTTCGAGGAGCGCTGGTGGAGCCCGGTCAACTCGCCGGTCTTCGGCCGGGGCAAGAAGGTCGCCTACATCATTCACCGCGTCGAGGATGTCACCGAGTATGTGCGCCTCAAGGCGGCGCGGAGCGACCCGGACGCCCTCACCTCGGAGCTGCAGGCGCGCACCGTGGCGATGGAGGCGGAGATCCTGGCACGGGGGCAGCAGCTCCAGATCGCGAATCACGAGCTCCGCCGTCTGCAATCGGGCCTCGAGGACCGGGTCCGGGAGCGCACCGAGGAGCTGCAGCACACGGTGGAGCTGCTGCAGGGGACCGAGGAAGAGCTGCGCAGCTCGATCGAGGAGCTGATGGCGACCGAGGAGGAGCTGCGGCAGCAGAACCTTGAGCTGGTCCGGGCACACGAGGAAATCGGGATCCACGAGGGGCGGCTGCGCACCGCGGTGAAGCATCTTCCGCTCGTCCTCTTCAGCACCGACGAGGCCCTGCGCTTCACTTGGATCATGAATCCGCGGCACGGACTGACCGCGGAGCAGATTCTCGGGCATACCGACGCCGATTTCCTCCCGCCGGAACCCGCCGCGCAGGCGATGGCGATGAAGCGGAGTGTACTGCAGACGGGTCAGGCGATGCGTCAGGAGCTGAGAGTCGCCTTCGACGGCGTGGTGTCCACCTACGACATCACCCTCGAACCGCTGCGCGACGAGCAGGGCCGGGTGGTCGGGCTGACCGGGGCGGCCTTTGATATCAGCGAGCGGGGCCGGCTGGAGGATTCGCTGCGCGAATCGGAGGAGCGGTACCGGCTGCTGTTCGAGAGCAACCCCCACCCGATGTGGGTCTACGACACCGAGACGCTCAGGTTCCTGACGGTGAATGCCGCGGCGGTCAGGGAGTACGGCTATTCCCACGAGGAATTCATGCGGATGACCTTGTGGGAAATCCGTCGCTCCGAGGACTTTTCCTCACTCGCCCTCCACCTGAGCCAGAGACCGGCGGGCGAACCCGCCTCCGCCGAGTGGCGCCACTTGAAGAAGGACGGGTCTGTGATCGACGTGGAGGTGGTCAGTCACCCCGTCACTTTCAAGGGACGGCCGGCCCGCCTGGTGCTGGCCTCGAATGTCACCGAGCGGAAACTCGCCGAGGAGGCGCTGCGCCGCGCGCATGACGAGCTCCACGCGATCGTGGCGGCGTCGCCGCAGGCGATCGTGAGCATCGACACGGCCTACCGAGTCACCAGCTGGTCGGCCAGCGCCGAGCGCATGTTCGGCTGGACGGCGGCCGAGGTAGTCGGGCGACAACTACCCAACGTTCCCGCGGAGCTGCTGGACGAAGCGCGCAACCTGCGGAGCCTCACGCTGGGCGGAGAGGTGATCACTGACTTCCTGACCACGCGTCGCCGGAAGGACGGCTCCCGCATCAACGTGAGTCTGTGGTACGCCCCGCTGCACAATGGCGCCGGGGAGGTGACCGGGGCCCTCGTGGTCTACGCCGACGTCAGCGAGCGCCGGCGCGCCGAGGAAGAGGGGCGCGGCCGGGAACTGGCGGAAGCGGCCAGCCGGGCCAAGTCACAGTTCCTGGCCAACATGAGCCATGAGCTCCGGACCCCGCTCAACGCCATCATCGGTTTCTCGGAGCTGCTGGAGGATCTCACCTCCGGCCCGCTGAACGACCGGCAGCGGCGCTACGTGGGGAACATCGTGACCAGCGGCCGTCACCTGCTGGATCTGGTCAACGATATTCTCGATCTCGCCAAGATCGAGGCTGGACGCCTGACGCTCGAGCCCAGCAGCTTCGAACCGGTCGCCGCGATCCGTGAGGTGCAGCGCATTGTCGAGTCACTGGCGATGGGAAAGCGGCTTCGCCTGGAGATCGGCACGCCGGAGGCTTTGCCGGTCATCACCGCGGACCGGGCCAAGTTCAAGCAGATCCTCTACAACCTGCTCAGCAACGCGATCAAGTTCACCCACGACGGTGGCCTGGTGCAGGTACGGGCCCGCACGGTGCCCGACCCGACAACCCCGGGGATGGGGGCGGACGACTGGCTGGCCCTCGAAGTCGAGGACACCGGCATCGGCATCCGGCCGGAAGACCAGAGCCGGATCTTTCTGGAATTCGAGCAGCTGGACGCTTCCTACGTGAGGGAGCAGAAAGGAACCGGGCTAGGCCTTGCTCTCACCCGGCGGCTGGTCGATCTGCACGGCGGAAGAATCGGCCTCGAAAGCACGGTCGGGAAGGGCTCGACGTTCTCCATTCTCTTGCCCCGAGTTCCGCCCAGCGTTCGCGCACCCGGCCACGCTGGATTGGGGGCGGCCGCCCCGGCTGCGGATGAGGGTAAGCCGATGGTGCTGGTGGTCGAGGATGAACCGGTGGCCGGAGAACTGCTCTGCCACTATCTCACGACCCAAGGGTATGCCGTGGCCCAGGCCGGCAACGCCCAGCAGGCGCTTGAGATGGCCCGCCGGCTCAAGCCGGTCGCAATTACGCTGGACATCCTCCTCCCAGACCAGGATGGCCTCGAGGTTCTCTCGCAGCTTCGGGCGCTGGCTGACACCGAGCGCATTCCGGTAATTGTCGTGTCGATCACCGATGAACGGGCACTTGGCTTCGACCTCGGCGCTTCTGACTGGCTGGTCAAGCCGGTGAACCGTGAACGGTTCCTGGAGGCGGTATCCCGGGCGGTCCCGGTGACCCCGAACGGCAGCGGCCGTACCATCCTGGTCATCGACGACCACCGGGAGACCGTCGACCTGCTCGCGGATACCCTCCAGCGGCGCGGCTTTCGGGCATTGCGCGCCTATGACGGGATTGACGGGATCCGCCTTGCAACCGAGCAACTGCCCGATGCGGTCGTGCTCGACCTCGTCATGCCGGGGCTCTCCGGGTTTGAGGTCGCCCGCCGGCTCAAGGAGCAGGAGGCAACCCGTGGCATTCCGGTGATGGTCTTCACGTTCAAGGAGCTGGCGGCAGACGAACGCAGCTCGCTGAGCGGGCAGGTCCGCCGGATCGTGTCCAAGTCGGACACCGGAGACCTACTCGAGGCCATCGAACGGATCCCATCCCGTCGCGGCGCCCCCGGTGCCGTATCCGAAGGGAGGGAGCCCGCTTGACCAATGCCACGGTGCTGGTGGTTGAGGACCATCCGATGAATCTGGAGCTGGCCTCGGATGTGTTGCGCAGCGCGGGGTTCACGGTCCTCGAGGCGGCGACAGCTGCCGAGGGGCTCCGGGCGGCCGGGGAGCAATTGCCAGATCTCGTCCTCCTCGACATCCGCCTGCCTGACATGAGCGGGCTGGAGGTATTGTTGCGCCTTCGCGCCGACCCCCGGACGGCGGCGATCCCCGTCGTAGCGCTGACTGCGCACGCGATGAAGGGAGATGAGGAGGCGGCGCGCTCCGCAGGGTGTATCGGGTACATCACCAAGCCGATCAATACCCGGACCTTTCCCAGCGAAGTCGCCCAATTCCTGACTCGCGAGGGGCAAGAGCGTGGCGGCATCACCCGCTGACGAGGCCTTCGCCCGATTGAAGGAGCCGGGGCGCGTTCTGGTTGTGGACGATGAGTCCGCCAACCGCCAGCTGCTGTGGGATCTGCTGGAGACCAACGGGTATGTCGTGGAGGAGGCTGCGAACGGTGTCGACGGTCTGGCCGCCGCAAGCCTGAGCAAGCCGGATGTCATCCTGCTCGATGTCATGATGCCGAACCTCGACGGTTTCGCGGTGTGCCGGCGGCTCAAGGCAGATCCTGCGACGGCAGCGGTGCCGGTCCTCATCGTCACCTCTCTTTCCACCCGGCAGGAGCGGCTTGAGGGCATTCGCGCGGGTGCTAGCGACTTTGTCACCAAGCCGATCGACAGCGCCGACCTGCTGCTCCGGGTCCGCAATGCCCTTCGCGGCAAAAAGCTCTACGACGAAATGGAAGCTCAGTACGTACGTCTCCGCGAGCTGGAGCTGCTGCGCGACAGTCTGGTGCACATGCTCGTCCACGATGTCCGCTCCCCGCTTGGCGCGTTCTCGGCGTACCTGCACCTCCTCAGCATGGACGCCGCCCGGGCCAACGCGGAAGAGATGCTTCCGATGATTATCCAGCTGAAGACCCTTGCCCGAAGAATGAGTGACATGGTCGATACCGTCCTCGACGTCAGCCGGATCGAGTCCGGCAGGATGCCGATCGAGGCACGGGAGATCGAGTTCCAGACTCTGGTCGAGGGAGCCCTTGGGGCACTTGGCCCCGTTGCGGTGGAGCGGGTCCAGGTGGCGGCTCCGGCGGCACCGCTCCGGGTTTCAGTGGACCGAGAGGTGATCGAGCGGGTGTTGATCAACCTCATCGGAAACGCGCTCAAGTTCAGCGAGGACAGTGTGCCCGTCGTGGTCCTGCTGGAAGAGGAGGCGCAGGGGATTCGGGTCGCGGTGCGAGACACCGGGCCGGGGATTCCGGCGGATCAGCTGGACATCATCTTCGAGAAATTTCGTCAGGCGAGATCGCTGGGGCGAAACCACGGCACAGGGCTGGGACTCACCTTCTGCCGCATGGCGGTCGAGGCCCACGGCGGCGAAATCGGAGTCACAAGCAGGGTGGGGCAGGGAACCACCTTCTGGTTCCGGCTCCCGAGCGCCGTCCAGCGGCAGCTTGCACAGGGTGTCGCTTCGTGACCCGGGCCCAGGGCCCCGCGGCGGATCTCGCGGAGCTGTTCGAGGCGCTGGGACGGGACCGGCGAATCTTCACCGAACTGATCGAGTTGTTTCTCGAGCACGCACCCACCCTCCTGGCACAGCTCCGGGCGGGGGTCGCCGCTGGTGACGACGTGCTCGTGGGGCGGACTGCCCACCGGCTGCGGGGCAGCGTGGCGCAGTTCTCCGCGGGGGAGGCCAGCGAGTCACTGCGGGGCCTGGAGCGGATGGCACGCTCCGGCGACCTGCGAAAGGCTCGGACGGAGCTGCGGCGAACGGAGAGCGCGGTGAGCGTGCTCATCCGGGCCATGCGCCCATATAAGGTGCCGAGTCACAACGGTCGCTGAACGAGGTGCATCCATGGTACGGACCGACGCAGGAACCAGGCGAGTTCTGGTGGTGGACGATGAGCCTGAGATGTGCGACGCCCTGCGGCACGTCCTGGCACGCCTTAAGGTCGAGGGCGTCACGGCCCGAAGGGCGGGGAGGACACCGACGCCGATCCCGCTCTCACCGACACCGTGCGGAGTCCTGCCCCGACCTTCGGGTTCCGCTCCCGCTCCAGCACTGGCGAGGGGCGGGCCAGCTCCGTAAGGACGGCGACTATAGTCTCGGTCGTCATGCCTGGGCTCAGGGGAACCACCCGCGCGCTGACGGTGACGCTGGACGACTGCTGCCCGGTCGCCGACGCCGGCGCGATGGTCATGCCGAGCAGTGCCGGCGCCCCGGCGGCCAGCCACGCCAATCGTCGCCTCGGCATGCACGCGATCATGAGACGACCCTCTCATAGCCCCGGTCCGGCGCCGCGACTCCGGCCAGGAGGGCGGACTCGACATCGGGCTTGTCGTCATCGCGAATGAACTCGAGGGTCCGCCGCTTGTAGACCACGTTCTGCAGGGCGCGCATCACCGCCGGGTCCACCGCCTCCGCCGAGGCCTGATGCATCCGCTCCAGCGCCTCGACGACCGATTCGGCAGACCGGTAGGACCTGCTGGTGGTCAGGGCGTCGAAGATCTCGGCGGCCGCCAGGACCCGGGCACCCCACGGAATGGCCTCGCCGGCGAGTCCGTCGGGATAGCCTTTCCCATCCCAGCGCTCGTGATGTCCGCGGACGTAGCTGGCGGCGCGCTTCATCGTCGGATAGGCGACCAGGATCTGGTGCCCCAGGACGGGGTGCCGCTTCACCTCGGCGAATTCCTCGGTGGAGAGCGGCCCCGGCTTGGTGAGAATCCCGTCGCTGATCGCGATCATCCCGATGTCGTGGAGCCGGCCCGCCAGGCGGACCTCCTCCACTTCCCAGTCGGCCCGGCCCATGTGGGCCGCGATGGAAGCGGCCAGCTCGGCCACCCGGATCGAGTGTCCGACCATGTGCGGGTCCTTCGCCTCCATGGCGATGACCAGCGCGTCGAGAGCCGCGGCGGCGAGCTGCTGAAACTGGCGCGTCCCCGCGGTCGCCTGGGCCGGGAGTGCCAGGCCGGGGGCGGGCGTGGCCCGTCCCGGTTTCTTTGTTACCACGCTCACCACTTCTTCTCCGAGCACCCGGGACACGGCGGCCATGAGCGCCGAGGGAACCAGCGTCCCCGGGAGGTACTCGTTGGCGCCGCGCTCCCGTGAGGCGAGCACCGCCCGGACCTCCGGGCTGCCCTGCACCATAATTACCGGCAAGGTGGAATGGTGGGCGACGATGGCCTGCAGCAGGTCCAGTCCCGGCATGTCGGCCAGGACGGCGTCCACGATGGCGCAGGCGATCGGGGCCCGCTTGAGCAGAGCGAGCGCCTGCGCTCCCGTGGACGCCAGCCTGACGCGGTATCCCCTGGCCGCCAGCAGCCTGCCGGCGGTCTGGCGCAGCGTATCGTCGGCGAGGGCAAGGAGAATCATCGGGGGTATGGCGGTCATGGCTGTGTCCTCTTGTTGTCGACATTGGATTGGCACCGCTCGAGGCAGGCCCGCAGCTCAGCGAGCGAGAACGGCTTGAGCAGGAAGCCGGTCGCCGCGGGCCAATCCCGCGGATCCAGGACTTCGATGGCATATCCCGTCATCAAGACCACGCGGAGCTCCGGCAACCGCGCTCGCAGCTCCCGCACCAGCGCCGGACCACGAATTCCTGGGAGGGCGATGTCGCTCAAGACCAGGTCAAAGGGCCCGTCGGCGCCCACGTGGTGCAGGGCCTCCTGGCCATCGGCCGCCTCGACCACCGCATACCCGAGCATCGCCAGGTACCGACCCGTCACCCGGCGGACCGCCAGGTCATCGTCCACGACCAGGACCCTCGTCAGGGGCGCTTCAGGCGGCGACATGGGACGCCTCCGAGACGAACTCGGGTTGGGCCGTTTCGTCAGCGAATCTGCCGGCATCGGCGAGAAAAGCATCGCAGATCGCCGGGTCGAAGTGCCGTCCCCGCTGGCTGGCGATGTACTCGAGGACCTTCTGCCGCGGCCACGCTGACCGGTAGGGCCGCGCGTGGGTCAGGGCGTCAAACACGTCCACCAGGCCGACGATCCGTGCCTCGATCGGGATGGCCTCTCCCGCCAGGCGATCCGGATAGCCCGTGCCATCCCACTTCTCGTGGTGGCTGCGGGCGATCGCGGCCGCCATGCGGACGACGTCACATTCCCCGTCGGCAAGGATCCGGCTGCCGATGACCGTGTGACGTTTTATCACCTCGAACTCCTCCGCCGACAACTTCCCCGGCTTGAGGAGCACGCTGTCCGGGACGCCGATCTTGCCGATATCGTGGAGCGGCGCCGCCTGCTGGATGAGGCCCGCTGTCGCCGGGGAAAGCCCGATGGCCCTGGCCACACGACCCGCCAGGTGACCGACCCGTTGGGTGTGGCGGCCGGTGTCGTCGTCCCGTGCCTCACCGGCGGCCGCCAGACGCTGCAGCATCTCCTGCTGGGCCCGCTCCCACTGCCGGGTGCGGTCCAGCACCCGCACTTCCAGGGCGAGGTTCTGGTCGGCCAGCCGCAGGTGCAGCATCCGGGTCTGAAGCAGGTGCCGGATCCGCAATCTGACCTCGACCACATCGAACGGCTTCTGCAGGAAGTCATGCGCCCCCTGGGCCAGGGCGCGTCGTTTCCCCTCGGTGGTGCCGTCCCCTGTGAGGACCAGCATCGGAAGAAAGATCTCCGTGGGCAGGAGCGGGGTCAGCTGCTCCATGACTCCGAATCCGTCGAGCTCCGGCATCCGCAGGTCGAGCACCACCAGGTCCGGGTGGAATTCGATGAACAGCTCCCTGCTCATACATGGATTGGTGGTGCTGGCGACCTGGGTGAAACCATCGCGAGCGAGGATCTGGCGCAGGCTGCGGACGACGCTGGCATCGTCGTCGATGATCAGGATTCGGCTTTTGGCAATCTCGAGCATCCCGGTTCTCCTCGCGTTTCACCCGGCCTCCCCAAGCGTCCCGCATGGGGGCCGGCTGCCACCCTGAAAGGCGATCTCCGTACCAGCGACCACGGAAGCGCGCCCAACGCTAAGTGACGGGAATGAAGGGATTTGGGCTCGAGACCCGCGGCCCCGGATGGTCCTGGACCGCACCAAAATGCCCCGTCACCGGGGCAGTTCTGGTCAGGCGCGAGTCGGTGAGAATGAAGACGTGATGAAGCCGGTCGCCCGAGGGGCTTCAGGCGGCAGGTTCCGGTCCTTCGGGGGGCAGCCGTGAATCAACCAGCCCTCGGTCGCGATACTGCCGCAGCTTGCGGAACAGCGTCCGCCGGTCGATGTCGAGGACCGACGCCGCCTTGGCAACGTTGCCGTTCAGCTGCCTGATGACTTCCAGGATGTGCTCTCGTTCGAGGCGCTCCAGTGTCCAGTGCTCCTCCAGCGCTCGCCCCGATGACTCCCCGGGGGTCTTCGCCCACTGCGCGGCTTCCTCGGGGATGGATTTGGCCCCGCTGTACATGAGGACCGCCCGCTCGATGAAGTTCTCCAGCTCGCGGACATTGCCCGGCCAGTTGTACCCGGCCATGCGGGTAAGCAGCCCCGGAGAGAGCTCCGGCGGGAGGAGCCCGTTGCGCTCCCCCGCCCGGGCGCGGAAGAAGGATGCGAGCAACGGGATGTCGCTCTGCCGTTCTCTGAGGGGAGGCACCCGGATCGGGAAGACGTTGAGACGGTAGAAGAGGTCCTCCCGGAAGCGGCCTGCGGCAACTTCGCCAGAGAGATCGACATTGGTTGCCGCGATCAGGCGGAAGGCGACGGGAATGGCCTGGTTGGCGCCGACCCGCTGCACCCGGCGCTCCTGCAGGGTGCGAAGCAGTTTCACCTGGATCGTCAGGGAAAGGGTGGCCACTTCATCGAGCAAGAGGGTGCCGTCTCCCGCCTCCTCGAACAGCCCGCGCCGGGCCCCGATCGCTCCCGTGAAGCTTCCCTTGACGTGGCCGAACAGCTCCGATTCCAGCAGCGATTCGGAGAGCGCCGAGCACTGGACCGTGACGAACGGCTTGCGGGCCCGATCGGACAGCGCGTGGACCGTCTGGGCCACCATCTCCTTTCCGGTGCCGGTCTCCCCGGTGATCAGGACCGTGGCGCGCGACGGCGCCACGCGTTCGATCAGGTCGTACATCCGCTTCATCGCTGGGGCCTCGCCGATCAGCGTCGACGTCCCCTCGCGCTCGACCCGGCGGCGGAGCCGCGCCACCTCCCGGCGGCGTTCCCGTTCCTCGAGGGCCCGTTCCAGCACTAGCAGCAGTTCCGGAATGTGGAGGGGCTTCCGGAGGTAATCGTAAGCCCCGAGCCGCATTGCTTCGACAGCGGTTTCCACCGAGGCCTCGCCAGTGATCATGATGAACTGCGCATCGGGCTGCTGCGCCGGCGCGGCGCTCAGCAATGCCATGCCGTCCACGCCGGGGAGATTGAGGTCGAAGAGGGCCAGGTCGTATACCTGGGCTCCGAGGCATCGCAGCCCCTCCTCGCCGCTGGCCACCGCATCCACCTCGTAGGAGGCCAGTTCGAGCGCTCGCCGGAGCACTTTCCGCGAGGTCGGGTCGTCCTCTACGACGAGGACCCGGGGCCTCAGGGTCGGGTCTGGGGCGGCGGGCGCGGGGAACGCGTCCCCCATGGCTTCACGATCCGCGGTCGGCGGCGTCATCCAGGAGACCCCTTACGGTACGCAGCAGGACATCGGCGCTGACCGGTTTGCTCAGGAAGTGGAGTCCCGGATCGAGCACGCCCCGATGGACGATCGCGTCATGGGTGTAGCCGGACATGAACAGCACCCGCACCCCGGGGAACAGGTCGGCCACCTCATCGGCCAGTTGCCGGCCACTCCGGCCGGGCATGACCACGTCGGTCACCAGCAGGTCAATGCCGCCAGTCCGTCCCCGGACCATCTCCAGGGCCGCGGCCGGCCCCGCGGCGGCGAGCACCTTGTAGCCGTGCTCGCTGAGCACCCGCTGGACCAGCGCGCGAACGCTGTCGTCATCGTCCACGACCAGGATCGTCTCCTGGCCCCCCACGGGACGGTTCCACTCAGACGGCGCGATCGTCTCTGCCGTCTCGTCCACTCTGGGGAGGTAGATCCTGAACGTGCTCCCCTCGTCCACCTCACTGTAGGCGCTGACGTGTCCGCCACTCTGCTTGACGATGCCGTACACCGTCGCCAGGCCGAGCCCGGTCCCCTTCCCGACCGGCTTGGTGGTAAAGAAGGGCTCGAACAGGTGGCTCTTCACCTCCTCGGATATGCCGATTCCGGAGTCGGTTACCCACAGCGACACGTAGGGCCCGGGCGCCACATAGGGGTGGCTCTCGACGTAGCCCTGATCGAGCTCCACGTTGGCGGTGCCGATCTCCAGGGTCCCACCGGCCGGCATGGCATCCCGGGCGTTGAGCACGAGATTCATAATGACCTGCTCCAGCTGACCGGGATCCGCCCGCACCGTCCCGAGTTCCTCGGCCAGGCTGGTGCGGAACGAGATGTCTTCGCCGATCAGGCGTCGCAGCATCTTGCCGATTTCGCCGACCAGCGTGTTCAGGTCAAGCAGCTGCGGCACCAGCACCTGTCGCCGGCTGAAGGCCAGGAGCTGCCGGGTCAGCACGGTGGCGCGGTCCGCGGCCTTGCGGATCTCCTGTACGTCCTCCGCCTGTGCCGGGGACTGGCTGACGGCCGGAAGCAGAAAGTCGGTGTAGCCGACAATCGCCATCAGGATGTTGTTGAAGTCATGGGCGATCCCGCCGGTGAGCTGGCCCACCGCTTCCATCTTCTGCGCCTGGCGGAACTGGGCCTCCAGCCGGCGATGCTCGGTGATGTCCTCGCCGATGCTCAGGGTTCCGGTCGCCCGACCACGCGGATCCCGCACCACGGTGTTGTTCCAGGCGACCAGCCGCTCCTCTCCCGCCTTGGTGACGATCAGGTTCTGGTAGTAGGGGTGGAAGTTGTGCTCGATCAGATCGAGGAACACTCCCTGGAATTTCCGCTGTTCCCCCGGCGGCAGAAAACGCTCGATCCAGGGCTGCCCCAGCACCTCTTCCCGGGTATAGCCGGTGAGCTGCAGGAAGAACGGATTGACGTAGTCCACCCGCCCCTTCGAGTCGAGCCCGAGGACGATGAGGCGCACCGTGTCGAGCAAGGTCCGCAGGCGCCGCTCGCTGGTTTGGAGCGCTTCCTCCGCTTCCTTCCTGTCGGTGACGTCCCGCCAATTCACCGCGATGCCCTCAACGGCCGGGTCGGCGATCAGATTGACCGCGGTCCCCTCCATCCAGCGCCACGCACCGGTCGCGTCGCGGAAGCGGAATTGCCAGGGGATCGGAACGCCGGGGGCCTGCACACCACCGGCGAGGGTGCTGAGGGCCTGCGGCAGATCATCCGGATGAATGAGCTCCAGCAACGGTCTCCCCAGCCATTCCTCGACCGGATAGTGGAGCATGCGCTTGAACGCGGGGCTCAGATACAGGGCGGTGGTATCCGCGGTCATGAGGCCGATGCCTTCCACGGAATTCTCGATGAGGGACCGGAACCACTTGTCCTGCGTTTCCAGCGCCGCCGCGGCACGCCTGCGGTCGCTGATGTCGAGCAGCGTGCTCAAGGCCGCGGGCCGCCCCCGGTGCGTCAGGGCGCGGCCATACAACTCCACGTCGAAGACCGTGCCGTCCTTCCGCAACCCCTTGAACAGGTGGTGCACGCTCGGCAGCTCGCCGCTGAGCTGCCGGCGCAGGCTCTCGCGCCCCATCGCGCGATCGTCCGGGTGGACGACCGCCACCGTCGGGAGGCCGATCATCTCCCCTGGCGAGAAACCGAACATCTCGGCCAGCCGGGGGTTCACGTACACGAAGTCGCCATCCTGGATCAGGGCGATCCCGGTCAGCGACTGCTCCGACAGCGCCCGCCACTGCGCCTCCTGCTCGGCGAGCGCGCGCTCCGCCTGTTTGCGCTCGGTGAGGTCGCGGACGATCGCGCACTGGAACTCCTTCCCGCCGATCTCGAGGTGGGTCACGACCACCTCACAGGGGAGCAGGGACCCGTCTCCCCGGCGGACCGTGGCCTCCATTCTCAGGGAACCGGCCCGTCGCGCCGCCTCCCAGGTCTCGCGCCAGCGCTCGCGGGGGACCGCCGAGGTGATGTCAGGCACGGAGAGCGCCAGCAGTGTCTCGGGCGGATACCCGAAGCCCCGGACCGCGCTCGCATTGGCGTAGGTGAAGCGCCCGTCGGCGTCGACCCACAGAATCATGTCGGTCGCCTGGTCCATCGAGAGCTGGGTCATCTCCAGCGCTTCCTGCGCCCGTCGCCGCTCGGTCACATCGTGACCGATCCCCACGAAGTGCGCGACCTCCCCCGCCGCATTCCGCACCGGCTGGATCACCAATTCCTGGATGTAGGTGGTGCCATCCTTGCGGCGGTTGACGACCTCCCCGCGCCATGCCTGGCCGGCGCGGATGTCGGCCCAGAGGCGCCGGTAGAAGGCATCGTCCTGCCTCCCGGACTTGAGGACCCGGGGAGTGGAGCCCAGGACCTCCTCCGGCTGGAATCCGGTGATCTTCGTGAACGCGGGATTGACGTACTCGATGTGGCCCTGGGCGTCGGTCAGCAGGACCGAGACCGGCAGTTGCTCGATGGCGGTCCGGAGGAGGGAGGTCCCGGGCGCCACTTGCGGTTCAGGCCGATCGCGACGCCATCCCCGGAGTGCGATGGCTCCGATCAGCAGGGACAGGAGCGAGCCCCTGAGGAGTGAGCGGGCAATCGTTCCCAGAAAGGGAACGCTGGAATCGAACCACAGCTCGACACCGAGGTCGACCGCCAAGCAGGCTACGATGATTGCGCCGGTAAGTCCGAGGAACGACCGGCTTGAGCGCGTCACGCGACACGCTTCCGGCGTCGAGGGGGGCGACCCTTGTCCACCGGCACCCCGGCCGGCCGCAGTCGCCCGACCCCCGGGGTTCCGTTGGCCGGCGACGAGTGCTCGCGTGTGGGGCTACGAAAGAGCGTGAGTGGGGTGGGCGGTCGGGTGGACTCTCGGACCCTGACTGCTTCGTGGTGCCCACCGTCGGCTGCCGATGGATCGCAGCGACGTGTCG
Organism: Gemmatimonadales bacterium; assembly: GCA_036555275.1. Classification (GTDB taxonomy): domain Bacteria; phylum Gemmatimonadota; class Gemmatimonadetes; order Gemmatimonadales; family GWC2-71-9; genus JADJOM01. Next base: position 675 of record DATBLR010000058.1, on the reverse strand, counting down.
CGCGACTGAAACCGGCCATTACGATCTCCGACTGACTTTGTCATGTTAGTTAGCTTGGGGCCCCCGCAACGTCAAGGCCGGAATCGGAGGACACCAGATCGTGCTACAGGCCCCAAGGCGACGCGGAACGCCTTGGGGCAGTTCAGCATGGCCACACGCTACGAACACCTGAAACCGGGCTGCCGGCACTGTCCGCCCCTCGACTCCGGCCCGTCCTCTCGGATCCTGCACGATGAGGAGCCGAGCGGTTTCTGGATCGAGGGGCGCGGCATCGGCGGCTCCTTCCTGAGCCCTGATTCGCCTTCGTCTTCGCCCACTTCTTCGACGTGACCGATGGCTGAGGGACGCTGGGCTCGCCCCGATGTGGGTGAGCCAGGCCAACTTTCGGAGAACGAGTCCGTTTCAGCGCGTCGACCGTATGAACCAGCGGTCGCCAGGCTGCGGTGCTCTTCTCTCGCTCGAAGGAGTTGTTGGCCCAAGGCGTGGACAAAGTACCCCCAGCGGAGTCATGGCACAGACGATCCCACACATCCGCTGCCGTTCATGATACGACTCAGCCCCGCGAGCGTGGATCTGCCGCGGGGCCTGGTGTTGGACGATGGGCGATGAGGGGCTCGAACCCCCGACCTCGCGCATGTGAGGCGCGCGCTCTAACCGGCTGAGCTAATCGCCCGA
>DATBLR010000037.1:0-3240 GCA_036555275.1 Gemmatimonadales bacterium | reverse complement strand
GGACAGCTGGGAGGGGTTGATGGACCGGGCCGTGAGTATCCCGCCTTCGCCCCCAGGTTCAGTGCCGCCCAATCTGGTCGATTACTGGGCTGAGCGGTCGCGGTTCGACTGGGACAAGGCGCGAGCAGAGCTGACCGGGCTTCCCGGAGGCCGGGGACTCAACCTCGCCTACGAGGCGGTTGATCGCCACGCGGATGGACCGCTGGGATCGACCATCGCACTGCGCTGGCTCGCGCGTGACGGCTCCCGGCGGGACTACAGCTACGCGGACCTCCGCGCCAGCTCAAACCGGTTCGCCAACGCCCTCATTGCACTCGGGGTGCGCCCGGGTGACCGGGTCGCAAGCCTCCTGGGTCGGGTGCCGGAACTTCACATCGCCGCCCTCGGAACCTGGAAGGTGGGCGCGATCTTCTGTCCGCTGTTCTCTGCTTTCGGGCCGGAGCCGATCCGGACTCGCCTGGAGAAGAGCGGCGCCCGGGTTCTGGTCACGACATCTTCGCTCTACTCCCGGAAGGTCGAAACCTCCCGTGCCGCGCTGCCCCGCCTGGAGCACATCCTCCTGACCGGAGCGCTGCCCGCAGGACTCAAGCAGGGCCTCAAGGATCTGGATTCCCTGCTCGTCCAGGCGAGTCCCGAATTCACCATTCCCGCCACCGACCCCGAAGCCCCCGCCCTGCTCCACTTCACCAGCGGGACGACCGGCACCCCCAAGGGTGCCATCCATGTCCACGCCGCCGTGGTCGCGCATCACATCACCGGCAGGCTGGCGCTCGATCTGCATCGTGGGGACGTCTACTGGTGCACAGCCGATCCGGGCTGGGTCACCGGGATCTCCTATGGTGTCATTGCACCGCTGACCAACGGAGTGACCTGCATCGTGGACGAGGCCGACTTCGATGCCCGCCGCTGGTATCAGCTGCTCGCCGCCGAGCGGGTGACGGTGTGGTATTCCGCGCCTACGGCAATCCGCATGTTGATGAAGGCCGGCCCCGAGCTTCCCCGCGAGTATGATCTGAAAAGCCTCCGCTTCCTGGCCAGCGTCGGCGAGCCCCTCAATCCGGAGGCGGTGCTGTGGAGCCAGGAGGTGCTGGGACGACCATTCCACGACAACTGGTGGCAGACCGAGACCGGCGGGATCATGATCGCCAACTTCGCATCGGTCGCGGTCCGGCCCGGCTCGATGGGCCTTCCCGTCCCAGGTGTCGAGGCAACTGTGGCACGCCGCACCAATGGGAGCGCCATTGAGATTACGGACCCAGATGTGGTCGGGGAGCTGGCGCTGCGGCCCGGATGGCCGTCCATGTTCCGCGGCTACTGGCAGGAGTCCGAGCGCTATGCCCGCTGCTTCGCTGGGGGATTCTATCTCACGGGCGATCTTGTGCGGCGCGATGCCGATGGGTACTTCTGGTTCATCGGCCGGGCGGATGACATGATCAAATCGATGGGGCACCTCATCGGCCCGTTCGAGGTCGAGAGCGCCCTCCTCGAGCACCCGGCGGTGGCGGAAGCCGCGGTCATCGGGAAGCCCGACCCGGTGGCGGGCGAAGTCGTCAAGGCGTTCGTGGCCCTGAAGGAGGGCTACCAGCCGGACGAGCCGCTGCGTCGCGACCTGCTGGGCTTTGCGCGCACCAGGCTCGGCGCCGTCGTGGCGCCCAAGGAAGTCACTTTTGTTCCCGGTGTCCCCCGCACCCGGAGTGGCAAGATCATGCGCCGACTGTTGAAAGCCCGTGAGCTGGGCCAGCCCGAGGGCGATATCTCTACGCTGGAGGAGGTCGGTCATGGCGCCTCCTGAGTCGGTAACCCTGCCCGAAGCGCCGTCGGCCCCGCTGCCTGTCGATCGGGAGACTGGCCACCGGTGGCTGGGGCAGATGCTTCTAATCCGGCGCTTCGAGGAAAAGGCGGCTGAGCTGTACAGCGCCGGCAAGATCCGGGGCTTCCTGCACCTTTGCATCGGGGAAGAGGCGGTGTCAGTGGGAGCGCTGGAGGCGCTCACCGCCGAAGACAATCTGGTCTCCACCTACCGGGAACACGGACATGCCATCGCCCGGGGTATCCCTCCAGGGGCGATCATGGCCGAGCTGTTTGGCCGGACCAATGGCTGCAGTCGGGGGCGTGGCGGGTCGATGCACATCTTCGACCGCAGCAGGCGGTTCTACGGTGGCAATGCGATCGTGGGCGGTGGGCTGCCGCTCGCGGTCGGCCTGGCCCTGGCCGACCTGCTGCAGCAGCGCCGAGCGGTGACCTGTTGCCTGTTCGGAGATGGGGCGGTCGCCGAGGGAGAATTCCACGAATCCCTCAACCTGGCCGCGCTGTGGCAGCTCCCGGTGCTGTTCCTGTGCGAGAACAACTACTACGCGATGGGCACTGCGCTGGCCCGGCACCAGGCTGAGACCGATATCAGCCGGAAAGGCGCGGCCTACCGGATCGCCGCCGAAGCAATCGACGGCATGGACGTGGCCGCGGTCGCGGAAGCGGCAACGCGGTCCGTTGCCGCGATTCGCGAAGGCGGCGGGCCTCGGCTCCTCGAGTGCCGCACCTACCGGTTCCGGGCCCACTCCATGTACGACCCCGAGCTCTACCGGGCCAAGGAAGAGGTGGAGAACTGGAAACGCCGGGATCCGATCGCGCTGTTCCGCGCTCAGCTGGAAACGGCCGGCCTTCTGGCTGCAGTCGACTATGACGGGCTCGATCAGCGCGCCCTCGCTCTGACCGAGCAGGCGGTCGCTTTTGCCGAGGCTGGAACCTGGGAACCGGTCGAGGACCTGCTCAAGGACGTCCATACGGGGGATGCCCCATGCGCATGACCTACCGGGAGGCAGTGCGCACCGCGCTCCATGAGGCCCTGGCCACGGACCCGCGGGTCTTCCTTATGGGCGAAGACGTCGGGCGCTACGGCGGAGCCTACGGGGCGAGCCGGGGCCTGCTCGAGGAATTCGGACCCGAGCGGGTGCGTGACACCCCGCTCTCGGAGTCAGCCTTCGTCGGTACCGGCATCGGCGCGGCGCTCGGCGGAATGCGGCCCATCGTTGAGGTGATGACCGTCAACTTCAGCCTCCTCGCGCTCGATCAAGTCGTGAACAACGCCGCGACGCTGCGTCACATGTCGGGCGGCCAACTCAGCGTCCCACTTGTCGTCCGCATGGCGACCGGCGCCGGCCGGCAGGTGGCCGCTCAGCACTCGCACAGTCTCGAGGGCTGGTACGCTCACATTCCGGGCATTCGGGTGCTGGCGCCTGCCAC
>DATBLR010000011.1:0-23237 GCA_036555275.1 Gemmatimonadales bacterium | reverse complement strand
CAGGTCGAGGGGGCGATGCGCAAGGCACGCGCGACCTTCGGTTCGCTGGACATCGTGGTCAACTGCGCGGGCTTCGGTGCTATCGTGCCGCTGATCGAGCTGCCCGACGACAAGTGGAAGTCGGTCCAGGCCGTAACCCTCGGGGGCGTCTTCTATGGCGTGAAGCACGGCGCCCGGCAGATGCTCGAGCAGGGACGCCCCGGCGTCATCATCAACATCTCGTCGGTGAACGGACGCCAGCCAGGCGAAGGGCAGTCGGCCTACTGCGCGGCCAAGGCCGGCGTGGACATGCTCACCCGCTGCGGCGCGCTGGAACTCGGCGGCCGCGGTATCCGGGTAGTCGGCATCGCGCCGGGCCTGGTCGAGACGCCGTTGACGCGGCACGAGCTGGAGAACCCCGCCATGCGCAAGCTCTTCCTCGACGTCATCCCGATGCAGCGGGCGGTGGCGCCGGAGGAGATCGCCGCGGCCGCCGTGTTCCTGGCGTCCGACCACGCCGCCTCCATCAACGGCGAGACCATCGCCATCGACGGCGGCTCGCTGACGCGCGGCTATCCGGCCCTCCTGACCGGCCTGAGAAGGGCATCATGATCGAGCGCGGGCGGTATACGAGCGGCCGCATCGCGCTCGGTAATCTGTCGGCATCGATCGCGGCCCTGAGGCGCCGGCGCGCGGCCGGGGCGGGCTTCGACGACCTGCTCGCCCTCTCGCAGCTTCTGGTCGCGCGCGGCGACCTGCTTGGCCGGATCGCGGACCACGACCGGGCGGAGCGGGTCGCCGCCGAGGCGGTGGGGTCGTCGGGCGACGCCGCGGGCGCGCTCTACCTCCGTGCGCGCCTGGCGGGGCGCTTCCATCGCTTCGATGAGGCGGGCGCGCTCCTCGATCGCGCGCTCGCCGCCGGCCATCCCCGGCGCGAGGTCGAGGCCGAACAGACGGCGTTGCTCCAGGCGACCGGCCGCTACAGCGAAGCGCTCGCGCTCCGCGCCTGGTGGGCGAAGGAGGACCCCGGGATTCACACGCTGGGGGCCCTCGCCTCGCTGCTGGCCGAGATGGATCAATGGACGGCCGCCGAGGCTGCCTATGCGGCCGCGCTCGAGGCGGACACGGGCGTCTCGCCCCTGCCGTGCGGCCAACTGCTCTTCGAGTGGGGGGTGAGCGCCATGCGCCGAGGTGCGCTCGGCCGGGCGGAGGCGCTCTTCGGCGAGCTCGACGCGGTCCTGCCGCAGCACGTGCCGGCGCGGGGACATCGCGCGGAAGTGGCGCTGGCGCGCGGGCAGCTGGACGTCGCCCTGGCGCTCATCACCCCGCTGCTCGACATCTCGGACGACCCGGAGTACCGCGCCACGCATGCGGAGATCCTCGCCGCGCGTGGCGAGAGCCTGGCCGCGGCCTCCGAGGCGGAACGCGCGGCAGCGGCCTACGAGCGGTTGCTCGCACGCCGGCCCGAAGCGTACGCCGATCACGCCGCGGCGTTCTTCCTGGGGATCGGCAACCGCCCGCAGCGTGCCTTCGCCCTGGCCTCACTCAATTGGAGGCTCCGCGACACGGCACGTTCGCGGAGCCTGCTGGCCAGGGCCCGCCGGGCCGCGGAAGCGACGGAGGGCCGAACCCCGCACGTGACCCATGGCGGCCGCTCGCCACGTGCAGGAAGCGAGAAGATCGCATGACCGTCGCTTCCGGTCGCTGCGCCAGCGAGACGCGGCGGTGACCAACCCCGGGGATTCACAGGTGACGGACGTCGCCGTGATCGGCGCGGGACCGGCGGGAGTGCTCGCCGCCATCCGCGCGGCGGACCTGGGCGCGCGGACCACGCTGGTGAGCAGTGCGGAGTTCGGCGGCATGGCGGCCAACGACGGACCCGTGCCTGTGCGAGCGTTGGCCTATGCCGCGCGGCTGATGCGCGAGGCGCATCACCTGCCTCGCTACGGCATCACCGTCAATGAGCCTGAACTGCGGTACGACCTACTGCTGGCGCGAGTGCGCGAGGTCGTCCAGGACGTGCGGACACGCTCGGCGCTGCGCGAGCGCATCGATAGCCTCGGCGTGACGGTCTTCGAGCAGGTCGGCGCCGCCCGGTTCAGGGACCCGCACACGATCGAGACCGAGCGCGGACTGCGGCTCGGGGCGAAGCAGTTCATCATCTGCACCGGGGGCGTGAGCCGACGGCTCGCCATTCCCGGCATCGAGCTCACGAGCACCCACAGCGACGCCTGGGGGTTGACCGCCGTCCCGCCGTCCATGCTGGTCATCGGCGCAGGGAGCACCGGAGTCCAGATCGCTTCGATCTTTCACGCCTTCGGCACGGAAGTTCAGCTCTTCGAGGCCGGGCCCCGCATGCTGCCGTCAGAGGACGAAGCGGTCGCCGCCGCAGTGGCCGCCGAGCTCCGCGCGTCGGGCATCGGGATTTCCGAGCGGTTCGGCACCATCACCTCCTTCGAGAAGACGTCGGCGGGGGTGCGCATGAACTTCCGCGACGGCAGCCATGACCGGAGCGTTGAGGCGGCGGTGGTGGTGGTGGCCGCGGGCTGGGTGGCCGATACCGCCGACCTGAATCTCGCCGCGGCGGGCGTCGTGCTCGAGTCGCGGGGAACCATCAAGGTGGACGAGTTTCTCCGCACCTCCGCCCCCCACATCTTCGCCGCCGGCGACGTGACCGGACGCCTGATGCTGGTCCCCGGGGCCGTCGAGGACGGCTTCCTGGCGGCCACCAACGCCGTTCAGGGCCCAACGCATCCACTTCGTCACCGGATCAGCCCCTCCGGCAGCTTCACGCACCCCGAGTACGCCCAGGTGGGGCTCACCGAAGGCAAGGCGCGTGAGACCCACGACGTCGTGACCACGGTGATGCCGTTCGATTCCGCCGTGCGCGCGATCATCGAGGGGCGGACGTTCGGCTTCTGCAAGCTGGTCGTGGATCGCGCGAGCTGTCGGATACTGGGGTGCCACGTGGTCGGGGAGCGAGCCGTGGAGATCGCGCAGCTCGCCGCGATCGCGATGACCGCGCAGATGCCGGTGGACGAGCTGGCGCGCGTCGCGATCTCCTTCCCGACCTACGCCGAGGTTCTGGTCCATGCCGCGGTCCGCGCGGCCCTCGAACTCGGCTTGCCCCTGAGTGGGCAGGCGGAACCCATCGGTGCGTAATCCTTTCGGAGGCTGTCGATGCCAAGAGTACTGATTCTCGGGGCGACAGGCGCCCTGGGCGGGCATGTGACGCGGCAGGCCATTTCGGCGAACCACGAAGCATCAATGTTGGTCCGGACCCCCTCGAAGGTGCCGGCCGACCTTCGAGAGAAAGTCGTGGTGCATCAGGCCGATCTGACAGGAACGCCCGCATCGGCTCTGGCAACCGTTTTCCGGCGTCACGACGTCGTCATCAATGCCGCGGGCCACGTAACCGACGGCCAGGTCTTCGTGGATCTGATCGCCCGCATCGTGACCGGGCTTGAGTCCTTACCCGCCAGGGATCGGCCCGTCTGCTGGTTTCTCGGCGGTGCGGCCTTGCTCGACCTCGATGACCGGGGTCGAAGGGGGGTCGATCTCCCCCGGGTCGCCTCTACCTACTGGCCCCATCGCGCCAACTTCGACCGCATCCGCCAGACCGCACTGGACTGGCGGGTGCTGTGTCCCGGACCAATGGTGCATCAGCAACCGCTGGGTCTCGCTCGAATGCGGATATCGCTGGACCGAGTACCCGTACGAGTCCCCTCGTTTACCCGGTTTCTGCCCGGGCCCCTGGTATTGCCGTTCTTCGTCCAGCGGGTCCCCGAGATGATCATCTCTTATGCCGATGCCGCTGCCCTGATCCTCGCCAACCTCACTCCCTCTGGGGAGATGTCTCGCCATCGGGTGGGCTTGGCGTTGCCCGCCGGGATGCGGGGCGAGAAAGAGCAGTGGGCGGCCAAACCGGGCGCGGCCGCTTAGCACAGTAGCGCCGGCCGCGCGGATCACGAGCCGGCGCGGCTGGCCACCGCGAGATCTCACGAGGCCGCGACATGTCGTGATGGTCTCGCCTCCAGCGCCGCCCTATTCCGGGCGGCGCTTCTGTTTCCAACCCCACACCGCCCAAGCGCTTAGCGCCACGTGCGCGACCCGCCACCCGATCTGGCCCTCCGGTTGCCTTCCTCCTCCCGCAGATGATCCGCGAGTCTCCGGCGAATGACCGGTGACCTGGCAACAACGAGCGATTCATGCGGAGGCCCGGTGGACAGCATTGGAATGACTTACGGACAATCAAGGGTGCGACCGATGATTTCACCGGTCGGCCGGGCGATGAATCACCTCGGACGCTCGTTGCGGCGCCTGCTGCTCTCGGGCAGCGTCCTGGTCTGTGGCCTCGCGACCTCGCTGCCGGCGCAGTCCACAGCTCCCCGGGTGGCCCTCGTCCTGGACCAGCAGACCCCCGGCTCCCAGCCGCAGATCGCGGCCTTCCAGCAGGAGCTTCAGGGCTTCTTCCGCCCCGGCGAGCTCACCCTGCTCCCGCCGCTGGCGGGCGACGGGACCTTGGCCGGCATAACCCGGGTGCTGGACCGCGCGCTGCGCGACAGCGCCGTGTCGGTCGTCGTGGCGCTGGGCCCGATCGCCTCGCACCTGCTCGCGCAGGCTGGCGAGCGACGCAAGCCGGCGATCGCGGCGACGATCGTGGATGCGAGCTGGCAGGGACTTCCCCAGAAGGACGGGGCCAGCGGCGTCCGCAACCTGGCCTACGTGGACGAGTCGTACGCCCTAAGCGGCACGATCGCCGATTTCCACCGCCTGATCCCGTTCCGCCGGATGGCGATCCTGCTCGACCCCGAGTTGCTCCGTGCCGTTCCACAGCTCGAGGCCAACGCCCGCGAACTGGTGCGCTCGGCCGGCGCGGACGCGGTGGTCGTGCCGGCCCGCGGCACGGCGGATCAGATCCTGGCCGCGCTGCCGGACGGCACCGACGCCGTGTACCTCACCGTCTTCCCGGCGTTGAGCGAGCCCGAAACGGCGCGACTGATCGCCGGACTCAGCGCCCGGCGGCTCCCCACGCTGAGCCATATGGCGGGTGACGTGCTCGCTGGCGCGCTGGCCTCCTATGAGCCGCCCGAACATTGGCTGCGCCGTGCCCGCCGGGTTGCAGTGGACCTCCAGCGGATCCTGGCCGGCGAGGACGCCGGCACGCTGCCGGTGCGACTGGTCGGGGCTCCGCGGTTCACCCTCAACCTCGCCACCGCCCGGGCGATCGGCTTCTCGCCCGGCTACAGGCTCCTCACCGACGCAGAACTGGTCGGGACCGATTCGGTCGGTCCGGCCGACACCGTGTCGATGGCGGACGCGATGCGCGGCGCCGTAGAGGCGAATCTCGATCTCAAGGCCGCCGACCTCGAGGTGGAGTCCGGCGCGCAGACCGTGCGGCGCGCCCGCTCCAACCTGCTCCCTAGGGTTGAGAGCCAGTTCGGCGGCACGGTCACGCGAGAGAAGACCGCGGCGGCGAGCCTGGGGCAGCAGCCCCAGCGGGAGCTCGACGGCGGGCTTTCCCTCGCGGTGCCGCTCTACTCGGAGCAGGCCTGGGCCGGCTACGGCTCGGAGCGGCGGCTGCAGCAGGGCCGCGAAGCCGGGCGGGAGCAGAGCCGGCTCGACGTGGTCCTCGACGCGGCTCAGGCGTACATCAACGTGCTGCAGGCCCGCACGCTGGCCGAGGTGCGGCGGTCCAACCTCTACCGCAACCGCTCCAACCTTGAGACCGCGCGGGTCCGCGAGGGCGTGGGGAGCACCAGCCGGGCCGACATCTACCGGTGGCAGGGCGAAGTGGCCAACGCGCGCCGCGACGTGATCGCGGCCGAGAGCCAGGTGCGCGTCGCGACGCTCCAGCTGAAGCGGGTGCTCAACCGGCCGCTCGACCGGCCGCTGGCCCAGCGACCGCTGACGCTCGGCGAACCGGCGCTCCTGGCGCAGGACTCGACCGTGCGCACCTGGTTCGACGATCCGGTGCGCCTGGCGGCGCTCACCCGGTTCCTGGTGAGCGAGGCGCTCCGGATCTCGCCCGAGCTCGCGCGTGCCGATGCGGCCATCAAGGCGCAGGAACGGCAGCGCACCGCCGCCGGGCGCGCGCTCTGGATGCCCACACTCTCGCTGCAGGGCGGGCTCGACAACGTGTTCAGCCGGGGCGGGGCCGGCAGCACCGCCCCGACTCTGCCGGGCGGGAGCACCTTGGGCACCGGCCCCGATCTGCAGTGGCAGTTCCGGATCCAGGCTTCGCTGCCGCTGTTCACCGGATTCGAGCGCGGCGCCAGGCGGGCGCAGGCCGACATCGATCTCCAGCAGCTCAAGGTGGAGCGGGCCAGCGCGGCGCAGGCGGTGGAGCAGCGGGTCCGGGCCGCGCTGGAGACGGCGGTCAGCAGCCACGCCGCGATCGCGCTCACCCGGGAGGCGTCCGACGCGGCCAGCCGCAACTACGAGCTGGTCAGTGACGCCTACGCCCGCGGCACCGCCTCCATCACCGCGCTGATCGACGCCCAGAACGCCGCCGAGAGCTCGGCCGAAGCGGCAGCGAATGCCGTGCACGACTTTCTGCTGGACCTCATGCGGGTCGAACGCGCCATGGGCGCCTTCGGGGCCCTCCGCCCGGCCGAGCAGCAGCAGGCTTTCCTGGAACGACTTCACACTCTGGAGGAGCAGCGATGAGCCGGACGCATTGGATCGCCGCCGTGGCCCTTGCCGCGGCGGCCTGCGGGGGCGACGCGCCCCCACCGGCGCCGCCGTTGCCGGTCACCGCGGTGCAGGTCGGCGGATCGTCCGACGACCGCGGCGGGACGCGCTACAGTGGCGCGATCAAGGCGGACCAGTCGGTGGACGTGGCATTCCGGGTGAGCGGTATCGTGGAGGCGATCACGCAGGTGCGCGGGGCCGACGGCCGCCTCCGCGCGGTCCAGGACGGCGATCCCGTCCGGAAGGGCCAGGTGCTCGCACGCCTGCGGCAGGCCGAGTACCGCGACCAGGTGGCCGAGACCGACGCCGCCCTGCGCCAGGCCCAGGCGGACTACGAACGCGCGTCGCAGCTCTATGAGAACCGCTCGATCAGCAAGGCAGAGTACGACGCCGCCTACGCCCGCTACACCGCGGGCCAGGCCCGGCAGAGCCAGGCCGCGATCGCCCTCGGCGACGCCACGCTGCGGGCGCCCCTCGACGGAGTCATCCTGCGCCGCTCGACGGAGGTCGGCTCGCTGGCGGGGCCCTCGGCGCCGGCCTTCAGCATCGCGGACACGCGCGTGGTGAAGGTGGTCTTCGGCGTGCCGGACGTGGTTGTCGCGCGGCTCAGGCTCGGGCAGACCGTCCCAATCCAGGCCGAGGCGCTGCCCGGTGTCTCGCTCGAGGGGCGGATCACCCGCATTTCGCCCTCAGCCGATCCCAACAGCCGGGTGTTCGAGGTCGAGGCCGCCCTGCCCAATCCCCGGGGCCGGCTCAAAGTGGGTATGCTCGCCACCCTGCTGCTGGGGACCGACGCCCGAGATCCGGCGCTCCTGGTACCGCTCGCCGCCATCGTGCGGCCGGCCGGTGACACGGCGGGCTACGCGGTGTACGTGATCGCCGATTCGGCGGCCCCAACGGCGCGCCTCCGCCGGGTGCGGCTCGGCGAGGTGAGCGGCAATCTCATCGCCGTGCGCGAGGGGCTCCGCACCGGCGAGCAGGTTGTCGTGCGGGGCGCCACGATCGTCACCGACGGCCAGCCCGTCCAAATCCTTCACTAGCGGAGCAGCCGTGGCTCACATCGACGACGCGACCCTGATCGCGAAGACCCGCAATCTCGCCCGCTACTTCACCGAGCAGCGCCAGGTCGCCTGGGTCGCGCTCGTGGGCACGGTGCTCTGGGGCGTGATCGGCTACCTGAAGATGCCCCAGCGGAAGGATCCCGATATCCCGGTGGTCACCGCGCTGGTGATCACCCCCTGGCCCGGGATGGACGCCCAGCGGATCGAAGACCGAGTCACCCGGCGCATCGAGGCGGTGGTGTCCGAGAACAAGAACGTGGAGACCGTCCGGTCGGTCAGCCGGACCAACGTGTCCTACGTGTACGTCGAGCTCAAGGAGGGGATGACCGAGACCAGCGAGATCTTCGACGACATCGCGCTCCGGCTCGACCAGATCCGGGATCTCCCCGAGGGCGCCGGGCCGATCCAGTTCATCAAGGACTTCGGCAGCACCGCGGCGCTGATGCTCACGGTGGCGAGCCCGCGGCTGGAGGAAGTACAGGTCTCGATCCGAGCCGAGCAGGTCCGCGCCGCGATCGAGCGCCTCCGCACGGGGGCGTCGCCGGGGAACCGGGTGACGGTGGTGTACAACTTCCCGCCGTCGATCTCCGCAGAGAGCGCGGTCCGGCCCGCTCGGCTCTACCTGGCCCAGGCGGAGCAGGACGGGATCCTGCGCGACGCCCGGCTGCTCCAGGGACCGCAGTTCGTCGGGGTGGACGGGATCACCGATCTCCCCGACTCGGCGATCCTCGCCCACCTGCGCGACTTCATTCACGAGCGGCTCAGGGTGGCCGAGTTCCACCCCGACGCGTGGCAGCCAGCGATCGTGCGCGGCCCCGCGGGGACGCGGGCGAGCCTCATGACGGTCGCCGGCGACAAGTACAGCTACCAGGAGCTGGAGCAGTATACCGACCTCATGAAGCGCACCTTCCAGACCGTCCCGCAGGTGTCCAAGGTGGACCGTGCGGGCGTGCTGGACGAGCAGGTGACGCTCAGCTTCTCGCAGGAGCGCCTGGCGTCGTACGGGATCACGATGAGTCGGCTGCGCGACGTCCTCAGAGCCCGCAACACCGCGCTGGGTGGCGGGCTGATCGAGGCGGGCGACCGGACGGTGGCGCTCGATCCGAGCGGGGAGTTCCGGGACGAGCGCGAGATCGGCGGCGTGATCGTCGGCAGCTCGAGCGCCGGCGTGCCGCTCTACCTGCGCGACCTGGTAGACGTGGACCGGGAGTACCAGAACCCGCCGCGCTACCTCAACCAGTACAGCTGGGCAGACTCGGCGGGGCACTGGCAGCGGGGGCGGGCGATCACCCTCGCGCTGCAGATGCGGCCGGGGGAGAAGATCGGCGAGTTCGGCCACGCGGTGGATTCGGCGCTCGCCGTGCTGCGGAACCGGCTGCCGCCCGACCTGATCCTGGCCCGCACCTCCGACCAGCCGCTGCAGGTCGAGGAGAACATCCACCTCCTGATGAACAGTCTGTGGGAAGCGGTGATCCTGGTCGTGCTGGTCGCGCTCGTCGGGTTCTGGGAGTGGCGTTCGGCGGTGCTCCTGGCGCTCAGCATCCCGCTCACCCTGGCGATGACCTTCGGCATGGCGGCGGCGCTGAACATCGACCTGCAGCAGGTCTCGATCGCGTCGCTCATCATCGCGCTGGGACTGCTGGTGGACGTGCCGGTCGTGGCGGGGGACGCGATCAAGCGCGAGCTTGACGGTGGCAAGCCGCGCCTCATCGCGAGCTGGCTCGGACCCACGAAGCTGGCCCGGGCGATGCTCTATGCCACGATCACCAACATCGTGGCCTATCTGCCGCTGCTGCTGCTCACGGGCAATATCGGGAAGTTCCTCTACAGCATGCCCATCGTGCTCACCTGCTCGCTGGTGGCGGCCCTGATCGTCTCCAAGACGTTCATCCCGCTCCTGAGCTACTTCTTCCTGCGGCCGAGCCGGAAGCCGCCCGTGCCGCTCGAGGAGCGCCGCCACACCGGCTTTGCCGGGTGGTATTACCGCGTGGGCCGCTGGGCGATCCAGCACCGCTGGCGGGTGGCGGTCGCGTCCCTGGGCTTCCTCGCGCTGGGCGGCGTGATCATGAGCCGGCTCAAGCCCCAGTTCTTCCCCAAGGACCTCCAGTACCTCTCGTATGCCGAGATCTGGCTGCCGGAGGACGCGCCGCTCAGCGCGACGCGCGCGGTCACCGACCGGGTGGAGGCGCTGATCCGGCAGCACGCGCACGAGTACTTCGAGCACCACGCCGGCCACCACGGCGAAAGCGGACTGGTCTCGCTCACCACGTTCATCGGCGGGGGCGGCCCCCGGTTCTGGTTTTCGTTCGCGCCCGAGCCGCGGCAGACCAACTACGCCTTGATCGTGATGCAGGGGCGGAGCAAGTGGGACACCCCGGGACTCACCCAGGCGCTGCAGGACGAGATCTCGCACGAGGTGCCCGGGGCGCGGGTGGACGTGCGCCAGCTCGAGATGGGGCCCCCGGTCGGGGTGCCGGTCGCGATTCGCCTGAGCGGAGACGACATGGCGACGCTTCGCGCCCTCTCGGCCCAGCTCATGGGCATCCTCCGGCGGAACCCGTACGCCGAGCGGGTGCACCAGGACTGGGGCGCGGAGAGCTTCGCCCTGGCCGTCGCGATCGACCCCGACCGCGCCAACCGGGCCGGCCTCACCAACGCCGACGTCGCGGTCAGCACGGCGGTCGGCCTCAACGGGCTGGAGGTCACCTCGATGTACCGCGGCGACCAGATCGTGCCGGTCGTGGCCCGGCTCCGGATGGATGAGCGCGCCCGGCTGGGCGACCTGCACAATCTGTACGTCTACAGCTCGCAGGGCGGGCAGAAGGTGTCCCTGCCGCAGATCGCCTCGCTCTCGACCGAGATGCGGCCGGAGCAGATCAAGCGGCGGAACCAGTTCCGCACGATGACGGTGCAGGCGTTCCCCCGGGGCGGCGCACTGCCCTCGGAGGTGCTGGCGTACTCCCAAAAGGACATCGGCCGCTTCGCCGCGAGCCTGCCGCCCGGCTTCCGGCTCCAGATCGCGGGCGAGTACGAGAAGCAGCAGGACGGGTTCGGCGAGATGACCCTCGTGCTGCTCATCAGCGTGGCGCTGATCTACATCGCCCTGGCGGTGCAGTTCCAGAACGCGATCAAGCCGTTCATCGTCTTCGGGGCGATTCCCTACGGCTTCGTCGGCGCGGTCGCTGGGCTCTGGGTGATGGGCATGCCGTTCGGCTTCATGGGCTTCCTCGGCATCGCCAGCCTGGTAGGCGTGATCGTGAGCCACGTCATCGTGCTGTTCGACTTCATCGAGGAGGCGCGGGAGAAGGGCGAAACGCTCGAGGAGGCGCTGCTCGACGCCGGCATCCAGCGGCTCCGGCCGGTCATGATCACGGTGGGAGCCACCCTGTTCGCCCTGGTGCCGCTGGCGATGCACGGCGGCCCGCTATGGGAGCCGCTCTGCTACGCGCAGATCGGCGGCCTTGCGATCGCGACCGTGATCACGCTACTGCTGGTGCCGGTGTTCTACGCGATCACGGTGAAGGATCTCAAGATCGTGCGGTGGGAGGCGTGAGCATGACTCGACCCAACGAAACGCCGGGACGCCGGCATCGGGTCGCGATCATCGGCGCTGGCTTCGGCGGCCTGTTCGCCGCGCGAGCCTTCCGGCGGGCGGAGGTGGAGGTCACGGTCATCGACCGGACGAACCACCACCTGTTCCAGCCGCTGCTCTACCAGGTGGCGACCGGCATCCTGTCTGAGGGGGAGATCGCGCCGCCGATCCGCGACATCCTCCGGCGCCAGGCGAACGCCACGGTCCTTCTGGGCGAGGTGGTGGACATCGATGTGGGCTCGCGCCTGCTCACCGTGGACGCGCTCGACCGCCGCATGGCCGTCCCGTACGACAGCCTGATCGTGGCCGCGGGGGCAAGCCAGTCATATTTCGGCCATCCCGAGTTCGCCATGGATGCCCCCGGGATGAAGACCATCGACCATGCGCTCGAGCTGCGGGGGAGGATCTTCGGGGCGTTCGAGATGGCGGAGCATGAGCGCGACCCGGTCGCTCGGCGCCGTTGGCTCACGTTCGTTGTGGTCGGCGCGGGACCGACGGGGGTGGAGCTCGCCGGCCAGCTCGCGGAGCTGTCGCGCCGCTCGCTGCATCGGAACTTCCGGCACATTGACCCGGCGGACGCACGGGTGCTGCTGCTCGACGCCGCGCCGGCCATCCTCCCCGCCTTCCCGCAAGCGCTACGGGAGCGCGCGACAGGCGACCTGCGCGCGATTGGCGTCGAGATCCACGTGGGCACTGCCGTCACCCACGTGGACGAGCGCGGTCTCGAGACGGGTTCGGCGGACCCGGCACTGCGCCGGATCGAGGCGGCGACGAAGATCTGGGCCGCCGGCGTGGAGGCCTCGCCGCTGGGCCGCCTGCTCGCCGGGAGAACCGGCGCCGAGGTGGATCGCGCCGGACGCGTCAAGGTCGAGCCGGACCTCACGATTCCCGGGCACCCCGAGATCTTCGTGGTCGGCGACCTGATGAGCCTCGACGGGTTGCCCGGCGTGGCGCAGGTCGCGATTCAGTCGGGCCGCCACGCCGCACAGACCATCACGTGCCGGGGTGCTGGGGACACGACGCACCGACCGTTCCGGTACCGCGACCTCGGGACGATGGCGACGATCGCTCGCTTCCGTGCCCTCGCCACGGTCGGCCGAAGCCACATGGCCGGCTTCGGCGCCTGGCTCCTCTGGCTGGTCGTGCACGTGGTCGGGCTCACGGGGTTCAAGAACCGTGTCGCCGCGCTCTTCAACTGGACGATCGCCTTCCTCGGGCGCGGCCGCCCACAGCGCGTGATCACCGCCCAACAGGTCTTCGCGCGGCGCGCGCTCCAGTTGCACCCCGCGGCGATGCCGAACGTGCAAGTGGGCGACGCGGGGCGCGGCGCGGGAGATCACCGGTGGAACGATCGGCCATGACCACACCCAACCTCCTCGACCACCGCAGTGCCTCCACCGCTGCCGCCGGGCGAGCGCACTCGAGCGAGTTGAGTCTTCCGGGCGAGGTACTGGCCCAGATCGGCCGCCGGATCGTCTCCGTCGGCGTGGCCTTCGCGGTGCTCTGGTCGGTCCCCCTGGTGCTCTTCCTGCTGATGGCCCCGTACGTCCCCAGCGTGCCGATGCTGGCGGAGCAGTTGTGGCCGATGCCCGGGGCCGCCTTCGCCGGCGCGGGCCTCGGCGTCTCTCTCCTGCTGGTGATCCTCTCACCCAGGCTCAGCGCCCGGCCCAGGGTCCACCTCTTCCTGAGCTCGGCCTTCCTGGTTGTCATCGCGCTGCTATTCGGGCTGCTGGAGTACTGGGTTCCCGAATTCAACCACCTGCCGGCAACCTTCATCGGCGTGGCGATCCTGGCGTACTCCTCCATCGTCCCCAACACGCCGGGGCGTACCCTGGCGGTCGGCCTCCTCGCGGCCACCATGGCCCCCTTGGCGCTCATGGTCGCGTTGTTCCGCGGGGTGCGGGTGGAGGCTAACTGGTTCCAGTATTTCGTCGCGTTCCTTCCCAACTACCTGTGCGCCTTTCTCGCGGTCATTCCGGCACGGATCATTCGGCAGCTGGGGAAACAGGTGAAAAAGGCCCGGGAGCTGGGGAGTTATCGGCTGGAAGAGATCCTGGGGAAAGGCGGCATGGGCGAGGTGTACAAGGCCTCCCACCAGCTGCTGGCCCGTCCCGCCGCTGTGAAGCTGATCCGTCCCGAAGTGCTGGGCGCCATCGATGCGGAGCGCGCCCGCGTCATCATGGAGCGGTTCCGTCGCGAGGCGGACGCCGCCGCCTCGCTCCGGTCGCCGCACAGCATCTCCCTGTACGACTTCGGGGTGGCTCAGGACGGGACCTTCTTCTTCGTGATGGAGCTGCTCGATGGCCTCGACCTCGAGAGTCTGGTCGAGCGCTTCGGCCCGGTGGATCCTGCCCGGGCCGTGCACCTGCTGGCGCAGGCCTGCGAATCGCTGGAGGAAGCTCACCAGCGCGGCCTGATCCACCGCGATGTGAAGCCCTCCAACATCTTCACCTGCCGCATGGGCCTCGCCGTGGATTTCGTGAAGGTGCTCGACTACGGACTGGTGAAGCATGAAGGAGATGCACTCGGCGCCGAGGTGCGCCTCACGGCGCCGGATCAGACCGCCGGCACCCCGGCGTACATGGCGCCTGAGGCCGTCCTCGGCACCATGCCCATCGATCACCGCGCCGACATCTACGCCCTGGGCTGCGTCGCCTACTGGCTGCTGACGGGCCAGCTGGTGTTCGAAGCCCCCAACCCGCTGCGGCTCATGTTCCGCCACGCACACGATGTGCCGGTGCCGCCCTCGCGTCGGAGCGAGATGGCGATTTCTCCCGCGCTCGACCAGCTCATCCTCGATTGCCTGGCCAAGCATCCCGACCAGCGGCCCCAGTCCGCCCTGGACCTGGCACGCCGGCTCCGCGCCACGGTGCCGGTGGGCCACTCGTGGACGGTGGAGCGGGCCGAGCGGTGGTGGCGCAGACACCACCCTGCGACGACTCATCCCACGCCCACCGGGTGCGACCTGTACCTGAGCAAGACCCACGCCGAGGTCTGGGCCACGCCGGACCTCGCGGGAGCGCAGGAGCCCACGGCCACCTATGCGAGGATCTCATGAACGGTCGGGCAATCGCCGGGCTCCTGTTCGCGGTGACCGTCGCAGCCCCCGGCGCCGCCCGGGCGCAGTCGCCGGCCGGTCCCCGCGCGCTCAACGCCGCTCTCGAAGGGGTGGCCGCGCGGGTCAGTCCCACGGTCGTCCAGATCCGGGTGACCTCCTACGCCCCAGTCGTGGGCGGAACCGGGGGAAGCAGCGCGGCTGCGCTCCTCGGGACCGCGCGCAGCAGCGGCTCCGGTGTGATCCTGAGCGCCGACGGGTACATCATCACCAACGCGCACGTCGTGGAGGGCGGGCGCCGCCTCGTGGCGGTCTTCGCCCGTCCCGCTGCCCCCGGGAACCCGGGCCACTCCGCAGTGCCGCCGGTGCCAGAGGAGGTTCCCGCCCAGCTGATCGGCAGCGACCGCGAGACCGATCTCGCGGTGCTCAAGGTGGACCTCAGCGGCCTTCCTTTCGCCACCCTGGGCGACTCCGACTCGCTGGTCCCGGGCCGCCTGGTCCTCGCCTTCGGCAGCCCGCTCGGGCTCAGCAACTCGGTCACCATGGGAGTGGTCAGCGCCGTGGGCCGCCAGCTCCGTGACGAAGACCGGATGCTCTACATCCAGACCGATGCACCGATCAACCCGGGCAACAGCGGGGGACCGCTGGTGGACCTGAACGGGACGGTGATCGGGATCAACACCCTGATCGCGAGCCAGTCGGGCGGAAGCGAGGGGATCGGCTTCGCGGCGCCGAGCAACATCGTGCGCCACGTGTACGAACAGCTTCGGCAATGGCGCCGGGTCCGCCGGGGAGAGATCGGGGTCTTCGCCCAGACCGTCACCCCCGCACTCGCCGCCGGCCTGCGGCTCCCCCGCGAGTGGGGCGTGGTGCTCGGTGATGTGTACCCCGGCGGCCCCGCCGACCGCGCCGGGCTCCGGCAGGGCGACATGATCTACTCGCTCGATGGCAAGCCGATGGAGAACGGGCGACAGTTCGATGTGAACCTGTACCGCAAGACCATCGGCCAGCCGGTGACGCTCGAGGTGGTCCGTGGCCCGCAGCACCTGATCCTGCGCGTGCCGGTGGTGGAACGGCGGGACGAGGCGGCGCTGTTCCGCGACCTCGTCACCCCGGAAAAGAACTTGATTCCGCGCCTCGGCGTCCTGGGCCTCAATCTCACGCCCGAGCTGGCCCAGATCATCCCCGGCGTGCGCGCGCCGCACGGCATGGTGATCGCTGCGGTGGCGGGCGACGCCGTGGCGGGCCTCGAACCGGGCGACGTGGTGTACGGCCTCAACGGCGCGCCGGTGGCGGGCCTCGAGGAGCTGCGCACCCAACTGGCCGCGCTCCCCCCGGGGCGAGCGGCCGTGCTGCAGGTGGGCCGGCAGGGCCAGCTCCGATTCATCACGGTGACACTCGAATGACCGACCCCTCGACTGGCGCGGCAGGCGGGACCGCCCTTACCCCGGCACCCATCGCCCCGCTCGGCATCCCTGAGCGGCGCCGGGTCGCGGCTGGGGTCCTGCGATACGCGAAACGCGGAACGTTCCTCGGGCTCGCGCTTCTCGCTCTGGTCTGCCTCGGACCCACGCCCGCGCGGGCCCAGTTCGGCGCGACCGACACGGTCGCCGCGGGCCCGGAGTATCAGGCGGGCGCGGTGCACCGCTTCTTCTTCGGCAGCTGGTACCGCTCCATCTGGGCCACGCCCTTCGAGGCGCCGGTCCTGGACCTCGCGACTTACGCTGGAGGCCTCACGCCGGTCGCCCGCACCGGCGGCCAGCAGACCCGCGGGCTCCGGCTCCGCTCACCCGATGGTCACGAGTTCTTCTTCCGCTCGCTCGACAAGGACCCGTCCAGTGTCCTCCCGCCGGATCTGTACGAGACGGTGGCAGGTGACGTGATACGCGACCAGACCAAGTCGGCACTCCCGACCGCGCCGCTGGTCGTGGCGCGGCTGCTCACCGCAGCCGGGATTCCCCACGACGACCCCACGATCGTGGTGCTGCCCGATGATTCGCTGCTGGGCGAGTTCCGTGCCGCCTTCCGGGGGCTGGTCGGCACCCTGGAGCAGCGGGTAGGCGGGAAGGGCCCGGCGGCGCACTGGCACGGCGCGGTGCAGTTGATCGAAAGCGACTCGCTCGTTGCCCTTACCACCCGCTCTACGGCCGACCGCGTCGATGCCCGCGCCTTCCTCAAGGCGCGCCTGTTCGATGTGATGATCGGTGACTGGGACCGGCACCGGGACCAGTGGCGCTGGGTGCGCTTCGACGACCGCGAGCCGCGGGCCTGGCAGCCGGTGCCGCTCGATCGCGATCAGGCCTTCGCGAGGTATGATGGTCTCCTGCTCGGCATCGGCCGTCAGGCGGGCGTGCCGCAGCTCACCAACTACGGCCGGGGCTATCCCGGGATGGTGGGCGCCACCTGGAACGGCCGTGAGCTCGACCGCCGCTTTCTGGTCGGCCTGGAGCGGCCGGTGTGGGACTCGGTAGCGCGGGCTCTCGCAGCCACGCTGACCGACAGCGTGGTCGCCGAGGCGGTGCGCGCCCTGCCGCGCGAGCATTACGCTCTTGTGGGCCGCACCCTGGAGCGGTGGATCGTGGCACGCCGGGATGCGCTGCCGGAGGCGGCGGGGCGCTTCTACCGTCTGCTCGCCGCCGAAGTCGATGTGCACGCGACCACTGGCAGTGACCGCGCCAGTGTGAGCCGGCTCTCCGACGGGGCGGTTCAGCTCTCGCTCACGGCCGACGGTGACTCTGCTCCCTACTTCGCGCGGCGCTTCAACCGGGGGGAGACTCGCGATCTCCGGATCTTCCTCGAAGGTGGCGACGATACTGCGACGGTGCGGGGATCCGGAGGCGGGTCCACCATCCGGGTCCTGGGCGGCGAGGGAAACGATCGGCTGGTGGACTCGACCCGCGGCGGGTCGCTGTACTTCTACGACGACTCCGCCGGTCCGGCAAAGACCGCGGGGTGGGGCGCCCACGTGGACCGCCGCCCCTGGGTTCTCCCGCCCGGTCGGCGCCCCTCCGAGCTGTCCCCTCGGGACTGGGGAACCCGCGAGCAGTACCTCATCTGGGGAAGCATCGGTCCCGACATCGGTCTCTTCCTCGGTGGCGGGTACGCCTTCAGCCGCTACGGCTTCCGCAAGCTTCCCTTCGCGTACCGCCACCGGATCCGGGCCGGCTTCGCCACCGGACCCCAGGCCTTCCGGATCGACTACTTGGGCGAGTACCACCGGGAGAACTCCGGCGTCACCGCCCAGCTCGATCTCCGCGCTTCGGGTATCGAGGTGACCCGTTTCCACGGTTTCGGCAACGACACCAGGGCGCCCGGGAGCGACGAGTTCTATCGGGTGACCCAGGAGCAGTACCGGGTGGCACCCACCCTCACGGTGCCGCTGACTACTCGGCTCCGGTTCAGGATCGGACCGGAGCTGACCTATGTCTCCACCGACCGGCGGCCGGGGCGCTTCCTCGCCACGATCAATCCCTACGGCGTTGGCCAGTTCGGCGAGCTTGGTGCGCGCGCCAGCTTCGCCTTCGACAGCCGGGACCATTCTCTGGCCCCCACCCGTGGTGTGAGCCTGGAGTTGGGCGGCGCGGTCCATCCGGACTGGTGGGATGTGCGCGAGACTTTCGGTGAGGCCTGGGGCGTCGCCACGGCAGCGCTTACGGCCGACCTGCCGCTCGAGCCGACGCTGGCGCTTCGGGCCGGTGGCCGGAAGCTCTGGGGCGCGTATCCCTTCTTCGAAGCCGCCTTCATCGGCGACCGCAACACGGCGCGTCTGGGCCGCGAGCAGCGCTACGCCGGCGATGCCTCGGCCTACGGTACCGCCGAGCTCAGGCTCTTCCTCACCCGGATGACCGTGGTCGTGCCCGCCGACGTCGGGATCTTCGGCCTGGCCGACGCCGGCCGGGTGTTTCTCGACGGAGAGTCCTCCAACACCTGGCA
The DNA here is from genome assembly GCA_036555275.1 of Gemmatimonadales bacterium. Classification (GTDB taxonomy): domain Bacteria; phylum Gemmatimonadota; class Gemmatimonadetes; order Gemmatimonadales; family GWC2-71-9; genus JADJOM01. Next base: position 4,924 of record DATBLR010000011.1, on the reverse strand, counting down.
TGCGGCGTTCGGCGGCGGCATCTGGCTCGGGTTCCTGAGCCGGACCAACACTGTGTCCGCCGCGGTGGCCACGGGCAAGGAGCGAACCAGACTCTATCTGCAGGCCGGCTTCGGGTTCTAGCCCGTGACCGAGGGTTGAGCGACACCCGTCGCGGCCGTCACCCCGAGGAACGTCCGAGATCCTGCGAGGTGGTTGGCGAAGTGGCGGGTCCATGACTACCTTTTCGCCCCGCGATTCCCTGCCACCCATTAGATACCCAAGGGTCCGGGCCCAAATCGTAACTCGTTGCAGTACAAGAGGGACAGGTGTCCGAGTGGCTGAAGGAGCCGGTCTCGAAAACCGGTAAACCCGCAAGGGTTTCGAGGGTTCGAATCCCTCCCTGTCCGTTGGGTGAGGCTAAGGGTGAGCGGTGAGGAGAGCTACCCCTCGTCTCTGCTTCCGCTCACCTCTCCCCTCCCCGCCCGCTCCTGCCGATGCTCAGGGTCCGACGCCCAGGGGCCTCATGGCTTCTCCCACCGCAGATCAAGTCACTGGCTCAGTCCTGGGGCTCGCCCTCGGTGATGCCCTTGGCGCCGTGGTGGAAGCCCATCCCGCCGAGGATGCACGCCGCTACGTCGAGACCATGCTGCGCCGGGGCGAGGTGCCGGCAAGCCTCCGCCACGGTCAGCCTTTCGGCCAGGTCACCGACGACACCCAGATCACCCGCGAGCTGCTGCAGAGCATCGCCGACGCGGGGCGATTCGACCCCGAGGGGTTTGCCAACCGGCTGCTGAACCTGGTTGCGTCCGGACGTCTGGTCGGGGCGGGGCCTGCCCCCAACGCCGCCGCACGCCAGCTCGTCCTTGGCATCCCCTGGCAGGAAGCCGGGATGCCAGCCCCCTATGCCGGCAATGGCGCCGCGATGCGAGCCGGACCGCTCGGGCTGCTCTTCGGCCATGACCCGCGGACTCTGGCTCAAGTGGTCGCGGATCAGACCCGAGTCACCCATCAGGACCCTCGCTGTGCCGCGGGCGCCATGGCCATCGCCGGGGCGGCAGCGATCGCCGCCCGCCGGGAACGAGTGCTGGCGACCGAAATGCTGGTGGAACTGAGTGGCTGGGTCGAGCCATTCGATCGGGGAGTGGCCACCGCGCTGTGGGACATGACCAATTGGGTCCAGGTGGCGCCGGAAGAGGCGGCACGGTGCCTGGGCGAGCGCGGGCACGTGCCACAGGCGGACGCCGGCTGGCACGGTATCTCATCCTTCGTGACGGGCAGCGTCTGCTGGAGTTTGTACGCCTTTCTGCAGTCTCCGGACAGCTACTGGGACGCCATCTGCATCGCCATCGCGGTTGGCGGCGATACCGATACCATGGCCGCGATGACCGGCTCGATCGTAGGCGGGCGCCTGGGGGCGGCGGCACTGCCGCCCGCGTACTGTGATTGTCTCACCGACGCCGGGGCGTGGAACGCGGAGGATCTGGCCCTGCTGGCGCGGACATGCGTCGAGCGGCTGGGGACCTGATCAGCGTTCAGATACAGCGTTCAGCGTTCAGGGGACATACCCTGTACCCTGTACCCTGTACCCTGTACGCTCCCCGCTATTTCAGCTTCTGCCTTAGCTTCGCGATGTCCAGCATCGGAATGCCGCCCTCCGTCGGCACCAGGATGACGAGGTTGTCGGATCCCTTCATGTCGTGCAGCACCTCCAGATACTGCTTGGTGAGTGCCTCGGCGGTCAGTGTTTGGTTGAGGAACCGCTGCTGATCGCTCTGCAGCCGGGCTACTTCCACTCGATGGCGTTCGGTCTGGATCTGCTGCTCCTGCGCGATCTTGGCGTTGATCGCCTGGACCACCTGTTCCGGCGGCTGCAGGTCGCGCAGGAAAAAGGCGGTCACCTCGGCGATACGAAACGGCTGGCCGCCGGCCCGCGGCTGCGTGATGAGAGCGCTGTCGACCAGGGCCTGCATCGCGGTCGCGATTTCGGTGCGCTTGGCGATGTCGTTGATGGAGAAACGCACCATGCCATCCCGCACGCCCTTGCGGATGGCATTGAGCACGATCGAGTGAATCTGGTCCTCGGTACCGATCTCGGTGAAGATGTGCGGCGCATCCATCGGGTTGATCTGCCAGCGGAGCCCGGCGTCCACCGTCATCCCCATCTGCTCGCTGGAAAGCGCGGCCATGGTCTCAATCTGGTCGCCGGTCCGGGGGTACTGTTCCTCCCGGGTGGAGTAGCGCTCCACTGACGACCAAGGCGTCACCAGGTGGATTCCCGGCAGCAGTGGTTGCATGTCCACGGTGCCGAAGGCGTGCTTGACGCCCACCTCACCGGGCTCGACGACGACGATCAGGGCCGCAAGCACGAAGCCCGCGCCGAGCACGGTGAACACCAGGGCGAACGCGCGGAGCAGGCCGGAACTCTTGCCGCCGGCGAGTCCCGATCGGGCGAGCATCAACGCGAACGCGGCCACCAGCAGCACCGCGCCGAACACCAGCTTGCCCATGAAGGCCTCCGGTGAGAGGTTGTCTCAACCTAGCCCCCTTGGGGACGGGGGCAACCGTCAGGACTTTCGCTGACTGCCCGCGTCGATCAGGATGACTAGGTGGAGTGAATCCTGAGAATTGGAACCACAGAGGCACAGAGACACCGAGGGGTGCATCGGGAAGTCAAGCCAGGAACGAAGATTCCTCTGCGCCTCTGTGCCTCTGTGGTTGATTGTGGTTCGGCCCCAGCAGAAGTGCGGTATCGGGACTCAGGCAGGTGGGTGCTTGCGCAAAGTGTCCTCGAGGTAGGCCACGCAGGCGTCAATCGTGGTAAGCCGGCCGTAGTCCGCTTCCGGGACGGCGACCCCGACCGCTTCATCCAACGCGACCACGAAGTTGATGAAGTCCATCGAATCAATGTCGACCTGGTCGCGGAGCGGCGCGGCTGAGTCCAGAGTCTCGGGGTGCGCCTCGGGAACCACCGTACTCACGGCAGCCAGCACGGCGCGCCGGATCTCATCGCGAGTCACAGTGCCTCCGGATGCTCGAGCAGCCTGCCGATCGCGCCGAGGAACGCGCTCCCCCGGTGGCCGTCGCTCGCGCGGTGGTCTCCCGACAGCGACGCCTCCACGACAGGCCGGGCAACAACCGAGTTCGCGACGACCCAGGGTCGTGTCGCGACGGCGCCAAAACCGACGAGCGCCGTCTGCGGCGGGTAGATAATGCCGAAGACCCGGTCGGCTCCCCGCTCGCCCAGGTTGGTCACGCTCACCGTTCCATCGGTCAGGTCCGAGCTTCTCAATGTGCCAGTCCTGGCGCGCTGCACCAGGTCGCGAAGCTCGCTCATGAGCTCGGCGCAGGTCTTTCGATTCGCGTGATGAATCGCCGGCACCACCAGCCCGCCGGCGCGGAGCGAGGTCACTACGCCAAGGTGGATCGCTTCGGACGGCTTCAGCTGATCGTTCTCCCACCGGGCGTTGAGTTCCGGAAACTCCGCCAGCGCCAGCGCGGTGGCCTTGAGGAGCAGCACCGCCGGAAGCAGCCGCTCCGCCGGAGGGTGGCGGTCATTCCACTGCGCCAGCCAGGCGGTCGCGGGCCCGAAGTCCAGAGTGACGCCCACATAGAAGTGGGGGATCTCGCGCTTGGAGCGGGTCATCGCTGCCGCGATGGCCCGCCGCATCCGAGCCGTGGGGTCCTCCGGGGGCCGTCCCTTGCCGAAGGCCTCCACGTCTTCCTTCTGAATGGCACCTCCCGGGCCAGTCCCCCGCACCCGGGTGAGGTCAATGCCCAAATCCGCCGCAACCCGGCGAGCCAGCGGAGAAGCCCGCACTGCTGCGCCTGGCGAAACCTCCGGCCTCGCTGGTTGGGACGGTGGCGACGGCGCCGGTGCCGGGGCCGAAGTGGTGACGGCCGGACCGGGCAGTACCGAAGGCGGTGCAGCCCCGCCTGGAGTGGCTATGATGGCCAGGACCGTGCCCACCGGCACTTTCTGCCCCGGTTCCACCAGCATTCGCTCCACCACTCCATCCTCGAAGACCTCGACGTCGATGGAGCCCTTGTCGGTGTCCACGGCCGCAATAAGGTCTCCCCGGCGGACTGTGTCCCCCGGGTGCTTGTACCACTCGGTGAGCGTACCAGCCACCATGTCGGCCCCAAGCAGGGGCATCCTGAACTCGGCCATGGACGTCAGGTTTTCCAGGTACGAAGCGGCGACCGCCATGCGGTCTGCCGGGGCTTACGGGGCCGGTGCCACGCGCCGGTTGCGGGCGTCACACCCCCGCCCCGGGGCGGGCACCGAAAAATTGTCGGGCCGCGGCTACGATGCCGGCGACCTGAGGCACCGCCGCGTCTTCCAGGTGCTTGGGGTAGGGAATGGGGACTTCGGCGCTGCAGACCCTGAGCGGCGGTCCGTCGAGATCGTAGAACGCCGCCTCCGCAATCCGTGCGCTTAACTCCGCGGCAAGGCTCCCGGAGCGCCAGCCCTCATCCACGATCACGGCCCGGTGGGTGCGGCGAACCGACGCAAGCATCGCGGCGTCATCAAGGGGGCGAAGCGACCGGAGATCCAGCACCTCCGCCTCGAATCCTTCCCTGGCAAGCTCCTCCGCTGCAGTCAGCGTCTTGCCGAGGCAGCCACCGAAGGTGATCAGCGTGAGGTCCCGTCCGGGCCGGCGCACCGCGGCCTGGAAGAGCCCTTCGGGCCCCGCGGTCTCACCCACCTCTCCCTCCTCCGGGTACAGGGTGGCGTGTTCGAAGATGAACACCGGGTCGGGCTCCAGCAGCGCCGCGCCGAGCATCCAACGGGCGTCGTGGGCAGTGGCAGGCGCCAGCACCCGAATGCCCGGAATGTGAGCGTACCAGCCCTCGAGACTGTGCGAGTGCTGAGCGGCCACCTGCCGGCCGGCGCCGGTCGCCATGCGGACGACAAGTGGGACGCTGAGTTGGCCGCCCGACATG
>DATBLR010000111.1:0-15413 GCA_036555275.1 Gemmatimonadales bacterium | reverse complement strand
GTTCCCCGTTCCCCGTTGTCCCAGCAGGCGATCAGCGGCGTCGAACAGCTGCGACTCCGCCACCAGCAGCTGGCCGCCGGCATGGACGAGCCGCCCGGTGGCCCGCAGCTCCCCGGCCTGGACCGGGCGCAGAAAGTGAATGGTATAGGAGACCGTGAGCACCAGGACATCGGTGACCACCGAATTCGCCGCGAAGAATCCTGCGTCATCGAGGATCCGGAAGTACACCGACCCGTGCACCGCCCCCGCCGCGTGGTGAAACTCGGGGCGGATCGGCAGCCGCACTTCCGCGGTGCCGTCGTCAATCCGGATGACCGCGCCGTACCATTGGGTCACGGGAGCGGACGCGTATGCGCGTTCGAGTCTGCGGTAGTGCCCGACGTCCGTCATGCGGTTCCCCTGCCGGTAGTCGTCATACAGGCAACAGCAGCAGCGACCGTAAACCGTGAGATCCGGCAGGCGCTCAAGCCAACGTACATCCGCCGGTCACTGCGCGCCGTCCGCGGCCGGTCCATGCTGTGGCAGCAGCAGACATACCGCGATGGCGAGGAGGAGTCCCACGCGCACCAGCCACATCGGCTGCGGCAGCGTGGCGGCGCGCAACCCGGTGCGGTACAGGCCAATGGCAAACACCGCCAGCCTCCAGGAGATCCTCACACCGGTCAGGAGGAGGAGAATCAGCCGAGCCCACTCGTGATCGCGGAGGAGGCCAATTACGAGAACCACGGCGATGCTGGTGAAGAGCAGGTCGGTGGCCACAAAACTCGGCGGATAGACGTGCTCATGGCGCAGGAGAACACCCAGCCCGGCCAGGGAGATCAGCGTGTAGATGATGGTGAGGCCGGCGGCGAGCAGCCTGGCCATGGATGGTGCGGGGGTGCCGGACATGCAGGTCCTCGTGACGGCCTGCAAGATACTGGCACTACCTCGATCCGGCGACAACTCATCGAGCGGGACCTCCTGGCAGGGATCTCTGTGTCGCGCGGACCACTGCAACCACAGAGACACAGAGGGACAGAGAACACCCAGGCTCTATGCTGTCCTCTGTGTCGCTGTGCCTCTGTGGTTCAGGCCGAGAGCGGCCGGTGCGGCCAGGAGACGCAACGCCCAATGGATGCGTCGGGGAGCGACGACTGCACTCACGGCCTGGTCACCACCCGCGGCATCGGGGCGATCTCGTAGCTGAAGCCCACTCCCGCCTCGATCGTCGGATCACGGGTGGTCACCGCCTGCGGATCTTCCCCGTCCTCCAATGAGAGGATGGCGAGGCCGTAGTTCCCTCGGGGGTCGGCGACCGGCCCGAACACGATCACCCGCCCGCGATCCATCATCTGGAGCCAATAGGCAACGTGCTGCTGCATCAGCCTTCCTTCCTCGGGCGACATGGTGTCCGCGAAGTCCGGCCGAGGCGGGATGAGGCGGCAGAAGTAGTGTGGCATCGCGTCAAACCTCGGGAATCATCCAGACTCTTCGTCAGGGGCTCGGGGGGGCCCATGTCCCTCCGCTTGTCCTTCCCGTTCCCCGTTCCCTGTTCCCTGTTCCCCATTCCCTGTTCCCCGTTCCCCATTGTCTAAGACGAAGACCCGCCCGGAATGGTGACGGGGCTGGGCGACGGGGCCAAGCAGAATACCGGCGTGGATCAGAAGGCTGTGCTACGAAAGGACCAGGTGAGCCGGGAAACAAGTGTGGCGGGACGAACGGGATATGGTGGCGGCGTAGCGGGACCTCGAGTCAGCGGGCTCTCCCTACCCGGCGGCCGATCGTGGAACGCCAGCAGCAGGTACTATCACTTCGAGAACACAAGCGCTTCGAGGTCCTCGGCGAGCTTGTGGCTCACGGGCACGTTGCCGACGGTCTCGCCCGAGTTGGTGACAATGATGATGGTGACCTGCTCTTCAGGATACGTCGCGAGCACCCCACCGTGCCCGAAGCCTTCATAGCCACGGGTCCAGACCGATCGCGTGTCCCTCGCCGTTTGAGAAACGAACCATCCGTACGCAACGCCGGTCGACCCCCGCGTCACATTCGGAGTCAGCAGCTTCCTCACGTCTTTCTCGGAGAGCACCTGGTGCCCCTCCAGCGCCCGGCACCAGTGATACAGGTCCCCAGGGGTGGAATACATCCCCACCGCGCCGCGGTAGCCCCAGTTGGGTGAACCCACCCCAGGCGCTGCGCCGAGAATGGCTGCGACCTCAGGATGCTCGGCGGGCCCCCAGAATCCGGTCTGCTTGAGCCCGGCCGGTTCGAGGAGCTGCTCGCGGACGTAATCCTCGTACGGTCTGCCCGACGCGATCTCTACGATCGCGGCAATGAGGTTGTAGGCGTCGTTCGAGTAGTTGAATCCGCCTCCGGGTACGGTTGCCGACGGAACCGCAAGGATGGCGCGGACTGCCGCGTCTCGATCCGCGATGCCGTCTGCCGCGTACTGCTGCTGCAACCCCGCGGTGTGGGTGAGGAGATGGTGGATGGTGATGCCGCGCTTATCCTCGGGGACCGCACCGAAGAACCGGCTGATCGAATCGCTTACCGACAGCCGCCGCTGCTCCGCCAGCTTCAGGATCGCGGCAGCGGCAAATTGCTTCGAGATGGAGGCAATCCAGAAGGGCGTCGCGGTCGTGACGCGCAGCCTGTGTTGCCGGTCCGCCCAGCCGTAGGCTTTGTGGAGAACGATGTGCGCGCTTCGGGCGATCAGCACGGAGCCGTTGAATCCGGAATCGGCAGCGCGGACCAGGAACTCATCAACCCGTTGGGCCAGGTCGCGGTCGGGGAGCGTCGCGCTTTGTGTCGCGGCCGGGGCGGCGGGCACGCAGGCTGCTCCAACAACAGTTAGGGAGAGGAGAATCGGTGAGGCCCGGAGCAGGGCGCGCAGCAGCTGCTCCGGCGGGATCGAGGAGCGTCCCCTGGTAGGAGTCCTGCTGGCGTGCACCGGTCAGGTCAGACAGGCGTTGGGATCGGCGGCTCCTCATTCTGGGTTCGCCCACGAGCCAGGAGGCGCTCGGCGAAGTCGAGCCGCTCCTCCAACTCGGTGACCCGCCGCTGCAGGCTCTCGACCTCCAGGCGCGTGTCAGAGAGGAAGTGGACGTCGTCGACGCCGGGACGGGCAGTCCCCCGCAGTCGCTCGGCGAGAGCCTGCCCCAGCGGACTCCGGAGTACCAGGAGAGAGCCGAACACGAGGATGGCGACCACCGGGATCAGTGGTGCAAGATCCCAGGCGCCAGGGGGAATGTCCATCGGGGTCCTCGGAGCGAGTCAGAAGGAAACCGTGCGAGTCGCTCCCCCTACGCGTTCAGATGGGCCGCGGATTCAGGGCGAAGGTCGGTACGGTGCGCCGTGTGCTGTCACCGCGGGCAAGCCGAGAACAGGCCCATTCCTGCGGAGCCGCCCCGGCCCGAGACCTTCGAGCCCAGGTCAGGCGCCTGACGAGGGGCCGCCCGGGGGCTTGCGGGTCGAGAGTCCGAAGGGGAGGTAGCTTGGGCACCACCCCACGAGACTGGTAACGAGGAAAGCAATCGCGACGATCCCCAGGATGATGGCGAGGGTGCCGCTCAGCTTGCCGGTGAAGTAGAGGGCGGCGATGGCGAGCGCAATGACAATGCGAATGAGGCGGTCGGTGGTGCCCATGTTCTTCACCATCACATCTCTCCTGAGGAAGGGCCGGTCCGCGAGTCAGGGTCGCCGAAAGTGTTGCACCAGCAGGGCGAGGCCGGCAAACACCGCGAAACACAGGATGCAGGTCGCTATCAGCTTCGCCACGGTGGAAGCTTTCATGGTCATGGCGTAATAGAGAAGATCAAGGAGGGCACCCCCGGCCTAGCCCACGGCGTCCCACGAGCAGCCGCCGAGCCCCAGGCGCACAGCAGGAACACGCCCCACCTCCGAACGAGAGACAGAGGAGGGCACTGCATCACACAACGCCGGCCCGGCTGGGCGGGCCCTGCGGATCGCAGTTGACCTGCCGCTTCACACGGCCCGGCTCTCCACCTGGCATCAGCGCCGTCAACCTACATCTCCCTACCTCACCCCGCCACGGGCGCCCGGCCCGACCTTCAAGCCCGGTCCGGGCGGCCGACGCCATGCCCCCAGCGCTGCTGCTCGGCCGGGCAGGCTGCGGGGGTGACTCCGGCGGCCCCTCCTAAGCTGCTGACCGCGGCGGGGCGCGGCAAGACATCCCCGACAGATCGTCGATCACGATGCAACCCTCCGGGCTCAAACGGACACTCACCTGCAGTCATTTACACAGGAGCCGTCCGTGTCTCGCCCTCATTGGAGCGCTCTCGTTCTCGCCCTGTTCACCCTCGCCCTCCCGGTCGCGGGGCAGGAAACGTCCATCAACCCGAAACGCGGCGGCGTCAGGAGCCTGATGCCTCGAGCGCGGGAGATCGCCCTGGCCCGGAGCGCCGCGCCCAGTGCCGTCTCGGCCGACGCCACCGTCCTGGTGTTGACCGACACCGGCTTCGCCGTGGCCGAGGCTGGCGGCAATGGCGTCACCTGCCTGGTGGACCGGAGCTGGCCAACCAGCCTCGAGCCGCACTGCTACGATAAGGAAGGATCCGAGACCATCCTGCAGATCCGGTTGCGGGAAGCGGCGCTCCGCCAGCAGGGGAAATCGGAAGAGGCCATCGCGCGGGACATCGCGGATGGCCTAGCCGACGGGCGCTTCCGGCTCCCCAGTCGGCCGGCCATGACGTACATGATGTCGAAGGGGCAAATGCTGATTGGCGACGACGGTCAGGCGGCGGGCAACTGGCGGCCGCACCTCATGATCTACTATCCCTGGCTCACCACCGCGGATGTAGGCGGCGCCTCGATCGCCTCCGGCATCGTGGTGGATCCCGGTCGGCCGACCTCCAACATCATGATCGTCGTGCGCGACTTCGTGGATCTCGCGGCAGGCTCGCCCTGAGGCCGCCCGACACGGCCCTGCTGGCCGCGGACGACCGGGAGCTCGTCGCCCTCATCGTGGCCCGAGGCGACGAGGAGGCGTTCCGTCAGCTCTACCGGCGGCACGCCCCCGCCCTCTTTGCGTTCGCCAGGCGCCTGGTTGGAGGCGACCACCAGGCGGCGGAGGACGTCCTTCAGGAGGCCTGGATCCGCGCGGTCGAGCGGCTGAACCGGTTTGCCTGGCGCTCGGAGCTCCGCACCTGGCTCAGCGGGATCCTGATCAACTGCGCCCGCGAGTCGCTCCGCCGCTTGGGGCGGCTGCCGCCGCTCGACGCGGCGGACATCGCCGAGCCGTCTCCCGGCCCCCCGGTGGAGCGGCTCGACCTGGAGCAGGCCATCGCCGCGCTGCCCGCCGGCTACCGCATCGTCCTGGTGCTGCACGACATCGAGGGCTACTCCCACGATGACATCGCCCAAATCCTCGGAGTCGAACCCGGGACTTCCAAGAGCCAGCTCGCTCGCGCGCGCCGGGCCCTCCGCCGGAGTCTCGAGCCGTCCGGGAACCCCGCGCTCCCCGAGTGATGGAGCATGCCATGACACGACCGCCTGACGAAGATCTTCCGCCGGCCCTCCAGGACGCGCTGCTGGCGCTGCCGCGCGAGAGCCCACCGCCGCCGGCGCTCGAGGACCTCACGGTTTCGGCGCTCACCCGCCGCGGGCTGCTCGGCGCGCGCGGCAAAGGCCGGCTCCCGCACCGGTGGCTGCTCCAGTCGGCGGTGGCGGCCCTCCTCGTAGCCGCCGGCTGGCTCGGCGGGCGGCGTTCGGCGCCGCCGGCGATTCCGGCCTCCACCACACCCCGGTTCGTCCTGCTGCTCTACGGCGGCGAGGTGCCGGACTCCGCCGGTCCCGCGGCGCACGCGGCCAGGGTACAGGAGTACGCCGCGTGGGCCCAGGCGCGGCATGCCACCGGGTCGGTGGTCGGCGGCGAAGAGCTGGCGGACACGGCCATCACCCTCGGCTCTGCCCCTCGCGCTATGCCGGAGGCGGGTGAGACAGGGCCGGGTGGATTCTTCATCGTGGAGGCGCCCGATCTGCCGAGTGCGATTCAACTCGCGCGAACCTGCCCCCACCTCAGCCATGGAGGGACGGTGGTGGTGCGGCCGATACCGGCCGCGAACGGAGCTGGATGACCCTAGATCGGTGGCTGCGCCGGCGTTCAAACAGGCGAGTGCCAGGCGAGCAGACTGAGGTCCTTCTCTCATTTGTCGAGACTGCTCAAGGCGTGCTCGCCCTGCCGCTCCACCGTGCGCCACTTCTGGTTCCTACTGCCGACTCGCGCCCGGCGCCGCCGACGTTGGCCGCAAGAACCGGCATCGCACCGGCAAGGAGGGCAACCGGTATCTCCAGCGGCTTCAGCCTGCGGTTGGCGGTCTTTCCCTTCGGCGGTCGGCACTGGCGTCCGGCTTCATCGTGGGGACGTTGGTCGCCATCATGGGGCGACGAACCGACTGCGACCTGCCGAAGCCGCCCGTCAGTCCGTCTTTCGTGAATGAAAGCGCCACGGGACACCCCGGAAACCCGCAATCCCCGCCCGAAAACGGGCGTGAATGCATAAAAAGCGGGATCGGACGGGGATAAAGCAGCGGCGGGCGCCGCGACAACCCGAAGATATTCAGGGAAAATCCGCGGAACTGTATGGAAAGTCCGCTCCGATGGTCGGTAAGAGCGGTAGCTTGCATAAAAAGGACGCTCGTAGGCGCGGTAAGGGCGGAAACGTGCGGCTCCAGCGGGAGAGGAGCCCTGAAAAGCGCGCGCGGACGGCCCGGAAGGCTGCACCTGTGCCGCGGAAATGCGCGCGCACGCGTGGTCACAATGATTCTATGCATCCTGAGGATGCGTCTATGCATCCGCAGCGCGCTCCGGGCCCCGAAAAGCCGGCGCGGACGCCCGGTCAGTCGAAAAGTATGCATGGAAAGTGATCGAGGACGCGTGGTCAGGAAGTTTCTATGCATCTCAAGGCGGCGTTATGCATGGTGAAGCGCGCGGAGGCGGGCGGAGAGTCACTGGCGGCGGGCACGGAGGCCCGCCGGTACTGGCTGGGGACGGAGGCCCGCCGGCACAGTCTGGCGGCGCCGGATCGGGTCTCCGAGACCCCTGACCGGACCGGCATCCACGGCTCCGGGTGGGCCGGGAGTCAGAAGACGACGCTCAGCCCCAGGGTCAGCCGGCTGCCGGTACGACGGTCGAGAGCAGCGCCGGAGCGGGTCAGCGGGACGGTCTTCCACCGCTCGGGCCTTGTGAGGCTCCCCACCACGGCGCCCAGCACCGCGCCGATCGGCGCGAACACGAGGGCGCCCGCGGCCGCGCTCATTTCGGAGGTGAAAAGGAAATCGTTTTCGTTGTGCGACGCCGCACCGACGATGGCGCCGGTCACGGCCCCCACAGCAAACCCGATCCCCAGCCCGGTCTGCCACTTCGAATGCCGGCCCCGGCTCACCTCCAGCCGCTCGATGCTGGCGAGAGGGATCGCGGTGGTGGCACCGACGCCATCCACACCCTGGAGCAGCAGGGTGTCGGCATCAATCGCGCCGACCTGTCCGGTCCTCGCCCGGGCAGGGGCGACGGTGGATCTCACCCGCACTCGGTCCCCGGGGTGCACGGCCGGCGTGGCCTGCGCCAGCGCAGTGGAGGAAACGACACAAGCCAGCGCCGCGATCGCGACTATCGGTTGAGGCACAGGTTGCTCCAGTCGACGGGAAGGTGATGAGACGATTGCCATGTTCGATCGGGCCCCACAGCCTCTCGCGGCAACCTTCGGGCCTGGCGTGCGCAGAGGACAAAGCCCTCATCTAACGAGCAGCGCCACTTCCTTCGAACCTCCGGCGCGGGTCCTTCAGCGCCGTTCCCGGGAGGCTTGACCCTCCTCCTCCGCGACGGACTGCACCGGATACTCCTCCGTCACATCCGCGCCCGAGATCCTCCGCACCGCCACCGTAGCGGGGGACTCGGGCGCGAGAGCCTCGGCCAGCGCCCACGCGAAGGGCAGCGTCGCCAGCACCAGCAGCGCCGACCCCCAGAACGGGACCCCCATTCCGAACCGATCCATCAGGAGGCCGGCGGCGATCGGGAACAGCACCCGTGACACCCCGCCGAAGGTGTGCTGCACCCCCATGTAGAGACCGCGCTCGTTGCCGGGTACCACCCGGGAGAGGAGCCCGGTGACGCAGGGAAACAGGAACGCGGTGCCGAGCGGCATCAGGGTGAAGCCGAGGAAGAGCAGGACACCGCCATGGGCCAGGCCGGTGCAGCCGAGTCCGGCCGCCAGCAGAAGTAGCCCGAGGCGCGAGAGCCGAGCCTCTCCCAGCAGATCCACCACCCGCCCGAGCAGCAGGGACCGCACCACCACCCCCATCCCGCCCAGGTACATGACGAAGTAGCCGATGTTGCGCTCGGTGACGGCCAGGCGGTTCATGAGGAGCAATGGCACGACCTGAATGGTGCCGTAGAAGGCCCCGATGCCGATGGTGTAGATCCAGATCAGCCGGGAGGCCGGTTCGTGCCAGTGGGAAAGCACCCGGGCGATTGCCTGGCGGGGCGTCGTAGTCGAGGGGATGGCGTGGGACCTGGACATCCGGAGCTGGCGCGACTCGATGAGAAAGCGCCACGCGAACCCCGCGACCAGGAGCGACAGCGCCGCGGCGCCGAGCCCCGGCGCCGCCCTGCCCCCGATGCTGATCATCACCGACCCGAACGCCGGCCCGGCCACTGCTCCCAGGCTGGTCACCGCCGAGAGCCAGCCCAGGCTCTTGGTGCGCTCCTCCGGTGGCGACGCATCCGCCACGTAGGCCTGCACCACCCCGATAGTGCCGCCGCCCAGCCCCTGCACCAGTCGGGAGAGGAGCAGCACCAGCACCGACCCGGCGAAGGCGAAGATGACGTAGGCGCCGCCCGTAAGCAGCAGGCCGGCGAGGATGGCGGGCCGCCGCCCGTAACGGTCCGAGAACCGGCCCCACACCGGCGCCACGGCCAGCTGGGCCACCGAGAAGGCGGAGACCAGGAGCCCCACCACCGTGGCGCTAGCGCCCAGCTCCGTGGCGTAGAACGGCAGGAGCGGCACAATCATGGTGAGCCCCACCATGTCCACGAACGCCGTCACGAACAGCACCAGCAGTCGCGTCATGGCCGGAGGCTCCCCAATCCTTCTCAAGCGAGTGGAAGCAATTTCCACTCATTCGGGACGCGCGGGAAGAGTCGTTCATGTTTGCTGCGTCCCTGTTCTCGCCTGCGGGGACGATGGCCCGTATCTTTCGGCTCAATGCCCGATCCCACCGAGCGCCTCTCCGCCGCCCTCGCCAACCGCTACAGTATCGAGCGTGAGCTCGGCGCGGGCGGCATGGCTACGGTCTACCTGGCGCACGATCTCAAGCACGACCGCCCCGTCGCCCTGAAAGTTCTGCGGCCGGAGCTGGCCCAGTCGCTCGGCCCGGAGCGGTTCCAGCGCGAGATCCGCCTCGCCGCCCGGCTCCAGCATCCCCACATCCTGACGGTGCACGACTCCGGAGAGATCCCGGTCGAGAGAGAGGGGCGACCCGATGGGTCGCCCCTCCTCTGGTTCACCATGCCCTACGTGGAGGGGGAGAGTCTCCGGAGCCGGCTGCTCAGGGAAAAGCAGCTGCCGCTGGACGAGACCCTCCGCATCGTACGCGAGGCGGCCCTTGCCCTCGACTACGCCCACCAGCACGGGGTGATCCACCGGGACATCAAGCCGGAGAACCTGCTGCTCACCCGCGACGGCAGCACCCTGGTGGCGGACTTCGGGATCGCCCGGGCGCTGCTGGGCGGGGAGGCGGAGGGGCGGACCGGCGGACAGACACTCACGGACACGGGGCTGGCAATCGGTACTCCCGCGTACATGAGCCCGGAGCAGGCGAGTGGCGAGCGGCAGCTCGACGCCCGCACCGACATCTACGCGCTGGGCTCGGTGCTCTACGAAATGCTGGCGGGTGAGGCGCCCTACACCGGACCCACCGTCCAGGCAGTCATCGCCCAGCGGTTCAAGGGCGAGCCGCCCAGCGTGCGACGGCTCCGGCCCAACGTGCCGGAGGCAGTGGACCAGGCGATCCGCAAGGCGCTCGCCCTCGTGCCGGCCGACCGCTACGCCACTGCCGCGGAATTCGCGCGGGCCATCGCGGCGGGGACAGGCAGTGCGACCAGTGCCGCGCCGGCCGCCGTGCCGGCGGCGCCCCGTCGCTCCTTCCTGCACCTCCTGGCGACCCGGCCGCTGTTCGCGACCCTGATCATCGGCTTCGCCCTGGGGCTCGGGCTGCTCTTCGCCTGGGCCAGGAACCGTCATGCCGGTGAGACGGCCGGACCGAAGCTCATCGCCGTGCTGCCCTTCGAGAACCTGGGCGACTCGGCGGACGAGTACTTCGCCGATGGCATCACCGACGAGGTGCGGGGCAAGCTGGCGACGCTGCCCGGCCTGCAGGTCATCGCCGGGAGCAGCGCCGGCGAGTACAAGCACAGCACCAAGTCCCC
Source organism: Gemmatimonadales bacterium (assembly GCA_036555275.1). Classification (GTDB taxonomy): domain Bacteria; phylum Gemmatimonadota; class Gemmatimonadetes; order Gemmatimonadales; family GWC2-71-9; genus JADJOM01. The sequence continues at coordinate 4,994 of DATBLR010000111.1, read as the reverse complement.
TCGACAGATCGCCCAGGAGCTGGGGGTGCAGTATCTGCTGATCGGCAAGATCCGGTGGGAGAAGAGCGGGGCCGGCCAGAACCGGGTGCGGGTGAGCCCGGAGCTGGTGCAGATCACCAGCGGCAGCGCGCCGACTACGAAATGGCAGCAGCCGTTCGACGCTTCGCTCACCGATGTCTTCCAGGTGCAGGCCGACATCGCCGGCCGGGTGGCCCAGGCGCTCGACCTGGCGCTCGGCTCGAGCGCACAGCAGCAGCTGGCCGAGAAACCGACCCGGAACCTCGCGGCGTACGACGCTTACCTGAAGGGCGTCGAAGCGGCCAGCCTGGGGAACAATCCGGTGACGGTCCGGCAGGCCCTCGGCCACCTCGAGCAGGCGGTGGCACTGGACACCAGCTTCGCGGCCGCCTGGGGCAGGCTCTCCCAGGCGGCGTCGCTCCTGAATGGGCTGTCGACGCCGTCGCCGGAGCTGAAGACCCAAGCCCGCACCGCGGCGGACCGGGCACTCGCCCTAGCGCCAGATCGGCCGGAGAGTCACGTCGCCTTGGGCGATTACTATCGCCGAATCGACAATGACTACGAGCGGGCCCTACGGGAATACACCGAGGGCCATCGTCTCGCCCCCTCCAACGCCGACCTGCTGCGGGGGACGGCGCTGGCGGAGGAGGCACTGGGACGCTGGGAACCGGCGCTTCACCATCTGGAAGAGGCGCAACGCCTGGATCCGCGCTCGGCCCTCACGGCCAACACCCTTACCGGGGCGCTGCACTACATGCGACGCTACCCGGAAGCACTGCGCGCCGCCGACCGGGCCCTGGACCTCGCCCCCGGCAATCTGTCCAACTTCGAAGCCAAGGTCATGATTCACCTTAGCCAGGGGGATCTGGCCGGTGCCCGGGCTGTGCTCCAGACTCCGCCGAAGGGCGTGGAGCCGACGGCGGTGGTGGCCTACATCGCGACCTACTACGACCTGTTCTGGCTGCTGAGCGATGAGCAGCGGGCGGTTCTGGTCCGCCTCCCCCCCGGTCAGTTCGACGACGACCGGGGAGCGTGGGGACTCGCGCTGGCGGGAGCCTACGCCGTTCGCGGCGACAAGGCCCGGGCCCGAGCCTACGCCGACTCGGCGCGCATCGCTCTCGAGGGTCAACTACATGAGACCCCCGGAGACGCCGGGCTCCACGTCTACTACGGCACCGCGCTCGCCTACCTGGGCCACAAGCAGGAGGCCATCGACGAAGGCCGAAAGGGCGTGGCGATCCAGCCGGTGAGCAAGGATGAGGCTAACGGTACCTACCTGCAGCACCAGCTGGCGTGGATCTACATCCTGGTGGGAGAATACGACAAAGCGCTGGATCAGCTGGAGCCGCTGCTCCGGATTCCTTACTATCTCTCGCCGGGATGGCTGAGGGTGGATCCGACGTTCGATCCGCTGCGGAATAATCCAAGGTTTCAGAAGCTGGTGGCGGCGGGGGCGTGACCGCCGACGGCTATCGGCTAACAGCTATCGGCTGGCGGTCGACGGCGCGCCGGATCCTCGATAGCTGATAGCCGATAGCCCATCGCCGACAGCTAACGGCCACCGGCCAACGACTGTAACTTGCCATCTCCTGATTCCGATCGAGCACCCTCCCCACCATGCCTACCCTGCTTGACCAGCTGAAACCCGCGCTGGGCGACCGCTATCGTCTCGATCGCGAGGTCGGGCGCGGCGGGATGGCGACGGTGTTTCGGGCCCAGGACGTCAAGCACGACCGCCCGGTCGCGGTCAAGGTGCTGCATCCGTCGCTGGCGCTCAGCCTGGGGCCCGACCGGTTCCTGCGCGAGATCGAGATCGCCGCCCGGCTGCAGCATCCCCACATCGTCCCGCTGTACGATTCCGGCCGGGCGGGCGACCTCCTGTACTACGTAATGCCCTTTGTCGACGGAGAATCGCTGCGCCAGCGGATCGAGCGGGAACCGCGGCTGCCGCTCGACGAGGCGCTGCAGATCGCCCGGGCCGTCGCGGCCGCGCTCGACTACGCCCATCGCCATCAGGTGGTTCACCGCGATATCAAGCCCGAGAACGTGATGCTGCACGACGGCGAGGCCGTGGTGACCGACTTCGGCATCGCCAAGGCGGTGACCGCCGCGGCGGACCGGCTGACCCAGACCGGCAGCGCGGTCGGCACGCCGGCCTACATGAGCCCGGAACAGGCGGGCGGCGAGGCCGAACTGGATGGCCGGAGCGACATCTATTCCCTCGGCGCGATGCTGTTCGAGATGCTGACCGGAACGGCTCCCTACACCGGTCCCACCGTGCAGGCGGTGATGGCGAAGCTGTTCACGCAGCCGGTCCCGTCGCTCCGGTCGCTCCGGGAGGGTGTGCCCGACTGGCTGGAGCAGGCGGTGCGGAAGGCTCTGTCCAAGGCGCCCGCGGACCGGTTCCCGACTGCCACTCAGTTTGCGCAGGCCCTGCAGTGGCCTTCCAGCGGGTCCACCCCGCCGGGCGCGGTGCCGGCCGCCTCGGGCGGGCCCGCGGGACCCCGTTCCATCGCAGTCCTGCCCTTCGTGAACATGAGTGCCGACCCCGAAAACGAGTACTTCACCGACGGGATCGCCGAGGAGATCATCAACGCCCTGTCCAAGATCCAGGCCCTGCGAGTCGCCTCGCGCACCTCGGCCTTCGCCTTCAAAGGCAAGAACGAGGACATCGGCGAGATCGGACGCAAGCTAAAAGTCGCCACGGTGCTGGAAGGGAGTGTCCGCAAGGCGGGCAGCCGGTTGCGGGTCACCGCCCAGCTGGTCAACGTGGCCGACGGGTATCACCTCTGGTCCGAGCGCTACGACCGGCAGCTCGAGGACGTGTTCGCAATCCAGGACGAGATCGCCGGAAATATCGTCAAGGCACTCCGGGTGGTCCTGAGCGAGGAGGAGAAGCGCGCCATCGAGAAGACGCCGACCGAGAACGTGGAGGCCTACGAGTACTACCTCCGCGGCCGGCAGTATTTCCATCAGTTCCGCCGCACCGGCATCCAGTTCGCCCGGCGGATGTTCGACCGCGCTATTGAGCTGGACCCGAATTTCGCGCTAGCCTACGCCGGTCTCGCTGACTGCTGCTCGTTTCTCTACATGTATTGGGACGGGAGCAAGGCCAATCTCGAAGGCGCCGATGCCGCGAGCCGCAAGGGCCTGGCACTCGATCCCGAGCGCGCCGAGACCCACGCCTCGCGGGGCTTTGCCCTGTCGCTGAGCCGGCAGTACCCTGAGGCGCACCAGGAATTCCAGACCGCGATACGACTCAACCCCAAGCAGTTCGAGGCCCACTACCTCTATGCCCGGGCCTGTGTGCAGGAAGGGAAGCTGGAAGACGCCGTGCGACACTACGAGGATGCTGCCAAAGTCCGGCCGGAAGACTTTCAGTCCCTGTTTCTGCTGCAAACTCCGCTCATCCGCCTGGGCCGGAAGGAAGAGGCCCTTGCTGCGCTGCGGCGGGGGTTGGCGGGGGCCGAGCGGCACCTGGAGCTGAATCCCGACGACGCCCGGGCCCTGGTACTGGGCGCCGGGGCGCTGATGCAGCTGGGCGAGAGGGAGCGCGCGCTCGAATGGGCCCGTCGGGCGCATGCGATTGACCCCGACGACTCGGGCGTGCTGTACAATGCCGCGTGTGTGTACGCGCTCGGCGGAATGGCCGAGGAAGCACTCAAGGGGCTGGACTACGCTATCCAGAACGGATTCGGGCACAAGGAGTGGCTGGAGACCGATTCCGATTTTGATTCCATTCGGGGGGATCCGCGGTTCCAGGCGTTGTTGAAGAAGTTGTGAGGGCGGGCGGGCCGGCGAGGCGGCGCCTGACAGGTGAGCTTCAGGGCGGCTTGACCGGTCTCGGAATCCGGGGTATTTCAGCCACGCTGGCCGCCAACGGGGCGATCTTCTTGCCGCCTCACAGGATCGGGCAGGGCCAATCCACCCCCGGAAGGAGGGATGCGCCATGGCTGAGTCGAAGCAACCTGAATCGGCATCGCTGCTGCGGCGGCTTGCCGAGGCCGCCGACGGCTACCGGAACGGCGTGGCGCAAATCATCATCGCCAGGCGGGTGCACCCGCACGACGTTGCGGATGTTCTTCCGGTCACAGACCTAGCCGGCATTGATCGAGCGCTCACCCAGGCCGGGCCGGGATTCGAGACGTTCGGGCCGTATCTCACCCCGGCCGAAACCTTCGTGAATGCAGACCACGACGTAGACTTCGTGACAGTCACGTTCAAGCGTAACGAAGCAACCGGGACGAAAGCAGAAGATCAGGTATTCCGGGCCTCGGAATACGACGCGCTGATCTGGGGTATTTCCGCCTACGACAAGCTGGTCATGCCCTACCTCACGTCCGTCAGCGGCTTCGACCACGCCGCGAAGGAGCGAGCGAAGTTCGTTGCCGGGTCAACGGTAGGGCACAAGCTCCATTCGTTCTGACCCGGAGGAGTCGCCCCGGTCAGGGCGGGTTCGGCGTCCCGGCGCCCTCGATCAGGGCCCGGAATCGAGGGTCATCCTGTAGCGGGCGGAACACCGGGTCCACCCGGATGTAGGACCGGAACTGGGGGCGGGCCGCGAGGAAGCGGCCGAGCAGGCGCGCAGCCTCGTCCCGTTGCCCGCGCAGCACCCGCGCGGTGGCCTCGTGGAAATCCATGTCCGGGTCGTCGGGAGCCGCCGCCCGCGCCCGCTGCATGACGGCTTCCGCGCTGTCGGCCAGCCCCGCCCGCTCCAACACGCCCGCCGCCATCATCTGCCACCGCGCTCGATATGCCGCCCGCTCTTCCGGCGTGCTCATCCGCTCCAGATCGGAGACCAGCTGCCACGCCCGGGGGACATCGGGCGCCACCAGCCCGGGCCACAAGAGGATGGTGAGCTCGCAGAAGGAGAAGTCCCAGCGCTCGGGAAAGCGGCGCCGCCCGGTCTCGCACCACTTGATGGCCTCGTCGCCCCGTCCCAGGTCGAGCGAGGTGTGATACAGCCGGAAGAGGAT
>DATBLR010000068.1:0-3296 GCA_036555275.1 Gemmatimonadales bacterium | reverse complement strand
TCCTGGCGCTCCAGGCAGAGCTGGCATCGGCCATTGCCCGCGAGATCAACGTCCAGCTGACCCCGGGCGAGCAGACCCGGCTCGCGGCCGCGCCAAGCGTGAATCCTGAGGCCCACGACGCCTATCTCCGGGGCCGCTATTTCTTCAACCGCCCGAGTGATGAGAACCTGCAGCGGGCGATTGCCGAATTCGACAAGGCCATTCGGCTGAGCCCCGACTTTGCCCCGGCCTTCGCGGGATTGTCGGACGTCTACCTTTGGGCCGCGTTCAACGAGGGCTTCATCACCGCCGCCCAGGCGAAACCCCGGGTCCGCGACGCGGCGGAGCGGGCGGTTGCGCTGGACAGCAATTCCGCGGAGGCACACACCTCGCTGGCCGTCTATCGGGCCTGGCTCGAGTATGATTGGGAGGCCAGTGAGGCGGCATTCCGTCGAGCGATCGCCCTGAATCCCAACTATGCGTTTGCGCACGATCAGCTGGGTCAGTTGTTGGCGCTCGTGGGCCGGCTGGATGAAGCGATCACCGAGGAGCGGCGCGCCATCGACCTCGATCCGCTCTCGCCATCACTCCTGCTCGACGCCAGCATCACGTACCTCTACCAGCGCAATGTCGCCGCCGTGCTGGAGCTGACCAGGAAGGCAGCGGAGCTGGATCCCACGTACTTCATGCCGCCGCTGGTGGAGGGCTGGAGCTACCTCGTCGTCGGAAAAGTCCACGAGGCCATCCCGAAGCTGGAGCAAGCGGCAGCAATGGATGCTCCGCCCTTCGCCACCGCGTACCTGGGATACGCCTACGGAGCGGCAGGGGATCGAGCCCGCGCACTGGCCGCGCTGGACCGACTCAAAGTCTTGTCGAGGGACGGCCAGGTTGCTCCATTCAATCAGGCGCTCGTGTACCTCGGCATGGGAGACAAGGAGCGGGCGCTCGACTACTTCGAGCGCGCCTATCAGGCCAATTCGGAGTTTCTCGTGTGGCTGGGCGGGGACCCCCTGTACGATCCCCTCCGGGCGGAGCCCCGGTTCAGGGCACTGCTCAAGAAGCTCAATTTTGCCGGCTGATACCCGTGGGACCGCGCCCGCCGCGCGGCTCTGGCGACCTGGCGTCCCATCCTTCATGTTAGCGCGGTATCCCGACAGATCGAGCCAACCATGCCGATGACCGAAGAGGCCGTCGCCCTCCGCAAGCCGCGCGACGATGAGATCGACGTGTACGGCCTGACCCACCCGGGCAAGGTCCGCAGCACCAACAACGACCATTTCCTTATCGGCCGGGTGCAGAAGCACCTGACGGTCTCGCTGACCAGCATGAGCGACCTGGACCGCGCGACGATCGGCGAGGAGCGACTCGCGCTGGTGGCGATGGTGGCCGACGGGGTGGGCGGCGGCGAGCGCGGGCAGCAGGCAAGCCGGCTCGCGCTCCAGGTGGTGACGGAGTACGTGGCCTCGAGCATGGACGCGTACTACTCGTCCGACGCCCGGGAGAGCGCCGCGTTCGTAGAAGTCCTGGAGGAGGCGGCGCTCCGCTGCCACGCCGAAGTGCTCAAGCGGGCCGAGGAGCAGCCCGAGTTCCGGGGCATGGCCACGACGCTCACCATGTGGTTCGGTGTGTGGCCATGGTACTACATCGTCCAGGTCGGCGACTCGCGCTACTACGTTTACCGCGACGGGGTGCTGAACCAGGTCTCCCGCGACCAGACCATGGCCGACGCTCTGCTGGCCCAGGGCGGGTTCCGGCCCTCCCAGGCGTTCATGGACAAGTGGTCGCACGTCCTCTCCAGCAGCATCGGCGGCTCGGCGGCCGCGCCGGTGGTCACCCGCCTCCCGCATAACTGGAAGAACACTCACCTGCTCTGCAGTGACGGGCTCACCAAGCACGTCAGCGATGAGCGGATCGCCGAACGGCTCAGGGACATGACGTCGGCGAAGCAGGCCTGCGAGGCGCTCCTGCAGGACGCGCTCGGCGGCGGCGGCAGCGACAACATCACGATCCTGATCGGGCGGAACACACCGAAGGAGCCTATCGGCTCCCCGACCTGATTCCCCTCGGGAGGGCCGTGGCCGGAGCCCAGGCACGCCTCGACGCCGCCCTCGGCGATCACTACTCCATCACGCGCGAAGTCGGCTCGGGTGGAGAGGTTGTTTCGTCGGCGCTGGTCGCGCCTCCTCGCAATGACACGTCGTCGAGCGCTTCGCGCTCAGAGGCACCCCTTCACGGAGAAAGGCGCATGCTACGTACCTGGGCCACCGGCAGCGCTTACGATGACAAGCCCCTCGACTGGCTGTTCGACCTGCGCTACGGTAAGGACATCGGGCACATTGTCCAAGCGCTCCAGGGCTGCCTGGATGACGACTCCGTCGGAGCGTGTCAGACCGCCCTCCTGGCCGCGGAGTGCGTCGGCTGGCTCCGGGGCGCGCCCGCCGACCTGCACGACGATGCCCGGCGCTGGGTGAACGAAACCCCGATGGTGGCCGACCAGGCGGTCGTGGATCTGGCGATCCGCGCAATCGACCAGATCACCAGTCAGTCGGCGCTCAAGGAATGGTGGGAGAAGTTTCGGCCGGACCTGGCGCCGGGGTGGTTGGAGGGGGTCGCGGCGCTCAGGCAGCGGGTGCTCTTCACACCGGCGCCGTAGCACCCGCTCAACCCCGCGCGGCGCGGATTAACGCGTTCCGGAGCGACCGCAGGAGCGCGTCGGTGTAGGGCCACTCCGCTTCCGTGATATCCACGGCCTGGTGCACCCGGCGCCGGGCCTCAATGAAGAGCGCCGTGCGAGTGCCGGTCACCGTTTCAGGTACCTTACCGGTACGACGAAAGCGGCCCCGCGCCGCGTTGCCGAACCTCAGGACCACGCCGTTGTGCCCGAAGGTCGAGTAGGCGTTGTAGGTGTAGGCAAGCCGGGCCACGGCGTGCTGGTCGCGGGTGCCGACCGGCACCTGATCAGGGGTGAGCGCCCGGTTGGGCACGAACTCCGGCTCATCCACCACCCGCTCCCCCACCATGCGGTCAATCGCCGCCTCGGCGGCGTGGGAGATCTCGTCGTCGTCGTCGCCGACCAGGCGGACGAGCTGCTCCAGATCGGTGAGGTCGGGTGGAGTCATGGGTGGCGTATCGGGGCGTGGAGAGAATCCTCGGGCGGGGCGGGCCAGGGCTGCAGGCAAAGGTGCCACGTGGAGCGCGCGTCGGTAAGCCCGCGCCGTATGGCGGAGCTCCGCCATAAGTCGGGAGTTGCTGGATCGGCTGCGGGGAACGGCAGGGTGATATGATAATGGAAGAAGCTCACTCACTTACTCACACAC
>DATBLR010000033.1:0-16204 GCA_036555275.1 Gemmatimonadales bacterium | reverse complement strand
CCGCGCCCGTGGCTCCATCGATCACCCGGTGATCACACGACATGGTGATCCGCATGCGGCGCCGCACAACCACTCCCTCCCTCTCCACGACCGGCCTTGGGGCGACGCTGCCGATGGCGAGGATACCCGCTTCGGGCGGATTGATGACGGCGGTGAACTCATCGATGTCGAACATGCCGAGATTGGAGATCGAGAAGGTCCCCCCGGTGTACTCCTCCGGCTGCAACCGCCGTTCTCTGGCCCGGGCGACGAGATCGCGCACTTCGCCGGCCAGCTCCCGGAGCGACTTCCGGTCCGCGTTTCGGACCACGGGTGTGATCAGCCCATCCTCGATCGCCACGGCCACGCTGATGTGCACCTCATTCCAGTAGCGGATCCGGTCTTCCTGCCACCACGCGTTGCAGGCCGGATGCGCGAGCAGGGCCAGCGCGGTGGCCTTGATGATGATGTCATTGAACGACACCTTCACCGGTTCGTCACCAGCCGCCGAGCCGCCCTGAGGGACTCCCTCGCGCCCGGGTCGCGCGGGCGCGCTCCCAAGAGGCGCTCGGTCGCCCAGCCGCCGAGCCGACTCATTGAGCGCTTCGCGCGCCTCCGCCACCCGCTCCATGTCTACCTCGGTGGTGAGATAGAAGGTGGGGATCGGACCGATCGACTGCACCAGCCGCTTGGCGATGGTCTTCCGGACCTGGCTCAGCGGGACGTCGGAGAAGGGCTCGGCGGCCCGGCGGCTGGGCAGCTCGGCGGCCCGGACCATTGTCGCCGCCGCCGGGATATCGAGGTCCTTCGCGACGATCCTTCCCTCGGGACCGGAGCCGTGGATTCGGGCCAGGTCGAGCCCGCGGTCGACCGCGATCTTCCGGGCGAGCGGCGAGGCCTTGACTCGGGGCTCGGCGACTCGGCGGCTCGGCGGCTCGACCACAACCTTCACCCCTGCGGGGCGCGCTTGGGCACCCTCGCGACCGACACTCACTCCGCCGGTGGCACCGGCCGACGACTCAGGCCTTGGAGGGCTCGGTGGTCCGGCGGCCGGCGCCGGTCTGCCGGTCCGCCGGTCCGGTGATCCGCCCGGCAGCAGTCCGGAGATGTCTTCACCAGCGGCGCCAATCACGCCGACCAGCTGTCCGACGGGAATGGTCGTGCCCGCGGCAATGACCTGTTTGAGCAGCACGCCCGCGGCCCGGGCCTGCAGGTCCATGACGGCCTTGTCGGTCTCGACTTCGGCGAGAACCTCCCCGACCGCGACCGGGTCACCTTCCTGCTTTTTCCACTCGAGGAGTCGACCCTCCTCCATCGTCGGGGAGAGCGCCTCCATGAGGACCTTGGTAGCCATCTGAGTTCCTTGGGTGGCTATCGGCTATCGGCCAAAACGCCGCTCTTTCTCTAGGCGACGTACAACACCCGCTTCGCCGCCGCGACGATCTTCTCGGGCGACACCTTCGCGGCCTTCTCCAGGTGCCGGTTGTACGGCATGGGCACGTCCGCGCCGGTCACCCGGAGGACCGGTGCGTCCAGCTCGTCGAAGACCTCTCTCTGGATCTCGTCTACCACCTGGGCGCCGGCGCCGGCGAAGGGCCACCCTTCCTCGGCCACGACCGCCCGGTGGGTCTTCCGGACGGACGCGAGAATTGTCTCCAGGTCCAGCGGGCGAATGGTGCGGAGGTCGAGCACTTCGGCTGCGACTCCCTCCGCTTCCAGCAGGTCGGCCGCCTTGAGCGACTGCGCGACCGTCTTGGAGTAACAGACGAGGGTCACCTGATCGCCCGCCCGCTTCACCTCCGCCGAGCCGATTGGGATGAGGTACTCCCCCTCCGGTACTTCGCCCTTCACGTTGTAGAGCATCTCCCCTTCCATGAAGACGACCGGATCATCGTCCCGGATGGCGCTCTTCAGCAGTCCCTTGGCATCGGCGGGTGTCGCGGGCATGACGACCTTGAGGCCGGGGATATGTGCGTACATCGCCTCGAAACTCTGGGAATGCTGCGCCGCGAGCTGCAGGGCGGCGCCGGCCGGCCCCCGGAATACGATGGGCATCCCCACTTGCCCGCCGGACATGTAGCGCATCTTGGCCGCCGAATTCACGATCTGGTCGACGGCGAGCAGGGCGAAGTTCCAGGTCATGAACTCGATGATGGGCCGCAGCCCCACCATTGCCGCGCCGATCCCGACCCCGGCGAACCCCAGCTCGGTGATCGGCGTGTCAACGACCCGATTGGGCCCGAACTCCTCCAGCAAGCCGCGGCTGACCTTGTAGGCGCCCTGGTAGACTCCCACCTCTTCGCCCATGAGGAAGACGTCGGGGTCCCGGACCATCTCCTCGCGGAGGGCCTGATTCAGGGCGTCGCGGTAGGTCAGGACGGTCATGGTGGCCCGATGGCGCGAAGGGAGAACGGGGAACAGGGAACGGGGAACGGTAACAGAGAGCGTCTCACGTCCCGTTCCCCGTTCCCCGTTCCCCGTTCCCCGCGTAGACGTGCTCATACAGGGCCTCCGGCGCGGGATCGGGGCTCTGCTCCGCGAAGTCGTAGGCGTCCTGTATCTCCGCCTTCACCTCCTCGTCCATGGCATGCAGGGCGGCGTCGTCGATCAGGCCCTCCTCCTTCAGGCGGTCGCCCCAGATGACGATGGGGTCCCGCCTGCGATGAGCCTCGACCTCTTCCTTGGTGCGATAGTGCCCGTGAATCGGATCGGACATCGAGTGGCCGACAAAGCGGTAGGTGCGGATCTCCAGCAGGGTCGGCGCCGCCGGCCGCCGGGCCCGCACCACCGCGCGGTCCATCGCGGCCATCACTTCCGTCAGGTCCTGGCCGTCGACGACCTCACGTGACATGTCGTAGGAAGCCGCCCGCTCGGAGATGTTCCAGGTCGCGGTGGCCCGATCGAGAGCCGTTCCCATCCCGTAGCGGTTGTTCTCGCAGACGAAAATGCAGGGGAGCTTCCAGATGCCGGCCATGTTCAGCGCTTCGTGGAAGGCGCCGTTGTTGACGGCCGCCTCGCCGAAGAAGCAGACCGAGACCCGGTCCTGCTGCCGGTACTTGATGGCGAACCCGATGCCTGCGGCGAGCGGGATGTGCCCGCCGACGATGCCGTGCCCGCCCAGAAACCCGCGCGAGACATCGAACAGGTGCATCGAGCCGCCCCGGCCGCCCGAGCACCCCGTCACCTTGCCGAACAGCTCGGCCATCACCTGGCGGGCAGGGATCCCCCGCGTCAGCGCATGACCGTGCTCACGATAGGTTGCCGTGATGTAGTCGTCGGGGCGAAGCTGGGAGAGGCAGCCGACCGCGACCGCCTCCTGACCGATATAGAGGTGGCAGAACCCGCCGATCTTGCCCAGGGAGTAGGCCTCGCCTGCCTTCTCCTCGAACCGGCGGATGAGTAGCATCTGCCTGAGGTAGCCGCGGTACTTCTCCGCGGTCTTCGTGTCGGCCTTGCGAGCCGCCTTCGTTGTCGCCATCCCGAACCTACGGTTAGGGGGAACGGGGAACGGGGAATAAGAGCAGGGGAACGGGGAACAGGGAACGGGGAACGGTAGAAGCATTCTGTTCGCGTTCCTCGTTCATCCTTAAAGACCCCAAGAAACACCCCGCTTAAGTGCGCTTACTGTTCCCCGTTCCCCGTTCCCTGTTCCCGTTGTTTCTCCCCGTTCCCCGTTCCCCCTAGCGGCCTCCGCCTGCTCCCAGGCGTGGTAGCTCGAGCGGGTCAACGGGCTCGCCTGTACGTGGGTGAAGCCGAGTCGGCGGCCGATCTCCGCCAGCTCGTCAAACTCGGCCGGCGTGTAGTAGCGTGCCACCGGAAGGTGGGCAGCAGAGGGGCGCAGGTATTGACCGAGCGTGAGAAGGTTGACGTCACTCTGCCGCAGGTCCCGCATGCAGGTCACCACTTCGTCCCACTCCTCGCCCATGCCGAGGATGATCCCCGACTTGGTCAGCGCCTCGGGCACCAGGCGGCGGGCCGTGCGGAGCAGTGCCAGGGCCCGATCATAGCGGCCGCCCGGGCGTGCCAGCCGATACAGCCGCTCGCAAGTCTCCAGATTGTGGTTGAGGATGTCGGGTCGGGAGTCAAGGACGAGCCTCAGCGCGGTCTCCGCCCCCTTGAAGTCGGGGATGAGGACCTCGACGGTGGTGTCAGGCATTCGGCGGCGGATCTCGGTGACGCAGGCGGCGAAGCCCTCCGCGCCCCCATGGTCGAGGTCGTCCCGATCCACGGAGGTGATGACGACGTGCGCCAACCCCATCTGCTGCACCGCGTCGGCGAGCCGCACCGGCTCCAGCGGATCGTATGGAGCAGGGGTACCGTGAGCGACCGCGCAGTAGGCGCAGTTCCGGGTGCATACATCACCCAGGATCATGAAGGTGGCGGCTCGATGCTCCCAGCACTCCCCGATATTGGGACAGCGGGCCTCCTCGCAGACGGTGTGCAGGCCCCGCTCGCGCATGAGCGACTGGATGCGCAGGTAGTTTGCGCCACCCGGGGCGCGGACCTTGAGCCAGGATGGCTTCCGCTCCATCCCAGCGGATGCGCCCGGGGAGCCCGCGGCGGGGGCCGTCATGCGACTACCGGTGAGCTGCACCAGCGAAGTGGCCATCCTGGGTGACTCCGGAATCGAGACCGGTCTGGCGTGTCCGGCAGCAAGGTAGTGGGCTGCCTCGGGGAGGGCTACGGCCGGAACGGCCAGTTTCAACCATATGGTTGAATCCGGGGCCACCTGAGCGGGGACACGCTGGAAGCAGTCAGCGGGTCGGATCCGCTTCCCCGTGATTGCAACGGGCTTAGGGATGGGCTGGTTGAGCGAGTTCCGATATCAGCGATCAGTAGGCGAGCCCGACCCGGAGTCTGGGATAGGATGGCGCACCGGCCTGCTCAAGCATGAAGTCCGCGACGTCCTCGACCGAGATCGACCGGCCGCCTTGGGGGAGCCGATTCGCTTCGACACGGTAGTGGCGGGTCCGGGTGCCGTCGACAAGGTCGGGACAGCAAACCAAGGTCCATTCCAGGTCACTCCCACGGAGCGCTTCCCAGGTTCCCATGTGCTCCCGGGTGATGGCCCGATACACGTCGGGAAAGTCGGGCGCCTCCCCACGGATACCTCCACGGGGATCGTCGAGGACGCCGGACCCGGCAACCGCCAGAATCCGCCGGGTTCCGGAACGGGTCATGGCGGCGACGATGTTACGCATTCCATTGGAGATTGCGGTCCCCGGGTTGGCGAGGCCGGCTCCGCCGAGTGAGCTGAGCACGACCTCCGCGCCATCGATGGTCGTGAGCGCGGCTGCCGCATCGGAGACGTCACCGGTCACCGTGTTGGATTCGGGGACCGTGCCCCGCAGCCTGGCAGGATCCCTGACCAATGCCCGCACCGAATGGCCGGCCTGGGATGCGTACTCGATCAGGCGGCGGCCGACCCGGCCGGTTCCGCCGAAGACGGCCATCCGCACCCTAAAGCCGGCTTCCGACCAGCGGCAGCTCGCGACGGCGGAGGATCAGGACAACCGTGGCCGTCAGCAGGACCGTGACCGCGAGCTTGAAGAGCAAGCCGTGATCCCCCTGGACTTCGATGCCCAGGCGGGTGAGATGGCTCACGATCGCGCCCATCATCAGGCCGATCGCCAGCACGGCCCCGATCGCCGGGGTCTTGGGATACAGGAGCAACGCCACCGCAACGAGCTCGGCGACGCCGGTGCCGATCCGCCCCCACGGCTCGATGCCGAGGGTGGAGAAGATGTACCGGGACTCCGGCGCGCCGGTGAACTTGAAGAACAGGGTTTGTGCGAGAATGACAGCCGCCGTGATCTGGCATGCCCAACTGAGCAGGCTGGCGTTCCGGGGAAGTTGCATGCTGGTCATTTGCTGCTCTCCGTCGTGAGGGTGCGGCCGGGCTTCCGCTGGGTGCGAGCAACGCCCGGGCCCTCGGGAGGGTTCCCGGCTCCGGTGGCCACCGCGATGGCCCGCTGGTAGGCCAGCGACGAGGGAGCCATCCCGAATTGGTCCGGAGTTGTGACCCCGGCGTCTTCGAGAAGCAGCTTGATCAACGCGAAATGATGCACCGTGTGGCTGGCCAGGAACTGCAGCTCGCGCCCCACCGTTGATGGACGCCAGTCCGGTACCCCATCCCCCCCGCCGGAATCCATCTGGACCATGACCCGGCGATCCGTTTCCTCGCTCTGGATACTGCCCAGCGCCTCCCGCATCCCGGCCGCGAGCAGCGCCGCCTGGGGTGCCTCGGTCTCGATGTGGCGGTCGCGCAGCCGGGCGTCATAGTCGATCCGTCCCTCCGCCCGGCCCAGCAGGAAGCAGCGGTAATGATCCAGGATGTGCCGGAACTGGCTGCCGACCGATGCCCAGCCCTGGCGGATCGATGTCCGGTACAATTCGGGGGGGATCCGCTCGAGCACCTGGCAGGCCTGATCCAGCAGGAGGCAGTTGCCGCGAACCGTGCAGGGGAAGATGCGCATGGTGGGGGACGCCCTATAGGTGGTGAGGTCAGAAAAGCAACGTCGCGACGTGCCTCGAGGTTCCCTCACAGTTCGGGAACTCTTTCGCGGCGGCCAGGCTTGTGGACTGTGGACGGTCGAACCGGACCAGCGGAACACCAGCCGGGCGAATCGGCGATGATGCCCTGCCACCGGTGACCGCCCCGATCAGGTGTCATCCACCGGGTCGCGGAACGCTCACCGGGTTCGACCGGGCAAGCACCAGGCTCACCGGGCGCGACTCGCCGCAGGGAGCGCCGTCCTGATAGCGCAGGGCGATCTCGGTACCGGTGACCGTCACCCGGCTGAGGCTGACCGTGGTGGCATCCGCACGATGCATGCAGACCGAAAGCGCGCCTTGCTCGGGCAGGTGGCTCCGGTGCAGCCGGTCCAGCACCACCTCATCGAGCGCCGGCCCCTCGGCTGCGAGTAGGTCCAAGGCGTCCAGACGAGCGCGCTCGGCGTCCTGCTGCGCAACAGAAGAGCTGGTCGCGATCAGTCCCGATTCCTGGCACACGCGGAAGCCGAGTTTCCCGGCATCCCAGGAGCCGAGCGTCACCGGCTCCCCCGGCTGAAACGCGGCCATCGTGAATGCCTGAAACCGTTCCAGCTCCGCTGCCCGCAGCCGTTCCCAGACTTCGCGCAGCGAAACGGCGTCTGCTGCGCTGAGCAGGAGCTGTCCACGGCTGACCGGATGGGTCGGCCGCCATCCCGAGGCGGAGTAGGCGTTCAGCAGCGTAAGGGCGACGCCATGCTCGTTGACGATGACCCAGCTTCCGCCACCTTCGGGGTCGGTGGGGGCCAGGAAGCGGATGCCGTCCCGCACCTGCTGGCTGGGCGGCAGTCCGGGACGGCGTGAGCGCAGTTCGTCACGGTTGAAGAACAGGGTATACCCATCGGAGCGACGTACCCAGGTCAGCGTGCACATTCGGCGTGGCCCGACGGTGTGAATCGGCTCAGGATCGCGGTGTGAAGGGCCGCCGCCAGGCTGCGTCGATCGGCCGCGACCAGCGGCTGATCGACAAATGCGACGGTGGCGGACGCGGTACGGAGTCGGCACACGCCGGCGAGATGAGGCAGAAACGTCATGTTCCCCCACCAGCAGAGGGACTCGCCCGGCGGGGGTTCGCCGGGGACCGTGTGGTACGACAGGGCCGCGCTATGCACCGGGAAGCGCTCGGCGGCGGCCCACTCCAGGAGCGCCGGCCTGAGCGGGAGTACCTGGCTGCCATCGCTGCTCGTCCCTTCCGCAAACAGCACGACACCCCGGCCGGTCTTCACCGCGCTCCCGATGGCCGAGGCAGCGCGGTGGGCATCGCGGGGCGTCTCCCGGTCCACGAAGATGCAGCCGGCCGCCCGGGCCAGCGGCCCGAACAGCGGCCACTGCCTCACTTCCCGTTTGGCCACAAACGTCGCATCGACCAGGCTTGCGAGCACCACGATGTCGAGATAGCTGAGATGGTTGGCGACCAGCAGGAAGGGCGTCTCCGGTGCCGGGCCTAGGGCCTCGATGCGAAGCCGCAGGATCCGGCACAGGCCGCCGGCCCAGCGCCGGGCGATGGCTCGGCGCCTGGCCTCTCCACCCCAACCGATCCCCGCCAGAGCCCATACGACGAAGCAGGCAACGGTCCACAGCGGCACCGCGGACATTCGGGCAGTCCCGGCGACCGTGCTTCGCCACGGCGCGCGGTCGGCCAGGATCGCGCCCTGGACGGCAGTCATCGGAAAAAACTCCGAAAGACGCGGGGCTCCAGGTCCTGCACGTCCAGTCCCACCAGGAAGTCGATGGTCTTGAACCCGCGGTCGATCGCGGGCGGGCCCCAGACCTTCGCGCCGAGACTGAGGTAGCTCTGGAACAGGGCGGGGATGTGGGGCTCGGGAAGCGGCGAGCCGTCGGCAGCCGCGGTGCAGACCGCGTCCGGGACCGGCCATACCCGGAACCGGCGATGCACCAGCCCCTCCCGCTCCAGCCGGGCCAGGACCGACAGCCCCAGCCGCGGATCCTGGCTGGTGAGGGAACAACAGCCGAAGAGGCAGGTCCGGCGGTTCCAGAGCAGATAGCTCGCCAGCCCGCGCCACAGGAGATGCAGCACCCGCCCGTTGCGGTGATCCCGGGCCACACAGGCTCGTCCCAGCTCGACCGACCGCGCGAGCAGGTCAGTCGGCAGCCCACCCAGATCGAATTCATCGGCAGAGTAGAATCCGCCGTGGTCGGCGGCCATCGTCGCCGTCTGCATCCGGTAGGTTCCGACGATCTCCTTGCTTTCGCGCTCCAGGATCATGAGATGGTGAAACCGGGCGTCGAACTCGTCCTCGTCCCGGCCGGTTACATAGGCCGCATCGAACCCTTCTCCGAGCTCGAGGTTGAACACGGAGAAGCGGAGCTGGAGAATGCGATCGAGATCCTCGGGCGTGCGCGCGAAGCGAAGCGTATATCGTCCTGCGTCGAGGCTCTGCTCCGGAAGCGACTCCGGTGCGATCGGGTAGCTCAGGCTGCCGGCAGGCGGCCGCAGCCGAGTCGCCGAGCGGGGAGCTGACTCAGCCTTCATCTGATCCGCTCGATGGTGGATGGGGCGGCGGAGAGGAACGCCAGGTCACCCCGACTCCAGGTCCGGCCGGTGACGCGAACCGGGACCGCGATCAGGTCGAGCACCCGCTTCCCCAACGGCTGGTCATTCTCGTCCACAAGCAGGTAGCGCATGGCGCCTCCGGTAGAGTCCCGCGTCACCAGGAGTGGCGGAGCGCCGCCGCTGATGCAGCGCACGGCGCAGGCGCGATGAGTCTGGCCCTCGCCCGGGTTCATGACTCCAAGATGACACTTGCCGTCAACAATCTCTCCTATCACGGTAACGATCCCATGGTCGATGACGGGGTCCACCCCGCCAACCGCTTCACCGGCCGCGGCTGGCCGCGCCATCAGCTCGACCATCGTGCTCGCGTCTCGATGGATCAGTGTGCCTTTCAGGTGGACCATCCGGCCATCCAGGCCTGCCACCTCGGGGTCGGCTCCGTGTTTGCCCCGCCCTACCAGAGGGTAGTATGACCAGGCCGGCACCGCGCGCCCCGGACGCATGACGGCCAGGATCGGATAGGGTTTCTCGAGGATGCGGCCTTCGAAGTCCCGGACCGTCCCATATGCGAAGTTTCCCGATCCCAGCGGCCTGGCCGCCGTGGCGAGAACCACCGCGATGGCGGCGCAACCGACCAGCAGCGCGGTAACCCTCGCTCGAAGGAAGCGCGTCAGGCCCGGCGGGCATTTCGGATCATACCCGACGTAGAAATCTTCGCTCATCAGCGGACCGCCTCGCTTCGGCGCGTCTGGGCGGGGACTGCCGCTGCCGGGACGTGGGTCCCCGGCGGATTCGGGGTATGGTGCACCTGGATTCGATCCGCCACAACCCGCACCCGATAGGTCACGACTTTCTCCGTGAAGGGCGGGGGGGAGGTTCCGCTCTCCGGCAGATACGCATAACCGTGCCAGGGGCAGGTCAGGCAACCATCGACAATCCGTCCCTCACCAAGAGGTCCGCCCTGGTGCCGGCAGACATTGGTGACACACGAGATCCCTCCGGCATGGCGCACCAGGGCAACCCGCTCAGGGCCAACGGTGGCTGTCCGGGCGCGACCCTCGACCAGTGTTGCGACGCTGCCGACATCCACCCATCCCTCCGCGTCCCTGGGACCCTCGCCATCGCCGGCGCGCTCGCGGCCCCCCGCCAACAGATGGAGGGAGAAGACGGTCAACGCTCCTCCGGCGAGCAGGACGCTGTACACCGGCGACCGCTCGTCCTGGAGTGCCCCCAGCGCGACGTGTCCCAGGAGCAGCACGTAGGCGCCGTACACCAGCATGTGCAGAGCCTTCCACGACGCCGGTGAAAGGACCGCCAGCCAGAAATCGTGGCTGGTGACCGCCATGGTCCACAGAATCAGCAACGCGCCGAGGCCGAGCAGCTCAAAGGGGAACCGGCCTAGATCCGCGACGTCGCCGGTGCCGGTCAGCAGGCTTACCAGGGGCGGCTGGTCACCCTGCGCGTGAAACTGAACGATCGCGAAGGTTGCGTGCGCGAGCGCCAGGAAGCACATGAGGACGCCAAGGTGTCTCCGGTTGTACAGCAGGGGCAGCAGACGGGGCTCGAGCCGGCAGAGGGGACCGATACAGAGAATGACATGCAGCAGCACGAAGGCCGAAAGAGCGAGCCCCCGGATCAGCACCGTCTCCACGGTGATGGTCGGGTTGTGGAGGACCGCCGCGGCCACGTAGAAGCCCAGGAACGTCAGGACGCCAAGCCCGGCGATCGCGTCGTAAATGCATTTCTGCCGGTTCCAGTTCACGGCCTGGAAATGCGAGCTCACTGTGGGGCGCGCTCCGGCCGGCCTAGGTCAGCGCCGGCCACCACGCGGCGCTCGGCCTCGGAGTACACCAGCAGCGCGCCTGGTTGGTCGGCGGCTGCCGGTAGGACGAATCGGGCCGGCAGCGAACCGTCGAGCGAACCAAGCAGGACTGCGTCGGGTGGCAGGCCTTCGCTGGGCGGGCTGCGGTCGATCCAGTAAAGCAGCAGATCGGCCGGCCGAGTGGTGCCCCGCTCCGTGATCTCGACTCCGGTGATACGACCGCCGGGGTCGGTGACCGGACTGATGACCGCGACCAGATCCTTGCTTCGAAGCGACCAGGCGAATCGGTCAGTGGCGGCCGATCGATCGCGGCGGGGCGGGGTACCGGGAAGCTGCGGAGCCGCGGCTCGCACCAGGTGAGCCGCGACCAGGACGGCCAGGGCCACCCCTCCCAGGATCGGAATCACGATCCTATGGCGCTGGCGCAGGGCCCGGTTCACCGCGACGCCCTCCACCACCGGACCAGCAGATACGGCCAGAGCGTCAGGGCACCGGGCAGGATCAGCAACCTGAAACCCCAGGTTGCCTCCCGCGCCACCGGCTCGATGGCGCCGGCGCCTCGCCAGACGAACGGCACGGCGAACACGGCGCCGGCCAGGGCGTAGCCCTCCGCGAGGGTCACGAGCCCGCGCGCCATCGCTTCATTCATCGGCATGCTCCGGCGATATCAGGGTTTGCGCCGCCCTCCTCCCCATCCGCCCAACGCCCTCATCCAGCCGCCGGTTCCCGCGGGGCTGGCCAGCCCGGGAACCTCCCAGCGGTCCCGGAGCGTTCCCTCAGAGAAGTCGGCCGAGTCGGACCCGAGGCCAATACCCCCGTCCTGAGGGACGCCATGACCGAGATCTGCATCTATGCCCAGGTCCACCAGCCGTTCCGGCTGTGTCAGTACCGGCTGTTCGACATCGGAACCGGGGCGGAGTACTTCGATGAGACGACCAATCGCCGAATTCTCCGCCGGGTTGCCGACAAGTGCTACCTGCCAGCCAATCGGCCCCTTGCCCAGCTAATCCTGCGGACCGGCGGGGACTTCAAGGTCGCCCTCAGCCTCAGCGGTGCCCTGCTGGATCAGCTCGCCGAATGGGCCCTGGATGTCCTGGAGAGCTTCCAGGAGCTGGTGGGCACCGGCGGCGTCGAGTTGCTCGGGGAGACCTACTGGCACAGCCTTGCCTCCCTGGCGTCGGAGGAGAAGTTCCTGGCTCAAGTTGACCGGCATCGGAACACGATCCACCGGTGGTTCGGGCAGCGGCCGTCGGTGTTCCGCAATACCGAGCTAATCTACTGGGACGGCCTGGCGCCGCTGGTCGACCGCCTGGGCTTCCGGGGCATCATGGTAGAAGGTGCCGACCACGTGCTCGGCTGGCGGTCATCGAACTGCGTCTATCAGGCCGCCAGCTCACCGGGCCTGCGGCTGCTGCCCCGTAATTATCGTCTCAGCGACGACGTTGGGTTCCGGTTCTCCAACCGTGACTGGGAAGCATGGCCGCTCACCGCGGACAAGTACGCCGACTCTATGTGTACGAAGTGTTTGCCGATGGGGACGTGCACAAGTATTTCAGCCCTTACGATTCGCCCTACGACGCGTTTGTTGCGTTCATGAAGGTGCTGCAGGACCTGGAGCAGTCGCTAGTCCGTCCGACTCCAGCTCCGGCAGAGCCTCTCTGGCTGGAGGGCGCGGAAATGGCCTGCGTCGCCTGATCTGCGGTCCGCAGGTCCGGGGTGGGAACCCTGGGCGCCGGTGAGGCGATCTAGGGGGGAGCTGCAGGGCGCCCGGCTTGCGGAGCCGGCCCCGCGGAGGGAGCTTTGGCCCGGAAGGGGTTCGCATGGCGGAGGTTGCGTGACTGACCGTCCCTCGACAGAGGTTATCCCGGCGTCGGGTACCGTCGAGCCAGTTCCGGACGCGGCGGGATTCGAGGCTCTGCTCGAGCCGCTCCTGGACGTGGCCTTCGGCACCGCCCTCCGCTTTACCCGCAATCGGGCCGACGCGGAGGACCTGGTGCAGGAGGCGGCCCTGCTTGCCTGCCGGGGATTCAAAACCTTCGAGCCGGGGAGCAATTTCCGAGCGTGGTTCTTCCGCATCCTGACCAACTGCTTCTACAGCAAGTACCGGAAGCGCAAGCGGCAGGGAACCGAGATCGAGCTGGACGACACGCCGGAGCTGTACATGTACTGCCAGACCGCCGCCCTGGGTTGGCACGCAAAAACCGAGGACCCGGCCGGCCTGCTGATGTCCAAGATGGCCACTGATCATGTCGAGGCAGCGATCGCCGCGCTGCCCGACGAGTACCGGGTGGTCGCGACCCTGTACTTCATGCAGGACATGTCCTACCAGGAAATCGCCGAGGTGGTCGGCGTGCCGGTGGGCACCATCCGGTCCCGGTTGCACCGGGGAAGGCGGCTGCTGCAGAAGGCCTTGTGGGTGATCGCCGAAGAACGAGGCATCGTCAGCGCGCTCACCGAAGCCACGGATGAGGGAGAGTAGAATGCACCCACCCGATCGCTTCACCTGTGAAGAGGTGTTCGCGCGCCTCGACGACTACCTGGACCGGGAGCTCGATCAGGAGGAGATCCGCCTGGTCCGGGAGCACCTGGAGACCTGCGCGGCGTGCGCCAGCGAATACAAGTTCGAGGCCGGGGTGCTGGACGGTGTGCGAGAGAAGCTGCGCCGGCTGGCCGTACCGGACGGGCTGATGGGCAGGATCACGGCTCGCCTCGCGGCGGACGCCGCCAGACGGAAGGACAGCTAGCGCGCCGAGGTCTGCAGCAGGGCCTTGGTCATCCCCAGTCCATCGATAAAGGTCGGCGGCAGCCGCCCCAGAATCTGGGACAGCATGCCGATGCCGATGGAGGATGGCGCAAGGTGCGAGGTCACTTCGAGGCCCACCGCCGCGGCCAGGGTAGGGCAATCGGCGATCACAGTCCGGCCGAAGGTCGCGTCCGCCATGCGGGCTCCGGCGAGGCAGGCGCGATGCGGCACCGCGTGGGCGACGTCGGCGTGCTCCAGGTTCGCTCCCGTGAGATCGGTCGCCTCCAGCAGTGCCCCGTTCAACGAAGTGCCATGCAGGTGGACTACATCACTGGGGCGACGCTGTTCGCGGACGGGGGCATGACCCTGTACCCCGGGTTCGAAAACGGAGGGTGATCCGGAACCTCGAGGGATGGCCCGGCATTGAAGCAGTGACAACCGACATGAGCCATTCTCCGGAGGAAGACCCGTGCGACACCTCATTCCCGCTCTGCAGTTCGTCATCCTCGCGCTCGAGGACGAAGCCCCGGCAGTGCCGCGCCGCGCGCTTCGCTGGCGGTAACCGTGCTCTCCGCCGAGCGCCTGGCGGCTGAATGGCTGGAGGCGGACGGCCTCGGCGGGTTCACCTCCGGCACCGTCGCTGGCTGGCGTACCCGCCGCTATCACGGGCTGTTGACTCCCGCTGTGGAGCCGCCGTCACGCCGGGTGGTTCTGGTGGACGGCTTCGAGGCCTGGGTCGAACGCCAAGGCGTTCGGACCCCGCTGAGCTCCCAGCAGTACCTGCCGGAGGTGACCTATCCCGACGGGCACCTGCGCCTCGGCGATTTCGTTCCGGCGCCGTGGCCGGCCTGGACCTGGCGGCTGGACGACGGCCTGGAAGTGACCCAGGAGATTCTGGTGCCACACGATCGCCCGGCAGTGCTGCTGCGGTGGTCCATTCGCGGCCGTGCCAAGGGGGTTCGCCTGATCGTGCGACCCCTCCTCTCCGGACGGGATAGCCACGCCCTGCATTTCGAGAATCCGGCGCTCCGGACCGAGGCATCGGTCGACGGGGAGCGTGTCCGGTGGCGGACGTACGATGCCCTTCCATCGGTCCTCAGCTTCGCGAACGCCGGCTACAGCCATCAGCCGCTCTGGTACCGGAACTTTCTTCTCGCAGAAGAGCGGAACCGCGGATTCGACCACCGGATCGACCTGTTCTCGCCGGGCGAGCTCAGCTGGGATCTCTCCGGGGGCGACGCGGTCTGGATCCTCGCTGCCGAGGGCGTTCCCGGTCACCTCCCGTTCGCGAGGGGATCGGCCCGAAGCGCGGCCACCCGGCTCATCAAGGCAGAACTGGAACGCCGCCGCGGCTTCGGCTCACCCCTCGAGCTGGCGGGTGACGCGTATCTGGTACGCCGGGGTGAAGGGAAGACCATCATCGCCGGGTACCCGTGGTTCACCGACTGGGGACGTGACACCTTCATCGCGATGCGCGGTCTCTGCCTCGCGACGGGCCGTCTCGAAGACGCCCGCGCCATTCTGCTGGAGTGGGCCGGCCAGGTCTCGCAGGGGATGCTGCCCAACCGGTTCATCGAGGGCGGTGACGCCCCGGAGTTCAACTCGGTCGACGCGTCCCTCTGGTACGTGATCGTGGTGGGTGAGTTCCTGCAGGCGACGAGCGCCCGGCGCAAGCGTCTGCCCGCGGCCGAGCGGGACCGGCTGATCCAGGCGGTCGAGGCGATCCTCTCGGGCTATGCGGCCGGCACCCGCTATGGCATCCGGGTCGACGACGACGGGCTGCTGAAGGCCGGCGTGCCGGGCGTGCAGCTCACGTGGATGGATGCCAAGGTCGGCGACTGGGCCGTGACCCCCCGGATCGGGAAGCCCGTTGAAGTCCAGGCCCTGTGGATCAACGCCGTTCAGGCCGGGGCCCGCTTCTCGGCCCGCTGGAGCCGCTATGCGGGGCGGGCTACGGCGGCCTTCCGGGAGGCCTTCTGGAACCCCGCGGGCTACCTCAACGATGTGGTCGACACCGATGGCCGGCCTGGCGCGGTCGATGCCGCATTCCGGCCCAACCAGATCTTCGCTGTTGGCGGACTCCCTGCGGCGGTCGTCGATCTGCGCCGGGCCCGCCAGATCGTGGATGCCGTGGAGGCCCGGCTGTGGACGCCGATGGGTCTGCGGAGCCTCGCCCCGGGCGAAGCGCAATATCACCCAGTGTATGCCGGGGGACCGGTGGAGCGTGACGGTGCCTATCACCAGGGCACGGTCTGGCCATGGCTGGCAGGGCCGTTCATCGAAGCCTGGGTTCGGGTGCGGGGTGATACCACCGAGGCACGGCGTGAG
This sequence comes from Gemmatimonadales bacterium, assembly GCA_036555275.1. Taxonomy (GTDB): domain Bacteria; phylum Gemmatimonadota; class Gemmatimonadetes; order Gemmatimonadales; family GWC2-71-9; genus JADJOM01. The sequence continues at coordinate 268 of DATBLR010000033.1, read as the reverse complement.
GCCCGAAGCCGGTTCTTCCGGCCACTGCTGGCCCAGCTGGAGCGCGCGGGCCTGGGTCATCTCGCCGAGATCGCAGATGCCGAACCGCCGCATACGCCGCGGGGTTGCCCCTTCCAGGCGTGGTCCATGGGCGAGCTGATTCGGCTCGACCGGGTGATCCTGGCCGATGCGCCCCGGCGTTCAACCCGCCGGGCGCCTCACACCGGGGATGTCCGATGAACGCCGTACGGGCTTCAAGAGCTGGTTTCTGCGCATCGTGACCACCCTG
>DATBLR010000009.1:0-3739 GCA_036555275.1 Gemmatimonadales bacterium | reverse complement strand
ACGGGGAACGGGGAACGGGACCCACAGGGTGAGCCGGTGGCCGAAGGTCGTCAATACCCCGCTGCGAGTTTTACTCGTACGCGGTACGCGGTACCCGGTACGCGGTACCTCTTCGGCACTGGGCACTGGGCACTGGGCACTTGTACGCGCTACACGGTACGCGGTACGCGGTACTTATTGACGACCAACCAACCCGGAGACAAAGCCATGGACCCCCGCGTCGCGCCCCTCGCCGAGATCCTGCGGCTCAACACCCGCCTGTTCCGGAATTGCCTGGCCGGGCTCGCCGACCCGAAAGCCCGCGAACGGCCCTCCGATGCCACCAACTGCGGGGCCTTTCTGGCGGCCCACCTGGTCGACTCGCGCTACTACACGCTAGGCCTTCTCGGCGGCAAGGAATCGAGCCCGCTCAAGGGTGCCAAGGGCGGCTTCAACGACATCAGCCAGGTAACCGCCTACCCCTCGCTCGCCGAGATCCAGGCGGCGTGGACCGGCGTGGCGGAGACGCTCGATCGGCGGCTCCAGACGCTGACCGCGGCCGAGCTGGATGCCCCGCTCGACCCCGGCTTCCCGGTGGATAACAAGACCCTGCTGGGCGTCTTCATCTTCATGGTGCAGCACGACTGCTACCACCTGGGCCAGTTGGGCTTTGTGCGGAAGTTCACGGGGCTGCCGGCGATGGCGTATGACTAGGGGCGGGCAGGCGGGCAGGCGGGCAGGACGGATAACACTGGCACTTGTACTCGGTACTCGGTACTCGGTACTCGGTACCTTCTGGGCACTGGGCACTGGGCACTGGGCACCGGGCACTGAGCACTGACTAACAAAACACACTCGGCAATCTCACCCCGGAGACCAACCCCATGCCCGCCGTTCAGACCCCCAGCGTCGCCGCTCAGCTCACCGCCGTTCTCCGCGAGGCGTTCGAGGGACCACAGGAGAAGTGGACCTACTTCATCGACAACCGCCCCGACGCGGGGCTGTTCGCGACCCTCGCCGCGCTCTCGTCGGCCCAGGCCTCGCGGCCCTCGGGGCCGAGCGGCAACAGCATCGCCGGCCACGTGCATCACCTGGCGTTCAGCTGCGCCGCCTCCGCCGCGTGGATCCGGGGCGAGCGCCCCTCCCTCAACTGGGACGAGAGCTGGCGGATCCGCACCGTGACCGACCCGGAGTGGGGCGCCCTCAAGGATCAGCTGCGCAAGGAGTACACCGCCCTGCTCGCGGCCATCGAACAGCACGCCCTGACGAATGATGAATCCCTGGGCGGCAGCATCGGCGCCGTGGCCCACGTGGCGTACCACCTGGCGGCCATCCGGTATAAGAGGTCGCCGTAGGTCCGGCCTCCGTGCCGGACCAAAGGCCTCCGTGCCGGACCTGGCTGCGTGTTTCGGGTACCGCGAAATAGCCTGACGGGCTCAGCTTCGAAGAGCCTGTTGCCACGAGCATGCGATGTCCGTCCCTGCCCCGAAACGCCCCAGTGCGCCGGTCGCCCCGGATGCGATTGCCCATCGGATCCATCTGATCCGCGGCCAGCGCGTCATGCTCGACCGGGACCTGGCTGCCCTCTATGGCGTCCCAACGAAGGCCCTGAACCAGGCAGTACGGCGTCATCGCGCACGCTTTCCGGAGGACTTCATGTTCCAGCTGAACCGGAAGGAAGCGGCAGACTTGAGGTCACAATCTGTGACTTCAAGTCCGGAGCATGGCGGCCACCGCTACATGCCCCATGCCTTCACAGAACAAGGCGTCGCCATGCTCTCGAGCGTGCTCCGAAGCCCCCGAGCGGTAGCGGTGAACATCGAGATCATGCGGGCCTTCGTCCGGCTCCGGCAACTGCTGGCGACCCATGCCGACCTGGCACGGAAACTCGCGGAACTCGAGCGCAGGTACGATGCCAAATTCCGGGTGGTCTTCGACGCCATCCGTCAGCTCATGGAGCCGGCCGAGGATGCAGGATCCCGCCCGGAGATCGGCTTTCGCTCCGAGGCACGGCGATCGGCGGAGGCCACGCGATGACGATGGGCGCCCAGCTCCCGCTCCTGTCCGCCAGTCCACCGGTCCGCCCGTCCGCCCTGCCGGTTCTCGACGAACGCGCTTCCCGCGGGGCGTCCTTCCTCGAGGTCCCCGTCAAGGCCATCCTCAACTCCCCCGCCACCACCGGCATGGGGTTCTGGTCGCTCAATCCGTACGTCGGGTGCGAGTTCGGGTGCACGTACTGCTATGCACGGGAGACGCATAAGTGGGTGATGGAGAGGGCGGACGGGCGGACCGGCGGACGGGCGGACGCGAGTGCCGTTATGGACCCGCCTGCATCGATTGGCGTTGAAGGCAACGGCACGGAAGAACCGTCTGCCGATCCGCTTGTCCGCCAGTCCGCCCAGAGTCTGCCCGCCAGCCCGCCGGCCCGCCGGCCCGCCCTCCCACCGTGGCTCGCCTTCGAGAAGCAGATCCTCGTCAAGACCACCGCTGCTGCCGTGCTCCGGCGCACTCTCTTTCCGGCGAAGCTCGCGGGCGCGTCGCTCGTCATCGGCACCGCCACCGATCCTTACCAGCCGGCGGAACGACGCTTCCGCCTCACCCGGAGCATCCTCGAGGCGCTGCTGGGCTGGCGCGGGCTTACGTTAGGCATCATCACCAAGTCGCCGCTGATTCTCCGGGACCTGCGGATCCTGCAGCAGCTCGCGGCCCGGCATGACCTCTCGGTCAACATCTCGCTGTCCTCCACCGATGCGGCGCTCCTGCGCCGCATCGAGGCCCGCTCCCCCGCCCCGCACGCCCGGCTCCGGGCGCTCAAGGGACTGACCGACGGCGGGATCAATGCCGGTCTCCTGGTGGCGCCGATTCTCCCCGGCCTCACCGACAGCCGTGAGGCGCTGGCGGCGCTGCTCCGAGCGGCCCGCTCTGCCGGGGCATGTTACGTCGCGGGCTTCCCGCTCCGGGTGGGACCGGCGACCCGGGCCCGCTTCCTGCCCCACCTGGCCCGGGAGTTCCCCGAGCTGGCCGAGCGCTACGCCCGCCACTTCAACGGGCGGGACACCGCCCGCCGGGAATACATCGACGCCCTGAGTGCGCGGTTCAAGGCGTTGCAGCGCGAGTATGGATTTTCGACTGACTCCTCGATGAGCGGCAGCCGGCGGCGGTATCGCCAGGCCTCGAAGCCGGCGGCGGTGCCGGAGGTGGTGGAGCAGTGGAGGCTGTTGTAATGGGGAACAGGGAACAGGGAACGGGAAGAGCCCTAATGCGGGGATCTCACGGGGAACGAGGAACGGACAAGCTTTTACCGTTCCCCATTCCCCGTTCCCTGTTCCCCGCTCTTCGCCCGTTCCCCGTTCCCCGGCTTTTATGCAACGCTCCATTCTCTTCGTAGATCCCCCCGCCTTCTGCACTACCGTCGAAGGCCTGGTGGCACCGGCGCTCCGGGAGCGGCCCGTGGTGGTCGCCGCGCCGGGCGCCGATCGCGCCACGGTGCTGGCGCTCTCGTCCGAGGCCCGGCGGGCGGGCATCACCCGCGGAATGCCGGTGAGCCGGGCCCGGAAGCTCTGCCCCGATGTCATCATCCGGCCGCCCAATCCGCGCCTCTATGCCCGCGCCTCCCGCGCGCTGGACGAGATCCTCCGCCGCTTCGCGCCGGTGATCGAACCCAGGGGCTACGGCCATGCCTTCCTCGACCTCACCGGCACCAGCCGACTCTTCGGGCCCGCGGTGGATGTAGCCATGAAAATCCAGCGCGAGGCACGGG
>DATBLR010000078.1:0-21851 GCA_036555275.1 Gemmatimonadales bacterium | reverse complement strand
CGCGGCTCACGGCTTCGAGCACACCCTCGCTGTGGCCGTGCGCGGTATCGACCACGAGGACGTCCACGCCAGCATCGACCAACAGGGACGCTCGCTCGATGTCGGCCTTCGCCGCGCCGATCGCCGCGCCGACGCGCAGTCGTCCGTGCTCGTCTTTGCACGCGTGGGGATAGTTGCGGCGCTTGAAGATGTCCTTGACCGTGATGAGGCCCTTGAGCCGGCCCTGCGCGTCCACCACGGGAAGCTTCTCGATCCGGTGCAGGGCCAGGATCCGCTCGGCCTCTTCCAGCCCGGTCCCCACCGGGGCGGTCACCAGCCGCTCCTTGGTCATTACTTCGCGGATTGGCTGCTCCAGGTTTCGCTCGAACTGCAGATCCCGGTTGGTGATGATGCCCACCAGCTTGTCCCCCTGGTCCACGATGGGCAGCCCGGAGATCCGGTAGCGGGCCATGGCCGTCGCGGCTTCCCGGAGCGGCCGCTCCGGTGTGAGCGTGATCGGATTGAGGATCATGCCGCTCTCGCTCCGCTTGACGCGGTCCACTTCGGAGGCCTGCTGCTCCACGGGCATGTTCTTGTGGATGACGCCGATGCCGCCGGCGCGGGCCATGGCGATGGCCATCTCGGCTTCGGTGACCGTGTCCATCGCGGCCGAGATCAGCGGGATGTTCAGCGTAATCGTACGGGAGAGGCGGGTCCGAACCGAAACGTGACGGGGATGGACGGTCGAGTGACGGGGGACGAGCAGGACGTCGTCGAAGGTGAGCGCCAGTCCGGTGCGGATGGTGCTCATGCGGTGACCGGTTCGGGATGAATCAGCCGTTCCATCCTTAAGTCTAGGGCCCCGCGATGCCGCCACGCAAGCCGCGCGGCCGTCGCTCGAACATGTCCCGGGCGGTTGTCGCTCAGTCGCCTGCGGGTCCGGGGCGGCGGCGCCCGTGCCAGGCGTAGTACACCGGGACACCAAGGGCCACGATGAGCAGGCCGAAGGCGGAGTACTTGCGTTGCAGCGGGTCGCGCAGCAGCACCACGAGCAGGAACAGCACCGCGGCCATGTACAACGCCGGCACGACGGGATATCCAAACGCCTTGACCGGTCGCGGGAGTTCGGGGCGGGTGGCTCGAAGCCGGAACAGGGCGAGCAGAGTCAGGAAATAGAACAGGAGGGAAGCGAAGATCACGTAGGTGAGCAGCTCGCCGTAGGTGCCGCTCAGACAGAGCAGCATCGCCCACACCGCCTGCGTCCCCAGGCCGAAGGTGGGCGTCTTCCAGCCCGGGTGCAGCGTCCCGGCCCGCCCGAAGAAGAGCCCGTCCTTCGCCATCGCGTAGTACACCCGGGGCCCGGCCAACACCAGGCCGTTGACGCACCCGAAGGTCGAGAGCAGGACGGCAATCGCCATCGCGGCCGCCCCGGCCGGGCCGAACATGACCTCCGTCGCGGCCACGGCTACGCGGTCCTGCGCCGCATATTGGAGACCCCGGGCCATCACATCAGCCCCGTCCGGCGTGCCATGAAAGGGCAGCAGGGCGAGGTACGCCAGGTTGGAGAGCAGGTACAACACGCTGACGATGACCGTCCCCAGGGCGAGGGCGAGGGGCAGGTTCCGCCTGGGGTCCCGCACCTCGGCGGCGGCGAACGTGACGTTGTTCCAGGCATCCGACGCGAACAGTGACCCGACCATCGCGGCGCCGAGGACCGGGAGCACCGCGAGCGACCAGTCGCCCGTCCCCCAGAAGGAGCCCAGGTTGACCGCGAGGACATCGGCGCGGCGGAACAGGGTGAGGCCCAGCCCGATGATCAACGCGAGCGCGCCGACTTTCGCCACGGTGAAAACGGTCTGCACCGTCGCGCCCAGGGTCACTCCACGTGCGTTCACCAGAGTCAGGCCGAGCACGATCAGGAGCGCCACGATCCGCTGGGCCGACAGGCCCAGCTCCACCGGCCCGCCCACCATCGGCAGGTGTCCGAGCGACAGGAATACGTCGGGAGAGACTGAGGGGAAGAGCACGCCGAGGAACTTGCCGAACGCGACCGCCACCGCCGCGATGGTGCCGGTCTGGATGACGGTGAAGAGGGTCCAGCCGAAGAGGAAGCCGGCCAGCGGGTTGAGCCCCTCGCGCAGGAAAATGTACTGTCCTCCGGCCGTCGGCATCATCGCCGCCAGCTCGGCGTAGGAGAGCGCGCCGATGACGGTCATGAGCCCCGTGACCAGCCAGACCAGGAGCAGCGCCCCCGGTCCCCAGGCATCGACCTGCCGCCCGATGTCGGCCGACACGATGAAAATGCCCGACCCGATCATCGTGCCGACGACCATGGAGATTGCCGCGAGGGGCCCGATCCCCTCCACGAACTGAGTCGGCGGGGCCTTGGCGATGGCGGTCATGGAGACTCTCGGTGGTCAGCCGTCAGGGCGCTGCGGCGTGGGTGGGGAAGTGGAATCTGCTGGCGGGGCCGGGGCAGGCGCGGATGCGGCCTTAACGGCCTCGTCCACCACCGCCTGCCCGGCGGCAGCCAGACCCTTCATGAGACGGGTCGCACTGTCCATCACCGTGGCCGTGCCGCTGATGGCCTGTACCGGCAACCGCGCGGCCCGCATCGTATCCTCGACCGTTTCGGTGATCCGGGCGAGAATCCCGCTCGGCGTAGCGCGCTCCGCATAACGGCTCTCGAGGAACTCAATGAAATCCAGTATCTGGTAGGCGCGGTCGTCGGGCAGGGCCTCCAGTCGGCGGAGGATGCGCTCTTTGAGAAGATCGTTCATAGGAGGCGGCTCGGCGGCTCGGCGACTCGGCGGCTTGGCAAAAGGTAGCCGCGACGGCTGCTCCTCGATAGCCGACGCCGGGTCCGATGACGGGGGCTCACTGCCCGAGGCCGTCAACCACCTCCACCAGATCGAGCACGGGGGTGGGCAGGTACTTGGTGGTTGCCGCCCGAATAGTGCCGCGGAGCGTCAGCTCCTTCAGGGCGGGGATTGCCTGAAACCTGGAGGCGCTGGCGGACGGAATCACGACATAGACAAAACCTGGCTCCGGCAGCGGCCCGCGGGTGAGCAGGTAGGACTGGCCAAACGGAATCTCCGGCCGGAGCTCGTCCGCCTTCTGAATGGCCACGAACTGGACCCGCCACTCCACCAGCTGCCCGACATACTTCGCGGGATTGGCCCGCACTTCCGCCTGGCTCAGACCCACGAGGACCCGGCTGTCCGTCGAGCGGAGTGCGCTGTCAGGCACCCAGGCCTCCAGCTGGACCCGGGTCCATCCGCCCGAGCGGGCCAGCACCCGCGCCGCGGCACCGGAGTCCGCCTCGCCGATGACGGCGCCGCCGGGCGCGGAGGCGAGCGGTACCTTGCGCATCACCTCCGCGCGGTCCGGCCCGCCGGGCGAGCCACCCCCCGCACCGTCTTGCCCCGCCGGAATGGCTCGCTGATCGATCCATGCGGTTCGCCGCACCCGCGTCCAGTCGCCCCGGGACTCCACCCGCAGGAAGCCCACGTTGAACGAAACGCGGGCAAGCGCGGCACCCGAGGGCGCGCTACGGAGGGTCTCGTTAGGCCGCTTGCGGACCACGACATCGAAACTGTCGCGCTGGGTCGCACCCAGTGAGCCCGTCGGGAGCCAGCCTTCGAACTGTACCTCCACTGCGTTCCCCTGACTCCGGCCCGGAGTCACGGAAGTTCCGGAGAGGAGCGTTCCCAGCGACTGGGCACCCGGTGCCTTGGTGAAGCGCACATCCTGCGTGAGACGGACCTGTGCCTGGCCCGCCGCAGGAGCCGCGAGGAGTGTGATGATGAGTGCGGCCCAGGCTGGTTGGCGACACCGGGGCGGACTAGATTGCGGCGCGTAACTCACGATCTCGATTGTAGAAACGCCGGAGACCCATGTCAAACGCGCGCGGGCCGGCGGGACCGGTGGTCCTCATCGTTCTCGACGGCTGGGGGTATCGGGAAAGCCGTGAGGGCAACGCCATCGAACTCGCCAATACTCCCGTATGGCACTCCCTGTGGGCCAGCCATCCGCGCACCCTGCTGAGCGCCAGCGGCCTGGCCGTCGGGCTTCCAGAGGGCCAAATGGGGAATTCCGAGGTCGGGCACCTGAACCTGGGCGCAGGCCGCGTGGTGCCGCAGGATCTGGTCCGCATCTCCCTCAGCATCAGCAGCGGGGCGTTCTTCGAGATCGACGTACTGAAGGAGCTGTGCGCCAGGCTGCGCCGGACCGGTGGCACCCTGCACTTGGTGGGGTTGCTTGGCCCCGGCGGAGTCCACGCCATCGACCAGCATCTGCTCGCCTGCATCGAGCTGGGCGTCCGCCACCAGGTGCCCCGCATCGCCATCCACGGCTTCCTCGATGGCCGTGATACGCTCCCCACCATCGGCGATCAGGTGGTGCAGCAGCTGGAAGAGGACATCCGCCGGATTGCCCCCGGGCAGGCGGCCATCGCCACCCTGATCGGCCGCTACTACGGCATGGATCGCGACCGCCGCTGGGAGCGCACCAGGAGCGCCTACGAGGTGATGGTCCGCGGCAGCGGCACCCTCGCCGAGGATCCGGTTGCCGCGGTCCGGGCGGCGTTGGCGCGGGGCGAGACCGACGAGTTCGTCCGCCCGATCGTCATCCAGCGTGGAGGGGTGCCGGTGGCGACGCTGCGGGACGAGGACGGCGTCTTCTGCTTCAACTACCGGAGCGATCGCATGCGCCAGATCGTGCGGGCGCTTGCCATTGGGGGGTTTGACAGCTTTCCGGTGCCGGATCGACCGAAGCTGACCGTCGTGACCATGACGCAGTATGATCGGACCTTCCCCCTGCCGCAGGCCTTTCCTCCCTTCACGATGGCTAGGATCGTGGCCGAGGTGCTGGCGGATCACGGCCGCACCCAGCTGCGCGCGGCGGAGACCGAGAAGTACCCGCACGTGACCTACTTCTTCAACGGCGGATACGAGCCGCCGTACCGGGGTGAAGAGCGCTCGCTGGTCCCGTCGCAGAAGGTGGCAACCTATGATCTCGCGCCCGAAATGAGCGCCCCGGGCATCACCGAGGTCCTGCTGGCGGCCCTCGCCCGCAAGTCGCACGATTTCATGCTGTGCAATTTCGCCAACGCCGACATGGTGGGTCACACCGGCGTGCTGCCCGCCGTGATCCGGGCCGTGGAGACGGTCGATCAGTGTCTGGGCCGCATTCTGCCGGCGGCGAAATCGGCCGGGGCGGCGGTCCTGGTCACGGCCGATCACGGCAACTGCGAGTTGATGATCGATCCGGAGACCGGCGGCGCCCATACCGCACACACCACCAATCCGGTCCCGTTCGTGGCGATCGGGGCGGGCACCGGACTGCTGCGGCCGCAGGGCGCCCTCTGTGACGTCGGCCCGACCGTGCTCAGTCTCCTCGGTATCGACCCACCTTCAGAGATGAGCGGGCGGGATCTGAGATCGTCCTGACCCGGAAGCTGGCGGCGGGTCCCGCTGCCGGTGACCCCGGGGCCCGCGGTCGAAGACAGGCGTCTCCCTGCTCGGTACCGCTTACTATTCCTTCCATGATCCGATTCGGCTCTCTTCAGGTGACCGGCCTGCTGGCCGCCGCTCCCCTCGCCGCCCAGGTTGGCCACCCGCCGGGCAGCTCGCCCTATCGGGATATCCCGCAGGGCAAGTCGATCACCCTGTTGGTCGGCGACCTCGCGGGCGACGGGGGGCAGATCGGGGTCGGCCCGCACGACGGTCACAGCTACGGGGTCCGGTTCGACATTCGGCTGGGTACGCCGCTGCAGTTTGGGCTTACCGTAGCCCGCGCGGAGCTCAAGCGCCTCATTGTCAGCGCGGACGACAGCGTCAACAACCGGGTCGACGGGCCGGTGGAGCAGAGTCTCACCATGTTCGAGGGCGCCCTCCAGCTCAACATCACCGGGCGGAAGACCTGGTACCGGCTGGCCCCGTACGTCGGTGGCACGATCGGATACGTCACCGGTTCCTCCCTGCCGGCCAGCGAACCCGACTCCAGCGGCTACAAGTTCGGCTCGAAGTTCTACTTTGCCCCCGCCGCCGGCTTGCGGGTCTTCCTGACCAGGTCACTCCACCTGCGGCTGGAGGCCCGGCAATTGTACTGGAAGCTGACCTACCCGTCCTCCTACAATCAGGAGCCGGCAGCCGAGCCGAGCAGCGATCCGGCCAAGCCGAACTCGGTCCTCAGGGGGGCCAAGCTCCAGGAGTGGACCGGCGGCCGTGAGCTCCGAGCCGGGCTGGGCCTGACCTTCTAGGGACATGGCCACCCGACTGACCCGCATGGTCCGGTTCCACGCTGACCACCGCTACTGGATGCCGGAGTGGTCCGCGGAACGGAATTTGGAGATCTTCGGGAAGCTGACGGAGCCCCACCCGCACCACTATGTCTGCGCGGTGACGGTGGAGGGTCAGGTGGATAGCCGCACCGGAATGGTCCTGGACCTCCCGCTCCTGGATCGGATTCTTGCCGACGAGGTGCTGACCCCCCTCGACCACAAGGACCTCAACCGGGACATCCCGGCCTTTCGAAACGGGGGCCAGCTTCCGACCTGCGAGGCGCTCGCCGCCTGGCTGTTCGGACGCATCGCGGCCAGACTGCCAACAGGAGTGCGGCTCGAACGGGTGCGGGTGGAGGAGGATCCGACGCTGTATGCCGAATGTACCGGACCCGCATGAGTTGACGCGCCCGGCCAAACGGGGCGGACACATGTCCGACCTGGCGGCCGTAGAGGAAGCCCCGGTCTGGCTCGAGGTCAACGGCCGGCCCGCGGTCACCTGGATGTGCACGCCCGACCAGCTGGAAGAGCTCGCCATCGGGTGGCTGCACGGGGAAGGTTATATCGAGGCCATTACCGAGGTCCGGTTGCGGCCGTGCGCCACCGATCTCGGCTTCTGGGCCGAGATCCCGGACCACCGACTCGACGCAGTGCGGCAGGAGCAGCGGCGCCCTGTGCTCGCCTCGGGCTGCGGCGCCGTCTCCACCTTCCTAGCGGATCCGGCGACCGTCGCGGCAACCCCCCGCCGCGGCGATCCGCCCGAGGTGGAGCAGTTGAGGGCGCTGTTCAAGCTCCTGTTCGGTATGGGCACCCGCTATCGGGACACGGGCGGCATTCACGCGGCCGGCCTGACCGACGGCGCCGGCATCCTGTTCCACGCCGAGGACATCGGCCGCCACAATGCAGTCGACAAGGTGATTGGGGCGGCCCTGCTGGCCCAACGTGAGGTGCGCGGGCTGGGGCTGCTGGTGACCGGCCGGATCTCGGCGGAACTGGCCTTCAAGGCGGCTCGCTCCGGCATCATCTTCGTGGCGACGCCCTCGGTACCCTCGACGCTCGCGGTGGAGATCGCCCGGCGCAGCGGCATGGTGCTGGTAGGGCGGGCGGTGAGCGGCTCGCCGCAACGGAGCGGGGCCGCCTGATGGACGATCTGGCAATCGGCGCCCTGCTCCGTATGGCGCGCACGATCGCAGTGGTCGGGTTGTCGCCCCGTCCGGATCGCCCCAGTCATGCCGCCGCCCGGTACCTGCAGCACGCCGGCTATCGCATTGTCCCGGTCCGGCCCGATGCCGACACGATTCTGGGAGAATCGGCTTATCCCGACCTGCCGAGCGCCGCCAGTGCAGCCGGCCCGCTCGACATCGTGAACGTCTTCCGGCGCTCCGAAGCCATCGCGGCGCTCGGCGACCAGATCCTCGCCGTCCGGCCCCGGCTGGTCTGGCTCCAGGTCGGCGTGCGGGACGAGCAGACGGCAGCACGCCTGACCGCCGCCGGCATCCCCGTCGTCATGGACCGTTGCCTCATGGCAGATCACCCCCGGCTTACGAGCGACTGATGCGGCCTCGGTTTCTGCTGGCAGCCCTGGTGGCCACCTTGATCTCGCCGGGCCCCGTCGCGGGACAGGCCACGGTCGACCAGGCCAGGCTGGTGTTCGGGGTAGGCATCGGACAGCGCTCGGGCGGCGGAACCCTGTGGTTCGTGGGCCGGCAGCCCTTCATCACCGGGCTGGGCGCGGACACCGTGGCGGTCGGTCGGAACTTCCGGCCGAACCTCGCCCTGCTGTTCTCGGGCACCTACTTCCCGGGCGATCACTTTGGGATGACCGCCGAGGTACAGCTGCTGGGGCTGGGGACGACCGACAGCTGCAGGATCGTGACTGCGGGGGGGGACCCCAGCACCGCGCTGTTCTGCAACGCGCTGGACGGCAGCAGGCGCTCCGCCGGCGCGACCGCCATCTCGGTCGGCGCGATCTACCGGGTGGGGAGTCACCAGCCCATCCACGTCTACGGACTGGCCAATGTCGGGTTCGTTGTGGCGCCGTCGAGCTTCATCCGGACCACGGCAGACTACTTCGCACCAGGCGAATTCACCCCGACCTCCGTGGCGCTCTACCCGGACGATGGCGGCACCAGCATCCGGCCTACCCTGGCCCTCGGCGGCGGGGTCGTCACCGTCATCGGGCGTGGATACCAACTGCGGTTCGAACTCCGCGACAACTGGGTCGGGATCCCCGCGGTCACCGGCGCCACCAGCAGACAGGGGATCGCACCCCCGAGCAGCATCACCGGCAAGCACTTCCTCAGCTTCATCCTGGCGTTCGACGTGGTACTGGAGCGGAAGCGGGGACGCCGCTACTGACCCGGGGCGCCATCATCGCGGGCGGCCTGGCTACCCGCCTGGAGGGCCGGCCGAAAGGACTCGAGCGGGTTGGTGGAGTCCGCATCCTGGACCGGCTGGTGGCCACCTTTCAGGAAGCGCTCGGTTCGCTGCCGCTGCTTGTCGCCAACGCCCCCGACGCCCCCTCCTGGCACCCGGGCCTCCGGGTGGTGGCGGATATCCGGCCCGGGGGCGGCGCGCTCAGCGGGATCTACACGGCCGTGGTCGCGGCGCCGGCCCCCGTGGTCTGCGCGGCCTGGGACATGCCCTTCGTGACCGCTCCCCTGCTTCGCGCCCTGGCCGACGGCGTGTCCGAGGTCGATGCCCTGCTTCCCGAGAGCGGCGGCCCGCGCGGGGTTGAGCCCCTGTGTGCCGCCTACGGGCCGGCCTGCGGGCCGGCCATCGCCGCGGCGCTCGACGCCGGCGATCGGCGCGCCATCGGCTTCCATGATCGCATCAAAGTCGGTATCCTCCCAGCCAGTCGAGTGTGGACGTTCGGGGATCCTGCCGTGCTGTTCTTCAACGTGAACACGCCGGACGACCTGGTGGAGGCTGACAGGCTGTGGCGGAAACGCGGATCTTCTCGGTAATCGGCAAGAAGGACGCGGGGAAGACCACGCTGGTCGTGGCGCTCGCGTCCGAGTTCGTGCGCAAGGGCCGCCGGGTCATGACCATCAAGCACGCCACTCACCCCGTGGACGTGGACCGGGCGGGGACTGACAGCTACCTGCACTTCCACGAGGGGAAGGCCGAGCGAACCCTGGTGGTCTCCCCCACGCTCAGGGTGCTCTTCGAGCGGCACCCGGACGATACCGATCCCATCGAGCTGGCACGCCGCTACTTCGACGACGCCGACATCGTCCTGGTCGAGGGCTTCAAGCGGAGCCCGTTGCCCAAGATCGAAGTCTTCCGCCGCGCCGCGAGCGCGACTCCCCTGTACGATCCTTCCCAACCCAACGCCGCCGAGTGGATCGCGATCATTACCGACGATGACGCTTTGGAGGCCTCCTGCCCCGTGCTGCGGTTCCGCGATACCATGTGGCTGCAGCTGCTGGCGAACATGGCGTGGGAGAAGGCCCGAGTGATCTGAAGACCTCGTGACCGGAGCGCAGCCGACGCCGGCCTGCTCCGGTCGCGGTTCGCGCGGCGTTCCGTCACCCAGCCCGACGGCTCCATGACCCCTCCACTCACCCCGCGTGACGCCGCGCTCCGGATCCTCGCGGAGGTGCGCCGCCAGCCCGCTCTCCGGGTACCGCTCGACGACGCCCTCGACGGCGTGCTCGCCGAGGATCTGGTGAGCCCGCTCGACGTGCCGGCCTGGACCAACTCGGCCATGGATGGCTATGCAGTCCGCGGCGAGGATGTCCGGGGCGCCAGCGAAACCGATCCCCGGCGGCTTCGGGTTCTCGAGCATATTCCGGCCGGCGCCTTCCCGACCCGGCCGATCGAACCCGGGACCTGCGCCCGCATCTTCACCGGCGCCCCGCTCCCCGAAGGAGCGGACAGCGTGATCCGGCAGGAGGACACCGACCAGGGCGCCGTCACCGTCACCATTGTCCGGGACCGCGACATCGGGGTGAACATCCGACGCGCCGGCGAGGACATCCGCCGAGGCGCCACGGTGCTGACCGAAGGGGCGGATCTTGGCCCGGCGGAACTCGGCGTTCTCGCTTCCCTCGCCGTCGCTAGCCCGATGGTGTACCGCCGTCCCCGGGTGGGGATCCTCGGGAGCGGTGATGAGATCGTGGATGTGGACCAGCCTGACCTGATCCTGAGCGGGAAGAAGATCGCCAGCTCCAATACCCATACCCTGATCGCCCTGGTCCGTCGCGCGGGGGCCGAGCCAGTGAACCTGGGGATTGCGAGCGACACGCCCGACAGCCTCCGGAGCCATCTCGACCGGGCGAGAGAGTGCGACCTGCTGGTGACGACGGCCGGCATCAGCGTGGGCGAGCATGATCATCTGCGTGCCGTGCTCGCCGACCTCGGTGCGGAACTCCGCTTCTGGAAGCTGCGCATGCGGCCGGGGGCACCGGTCGGGTTCGGGCTCCTCGACGGCGTGCCCTGGATCGGGTTGCCGGGCAATCCGGTGAGCACCATGGTCACCTTCGAGCTGTTTGTCCGTCCTGCGCTCCGCAAGCTGGCCGGACGCCGCCTGCCATTCCGGAGCGGGACCCCGGTCCGGGTGGTGGAAGCGGTGCGGGTCGGGCCGAAGCTGCAGCACTTCCTGCGAGCCGTGGTTCACCCGGGACCGGCAGGCTTCGAGGCCCGCCTGACGGGGCCGCAGGGCTCGGGAATCCTGACCTCAATGGTGAAGGCGAACGCCCTGCTGGTCATTCCGGAAGGGCAATTCGAAACGCCGGCCGGGGCGACGGCGATGGCGATCCGGCTGGACGATCCGGCTCATCAGGCGGAGCCCCCGTTCTGATGTGGGCCTGGAGCAGCCTGGTCGGGCTGCTGGTGCTCGCGCCTCCCCTCGCCGGCCAGGGGCGCCTGGTCGTGGACTCGCTCCGCTCACCCGCCCTCGAGAACAACCGCCTCGGGGACAGCCCCACCCGCCGGTTCCTCATCTATCTCCCCCCCGGCTACGCCAATGAGGACGGTCGGCGCTTTCCCTCGGTCTACCTCCTTCACGCCTTCGGCGGCAGCCCGGGCTCCTGGATCGATGGCAGCTACCAGGGGTTCGACATCCGCCAGGCGATGGATAGCCTGATCGGCACCGGCGCGCTGCGGGAATTCGTGGTCGTCATGCCCGATGGCTCGAACAGCCTGGGCGCGAGTGTGTTCACCAATTCGACCACGACCGGCGGATGGGAGACGTACCTGGTCCGGGACCTGGTGCGCTACGTGGACGCGAGGTACCGGACCATCCGCCGCGGCACCAGCAGGGGAATCGCCGGTCACTCCATGGGGGCCGGGGCCGCGCTTCGGCTCGCTATGCGGTTCCCGGGAATCTTCGCCGCGGTCTACGGCATGAGCCCGAACGCGCTCCGGCCCTGCCTGGCGCTTTCCGAGCCGGAGGTGGATACCCTGCTCGGCCTCTCCCGGCGCTCGACGTGGGACTCACTGGGTTTCGCCTCACAATTGTGCCTGGGCTACGCCGCGGCCTGGAGCCCGGATTCCACCCGGCCTCCCTTCTACGCCGATCTGCCATTCACGCGGGGGCCGGCTGGGATCGTGCCTGACAGCGCCGTCCTGGAGCGCTGGGCGGCATGGCAGCTGCTCGACATGGCGTCCCGCTATCGCGAGGGCCTGGTGCGGCTTCGCGGGGTGGCCTTTGACGTCGGCCGAGCCGATGACTACTACTCCGGGGTCGCCACCCTCGACAGCCTGCTGACCCGCCTGCGAGTGCGCCACACGTTCGAGAGCTACCGAGGGGATCACAGTGACCGGGTCCGCGACCGCCTCACGGCGCACCTGCTTCCCTACTTCTCGGCAACCCTCGACTTCGGGCCCGAGGGGATGTGATCGATCGGCTGGCGCTGTACGCCGTCACCGCCCCGGGCCTCGAGCCGCTTACCGCGCGCGAACTGGAGCGGTTGGGTATCAGCCCGTCCGCCACCGAGCCCGGCGGCGTGACGTTCGCAGGATCCCTGGCCGAGGTCGCCCGGGCCAATCTCTGGCTCCGCACCGCGAGCCGCGTGCTCGTCCGGCTCGGCTCCTTCCACGCACGGGCGCTCGGCGAGCTGGAGCGGAAGGCAGCCCGGCTCTCCTGGGGCGATTGGCTTCCGCCGACAGTTTCGATCACGGTGCGGGTCACCTGCCGGAAGTCCCGGCTGTTTCATCAGCGGGCCGTCGCGGAGCGGATCCTTGCGGCCTCGGGGGCGCCGGGTGCGATCAGCCCGGCAGATGAGGCCGAGGACTCCGACGATCAGTCCCAGTTGATCGTGGTGCGGCTGTTCCGGGACGAATGCACCGTGAGCCTCGACAGCTCGGGCGCCCTGCTGCACCGCCGCGGCTACCGTCTGGCCACCGCCAAGGCCCCGCTTCGTGAGACGCTCGCCGCCGGCCTGGTGCTCGCCAGCGGGTGGCGACCGTCCGAGCCGCTGGTAGATCCCTTCTGCGGGTCGGGGACGATTCCGATCGAGGCGGCGCTCCTCGCGCGGCGGATCCCACCGGGAGCGCGGCGGGACTTCGGATTCCGCCGCTGGTCATGCTGGGATGACAGCCGGTGGCAGGGGCTGGTGGATGTCGCGCTCGGCGAGACCCTGGCACGCGCTCCGGCGCCGATTGTGGGCGCCGACCGCGATGCCGGGGCGGTGACGGCCGCACGCACCAACGCGGAGCGGGCAGGCGTAGCCGGCGACATTGAGTTCCGGAACGCCTCACTGTCCGCGCTCGACGCCCCGCCCGGACCCGGCGCCCTGGTCAGCAATCCACCATACGGCGTGCGGGTAGGGGAGCGGGGCAGGCTCCGGGATCTCTACGCTCGCCTGGGCCAGGTCGCGCAAGCGCGCCTCCCCGGCTGGCGGCTGACTCTGCTGGTGCCCGCGGCACCTCTGGAGCGCGCCACGGGTCTCGACTTCACACCGTGCCTTCGTACCAGGAGCGGCGGGCTCTCCGTCAGGGTAGTTCGCAGCGCCGTGCCGAGTCGCGGCCCTGAGCCTGACAGCCAGGGCCACCGCGAGCCGCAGGGATTGCATTGACGGAGCGAGCCGCCCGGTATAGTTTCCTGCCCCTGAAGGGGAGTAGCTTATCCGCCGACTGGCGGACGACCCATCGTCAGGACTGCTGGCCGAGCCGGATTGACAAAGCGGCGGAGCCGGCACGGTGCGGTCGGGATGATGGCAGACACCATCTTCAGAGCGAGACCTTCGTCGGGGCGCGAGCCCCCGCGAAGGCTCGCTCTTTGTGCTATTAGGAGAGTGTTATGAACAACCTGAAGACCGCGGTATTAATGGCAGGTCTGGTCGCGCTGCTGATGGCGGCAGGCCAGATGCTGGGTGGGAGCCAGGGCCTCGTGCTTGGCTCATTGCTGGGCCTGGGGATGAACTTCGCGATGTATTTCTTCTCTGACCGGCTGGTCCTCCGGATGTACGGGGCCCAGGTGGTCACTGAAGAAGAGGCCCCGGAGCTGTATCGGCTGGTGGATCGGCTGCGGCAGCGCGCCGGTTTGCCCATGCCGGTCGTGGCGGTGGCGCCGCACGATCAGCCGAATGCGTTCGCGACCGGCCGGAGCCCCGAGCGGGCTGTTGTTGCCGTGACCACAGGGATCCTCCGGTCCATGCCCCAGGACGAGCTCGAGGGGGTGATCGCCCACGAGCTCGCGCACATCAAGAATCGCGACATGCTGACCACGACCATCGCGGCGGGCATGGCGGGCATGATCAGCAACCTGCCCTGGCTGCTCATGTTCGCCGGGGGCTCGCGCGACGACGGGCGTCACCCATTGGAAGAGCTGGGGATGCTGATCCTGGCTCCCATCGCGGCGATGCTGATCCAGTTTGCCATCTCCCGGCAGCGGGAGTTCGAGGCCGACCGGGTTGGGGCCGAAATCCTGGGTCGCCCGCGGGTACTGGCCAATGCCCTCCGGCGGCTGGACTATATGGCCCAGCGGATTCCCATGCAGATCCCTCCCGCGGCCGCTCCGCTGGCACAGGTGAATCCGCTCGCGGCGATGGGAGGCGGCGTGCTGAAGTGGTTCAGCACTCACCCACCCACCGAAGAGCGAGTGGCTCGCCTGGAGGCGATGGCGGCCTGATCCGTCGTGACAACCCACTCCCCGGTCGTCTGGCTCACCTTCATCGCGGTCATCGCGACGCTGCTGATTCTGGACCTGGGGGTTCTCAACCGCCGGTCCCACGTCCTGGCACCGCGCGAAGCCCTCTCCTGGAGCGCCGGGATCATCATCCTGGCGCTTCTGTTTGGCGGGTTCCTGTGGTGGCAGGTGGGCAGCCAGACGGCGCTCGAGTACTACACCGGCTATCTCATCGAGCTTTCGCTCAGCGTCGACAACCTGTTCGTCTTCCTGCTGATTTTCCAGTACTTCGCCGTCCCTCCGACCCTGCAGCCACGGGTGCTCAAATGGGGCATCTTCGGCGCCATGGCGATGCGCGGCGTGATGATCGCCGCCGGCGCCCTGCTGCTCACCCAGTTCAGCTGGATCGTCTACATCTTCGGCGGCATCCTGATCCTGACCGGCCTCCGCATGCTCCGGCCCGAGACGGGACGGATCGAGCCGGAGCGCAACCCGCTGGTGAAGCTGGCACGGCGCTTCTTCCCGGTGACGCCGGCGTACGAAGGGCAGCACTTCTTCGTGCGGCGCGCGATCGGGGGCTGGATGGCCACCCCGCTGCTCCTCGTGCTGCTGGTGGTGGAGTGGAGCGACCTGGTGTTTGCGATCGACAGCATCCCGGCCGTTTTTGCCGTCACCCGCGATCCGTTCGTCGTCTACTCCTCGAATCTGTTCGCCATCCTCGGCCTGCGGGCCCTGTTCTTCGTCCTGGCGGGGGCCATGGATCGGTTTCATCTCCTCAAGCCCGGTGTGGCGCTGATCCTGCTCTTTGTCGGGGCGAAGATGGTGCTGGGCGGCTGGCTGCACATCTCGACCCTGCTCTCGCTAGGGGTGATCGTTTCCATCCTCGGAATCGCAATCGTCTTCTCTCTCGTCCGGCGAACGGAGGCCTGAGGCACTCCGCTGGCGCGATCACGCGGCACCGACCATCATTCCCGCGGGCCGGATCGGGGCTCTGGCGACGATCACCGCCCACACCCTGACCCCGGCCGCCGCCCCGAACGGCACGGAGCCTTGGCCGATGACGCTGCTCGAATCGCTGGGCCTTCATCGCCGGGAGCTGCGCGCCTGGGCGATGTACGACTGGGCCAACTCCGCCGCGATGACCACGATCATCACGGCGGTATTCCCCATCTACTTCGTCAAGGTCGCGGCAGCCGAGCTCCGGCCCGTGGAAGCGACGGCCAAGCTGGGGCTCGCCACCACGGTCGCCATGATCGTCATCGCCGCGCTTTCCCCCTTTCTGGGATCGCTCGCGGACCGGACGGCGGCCAAGAAGCGGTTTCTCGCGGGTTTTGTACTGGTCGGGTGCGCGGCCACGGCCCTGCTCTTCCGGGTGGAGCGCGGCGACTGGCAGTTGGCGCAACTCCTGTTCATCGTCATCAACATCGCACTCACCGGGAGCTTCGTCTTCTACGACGCCCTGCTCCCTCACATCGCGAGCGACGCGGAGGTGGACCGGGTCTCCACGGCGGGCTACGCCCTGGGCTATATCGGCGGCGGATTGCTCCTCGCCCTCAATCTGGCGTGGATCCAGAAACCGGCCTGGTTCGGGCTCCCCGCTGGGGAGGGACTTGCCCCGGCGCAGGCTACCCTGCCGACCCGGCTGGCGTTCCTCTCTGTCGCGCTGTGGTGGCTGGTGTTTTCCATCCCGCTCTTCCGCCAGGTGCGAGAGCCGCCCGCGGACCGCTCGGGCGGAGCGTCTTTCCAGGAGGCGATCGGCGGGTTGTGGCGCACCCTGCGGGACCTGGCACGGTTCAAGGAGGCAGCCTTCCTGCTTGTCGCGTTCCTGCTGTACAGCGATGGGATCGGGACGATCATCCGCATGGCCACCGCCTACGGGACGGAGATCGGGATCGGGGCTGGCGCCCTCATCGCCTCGATCATGATCGTGCAGTTCGTGGGCATTCCCTTCGCATTCCTGTTCGGCGCCTTCGCGGGAAAGGTCGGCGCCAAGCGAGCCATCTTCTTTGGCCTGCTGGTGTACATCGGCATCAGCGTGCTGGGGTACAGCATGCGCACGGCCACCCACTTCCTGATCCTCGCCCTGCTGGTCGGCACGGTACAGGGTGGGACCCAGGCTCTCTCCCGTTCCCTGTTCGCGACCTTGATCCCGCGCGACCGCTCCGCCTCGTTTTTCAGCCTGTTCGCAGTCATGGACAAGGTGGCCGGATTCATCGGCCCCGCGGTGTTCACCGTGATCGGGACGACCGTCGGGTCGAGCCGGGCGGCGGTGCTCGCGGTGGTGGTGTTTTTCCTGTTGGGTGGACTGCTGCTCTACCTGGTGGACGTGGAGCGGGGTCAGCGGCAGGCCCGCGCCGCCGAGGCCGCCGCCTGAGCTCGGCGCGGTTGAGCCGACGATCCGGTCCTGGATAGCTTTGGAGCCGTCACCTCGATCGAGTCTCTGTGAACCGTCCGTTCGGTGTCATCCTCCTGGCCGTGCTGTCGGCGGTCTCCGGACTCTGGGGCCTCCTCAAGGGCCTGGCCCTCCTGGGTCTCGGCGGAGCCCTCGCCACTTTCGTTGCCGGCGCGCATCCGGTGGCAGGGGCGGTCATTGGCGGGCTCGCGGTGGTTTTCGGGGTTACCACCCTCCTCATCGGCCTGTTTGCCCTGGTATTCGCCTGGGGAGCCTGGACACTGCGACCGTGGGCCTGGACGATCGGCGTCTGGACCCACGGCATCACGCTGGTGCTCGGGATCCTGGCCCTGCTCCGGCCACACTCCCCGGATCGCTGGGGCAGCATCCTCATTAGCGCCATTGTGCTCTTCTACCTCACGACTCCCGAGATCAAGCGGGCGTTCGGCAAGGGCTGAACGGCTCTTGTGGGATCTCCCGGTGGTCCCTAGCTTACCTCCTCATGCGACTGGTTCCCTGGCCCGTGACCAACGTCACGAAGCGCACCAAGAAGCCCGTGTCCGCGCGCGGCGAGCGACGGCCAGTCTAACGCTATTGTCCCCGACTGGACCCTGACGCCCCGCCGCGCTCAACCGGCGGGGCGTCCTGTTTCCCAGGGACGGCCTGCCCAGCTGGAGGAGCGGTGCTCGACCCGATCGCGCTGACGAAGGACCTGGTCACGCTGGAGACCCCCACCGGCCGGGAGGGGCCTGCGGTGGATTTGCTGGCGAGCCTGCTGGCCCGATTGGGCTACCAGACCGTCCGCCAGCCGGTGAGTCCGGGACGAGACAACCTGTACGCGTACCGGGAGGCGCCGGAGGTGGTGTTCTCGACTCACCTGGACTGCGTGCCGCCGTACGTGCCGCTTCGGGAGGATGCCACCCACCTCTACGGCCGCGGTACCTGCGACGCCAAGGGGCTCGCCGCGGCCATGGTCGCGGCAACGGAGCGGCTGACGGCAGCGGGTGAGCCGCGTGTCGGACTCCTGTTCGTGGTCGGGGAAGAAAACGGATCGGACGGCGCCCAGATCGCGCATGGGCTCGGCCCCCGGGGACGGTTCCTGGTGAACGGCGAGCCCACCGAGAACCGATTGAGCATCGGTCAGAAGGGGTCGCTCAAGATCCTGCTGGAGTGTACCGGTCGCGCCGCTCACTCCGCCTACCCCGAGGAGGGCCGCTCGGCGATTCTCCCCGTCCTCGACACCATCGAGCGGATCCGCCGCTTGCCGCTGCCGACTGATCCCCTGCTCGGGAGCGGGACCCTGAACGTCGGCGTGGTCTCCGGCGGTGTTGCCCCGAATGTCATCCCGCCCTCGGCCCGGGCCGAGTTGCTGATGCGGCTGGTGGGACCGTCGGACGAGCTCCGCGGCGAGATTCTCGGGTGCGCGGCCCCGGAGGTGACGGTGAGCTTTCCGACCGAGTTGCCCTATTACAAGAGCACGTCGGCCCCGCCGGAAGGCTGGACCACCACGGTAGTGAGCTTTGCGAGCGACCTTCCCTTCCTCGGGGCATGGGGACAGCGCTTCCAGCTGGGCCCGGGCTCCATCCGGCTGGCCCACACCGGTGAAGAACGGATCCGCAAGGCGGAGCTGCTCGAAGGGGTGGATCTGTACGTGAAGCTGGCGAAGGATCTGATCGAGATGGGCCGTTCGCCGTTGGCCGTTGGCCGTCCGGAGACCCGATGACCGCGAAAATCCCCGTCAGTATCCTCGGTGCGACCGGCACCGTAGGCCAGAAGTTCGTACGCCTGCTGGCCGGCCACCCATGGTTCGAGATCGCGGCGGTCGCGGCATCGGAGCAGAGCGCCGGAAGGCGCTATGGCGAGGTGGTCCGCTGGCGGGAGACCACGCCCATCCCGGAGCGGGTTGCGGCGATGATGGTGCAGCGGGCCGACCCCTGCATCCCTGGGCGCATCGCCTTTTCGGCCATCGAGGCCGAGATCGCCGGCGCGGTGGAGCAGGGCTTCGCGCGGGCGGGCACATATGTCGTCACCAATACCAAGACCCATCGTCTGGATCCGGACGTCCCTCTGCTGATCCCGGAGGTCAACCCGGACCACCTCACGCTCCTGGCCCGCCAGCAGCGCGAGCGCGGCTGGAACGGGGGTATCGTGGCCAACCCCAACTGCTCGACGGCCGGCCTGGCGCTAGGGGTCGCGCCGTTGCACCGGGCCTTCGGTATCGAAAAGCTGTTCGTGGCAACGATGCAGGCGGTGAGCGGGGCCGGGTACCCCGGAGTCGCCTCCCTCGACGCCGTGGGCAACGTCATCCCCTTCATCGGCGGCGAAGAGGAGAAGATGGAGCGTGAAACGGTCAAGATCCTGGGCGAGCTGGGCGACGAGCGGGTGGCCGAGGCACCGATCCGCCTGACGGCGCACACCAACCGGGTGCCGGTGGTGGACGGTCACCTGGAGGTCGTTTCGCTCGGCTTCGGCCGGCGGGTGACCCCTTCCGAAGCGGTGGCGGTGCTGGACGGCTTCCGGCCCCCCGCCGCGATCGCCCAGCTCCCCTCAACGCCGGCACGCCCCGTGGAATGCGACGGCCGGAATGACCGGCCCCAGCCCCGCTTGGATCTCGACCGGGGCGGCGGAATGACCGTGACCGTGGGCCGGGTCCGACCCTGCAATGTGCTGGACCTCCGGCTGGTGCTCCTCTCTCACAACACCGTCCGCGGCGCTGCCGGAGCGGCCATTCAGAATGCCGAGCTGCTGGTCGCCCGCGGATACGTGAGCCGATGATGCGCGTGGCCCTGGTCGGTCATGGACGGATGAACCTCGCGATCGCCGAGCTGGCCGCGTCGCGGGGGCACAGCATCCAGACGGTCATCACCGGGGCCGAGAATCGGGGTGGCGCGGCGATTACCCCGGAGCGGCTTGCCGGAGTGGACGTGGCGTTCGAATTCACCCGTCCCGATCAGGCCGCCGACAACCTGATTGCCCTGGCCGGGCTCGGGGTGCGGACCGTGGCGGGAACCACCGGCTGGCTGGAGCGGCTGCCGGAGGTAACGAAGGCGGTCAATGCGAACCGCACGGCCCTGCTTCACAGTCCCAACTTCTCGGTCGGGGTACAGTTGTTCCTCAGAAGCGCCCGGGACCTGGCTCGCCACTTTGCCGGGCAGGTCGCCTTCGACGGGTTTGTGGTGGAGACCCACCACGGGGCCAAGCGCGACGCGCCGTCGGGCACCGCGCTCCGGCTGCAGACGATGCTCCGGGAAGGCGATGGAACGCGACCATTCCCGATCAACAGCGTGCGCGCGGGATATGTCCCCGGCACCCATGAAGTCGTCTACGACGCACCATTCGAGACAGTTCGGCTGGAACACGTCGCCCGCGGGCGAGAGGCCTTCGCCGCCGGCGCGGTCGCCGCGGCCGAATGGCTGAAGAGCCGCAAGGGCGTATTTACCTTTGACCAGATGGTTTTCGGGGAGGTACCATGACGACCACACTGAGGGGGTGCGGAACGGCGCTGGTGACACCGTTCACGCGGGATGGCGCGGTGGACGTCGAGGCTCTTCGAAAGCTGGTGGACTGGCAGATCGAGGAAGGCATCGACTTTCTGGTGCCCTGTGGCAGCACCGGTGAGGCCCAAACGCTGACCGCAACCGAGCGCGACCAGGTGGTCAGCACCGTGGTGGAGACGGCCCGCGGCCGGGTCCCGGTGATGGCGGGCGCCACCCACAACGACACCCGGCAGGCGGTCGAGGAGGCGCGTCGCATCAGCGGACTGGGCGTCACCTGGCTGCTCTCCGCCACCCCGTACTACAACAAGCCCACCGCCGAGGGCATGCTCCGGCATTTCACCGCGGTGGCCGAGGCGGCGACGGTGCCAGTTTGCCTCTACAATGTCCCGGGCCGTACCGCGGTGAATCTGAAGCCTGAGACCGTGCTCCGGCTGGCGGGACATCCCAACATCATCGGCATCAAGGAGTCCTCCGGCGACCTGGCCCAGGTGCAGCACCTGCTGCTGGGGCGACCGGAGCACTTCGCGGTGCTCTCCGGTGAGGACTGGATGACCCTGGCCATCATCGCCGCCGGGGGCGATGGCCTCGTCTCGGTTGCGTCGAACGAAATCCCGCGCCTCATGGGCCAGCTGGTGCGCCGCTGCCTCGGGGGGCAGATCGCCGAAGGGCGGGAGCTCCTCTTCGAAGTGCTGCCGCTCCTCGAGGCAAACTTCCTGGAGACGAACCCTGCTCCGGTGAAAGCCGCACTCGCCGCGATGGGCCGCATCCAGGACGTACTCCGCCTTCCGCTGGTGCCGATGTCCGGCGAGCGAAGGGCACCGCTGCTGGCGGCGCTGCGAGCGGCCGGGGTCGAGCCGGCCGAGATGGCGGCCCGGTGACCACAACGGAATTGACCGCGGCGCTGGAACGCTTCGCGGCCGGAGTGCCCGCCGGGGAAGAACCCGCGGCCCAGGGAGCGTTCGAGCGGCTCAAGGCGGGGCTCAATGCGGGGGTCATCCGCGCCGCTGAGCGGGACTCCGCCGGCCGCTGGGAAGTGAACGGGTGGGTGAAGTCGGGTATCCTGCTGGGTTTCCGGCTGGGTGCGGTAACCCCCATGGCACGCGGGGGCCCGTTTCCCTTTTTCGACAAGGAGACCTGGCCGCTCAAGCAGATCTCGCTTGCCGATGGAGTGCGCATCGTGCCTGGCGGCACCTCGATACGGGATGGGGCCCACGTGGCGGCGGGCACGGTGGTCATGCCACCCGCCTTCGTCAATGTCGGCGCCTATATCGACGAGGGCACCATGGTGGACAGCCACGTGCTGGTGGGTTCCTGCGCCCAGATCGGCAAGCGCGTGCACCTCTCTGCCGGAGCCC
Organism: Gemmatimonadales bacterium; assembly: GCA_036555275.1. GTDB lineage: Bacteria > Gemmatimonadota > Gemmatimonadetes > Gemmatimonadales > GWC2-71-9 > JADJOM01. The sequence goes on along the minus strand of DATBLR010000078.1, from coordinate 271 downwards.
AGATCGGCGGGGTGCTGGAACCGATCGGCGCCATGCCGGTGATCATCGAGGACGATGTGCTGGTAGGCGGGAATTGCGGGATCTACGAGGGCGCCATCGTGCGTGAGGGAGCGGTCCTCGCCCCCGGGACGATCCTGACCGGCGGCACCGTGGTCTTCGATCTGGTCAGGAACACCAGCTATCGCCGGCACGGGGACAGTCCGCTCGAGATCCCAGCGGGGGCGGTGGTGGTACCGGGCAGCCGACCGGTCGCCTCGGGACCGGGCCGCGA
>DATBLR010000126.1:0-5098 GCA_036555275.1 Gemmatimonadales bacterium | reverse complement strand
GGGTGCGCCCAGGGTGGCCAGATACCCGCGACGGCGGCCTACACTTGGCGCAATCTCGCGCTGGACGTCGGCCATGTGCTCACGTATTTCGTCGCGCATGAGGGCCACCATCGCGGGCAGCTTACGCTCCTTGCGCGGCAGTTCGAAGTCCCGCTTACCCAGACAGTGAGGAGTGGTCTCTGGCAGTGGAGGCCTTTCAAACGCTAGCGCGAGGGGGTGCTACCCTGACGCCTAACTACTGCATGAAGCTGCCATGGCGCGGCCGTCGGTTTTGTAGATTCAGAGACACCCACATCGGGTAGGGCGAGGCTTGCTGACCGAGCCGCGGCCCTGCAGCTTATGCGGGTCGTTAGGCCGCCCCGGCCACTGGAGGCTGTGTGAGACTATTTGAGCTGTTGCTCATGCTTCTCCCGGCCTCTTCTGTGCTTGCCCAGGATTCGCTCACCGAGGTTGTGCCCGGCCGACGGGTGGGCCCGGTTCGCCCAAGCTCCACAGCGGCCTCCTTGCGGGCCCTGTTGGGCCCGCTGAAAGCCCAGCCGGCTGACCTTGATATCGGGGAAGGCTTTACCGAGCCAGGGCTGATTCTCTTTTCCACCGACTCGTCCCGCCGAGCCTCCGTCTACTGGAGGGATACGCTGGCCTTGGAGCACCCAGCCGGCGTCCTCATTTCGGATGCCGCGACTCGGTGGAGGCTACCCCTTGACCTGACCGTGGGGACCAGCCTCCAAGATCTTGAGCGTCTCAACGGCCGACCCTTCACCTTCATCGGCCTCGCCTGGGACTACGGCGGTCGGGTCTCCAGTTGGAATGGCGGCAGTCTGGAAGAGGCGTTTGGGCCCACCTTCCACTTTCACCCCAGTCTGAGTGCAGCCTGTCCCGAGCTGGTTTCGGCCGAGGAATACTCCCAGATTGTCGGTGATCGGGAAGTGTCCTCGGCGCACCCGGTGGCACGAGCGGCTTGTGTCCGGGTTGCGGAGCTGTGGATTGCCATCGACCCGCCCCCGTGAGTCGGCGGCCTGACAAGCGTATGGACCACTCGGGGCCTGGCGTCTCAGCGCCCCTGCCGGGCGCGGTTCCGCTCCGTTGCAACGGCACGTTCAGTCGTGCACCTTTGAGTCCTGCCCCACAGGTCATGCGTGGGCGTTAGCTGGCGTCGGTGTGCCCATTTGGACTCTCGCCGTCACCGAAAGCATCTGACCGCCCGCCCCGTCCGACCACCCCACCGTCCCTGGAGCACCTGTGCGCCGTCGCCTTACCGCCCTGCTGATCCTCGCCGGTGCTACCCCCAGCGGGCTCGCCGCCCAAGGCCCGGGGTCTTCCCCCGACGAGAGCGCCGTTCGGACGGTCGTGGAGTCATATCTCCATGGCCTGAAGTTCAACGATGTGGCCAGCCTCAAGGCAGCCTTCTGGCCCGAAGCCAAGCTGTACTTCACGACCTGTGACGACCGCCTCGGCCAGCTCACGCAGGCGGAGTGGTATGCCGGGTTCGCCAAGTCGGCTGGGAAGGAAGAGACCGGGGATCTCCGGATCGCGGCGCTTGAGGTGACCCGGGACATCGCTACAGTAAAGGTGGTCGAGGATTACCCGGGGTCGCGATACACGGACTACATCTCCCTGGTCCGGTTCGATGGGCGCTGGCAAATTGTCAACAAGATCTATACCGCCGAGCGCCGCTAGACCGACCACCGAGTCCCCGCAGGCTAAGCACCGCATGACGCCGTCAGCGAGCGGCCATCGGTTTTCTAAAGGCTGGCACACCCAGACGGCGGCCGGGCCGGGCTTGCCGGCCTAGCCCCGGCCCTGCAGCTTATGCGCAGTCGTTAGGCCCCTGTAAGCCCTAAGCCGGACTCCCATGAAGAAGACCCTTCCCCTTGCCGCCGTCTATCGGCTGCTCGAGCCAGGTCCGGTCGTCCTCCTCACGACCGCACATAAGGGACGGCTCAACGTCATGCCCATGTCGTGGCACACGATGATCGACTTTGAGCCTCCGCTCGTCGGGGCCGTCGTCAGCGATCGCAACTACAGCTTCGGCCTCCTGCGGGCCACTGGGGAGTGCGTCATCAACATCCCCACCGTCGAGCTCCTCGCCAAGGCAGTCGCCTGTGGCAATTGCTCCGGACGCGCCACCGACAAGTTCGCGACTATTGGCCTGACCCCCGTCCCGGCGCTGCGCGTGAAGGTCCCGCTGGTGGCCGAATGCCCCGCCAATCTGGAATGCAGGGTGGTGGATACCCGGCTGGTGACCCAATACAATCTCTTTGTCCTGGAAGTCGTTAAAGCTTGGCGCGAGCCCCGGCCGAAGCGCCTGCAGACCTTCCACCATCTCGGGATGGGCCAGTTCATGATCGCCGGCAGGACTCGCGTTCTTCCCTCGCGTAAAAAGTAGCCACGCGTGTGGAGTCGCTGGCATCTCTCGTCGTGGCGGGCGCCTAACTACCGCATCAAGCTGCCAGGCTGCGGCCGTCGGTTTTCTTGAGGCCGGCACGCCCTCCCCCGTCTTGCCGGCCCTTGTCGAATCGAGCCGCCGCCTGCAGCTTATGCGGGGTCGTCAGGTGGCTGACTCCCTTATGACTCGCCTCCAGCTCACCTTCCTAGCACTCGTGGTGGCGCAAGCGGCTCACTCACTCGAGGAGTACGCCGGCCGGCTGTATGACGTCTTTCTTCCCGCACGCTTCGTAAGCGGCCTATTCTCGCCGGATCTCCAGCGCGGTTTCGTCATCTTCAACCTGGCCCTTGTAGCCTTCGGGGTCTGGTGCTTCTTATGGCCGATTCTACGCGGCTGGCGGGTCGCGCTCCCGCTGGCGTGGCTCTGGGTGGGTATCGAGTTGGTCAACGGGATCGGCCACCCTCTTTGGTCCATACGCGAGCAGGCCTATACCCCCGGGGTTGCGACGGCGCCGTTTCTCCTATCGCTAGCCCTTTACCTGGCGGCGCAACTGCGCACTACAGACGCGCCCGGTCGGGCAGCCACCTGACCAGCGAATAGACGCTGACGGGGCGCCGCCGTCGGAGCTGGTGAATACCTTCAGCCTGACGAATCGGGGCCATTCGGATTGACGGCTTCCCGTCGATCAATACTCTTGGCGGGTGCGCGGAGCGACAAGGCGCGAAGAAGTGCCATGGGTCGAGGACGCGACAACTCGACAACCCATACCCTGAGCATGCCCCAAGCGAAATTGGCCTACGTGCCATCTCTACTCTGTGCGGTGTTCTTCGTCTCCGGCGCCTCGGCGCTGATCTTCGAGACGCTCTGGTTCCATCAGGCCACCCTGGCTTTCGGTAGCAGCGTCTGGGCGTCAAGCCTCGTCCTGTCGGGCTTCATGGGGGGGCTCGCGCTCGGCAGCGTGACCGCGGTCTGGAAGGGAGACCGCCTCGGTCCACCAGTCCGCACCTACGCCGTCCTGGAGGCTGTCATCGCGGTCTCGGGGGTGGCTCTGGTGTACTTCCTCCCCTCTCTGGGAACGCTCACCACGCCGCTACTCCGGCCCGTCCTCGAGCACCCGTGGGTCCTGAACCCGGCCAGGCTCCTGCTGGCCTTCGTCGTTCTGCTCATCCCGTCCACGGCCATGGGCCTGACGCTCCCCTTGCTCACCGAGGCCCTGGTGGCGGCCGACCCCTACTTCGGCCGGGCGCTGGGAAGACTCTACGGATGGAACACTCTGGGCGCGGTTCTCGGCGCCGTGGTGGCAGAGACCCATCTCGTCGGAGCCCTGGGCATTCACGGATCGGGGCTGGCGGCGGGCTCGTTGAACGTGCTCGCTGCCCTGAGCGCCGGCTTCATCTACCGATCGCTCCGCGCTCAGCTCACCTCGACCGCCGCCGAGAGCACCACGGTTTTGCGCCTGAGCGGTGATGCGTGGCTCGGCGCCGGGTTTCTGTCCGGCTTCGCACTACTCGCGCTGGAAGTGGTGTGGTTCCGCTTCCTTCTCCTATTCGTGGTCGGCTCGACCCTCTCATTCGCCGTCATGTTGGGGGTCGTGCTGGCGGGAATCGCGCTGGGCGGGCTCGCTGCGTCCGTCTGGCTACGCCTCGACCAGGAGGGCTTCCGGTACGCTGTCGTCGTGTCGCTGGCTTCCGGTCTGTTGTGCGCGGTCACCTACACGGCTTTTCCATTGTTCGTGGCGCCGTTCGGCGTCAAGGAGATTACCGGCTTCTTCTCTGTTCTGAGGATCTCCGCTCCGCTTATACTCCCCATCTCCTTCCTGTCGGGCATCTTCTTCACCCTCGCCGGGTCCGCGCTGCGCCGGGAATATCCCTCGGCCACCACGACGACCGGCGTGCTCACCTCCGCCAACACGACGGGCGCCGCGCTGGGCGCGTTTGCCGGCGGCTTTCTTCTGCTCCCGACTCTCGGGATGGAAGCGTCCTTCTTCCTGATGGCGGTCCTGTATGGTGTGATTGGCCTGGTCGTGTTCACTCGATGCCGGGCCCCGCGACGGGTCCTATACCCGATCGGCGGCGCCTGGTTTCTGGCCCTGGCGCTGTTTCCGTGGGGTGCCATGCAGCATCGGCATTTGATGACCACGGCGGGACGCTGGGCCGGTCCTCGTGAGTGGCGGGTGGTCGGACTGCGCGAGGGGTTAGACGCGACGATTCTCTACGTCGAGGAACTCATCTTCGGACAGGCGCACCAGGGCTATCGCCTGGTGACCAACTCCCTGTCCATGTCGACCACGGAGTTCGACGCGCGGCGCTACATGAAGTTGTACGTCTATCTGCCGGTTGCCGTGCATCCCAACCTGCGGAGGGCGCTGCTCATCAGCTACGGCGTGGGATCCACCGCCAAGGCACTGACCGAGACCAGTTCCTTCCAGGAGATCGAGGTCGTGGACATCTCCCGCGACGTGCTCGAGATGAACTCCATCGTATTCCCCGATCCCAAGGAGAATCCTCTCAACGATCCTCGCGTCAGGGTGCACATCGAAGACGGCCGATACTTTCTCCAAACGACCGACCAGGCCTTCGACCTCATCACTGGTGAGCCGCCACCGCCCCAGGTCGCCACGGTCGTGAATCTCTACACCCGGGAGTACTTCCAACGGATGTACGACCGGCTCAACGAGGGCGGCTTCGTCACGTATTGGCTCCCACTGCACTC
>DATBLR010000123.1:0-2723 GCA_036555275.1 Gemmatimonadales bacterium | reverse complement strand
GCCGAGCGTGACCAGCAGATGACGCACGCCCAGGCGCGCCATCAGCGCGCTGAACTGCTCCGGCCGGGTGAGGTCCGCTCCGGCTCCCAGGGCCTCCGCCAGCTCGCGTCGGTTGGGCTTGAGCACCGAAGCGCCCTGGTAGCAGAAGAAGCCGCGATGCTTGGGATCGACGACGATCGGGAGGCCTCGATCGGCGGCGGCGGCGATGGCGGTCCTGATGAGCCCGGGGGAAAGCACTCCCTTGTCGTAGTCTTCGAGGATGAGCGCATCCGCCAGCGCAATCACCTCCGCCGCGGATTCACCTAGCCGCCGGGTGGCCTCGGCGTCGATGACGGCGTCATCCTCCTCATCGATGCGCACCACCTGCTGGCCGCGGGCGATGACCCTGGTCTTGGTCGTGGTCGGCCGCCCGGCGAGAGAGTAGAGCCAGCGGTCGGCAATCCCGTGCGTGGCCAGCTCCTGACGCAGCGCCTCCGCTGCCCGGTCCCCTCCCAGTGCCCCCACCAGCAGCGGCTCCCCCCCCAAGGCCGCCACGTTGGACGCGACATTCGCCGCGCCCCCCGGCGCCACCCGCTCCCCGGTCACCCGGACCACTGGCACGGGGGCCTCCGGCGAAATCCGCTCGGAATCCCCAACCAGATAGCGGTCGAGGATGACATCGCCGACGATCGCGAGCCGTCGCCCACGCATCTGGCGCAGGAGTGTCTCCAGCCGCTGCGCTGACAGCGCCACGCTAGTGCCGTTCCAACTTGTTGCCCCGAATCTCGGCAAGCGAAAACGCGAGTCGAGTTCTGAGATACCGGCCGCCTCTCCCCGACTTCAGGTAGCGTTCCCGACGGTATGCGTCGTCAGCGCTCAGGCAGGCCTCATAGTAAAGAAGCTTCAGGGGTCGCCGATGCGCCGTGGATTGTACGTGACCAGCGGCGTGGAGCTTCAGCCGTGCCGACAAGTTGCCGGTCGTCCCCGGATAGAGCCTTCTGTCAAGCTCGCTGAACAAGACGTAGGTGTAGTGCACTCAGATACGCCTCACTTGAAGAAACAGGTTGGAACGGTACTAGAAGTGTCCCTTCCGTCCCAGCCCGACGGTCGCCCGGACTCGCCCGAGGAAGCGGGTCCGGGTCCGGCCGGCGACGTGGTCTTCGTTCTGGATGTAGTGAAGTCCCGCGTCGGCCGTGAGCGCGAGCGGCCCCTGTTGGCCCGAGAGGCCCAGGGCGGCGCGCCAGGTGCGCTCCCTGGTGCCGATGAATAGGGTCGGGGTAGCGCCGGCCGCGGTCCCGGTGGGGAAGGGGCTGTTGAGATCGCCCTCTCCCTGCCGCAGGAGAGTGAGTTCCGGAGCGATAAGCCAGCGCGGGCTGAGCGGCGCCGTGATGCGCAGGGTAAGCTGATCGTTGTCCGCGAGCGATCGCCCCAGCCCGACGCCCTGGTCGGTGAAGTTCTCGATCGGGTTCTGGGCGCGGAAGGCGAGGCTCGAGGCCTGGGTGTAAGCGGCCCGCCAGGCCATGCGGGAGAGCAGCGGTCCGGTGCCCATGACCGTGAAGGCGTAGCGGTTCGGAATCCTGGTCGGGCCGGACGTGTTCCTGTACTGAAAGTCGTCCAGGCCGAACTGACCCATCAGAGTGGTTCGGTCGGCGATCCGCCAGCTGAAGTCGACACCCACGAGAATGTTCCCCTTGTCGCCCAGGCCGTACTCGTTCGCCAGCAGGAGCAGGGTGACGGGGTTGCGGTAGCGAGCATCGAACGAACGACCCGGGCCACCCAGGACGACCGCCTCCCACAGGCCAAGACGAAAGCGGCGAGAGATGCCGGCATCGAGCCGATGGGCGAAGAAGTAGCGATGATTCACTTGCCCGGCCGTATCGGTCACATCCTCCAGCGTCGAGGCCTGGGCCGACAGCCGGAATCGTTCGCTGCCGATCTCGAGGCCGAAGCGCGGGTGGGGATAGCCGTAATCGCTGACCGGAATGCCGGGGAGGCCGACCGGGCCCCAGTTCTGGTCCATTTCGCCGTAGTACAAGCGGGCATACTTGAATTGCGCCGAGATGTAGCCTTCGACCTGGCGGCCGGTCACGTCGAGGTCGCGGCGCCCCGGCCAGTCGGGATCCCTGATGAGTCGCGGCTCGATGGCGGGGCGGGTGGCAAGCACCAGGTTTTCAAACACCGCTTCGAGACCCAGGTCCAGATACGGTCTGATGCCATCGGGGCCGCCGGGGTGAAGCGGGTCCCGCCGGGCGTGTGAATAGGCCTCGAATCCGGCGCGGCCCAGGACCTCCCACCGGGCTTCGTCCCGGTCCTCGGTCCAGGCTTGGCGGAGTGCGTTCACCAGCCCTGTGTCGCGGGCCCGGCTCTCGGCCAGCGCCGAATCGAGCATCCGGACAGCGTCCGCCCGCCGGAACGGGCGAACCAGTGGCGAAGGATCGAGCACGTCGCCCCGCGCCACCAGGTGCTCGAAGGCGGGGAGGTGAGGATCGTCGAGCGGGACGTAGGGCGAAGCCTGGGCGAGGAGCCGTGTCGGCAGGACAGACGCCACGACCACCAGGCGGCCAAGACGGGATCGCATCGAGGAAACATACGCTCGCCCTTAGTATCTTGTCCCCCCATGACCCTCGCGCCATGCCTGTCACCGTGCCCCCTGATCGCGTTTTTCGCGGCGGAGCGCGCGTTGGCGGGGCCCTCGTTTCCCCTCGGAGGATGCTAGGCTCTATGGCCAAGCAGGATCTGCTCGA
>DATBLR010000119.1:0-17519 GCA_036555275.1 Gemmatimonadales bacterium | reverse complement strand
GGGCCGGCAAGCAGGATCGAGGCCCGGATGCGGGCGCAGAGCTCCGGGTTGAGCGGCTTGCCGGTGGCGCTCCGGGCGTCGATCCGCACGGTATTGGCCGCGGTCCATTCCACCGAGGCGCCCAGATCGGCGACCAGGGAGAGCATGGTCTCGACGTCCCGGATCCGGGGGATGTTGCCGAGGTCGACAGGTCCATCAGCCAGCAGCGTGGCCGCGATCGCGGGGAGGGCGGCGTTCTTGTTGCCGGCGGGGCGGACCGTGCCGTGCAGACGGCGACCGCCCTGGACCAGGAAGCGAGGAGGCATGGCGAATACTCGGGGCGCATGGTGCGCCCGTCAAGCGCAGGATTATCTTCCGTTCCACGTTCGGAGTTCGAGGTTCGAAGGTTTCCGGTGCAAAGAGTCGCCTCCCGGCCGGAGGCGGCGCGGTCTTACAGCTCGGTACCCGTCACTCGGAACCTTCGAACTCGCGCGGTTTCCCACAGGAGAGCCGAACCATGCTCCTGCTGCAAGCGCCAGGCGTTGCGTCGTGGGTCGGTCCCACCATGGCGATCTCGCTGGTCATCATCGCGGTCGCGTTCCTGGTGATCGCGGCCGCCGTCGGGCTTGCCGCCCGGGAGGCCGCGCAGGAGATGCGGCAGCTGTCGCGGGTCATCGAGTCGCTCCGAGCCGAATTGAGTCCGGCGCTGAAGGCCGTGCAGGCGGTCTCCGGCGAAGGGGAGCGGCTCGCCGTCCTGGTGAGCACTGAGACCGAAGAGATCGTCCGGGCCAGCCGGGCGCTCAGGGAGGGTCTCCGGGACCGGGTGACCCACCTGGAGGCGGTCTACGAGGTCCTGGCCGAGGAGGTGGAGGAAACGGCACTCGAGGCGGCGGTCACTCTGCGCACCTTCCGCACCGGCGCCAGCTGGTTCGGCATGATCCGGCGGCTGCTCCGCCTGGGGCGCCGGCGTTGATTACCCGTCGCACCCTGGCCGCGCTCGTCGTGGTGGGGCTCGTGGTGCTGCTCGTCCCCGATCCCCTGCTGGCCTGGACTCCCGGCACCCACATCTACCTCGGGGAGTCGGTGCTGGCCAACCTGGGCGTGCTGCCCGCCGCGGCCGCGGAGCTGCTGCGCGCCTTCCCGTTCGACTTCCTCTACGGCAACATCGCGGCCGACAGCTCTATTGCGAAGAAGTACGCTCCGGTGGGCCGGCACTGCCATTCCTGGCATGTGGGTCAGGAGATCTACGACCTCGCCCGCACCGACGCGCTCAGGGCCTTCGGCCTCGGCTATCTGTCGCACCTCGCCGCCGATGTGGTCGCACACAACTTCTTCGTGCCGCGGCAGCTGGTGCTGACCAGCAGCACCACCGGCTTCGGGCATTCCTACTGGGAAAGCCGCTTCGAAACGCCGCTCGGCGACCGATTCGCACGTACCGCGAAAGAGGTGATCCTTCTCGACCACACCCCGGCCGACGCCCACCTCGATCGGCTCATCGCGCCGACGATCTTCAGCGTGAGAACCAACCGGCGACTGTTCCGGGGCATCGTGCACCTCACCGAATCGCAGGGCTGGCAGCTGGCCTTCCAGGTCGCCGAGAAGCGCAGCCGCTGGGATCTCGCGTTGGACGACGTAGAGCGCCACCTGGCGCTCTCGTTCGACTTCATCATGGAGCTGCTGGCGTGGCCCATGGCGGAGCCAAGGAACCTCGATCCATCCGGCGATCTGCCGCTGCGGGCCGCCAAGCGGATGCGGCGCGAGGCGCTGCGAGCGGGAGGCTGGCGCGACCCGGAGCGGCTGCGGGCCACCGCGCAGGAACACTTCGGATTGCCGGAGCGCCGGCTGATGTACTGGCCGTCTGCGATCGTGCAACGGCCGTGGGCGGCGTAGCCCCCGGGACCACCCAGCTGCTCAGCCGGAGCACCGGGTGATCCGCGGCGGACGGCTGCTTCTTCTCCTGCTCGGAGCCCCATGGGCCGCGGCCCGCGCGCAGGTGGTCGTGGAGACCGAGCCCGCGCCGCCGGTTCGCGGCACCCTCATCCGCCTCCGGGTGACTCCCACCTCTGTCGATCCGGTCACTGCCGTGGAAGGGGAGATTGCCGCCGAACCGCTCCATTTCGAGAGTGGAGACGGCGTGACCTGGTCCTCGCTGGCCGGAATCCCGATCGAGGGGGGCGATTCGCTTGCCATACGCCTGGTGCTGGTCCACGGCGAGACCAGTGATACGGTCCCCACCGCCATCGCGGTGAACCGTGGGGATTATCCCAGCGAACGGCTGCGGGTGTCCCCCCGGATGGCCGCTCCGGACAGCGCGGCCCGGGTGCGCATTGCGCGCGACAACGCCCGGGCCCGTGCGGTGACCCGGGCGGCGCACGACACCCCGCGCCTCTGGGACGGTCCCTTTGCGCCACCACGCCCGAGCCGCATCACCAGCTTTTTCGGGACGGCTCGGATCTTCAACGGGCGCATCGCCAGCCGGCACATGGGCACCGATTTCAACGGCGACATCGGCGATCCGGTGACCGCCCCCAGCCGCGGCCGGGTGGCGCTGGTAGCGAACTTCTATCTCGCCGGGAAGGTGATTTATCTGGATCACGGGGAGGGGCTGGTCTCGGCGTACTTCCACCTGAGCAGGGCCCTGGTCCGGACCGGAGACGAAGTCCACCGCGGGCAGGTTATCGGCGTGGTGGGCCGGAGCGGGCGGGTGACCGGACCGCATCTGCATTGGGTGACGCGGTACGGCGGGACTTCAGTGGACCCAATGAGCGTGGTGGCCCTGTTGGGAGGCGAAGGGAACGGGGACAGGGACGCGGGGATCGGGGGGCACTGAGTCGCCGCTCGGTTCTTCTTACTTGAGCATCTCCAGCAATACCGGGGCGACCTTTTTCGGATCGGCCTTCCCGCCGCTCTTCCTCATCACCTGCCCCGTGAAGTAGCCCAGCAGCTTGGTCTCTCCGGCCCGGTAGCGCTCTACCTCTTTTGGGTTGGCGGCCAGCACCTCGTCCACCCATGCTGCGAGGGCATCGGTATCCCCCACCTGAAGCAGCCCGAGCTTCGCGGCGAGAGCCTTGGGCGTGACTTCGCCGCTACCGGCCATTTCGACCGTCACCGAGAGCGACCCACGTCCAGCGCGTGCGGTATAGACCTGTTTTGCCGCCTGGTTGCTCACCGTGCCGTCCTTGACCGCCGCCAGTAATCCGGCGAGCCACCGAGGCCTCACCGCAAAGTCGCCTGTCTCGTTGAAGTCCCGCAGCGCTTCCGTCATCACCCAGTTCGCCGCCGCCTTGGGATCCGCCCCTTCTGCGACTACCGCCTCGAAGTAGTCGGCGATCGGCCGCTCGGCCGCGAGCACCCCGGCGTCGTACGGCGGCAGGCCGAGCACCGTCATGAACCGGTCGCGTTTGGCCTCAGGCAGTTCGGGGAGAGCCGCGTGCTGCTCCTCGATCCACAGCGGCGTGAGCACGAGCGGCGGCAGGTCGGGGTCAGGGAAGTAGCGATAGTCGTGGCTCTCCTCCTTGGACCGCATCGGCCGCACTTCGCCGGATGTGGCGTTGAAGAGCATGGTGACCTGCTCCACCTGCCCCCCGGATTCCACGAGGGTGATCTGGCGGTCCCGCTCCACCGTGAGCGCCCGCTCGACATTGGCGAAGCTGTTCATGTTCTTCACTTCCGTCTTGATGCCAAGCCGGGACTCGCCCGCGCGCCGAATGGAGATGTTGGCGTCCACCCGCAGCGAGCCCTCCTCCATGTTACAGTCGCTGACTCCGCAGTACAGCAGGATCTGCTTGAGGGTCGTCAGGTACACCCGCGCCTCGGCCGGGCTGCGCAGGTCCGGCTCGCTCACGATTTCCGCCAGCGGTGTCCCGGCGCGGTTGAGATCCACCGCGGTCCTGCCGGGAAGCCGGTCGTGCAGCAACTTGCCGGCGTCCTCCTCGACGTGCAGCCGGGTAATCCCGATCGTCAGCCGGCCCCGTTCCGGGGATTCGATCGTGATCGAGCCCCCCGTCGCGAGCGGCTGGTCGAACTGCGAGATCTGGTAGCCCTTCGGGAGGTCGGGGTAGAAGTAGTTCTTGCGCGCGAAGACGCTGGTCTCGCGCACGTGGCAGTTGAGCGCCAGCGCCGCCTGAGTGGCCAGCTGAATGGCGTGCTCATTGGGGACCGGCAATGCGCCGGGCAGCCCGAGGCAGACCGGGCAGACGTGCGTGTTCGGGGGATCGCCGAATCGCACCGGGCAACCGCAGAACATCTTCGAGCGGGTGAGCAGCTGTGCGTGGACCTCGAGCCCGATCACCGTCTCCCAGGCCATCAGCGCACCTCCCCCGTGGAGTCGATGGCCGCTTCGAGCGCCGCCGCCACGCCGAGCATGGCCGCCTCGCCGAACATCGGGGCGACGAGTTGCGCTCCGATGGGCAGCCCCTCCGAGCGGCCCACCGGCAGGCTCACCGCCGGAAGCGCCGCAAGGTTAATCGAACAGGTGAAGATATCGGCGAGGTACATGGCGACGGGGTCCTCGGTCTTCTCGCCGGCGCGGAAGGCCGGTGTGGGCGTGGTTGGCGTCAGCAGCAGGTCCACGCGCTCTTCCTCGAAGACCCTGCGGAAATCCTCCGCCAGGAGTGCCCGGACCTGCTGCGCCTTCCGGTAGTAGGCATCGTAGTACCCGGAGCTCAGCACGTAGGTCCCGATGATGATCCGGCGGCGGACCTCCGCCCCGAAGCCACGTCCCCGGGTCGCCCGGTAGAGGGCGCGGACATCGCCGGCAGGCCCGACGTGGCGAGGGCCGTAGCGGACGCCATCGAACCGGGCCAGGTTCGCTGCCGCCTCTGCCGGGGCCACGATGTAATAGGTCGGTACCGCGTATCGCGTGTGGGGAAGCGAAACCTCCCGAACGGCTCCTCCCAGCAGCCGGATGGTGCGGGCGGTGCGATCGAGCGCGGCCCGAACCGCCCCATCGAGGTCGGGCGGGAAATATTCGCGCGGCCATCCGAAGGTGATCCCTCGCAAGTCGCGCCGGGGCGTCTCCAGGGCCAGTGGTGGCCGGGCCGCGCAGGTCGCGTCGTGCTCGTCCGCTCCACTGATGACCGCGAGCAGCCGCGCCGCGTCATCCACCGTCCGCCCGAAGGCACTGATCTGGTCGAGTGACGAGCCGAACGCGACCAGGCCGTACCGACTCACCCGCCCGTAGGTCGGCTTCACTCCGACCACCCCGCAGAAGCTTGCCGGCTGGCGTACCGAGCCACCGGTTTCCGAGCCCAGCGCGGCCGGTACTACCCCTGCGGCCACCAGGGCGGCGGACCCTCCGGAGGAGCCGCCCGGAACCCGGTCGGCATCGAACGGATGCTTCACGCGGCCATAGGCGGAGTGCTCGGTGGACGAGCCCATTGCGAACTCGTCGAGGTTGGTCTTGGCGGCGAGAATGGCCCCTGCCTGCCGCAGTTTCCGGATGACAGTGGCATCATAGGGCGAGACGTAGCCCTCAAGGATCCTGGAGCCGCAGGTGGTCGGGGCGTCGGTGGTCACGATGTTGTCCTTGATTGCCACCGGGACCCCGGCGAGCGGCAGGCTACCCCGCGCCGCGGCCGGCAGTCCGTCCACCCGTGCCGCCTCCACCTCCAACTGAGCCTCCGACCAGCTTAGGGTCGCGTTGAGGTGCGAGGCTATTCGGAGCCGGCGCCCGACCTCCTTCGCCACCGACCGCGCCGAGGTCCGGCCTCCGGCCACCGCGGTCGCGATGAAGCCGACGCCGCTCATTCCGCCTCCTCCATGGCACCGAGTTTCGGCACCGCGAAGAAGCCTTCGCGAAACTCCGGAGCCATCCGGGCCGGCGGTCGTGCCAGCGGGTCCGGGCGGATTTCATCCGGCCGGAGCGTCACCTGCTTCGGGCCTGCCAGGAACGGAGGCGCCTCTTCACTCGCGGGGACTTCATTGAGCTGGGCCACGAACGCCACGATGCGCGCCGTCTGCTCCACCAGCCTGGGCAGATCCTCCTCGGTGACATCCAACTCCGCCAGGCGGGCAACGTGCAGCACGTCTTCTTTCCGGATGCTCATGCACTCTCCCATTCCCGTTCGAGCCCGGCGTAGCTCACCAGGAGCTGCTTCACGCCATGCTCCTCATCATCAAACTTCACCGAGACCTTCAGGTCTTTTCCTGAGCCCGTCAAGCCCTGGATCGTTCCGCTCCCGAAGCGCCGGTGCCGGACGCGCTCGCCTTTGACGTAGCGAGGCGTGTCCTGGGAGACTTCTTCAGCGGCCCTGACCCCCCAATCCCCCTCTCCCGCATCGCGGGAGCGGGGGCGCGGGGGTGAGGGCCGCCGGTCCGCTCGTCCACCGCTCCAGTCCGGCGCCCACAGGCTACTGGTTCGCTTCTCCTCGATTACCCCCGGCGGCAGCGACTGCAGAAACCGCGACGCCCGCCCCGGGCGGAGCTCGCCGCCCCGCCGCCGCGCCCGGGCCCAGCTCAGGTAGAGTTTGTCCTTCGCCCTGGTCAGCCCAACGTAGCAGAGCCTGCGTTCCTCTTCGAGGCCGTTTTCCTGCTCCTCGGCCCTGGCCAGGGGGAACAGCCCGTCCTCGAGGCCGCTCAACGCCACGACCGGCCATTCGAGGCCCTTGGCGGTGTGCAGGGTCATCAGCGTGACCCCTTCGCTAGTTCCCTGGATGGCGTCGTTGGCGGAGAGCAGTGCCGCCTCCGCGAGAAACCGCTCCAGCGGGGTCGTGGGCTCATCCTCGCCCGGCTCGACTACCTCGGACCACTCGGCGGCGCTCGCCACCAGCTCCCGCACGTTTTCCCACCGCTCGAGTCCCTCGGGGCCCTCGGCCATGAGCGCCTGCTCGTAGTCGAGAGCCTGAACCAGCTGCTCGAGAATCTGCGCCGGAGGCCAGCTGGCGGCGCGTTCCCGCAGGGTGTCGATCACCGCGGCAAACTTGCCGAGCGCATCACGGACGTTGGGGCGGAGGCCCTGCACCATCTCCGCCGTCCTGGAGGCGGCCAGCAGAGACCTTCCCCAGCCGGCTGCTGCCTCCGCCAGGGTCGCAACGCTGGACTCTCCCAGCCCCCGCTTGGGCACGCCGATGGCCCTGAGAAAAGCCTCGTCATCCGCCGGGTTCGCGACCAGACGGAGATAGGCGAGCAGATCCTTGACCTCGCGCCGATCGTAGAAGCTGATCGCCCCGACGATCCGGTACGGCACACCTGCCCGCCGGAACGCCTCCTCCAGCGCCCGCGACTGGGCATTGGTGCGATACAGTACCGCCATCTCCGGGTAGGTCCAGTCGCCCCTGGCGCTGCGGGTCCGGAACTCCCGGACCAGCCACTCGGCCTCGTCGCGCTCGTCGGCCGCCGCCACCACGGTCACCGTCTCCCCGCCCTGGCGCCGGGTGCGCAGCGTCTTGCCGATGCGTCCCTTGTTTTCGGCGATGACCGCGTTGGCCGTGTCGAGGACCACCTGGGTGGAGCGGTAATTGTCCTCCAGTCGCACCAGGGTGGTCCCCGGGAAGTCTTGTTGAAACGCCAGCATGTTGCGGATGTCGGCTCCACGCCAGCCGTAGATCGACTGGTCGTCGTCCCCCACGGCGCAGACGTTGCCGTGGCGGGCGCCCAGGAGCTTCACCAGCTGATACTGCGCCGCGTTGGTGTCCTGGAACTCGTCGACCAGCAGAAACGAGAACCGCTCCTGGTAGTAATGCAACCGATCGGGCCGCTCCCGAAACAGCGTGAGCGGGTGAAGCATCAGGTCATCGAAGTCCATCGCGTTCTGCGCCTTGAGCGCCGGCCCCAGGGACCGAAAGACGTCAGCGGCGACCTGGGCCGGCCGATCGAACGGACTCGCACCGGCGAGCTCGTCGGGGCTGAGCATCCGGTTCTTGGCCGACGAGATGAGCGCCTGGATCAGCCTTGGAGGGAAGAGCTTGGTGGAATGGCCGGCCTGCTCCATGAGGCGCTTCACCAGGGCCAGCCGGTCTTCCTCGTCGAAGATCGTGAACTGGCGGGTGAATCCGAGGGCCTCCGCCTCACGCCGCAGGAGGCGGGCGGAGAGTGAGTGGAACGTCCCGATCCACAGTCCTGCCGGATCCTGGCCGAGCAGCCGTCCTACCCGCTCCTTCATCTCGCCGGCGGCCTTGTTGGTGAAGGTGACGGCAAAGATGCGAGCGGGGAGAACACCGGCTTGATCGATCAGCCGTGCGATGCGCATGGTCAGCACGCGGGTCTTGCCGGAACCCGCACCCGCGACCACCAGCAGCGGGCCGTGGACGTGCTCGACGGCCTGCCGTTGTGGCGGGTTGAGAGCTTCGAGGCCGATCAAGGTTGCGCGGTCACTGCTCATGCGTGGGGATCCGGATCAGAAACGTTGCGCCCGGCTCGGTGTGCTCCAGCATCAATTCCCCGCCGTGGGAGTCCTCAACGACGCGCCGGGCCAGCGCCAGGCCGATGCCCCAGCCGCCCGACTTGGTGGTCATGCCGGGCTCGAAGATCCTCCGGCGCATATCGCCGGGAATCCCCGGGCCGTCATCGGCGACCCGAATGGTCGCCGCCGCATGGTCCTCCCCGACTCGCAGGGTGATGGTGCCTTCCCGCCCCTGCAACGCGTCGATGGCGTTCTTGACCAGCGACTCCAGCGCCCACTCGAGCAGGATCGGATCGCCGAGCACCATCGGCCCGTCGCCCGGGCCTTCGACCCGAATCTCGATCCGGTTCACGCGGGTGGGAAGTCGCGGGTGGAAATAGGCGGCGACTTTGTGGGCGAGCTGGCCCAGCGGGATCGGCTCCCGCCGGATGTTGTGCCCGATCCGCTCGAAGCGCTGCGCCACCCGCTCCAGCCGTTCGGCGTCGGCAGCGAGGTGCTCCGAGAGTCCGGGCGGAGGTGATGCCCGGGAGCGGAGCTGCTCGATCCAGCCCTGCAGGCTCATCAGCGGTGTCCCCATCTGGTGGGCCGCCTCCCGGGCCATGGCGACCCACAACCGGTCGCGTTGCGCGGCCATCGCGTTGCGGTAGGCGGCGAAGCCCACCCCGACGATGGTAATCAGGATCAGACCCTGGAGAATCGCCAGCGAGGTGAGCTGCCGTTTGGCCGGAACCGGGCCGTAATGCAGGGTCCCGAAGGCGGGGTCCGTGATGGGGGGATTCTCCTGATCCAGGCGCGCCACATACGCCTGGACCCGGGGGTCGTCGACCGCCGCCTGGAACGGGAGGTTGGCGGCGGCCGTTACTCGCCCGCTGCTGTCGGTGACGACCAGGGGAATGCCGCCGAGGCGCACCTGCTCACCGAGCCGCAGTAGCGCATCATACGCAGCGCCCTGGCGAAGATCGTTGAGTCCGGCGAAGACCCCGGCGTAGAGCCGGCTCATGGACGTGGCATCCCGGCGGAAGTGCCGGACCACGATCCACCCCGAGCCAATGGAGAGCCCCGCGAGCAAGGCGATGAGGAGCGTCACCAGCACCGGCGCGAGCCGGCGCAGGTTTTCCCTACGCACGGGGCACGAGCCGATCGGTGCCGAGGTAGGGCGCCAGGGCCGGCGGAATGCGCACCGAGCCGTCCGCCTCCTGATTGTTCTCGAGCAGGGCAATGATGGTGCGCGGGAAGGCGACTCCCGAGGCGTTCAGAGTGTGTACGAACTCGGGTTTCGCTCCCGCCTCGCGCCGGAACCGGATGCTGGCCCGGCGCGCCTGGAAATCGGTAAACGAGCTCGCACTGGAGGCCTCCAGCCAGGTGCCCACGCCCGCCCCCCACACTTCCAGGTCGAATGTTCGGGCGCTGGCGAAGCCGGTATCACCCGCGGCGAGCGCCACCCTGCGGTAGGGGATGTCCAGACGCTCCAGTACGCTCTCGGCGTGCCGGGTCATCTTCTCGTGCTCGGCCGGACTCTCCTCGGGGCGGCTCAGCCGCACCAGCTCGACCTTGTCGAACTGGTGTACCCGGATCAGGCCCCTGGTATCCTTGCCGGCCGCACCGGCCTCGCGCCGGAAACAGGGCGTGAAGGCGCACAGCCCCAGGGGCAGCTCCGCCCCGTCCAGGATCTCATCGCGGTAGATGTTGGTGAGCGGGACTTCCGCGGTAGGGATGAGGAACAGGTCGTCCGCCGCCGCCAGGTACAGTTCCTCTTCGAACTTCGGCAGCTGGCCGGTACCGGTCATGGTCGCCCGATTGACCAGCAACGGAGGGGAAATCTCCAGGTACCCATGCTCCCGTGTGTGCAGGTCCAGCATGAAATTCTTGAGCGCCCTTCCCAGCCGCGCTCCAGCCCCGGTGAACAACGGAAACCCGGAGCCGGTGAGCTTGGCGCCGCGCGGGAGATCGAACAGCCCGAGCCGCGCACCCAGCTCCCAGTGTGGCCTGGGCGAGAAACCGAACTCCGGTTTACCGCCGACCTCCTTCACAACGACATTGCCTGAGGCATCGCCGTCGGGCACTTCAGGAAGCGGGAGGTTAGGCACCTGCAACAGGATCGCCTCGAGCTCCCCCTCGACGGCCCGAACCTCCGCGTCCAGCGCCTTTACCTCCTCGCCCGACCGCTTGAGGTCCTCGAGCAGGTCATCGGCCGGTTGCCGGGCCTTTTTGCGCCGGGCCACTTCCTCGGTCGCGAGGTTCCGGCTGGCCTTGAGCGCCTCGGTGCGGGTCAGCGCCTCGCGCCGCCGCGAGTCCAGTCCCGCCAGCCGGTCCAGCAGCGGGTCAAGCGCCGGGTCGAGACGCCGGGCGAGCGCACCGCGAACGCCGGCGGCGTCCTGACGGAGCAGCTTGATGTCGATCACGGAGAGTCAACGCTTGGGGGTGCCCAGCTGCAGCGAGCGGTACCCGCAGTTCTGATTGGCGACCGCGCGAATCTGCACCGACGCATTCGCGGGGTCATAGTGGATGACCTCCAGCTTGCCATAGAGTGGCACCCCGAGGACCGAGCAGGTGGTTACTCCGGTCCGGAGGTAGAACCGGTCGCGATCCGCGATGGCAATGGTGTCGGTCGTCAGGTAACCGTTGAGGGGCGCCCTGGTCATGGAATCGAAGGCAGTGCTGGTGCGAAGCAGCCCGGGTTTGACCGAGCCGCTGGGGGCAAGCCCCAGCACAGAGACAGTCAGAAGGACCGGCCGTCCGCTGTTATCGACCGAGAATGCAAAGTCGAAGTCGATCCCGACCTCCCAGGTTCGCACCGCACGGGCGGTGCTTATCGAATAGGCGCTGGGCTCGGTCAGCGGGCCGGTCGCCAGGGAATACAGGGTCAGCGTGTCTTCCACGTTGCTCAGGGTGGCGTTCGCAAGCGCGTTGGGATCACTGCAGGCGGCGATGACGAGCGCCATGGCGAGCGCCGAACCAAAGAACCGAGTCATGGAGGGAACCTAGAGGGATCGGAAAAGCGGGTCAACCCGTAGTGATTCCTTGACTTCGCCCCATTCCACCCCGTACAATGGGCAGGGCCGTTCTCACCTCCCCCGGAGAATTCAGATGGCTGGCTTGCGAGACGTGGTGCGGACGCTGGCGGCCCGGTCGGATGTCGACGCCGTCATCGTGCTGAGCAGTGACGGCCTGCCGATCGATTCCGCCGGCCGGGCCCGGGTCGATGCCGAGGCCGTCGCCGCACTCGCCGCCACGTTCGCGAGCGGCGCTCGCCGCCTGGGCCAGGCCGCCGAATGCACCCGGTTCACCGGTACGGTGCTTGAATTCGATGACCGGCTCGCGGTGGTACGCAGTCTCGGGACCGAAGGACATCTCTTCATTCTCGCCGCCAGGGCGACGAATCTCGGACCGCTGCTGTTCGAGCTCCGGCGTCAGGCCCCGCAACTCGCGACAATCCTCTGAGTCTTCACGGACCGACATGCAGTGGGCCGTGATCCTCGCGGGAGGCGCCGGCAGCCGCTTCTGGCCCCTGAGCACCCCGACCATTCCCAAGCAGGTGCTGCGCCTGGCCGGAGCCCAATCCACCGCCGAGCAAACGGTGGAACGGCTCAGCGGGCTGGTACCCCGTGATCGGATTCTGGTCGTGACCGGTGCAGCCCTGGCCCCCCGGCTGCGGGAGGTCATGGGGCTCGGCGTGGCAAACATGCTGGTCGAGCCACGGGCTGCCTCTACTGGCCCGGCTCTCGTCTGGGCCTCGGTGGAGGCCCGGCGCCGTGATCCGGAAGCTCAAGTCCTCGCCCTGCACGCCGACTGGATCATCCGCGAAGAGGCCGGCTTCAGCCACGCCGCCAAGCAGGCGCTGGCGACTGCGGTGCGGCATCGACGGCTGGTTACCGTGGGCATTGTGCCGTCCCGGCCGGAGACCGGCTTCGGGTATATCGTCCCTGGCAACCCCCTGGATGAAGTGTCGCGTGCGGTGTTGCGCTTCACCGAAAAGCCGGATGCCGCGACCGCGCTCGACCTCATGGCCTCCGGCGCCCTGTGGAACAGCGGGCTATTCGCCTGGACGGCAGAACTGCTGCTCGAGGAGGTGCGCCGGCACACTGCAGAGATCGCCCCGCATCTGCCCCTGCTCCTGGCGGGGGACGTGCCCGGATTCTTTGCCGCGGTCACCCCGATCTCGATTGACGTGGGTCTGCTCGAGCGCAGCTCGGCCGTGGCGGTCGTCACCGGCCGCTTCACCTGGGACGACGTGGGCACCTGGGATGCTCTCTCCAGGGTCCACCCGCGGGACGCGGCCGGGAACGTGAGCCAGGGGCCGGTGCACCTGCTCGATACCGAGGATTGCGTGGTCTGGTCCACCGACGACCCGGTGATCGTCAGCGGGGTGCGCGACCTGGTGGTGGTGCGGGCCAATGGCCGCGTGCTGGTCATCCCCAGGCAACTGGCCGGGGACTTGAAGTCCATCCTGGACCGCCTTCCAGCGGAGGTGCGGGAGCTTCCCTGACGGGGCGCCCGCGCTTGGTGCCCGATGATTCAGATCCTGCTGCTCCTCGAACCGGCCGATCCGGGCGCGCGCTGGGCGCCGTTTACTGGCGTGCGCCCGCTGTGCGAGCTCCGCGCGGGGGCCTGGAAGATCCGCGAGCGCTGGGAAGCCGCCCTCGACCTCCCGACCACGGCCATCATTGGTTCCCATGCGCCGGCTTTCCATGAGGGCTTCGAGCCGCCTACCCAGGCGGAGGTTCCAGCCCGGGGATCGCTTCTGCTCGCCGCGTCGGATTTCGCCCCTACCGGGGCGGCAATCACTCTCGGCCCCCAGACCCGCCGCCTTACCCACCAGGGGAACACGGTCGCCTGGATCCTCGATACGCCGGAATCCTGGCGCGGACCCTTCGACGACGGCCCGGCGGAAGAGATCGACGGCATGCCGCTCGGCGGCGCGTTCGACCTCATCACGGCGCTGGATCGCTACCTCGCGTCGGATTGCCTCGGCCATGCCTCCGGGCCGATGGACCCGGTACCCGATGGCAGCATCGTGCTGGGGGACCCGGGACTGGTGATCTGCCGGGATGCGAAGGTCGAGCCGGGAGTGGTGTTTGATACCCGCGCGGGGGCGATCGTCCTGGAATCAGGGGTCGAGGTGCGGCATGGCACCCGGCTCGAGGGCCCCCTGCATGTGGGCGAGCGCAGCCGGCTCCTCGGCGGCCACGCCCGTCTCTCGGTGTTCGGCCCGCGATCGACCGTGAACGGTGAGGTCTCCAACTCGGTCATACTGGGGTACGCCAACAAGAGCCACGACGGGTTCCTCGGACACAGCGTACTGGGGCACTGGGTCAACCTGGGAGCAGGGACCATCACCTCCAACCTCAAGAACACCTACGGCGACGTCAGTCTCGAAGTGGCGGGCGAGCGCATCGTGACCGGGCGCCAGTTCCTCGGCAGCCTGATTGGCGATCATGCCAAGACCTCGATCGGGACCCTGCTAGCCACCGGTACCGTGATCGGTGCGGGGGCCAACGTGTTCGGAGCGGTCCAGCCTCCCAGGTACGTTCCTCCCATGGCGTGGGGCGCCGATGCCGGCCAGCGAATGACCGAAGAAGGGTTCCTCAAGGTGGCCGGGCGGGTCATGCCGCGGCGGAACATCACGCTCACCCCCGAGCGAAGGGCCTCGCTCAGCGCTACCTACCGCCGCCTGGTCCCCCGGTGACCACCCTGTACATCCTCGGCTCGGGCTCGGGCGGCAACGCGCTTGCGGTGGCCGCCGGCGACGAGGTACTGCTGGTGGACGCCGGCTTCAGCGCCCGGGAGATCATGCGCCGCGCCACCCAGGTCGGCATCGATCCCGACCAGGTGATCGGCTTGGTCGTGACCCATGAGCATGGCGATCACGCCATGGGCGCCGCCCGCCTGGCGCACACACTTCGGGTCCCGATTCTCACCTCCTCCGGCACCTGGGACCGGCTGCGGCGGCGCATGGGAGCCGCCACCTTCAAGCCGCTGGCACTGATGGGGGGGGTCATCCACGGGCCCTTTCACATTGAAGCCTGCCCCACCAGCCACGACGCCGCGGAACCTGTGGCCCTTAGCATCCGCACCGAGGAGGGGCACCGGGTCGGCGTCGCCTACGATCTTGGCAGGCCGACCGCGGGAGTGCGCTTTCTCCTGAAACAGTCACACGCCATCGTGCTCGAGGCCAACCACGACGAGGTCCTGCTCCGCACCAGCGACTATCCGCCGGCCGTGCAGGCGCGGATCGCCGGCTCGGGTGGACACCTGTCCAATCGGGCCGCCGCCGAGCTGCTGGCGGAGGTGGTTCACCCGGGGCTGGCGCTGGTGGTCCTGGCCCACCTGAGCGAGCGCTGCAACAACGCGGAGCGCGCGCGGGAAGAGGTGGCGCCCGTCCTGGCACGGCATGCAGTCCAATTGCACGTCGCGCCCCAGCATGGACCGATGGATCCGATGGTGCTCGCCGGGGCGGCGGCGGCACCCGGGGCTGTTGGGACGGGAGAATCAGGCGACTGACGGGGGGCCGGCGTTGGCCAGACCGAGCGTTGAAAGAAGGAGTACCTGCGACTCGCAGCGCCACCGGATCGGCTATTGGGCCAGATCGGGGTCCGGGGGAATGGGAATGCTATCCGGTCGAGTGGTGGGCGGCCCCACCTTCGTTAGGGTGATCGGCTTGGCGAGATCCCCACCCGAGAGGGTGAGCTTGCTCCCCTTCACCTGCAGGCGATAGGTAACCCACTCGCCGCCAAGGGCGATCATGATGCTGTCCGGCTTGAGCCGCCAGCGCACGGTTTCCTTGGCCCAGCTCGCGCTGGAATCGACCCGCACGACGACCTCTCGAGGGGCGTCCTTCCGATCCTGATCCCGCAGCTCGGCTTTCCAGGTGCCGATAATCGGCGGGGCTGAAGACTGGGCGGTGAGGGGCCCCGCGCCCAGAAACAGGGCCAAGAGGGCGAGCGCGTACGACTGTCTCCGCATCATGACTCCTCCAGGGGTCATTTCCCGTGGCTTCGCGACGGTGCGCACCCGGAGTGGCAGGAACCGCGCCAATCTAATCCAGTGATGACCCTCACCAAACCAAGCGCCCCGGGCTGAGCCCGGGGCGCTGGACCTTTACGTGGCAGGATCCCGCCGAGGTAGGGGCCGCAGGCATGCGGCCCCTACTCCGCCGACCTCAGTACATCCCGCCCATGCCACCACCCGGCGCGGCCGGTGCCGGCTTCTCTTCCTTCCGCTCCACCACGACGCACTCGGTGGTGATCAGAAGGCCGGCGATCGAGGCCGCGTTCTGCAGTGCGGTCCGCGTCACCTTGGTCGGGTCAATCACGCCCGCCTTCACCAGATCCTCATACCCATCGGTGGCGACGTTGTAGCCGTAGGCCTTTTCCTTGGACTCCTTCACCTTGGCCACGATGATCGAACCCTCCATACCGGCGTTGGCGACGATCATGCGAATCGGCTCCTCCAGGGCGCGGCGAACGATCTCGACACCGATCTTCTCGTCTTCGCTGCCCTTGACCTTGTCGAGAGCCGCCTGGGCCCGCAGCAGAGCGACCCCGCCGCCGGGCACGATCCCCTCCTCGACGGCTGCGCGGGTGGCATGCAGCGCGTCCTCGACCCGGGCCTTCTTCTCCTTCATTTCCGTCTCGGTTGCGGCTCCGACATGGATCACCGCCACTCCGCCGGACAGTTTGGCCAGGCGCTCCTGCAGCTTCTCCCGGTCATAGTCGCTGGTCGACTTGTCGATCGCCACCTTGATTTCGGCGATGCGGCCCTGGATGTCCTCCGCCTTGCCGCGACCATCGACGATCGTGGTGTTGTCCTTGTCGATGACGATCCGCTTGGCCCGCCCCAGGTCGCCCAACACGGCGTTCTCGAGCTTGAAGCCGACTTCCTCGCTGATCACCTTGCCGCCGGTGAGCTTGGCGATATCGACCAGCATCTCCTTGCGGCGGTCACCGAAGCCCGGGGCCTTGACCCCGCAGACCTTGAGGGTGCCACGAAGCTTGTTGACGACCAGGGTCGCCAGCGCTTCGCCCTCGACATCTTCAGCGATGATGAGAAGGGGCTTGCCGGTCTGGGCGATCTTCTCCAGCACCGGCAGGAGCTCCTTCATCGCGCTGATCTTCTTGTCATGAATGAGCAGATAGGCGTCCTCGAGCACCGCCTCCATCTTCTCCGGATCGGTCACGAAGTACGGCGAGAGGTAGCCACGGTCGAACTGCATGCCCTCGACCGTCTCCAGAGTCGTCTCGAGGCCCTTCGCCTCTTCGACCGTGATGACGCCATCCTTGCCGACCTTCTCCATCGCGTCGGCGATCAGCTTGCCGATCTCCAGGTCGTTGTTGGCCGAGATGGTGCCGACCTGAGCGATTTCCCGCTTCCCTGCAGACGGGGTGGAGAGCTTCTTGAGCTCCTCGACCACCGTCTCCACCGCCCGGTCGATCCCCCGCTTGAGCTCCATCGGATTGGCCCCGGCGGTGACGTTCTTGAGACCCTCCCGGAAGATGGCCTGGGCCAGCACCGTCGCGGTGGTGGTGCCGTCACCGGCGAGATCGCTGGTCTTGGTGGCGACTTCCTTCACCATCTGCGCGCCCATGTTCTCGATCGGATCGGGAAGCTCGATCTCCTTGGCCACCGTGACCCCGTCCTTGGTGACGGTCGGTGAGCCGAACTTCTTGTCGATTACGACATTGCGGCCCTTGGGACCGAGGGTGACCTTCACCGCGTCGGCGAGGGCGTCGACGCCACGCTTGAGCTTGGAGCGGGCCTCGCTGTTGAAAAGCAGTTCTTTGGCTGCCATAGGTGCTTCGTCTCCTGGGATTCTTGAAGGGCCGACAGCTGTGAGCTGTCAGCTGTCAGTATTTATCCAATCTTCGCGAGAATGTCCGAGGATTTCACGATCACGACCTCTTCGCCGTCGAGCGTGATGTTGGTCCCGCTGTACTTGCCATAGAGAACCTTGTCGCCGACCTTCACGTCCACCGGGACCCGGGTACCCTTCTCGACCCTTCCCGGCCCGACGGCGACGACTTCGCCCTGGGTCGGCTTCTCCTTGGCGGTATCGGGGATGTACAGCCCGCCGCGCATGGACTCGGTTTCATCATCGGGCAGGATTACCACCCGGTCCTCAAGGGGCTGGATCTTGAGCTTCGGCTTGGCCTTCGTGGTCGACATGCGCCCTTCCTCCACGTCGGTTGGAGTAAAGAAAGTT
>DATBLR010000114.1:0-23226 GCA_036555275.1 Gemmatimonadales bacterium | reverse complement strand
GTTCTCAATATCGGGGCCGAAATCGGGTATCAGTTCGGCAAGGACCAGAACCTCAAGACCACGTTCGAAGGGAACGACCCTGGAGATAACCGGCTCTTCGCGGGCGCCGGACTCCGCTTCACGTTTTAGGGCGGCTCAGCGGCTCGGCGGCTTGGCGGCCCGTCCCTGAAGGGCGGGCCGCCGTTCCATATCCGGGTGCGGACCGGCAACGGCAAAGATGCCGGCGTCCAGCTCGAACAGGTACGTTCATCATCGGCTCCGCGACTGGCGTCAGGCACCGGCCAGAATACGGAGGCGGGATGAATCGCCGATGAATCTTCATCCTTGCGCCCTCTCTCCGTAGATTTCATTCGGTGAACGAAGCCGAGGCGATGGATCGCGCGCTGGCGCTGGCCTGGCGGGGATGGGGCCGGGTGGCTCCCAACCCGCTCGTCGGCGCAGTCGTGCTCCAGGGCGGGCGGGTCGTCGGGGAAGGATGGCACGCCGAGTACGGCGGGTTGCATGCGGAAGTGGCTGCGCTGGCGAAGGCCGGGGACCAGGTCAGGGGGGCGAGCGTCGCCGTGACGCTGGAGCCGTGCAGCCACCAGGGAAAGCAACCGCCCTGTACCGAGGCCCTCATCGCTGCGGGGGTCCGGAAGGTGATGGTGGCCCACCCCGACCCGAACCCTGACGCGGGAGGCGGGGCCGAGCGGCTGCGCGCTGCCGGAATCACGGTCGACCTCGGAATACGCGGGGAAGAAGCGCGGGCTCAGAATGCCGCCTTCTTTCACCGCTGGAGCGGGCTGGCGCGGCCCTTCGTGGCGTTGAAGCTCGCTACTTCCCTGGACAGCCGGATCGCGGATCTTTCCGGCCGCTCGCGGTGGATCAGTGGAGAGGAGGCCAGGGACTATGTGCACTGGCTCCGCGCCGGTTTTGACGCGATTGGGGTCGGCGGGTACACCGTCCGCACCGACGATTCCTCCCTCACGGTGCGAGGTGCGGTGCAGCCCCGTCTGCCGCCGCGGCGGGTGGTCTTCGATCAGCGGGGTGAGCTGCCGTCATCGCTGACCCTGGTCCGCACCGCCCGGGAGATTCCCACCTTTCTGGTGACCGCCGGGCACCGCCCCTCACCGCGTTTCGCCGATCTCGAAGAGGCCGGTGTGCGCGTGGTGCGGGCCCAGAGCCTGGCGGAGGGCCTCCAGTCACTGCAACAGGAAGGCATGGGTTCGTTGCTGGTGGAAGGCGGGGGCCGGCTGGCGGGAGCCTTGCTCGCGGCCGGGCTGGTAGATCGCTACTACTGGATCCAGTCGCCGCTGTGGCTCGGCGAGGGCGGCGTGCCGGCGGTGAGCGGCTTCCCCGGCACGACGCTGGTCGAGGCCGAGCGCTGGCGAGTCGTGGAGCGGCGGTCGCTCGGGCAGGACACCCTCTTGGTAGCGGACCGGGACACGTGTTCACCGGGATCGTGAGCGCCGTGGGCCTGGTGCGGAAGGCGGAGGCCGGGTCCGACGGCCTGAGCCTTGAGCTCGCGGCCTCGTTCCGCGGAGTGCGTCGCGGCGAGAGCATCGCCGTCGATGGTGCCTGCCTCACCGTGGAGCGATGCGGGAGGGGCTGGTTCGCGGTTCACGTCGTTCAGACGTCCCTGGAGCGCACCCTGTTTGCGAGCTACACCCGGGGCAGACGGGTGAACCTCGAGCGGGCGCTTCGGGTGGGGGACCGGCTCGGTGGCCACCTGGTCCAGGGGCACGTCGACGGAATCGGGAAGATCCGGGATATGCGGCAGCAGGGCGACGCGTGGCTGATGGATATCGAAGTGCCGGAACCGGTCGCCCGGGTTTCGATTCCGCTGGGTTCCATCACGGTGGACGGCGTGAGCCTGACGGTAAACGCGCGGCCGTCACCCGGGGTCATTCAGGTGTCGCTGATTCCGTTTACCTTTCAGCATACGACCCTCGGGAGCCGGCGCCCCGGCGATCCGGTGCACCTGGAGGGAGATGCGATCGGGAAGTACGTGGAGCAGCTGTTGCAAGCGAGAAACCGGTAGGGCTATCGGCTATCAGCTATCGGACCGGGTGATCCGTCGTCGGTGCATTGACTGGGCGGTGTTACTCATCCCGCCTTGCCGATAGCCGATAGCCGATAGCCGACAGCCGACAGCCGACAGCCGATAGCCGACAGCCGATAGCCGATAGCCGATAGCCGACAGCCGACAGCCGACAGCCGACAACCGACAGCCGACAGCCGACAACCGACAGTCCACATGACCTTCGGCACCATCGAACGAGCGATCGAAGACCTCGCGAACGGCAAACCCGTCATCGTGGCGGATGACGAGGACCGGGAGAACGAGGGCGACCTGATCTGCGCCGCCGAGCTGGTCACGCCGGAACAGGTCAATTTCATGATCACCCATGCGCGGGGGTGGGTGTGTCTGGCGCTCACCCCGGAGCGGTGCGAGCAGCTGGACCTGCATCAGATGCAGGCGCAAAACACCGAGTCACAGCGCACGGCATTCACCGTGACGATCGACGCCGATGCCCGGTTCGGGGTCACGACGGGCATCTCCGCGGCGGACCGTGCCCGGACCATTCACGTGGCGATCAATCCGGCGACGGTCCCGACCGATCTGCGGCGCCCGGGACATATCCAGCCGGTCCGGTCCCGCCCGGGCGGGGTGCTGCAGCGGGTGGGTCACACTGAAGCCGCCGTCGATCTGGCAAGGCTGGCCGGGCTCTATCCGGCCGGAGTCATCTGTGAAATCCTGCAGGCCGACGGATCGGCGGCCCGTCGCCAGGAGCTGGAACGGTTTGCCGGGGAGCACGGGCTGACCTTCATCACAATCTCGCAGCTGGTGGCGTATCGGCTGCGCACCGAGCAGCTGGTGCATCGGGAGGCGGAGGCGCGACTCCCCACTCCGTATGGCGAGTTCCGCATCCTTGCCTATTCCAACGACGTCGACCGGGCCCAGCACGTGGCCATTGTCATGGGCGACGTCGCGGGCCGGAAGAACGTCCTGGTTCGGATGCACTCGAAGTGTCTCACAGGGGACGTGTTCGGCTCGCAGCGGTGCGACTGCGGCCCTCAGCTGGACGCCGCGCTCAGGAAGATCGGTGAGGCTGGTCAGGGCGTCATCGTGTACCTCGATCAGGAAGGCCGGGGGATCGGGCTGCTCAACAAGATCCGCGCCTACGCCCTGCAGGACGACGGCCATGACACGGTTCAGGCTAACCAGCGCCTGGGCTTCCCGCCCGACCTCAGGAACTATGGTATCGGGGCACAGATTCTGCGCGATCTGGGTCTCTCCTCGATTCGGGTGATGACCAACAACCCGCGCAAGCTCGTGGGTCTCGACGGATACGGTCTGGAGATCGTCGAGCGAATCCCCCTCCTCGCCGACCCCAACGCCGAGAACCGCGCCTACCTCGACGCCAAGCGCGACAAGCTCGGACATCTGCTCGCGCACTGACCGGATGCCCGAGATCCGCGGCCAGCTGCGCGCCACCGGACGGGTGGCCATTCTCGTCAGTCAATACAATGAGCGCGTGACGTCTCGGCTGCTGGAGGGGGCGCTGGATTGCTGCCGGGCCGCGGGGATGCCGCCGGACCGGATTGACGTGATCTGGCTCCCGGGTGCATTCGAGCTGGGAGGTGCGGCGGCGGTGGCGGCGGCGACCGGCCGGTACGCGGCCATCATCGGACTCGGGTGTGTGGTGCGGGGGGAGACCCCGCATTTCGAGTTCGTGGCCACGGCGGCCGCCCGCGGTCTCGCGGCCGTCGCGGTGCAACATGGCCTGCCGGTCGCGTTCGGGGTGCTCACCACCGATACCCTGGAGCAGGCCCTGGCCCGCGCTGGCGGAGCGGCGGGGAACAAGGGATACGAGGCGGCAGAGGCCGCGCTCCGGACCGCGGACGCCTTGGCTGAGCTCCGGAGGCTGGATGCTCCGGCGTGAGACCAAGGCCCGCGCTCGCGCACTGCAAGTGTTGTATTCCATGGAGCTCACGGGGGACCTATCGCTGGCGGATGCGATGAGCCGCCTGGCGCAGCTCACCGGCCCGGATCCGGCCGTCTACGATCAGGCCCGGGCCCTGGCAGAAGCGGTGCTCACCGAACGGGCCGAGCTCGATCGCCAAGCCGCGGATGCCGCGGAGAACTGGCGCCTGGACCGGATCGCCGTCGTGGAGCGCAACATCCTCCGGATCGGGATTCATGAGTTGTTGCGAGGGGATGTGCCGCCCAAGGTCGTCATCGACGAGGCGGTTCAGCTGGCGCACTGGTTCGGGGGCCTTAAGGCACCGGGCTTCGTTAACGGCGTGCTGGACCGGATCGCCCACTCGCTGGGTCGGCTGTGAACATCCT
This sequence comes from Gemmatimonadales bacterium, assembly GCA_036555275.1. Taxonomy (GTDB): domain Bacteria; phylum Gemmatimonadota; class Gemmatimonadetes; order Gemmatimonadales; family GWC2-71-9; genus JADJOM01. The sequence goes on along the minus strand of DATBLR010000114.1, from coordinate 18,893 downwards.
GCTGGTCAACTGGCAGGACCGGGAGAACCCCATGGCAGGGGGAGCGGAAATCCACCTGCACGAGCTTTTCAGCAGGCTGGCGGCCCGCGGGCACCGGATCCGGCTGGTTTGTTCGGGATGGCGGGGAGGGCCTCCAACGGGCCAGGTGGACGGTATCGAGGTCGCCCGGCACGGGGATCGGCAGAGCTTCGCCGTACTCGGACGCCGCGCGGTGCGCCGGGCTCTGGCGGTGGAGCCACCCGATGTGCTCATCGAGGACATCAACAAGATTCCACTGTTCGTGGCGGGTATGACACGGCGCCCGGTCGGGGTCATCGTTCCCCACCTCTTCGGCGGGAGCGTCTTTCAGGAGGCGTCGTTTCCGGTCGCGACCCTGGTCTGGCTGCTGGAACGGCCCATTCCCTGGGCCTACCGGCGGGCCTCATTTCACGCGATCAGCGAAAGCACCCGGGACGATCTTGTGGCACGGGGGGTGCATCGGGAACGGATCGTGGTTATCCACCCCGGCATCGATACCCGCACCTTCAGCCCAGCCCGGCCCAGTCGCCGAACCGCCGAGCCGACATTCCTTTACATTGGTCGGCTGCGGCGATACAAAGGGGTGGAGTTTGCCGTGCGAGCGGTCGCCCTGGCCAGGATGCAACGGACGGACATCCGGCTGGACATCGCCGGCGCGGGGGAGGATCGCCCCCGCCTGGAGCGGCTGGTCCAGGACCTGGGGGTGGGCGACGGAGTCCGCTTCCTGGGCCGGGTGAGCGATGAGGAGAAGCTGTCGTTGTTGCGAAGCCGATGGGCCAACATCTTCCCGTCGTGCAAGGAAGGCTGGGGGATCACCAATGTGGAAGCGGCGGCCTGTGGCACGCCGTCTGTTGCCTCCGACAGCCCGGGTCTCCGCGACTCTGTCAGGGACGGCGAGACCGGCTATCTGGTGCGCCACGGCGACCCAGGCGCGCTGGCGGCCCGGATGCTGGAGCTGGCGTCTGAGCCCTCGCTGGTTGAGCAGCTGGGGCGACGGGCGCGGCAGTTTGCCGAGGGGCTGAGTTGGGAAAGGGCGGCGGAGGAGACCGAGCGTTGGATCCGAACAATGATCGAGTAGCCCGTCGATCCGGACCCGGCGTGGCGCCGGGGATTCGGCAGGCGGAGAATCGTATCACGTGCCTTACCGGGAGAGTCCCATGAATACGAGCATCACCGCTCGCCACTGCGAGATTTCCGACGAACTCCGTGCCCGTGCCAGCGCCGTGCTCGCCCGTCTGGGTACCCTGATCACCCGGCCGACGGAGGGAACGGTCGTCTTCGATGTGGCGCCGGGCCTCGCGACGGCGGAAATCCGGATGGTGGGCAGCGGTGAGACCGTTCGGGCGACCGGCGAGGAACGGGACCACCGCACCGCGCTGGATCGGGCCGAGGACAAGATCCGGCGCCAGCTCGACAAGGCGACGCAGGCCAGGCGGGGCCGGGGCGCCAAGGGCGCGGCGTGACCCTCACGCTGCGCGACCTGCTGTCGCGCCGGGGCGACCCACTCCAGCTCGAACCGCTCACCGGTGAAGCGGGGCTGGACCGACCGATACCCGACCCCGAGGCGGCCTCTCCGGGGCTGGCGCTGGCCGGGTATACCAGCCGGTTCATGCCGCGACGCCTGCACGTGCTGGGTGAAACGGAGATCAGCTACCTGAACTCGCTGGAAGCCGGCGAACGGCTGTCCCGGCTGACCCGCTTCTTCGAATTCGACCTCCCCGCGGTCTTCGTCACCAAGAATCAGGAAGTCCCCACCGAGCTGGTCGATCTTGCCCGGGTCCGGGGCATCCCGCTGCTCCGGAGCCGGCTCAAGACGGCGGAGTTCTATCGCCGGCTTAAGCCGATCGTGGAGGAGGCCTTCGCGCCCCAGACCACCGTCCACGGCTCGCTCGCCGACGTCTACGGCGTCGGGCTCCTGTTCATCGGGCAATCCGGGATCGGGAAGAGCGAGTGCGTGCTGGACCTGGTGGAACGGGGCCATCGGCTGGTGGCCGACGACATCGTGCAGGTCACCCGTCGAGGCAGCGATATTTTACTGGGGCGGGGGCACGAGCTCGCGGCCCACCATATGGAGATCCGGGGGGTAGGGCTGGTCGATATCCCTTCGCTGTTCGGGGTGCGGGCGGTGCGGCAGCAGAAACGGATCGAGGTCGTCGTCCAGCTCGAGGCGTGGGAGACCGCCCGCGACGCAGATCGGACCGGACTGCAGGCCCTGGAAACGACGATCCTCGAGGTGACGCTGCCCCGGGTGATCGTGCCGCTCAACCCTGGCAAGAACATCACCGTGATCGCCGAGGTCGTGGCCATGATGCACCTGCTCCGCTACTCCGGCGTGGACGTCGCCGCGGCCTTCAATGAGCGCCTGATCCGCAAGATGAAGGAAAAGCAGGGACTGAAGGAATACCTCGCGGAGGACTATGAATAGTGATGTCCGGGGGATCGTGGTTGCGCACGGCGACCTGGCCGCGGCATTGGTGCAGGAGGCGGAGCGGATCAGTGGAGTGACCGGCGTGCTGGTCCCCGTGTCAAATGCCGGGTGCGGACGCGAGGAGATCAAGCGGAGGGTCGAATCGGCCGTGGCCGACGCACCTGCGGTTCTGTTCGTGGACATGCCCTGCGGCTCCTGTTTCTTCGCCGCGATGCGAATGGCCCGGGAGCGGAGCGATGTCCGGGTCGTGACCGGCGTGAACCTTCCGATGCTGCTGGACTTCGTGCACCACCGCGCCCTCCCTGCCGGGGACGGTGCCGCCCGCGCGGTCGGCAAGGGGACCGAGGCGATCCGGCAGGGCTGATGCCCATCGTGCTCTATCGGGTGGACGACCGGCTGGTGCACGGCCAGGTGGTCATCGGCTGGGGAAAGCCGCTGGGCATCGGGTTCATCGCCCTGGTGGACGACACGGTGGCGGCGAGTGACTGGGAACGGGAGCTGTACCGAATGGGGGTGCCGCCGGAAATCGAGCTGCTCTTCGCGGGGGTGCAGGACGCCGCGCTCCAGCAGCCCCGCTGGCGAGCCGATCCCCGCAAGGGGATGGTGCTGACCGCCGACGTTCACGCGATGGCCGCGCTGTGCCGGATGGCGCCTCCCGTCGAGCGGGTGAACCTGGGCGGCATTCATCACAAGCCCGGCCGCACGGCCCGGCTCCCCTACGTCTATCTGACCGACGAGGAGTATCAGGTGCTCGCATCGCTCGCGAGTGAAGGGGTCGAGGTGACGGCCCAGGACCTGCCGACTACGACTCCGGTACCGCTGGAAGCGCTCCGGTGATTCTCGAGACTGCGGGGACGACGGCCCTGCTCCTGGTCTGGGGTACCGTCGTCGGTATCGACCTGGTGAGCTTCCCGCAAGGACTCCTGTCGCGGCCACTGATCGCGGGAGCGGGGGCGGGGCTGATGCTGGGTGAGCCGGTGGTCGGGCTTCGCGTCGGCCTGATGCTCGAGCTGTTCGCCCTCGATGTCATGCCCGTGGGAGCCGCCCGGTACCCCGACTACGGACCCGGAGTGGTCGGAGCGGTGGTGCTGGCAGCCAGCGGGCCGTGGCAGGAGACGCTGGGACTGGCGACGCTGTACGCGCTGGGCTTCGCCGTGCTGGGCGGCTGGAGCCTGTTGCTGCTCCGCCGATCGAACGGGCGCGCCATCGGCCGCCACAGTGCGGGTCTTGCGGCCGGGGACGCGGCCACCATCGCTGAGCTGCAGTATCGTGGCCTGGCCGGTGACGTGTTCCGGAGCGCTGTGCTCAGCGGAGCCGCGGTCATCGGCGCCATGTTGCTCCGGCCCAGCCTGCCCGGCGGGGATCGCTACGCGATCGTGACCGAGGTGGCGATCGGCAGCGGGCTGGCCGCAGCGCTGGCCGGGGCCTTGCGGAGCGCTGGCCGGGGTGCACGACTGCGCTGGCTGGCGGCCGGCGTCGTCTTGGGCGTTCTGCTGGCTGTGCGGCCATGATCGCTGGTTTCCTGCAGGCGCTCCGGCGTCTGTTCCTGGTCCAGGGCGCCTGGAGCTATGAGCGCATGACCGGGGTGGGCATCGGCTACGCCTCGGAGCCGTTGCTGGAGGATCTGAGGCTCGCCGATCCGACCCGCCATGCCGAGGCGGCGGTCCGCTCGGCGGAGTACTTCAACTCGCATCCGTACCTGGCGGGCCTCGCGGTTGGCGCCTTGGTACGGGCAGAGTATGACCAGGTTCCGGGCGCGCAGGTCTCGCGCCTGCGTTCGGCCCTCACCAGTCCGCTGGGCGCGCTGGGAGACCAGCTGTTCTGGGCCGGGCTGGTGCCGGCGCTGATGGGGCTGGGCATCCTGGGGGTGGTGGCCGGTCTGGGGCCCTGGATCCTGGTCGCGGTGGTCGTCGTGTACAATGCCGTCCGGGTCGCGACCACCTGGTGGGCCCTTTCGACCGGACTCGCGAGCGGGGTCCACGTCGGGTCGGCCATCGCCCGCTCCTGGCTGCCCCGGGCAGCTCCGCTCGTGGGGCTCGTGGCGGGAGGATCGGTCGGGATCGCGTTGCCGCTCGCGGCGCGCTGGCTGCTGCCGCCCAGGCCCCATGCGATGACGATCGCGCTGGGAACCCTGGCGGTCGCGTTGCTGGCGGTGTGGCCGCTCGGGCCCCGCGTCAACCCGGTCCGCTTCGGAGTGGGCGCCATCGGTCTCGCCGCCCTGCTCGCCTGGGGGCTGCCATGATCGAGCGGGAAGCGAAGATCGTGAACCCCCTCGGCCTGCACGCCAGACCGGCGGCGAAGATCGTCAAGGTTGCCTCCGGCTTTGAGGCCGACATCGAGATCGTCAAGGATGGCATGGGCGTGAACGGGAAGAGCATTATGGGAGTGATGATGCTCGCGGCCGAATGCGGCAGCTCGATTCTGTTCCGGGCCGACGGACCGGACGAGTCGGCCGCCGTGGAGGCGCTGACGGCCCTGGTGGCCGAGGGCTTCGGGGAGTAGCGATGGCCGACCGGCTCATCAACGGGGTAGGGGTCTCACCCGGAGTTGCCTTCGGACCAGCGGTGATCGTCCGGATGGACCTCCCCGAAGTTCCCAACCGCTTCATTGCGGACGATGAAGTCGAGGCCGAGGTCACCCGGCTTCGTCTCGCGGTGACGGGAGTGGTAGAGACGCTCACCCAGCTCCGCGACCGGGTCAAGGAGCGGGCGGGGCGCGAGGAATCGCACATCTTCGACGCCCAGATCCTCATGGCCCAGGATCCGGACTTCCTGAGACAAGTCGAACAGTGCATCCGCGACGGGATGAGTGCGGAGACCGCCTATGAGTTCAAGGCGCTCGAGCTCCGCAACGCGTGGACCGCCTCTGGGAATGCCATGCTGCGGGATCGCCTGGCCGATGTGTCCGCGATCCACAACCGGATGCTGCATCGCCTGCTGGGCCGCACGCTGGAGGAGGTGTGGTCCCTGCCGTCCGGTGACCGGGTGGTGATCGTCGCGAGGGAGCTGGCTCCAGGGCTCACCGTGCAACTCGACCGGGATCACGTCGTGGGGTTGTTAAGCGAGGAGGGAACCCGCACCTCACATGCGGCGATCCTGGCGCACTCACTTGGCATTCCCGCGGTGATGGGCGCAGTAGGCGCGCTCGAGAGGATCACGCAGGGCACCCTGGTGCTGCTGGATGGACAGACCGGCGCCGTGCTACTAGATCCGACCCGCGCCGAGATTGAGCGGGCGCGGGCCCAGCTGTCCCGTCGGCAGAAACTGGAGCTGGAGCTGGAAGCGGCCGTCACCCAGGCGGCGATCACCCCTGACGGGGTACAGCTCACAGTCATGGGGAACGTGGACCTTCCCGATGAACTCCAGGCCGCGGTGCGCTTCGACGCCCAGGGCGTGGGCCTCCTGCGCACCGAGTTTCTGATCACCGGCCGGACCGCCGTTCCCAGTGAGGACGAGCAGACCGAGTATTTCCGCCGGGTGAGCGACGCCTTCCCGGGGCTGCCGGTCATCATCCGAACCTTCGACCTGGGGGGCGACAAGTTCCCCGCCGCCTTCCGCGCCCCGCCGGAGGCCAACCCCTTTCTTGGCTGGCGTTCGATCCGGGTCTGTCTTGATCAGCCGGAGATCTTTCGACCTCAGCTGCGGGCAGTACTGCGCGCCGCTGCCGACCGGGATCTGCAGCTGATGCTCCCGCTGGTCATCCGGGTGGAAGAAGTGCTCGAGTCGCGTGAGATGCTGCTGGAAGAGGCGCTCAATCTCGCCCGGGAAGGGGTCCGCGCCGCAGCCTCGGTGCCGGTGGGGGTCATGATCGAGACGCCGGCCGCTGCCCTCCTCGCGGACGAGCTGGCCAAACACAGCGCGTTCTTCAGCGTGGGGACCAACGACCTGGTACAGTACACGCTAGCAGTCGACCGCGGCAACGCCCGGCTTGCTGACCGGTTCTCCGGGCATCACCCGGCCGTGGTGCGGCAGCTCCGCACGATCATCGAGGCCGGCCAGCGGGCCGGCATCGATGTCTCCGTGTGCGGCGAGATGGCCTCTGATCCCCTGTCGCTCGTGCTGCTTCTGGGACTCGGCTATCGCACTCTCAGCGTGGGACCACCGGCCATTCCGCTGGTCAAGTGGGTCATCCGGACAGTTCCCATGGATGTGGCCACCCGAGCGGCACAAGCGGCCCTGGCGGCGGACCGGCAGGCCGACGTGAGCCGGGCGCTCCGCGATGTGGTTCGAGACCACGTCGATCCTCGCCTCTTTGAATCACTTGCGGCGTTGCCGCGCCTGTCGGTCGCGGCTACTTTGCGCTCTTAGGGCAGCCCCGAAGCGCCGCCCATCACCCTTACTGTGACCCACACTTCATGGCCAAGCCGCATCGCCACGTCTTTACCTCCGAGTCCGTGACCGAAGGCCACCCCGACAAGGTGGCCGACCAGATCTCCGACGCGGTCCTGGACGCGATCCTGAAGGACGACGCGGCCGGACGGGTTGCCTGCGAAACGCTGGTCACGACCGGCATGGCGGTCGTGGCGGGAGAGATCACGACCTCTACCTATGTGCACGTCCCGGACCTGGTCCGGGAAACCATCCGCAAGATCGGATATGTCGACGCCAACTATGGCATCGATGGCAGCACCTGCGCGGTGCTCACCGCGATTGACCGTCAGTCGCCCGACATCGCCCTGGGGGTGAACACCGGCGGGGCGGGGGATCAAGGCATGATGTTCGGGTATGCGACCGACGAGACCCGCGAGCTGATGCCGCTCCCCATCCAGCTGGCCCACCGGCTGGCGGAGCGACTGGCCCAGGTGCGCAAGGGTGACACCGGCATCCGGCGCCGGCTCGATTGGCTCCGCCCCGACGGGAAGAGCCAGGTCTCCGTCGAATACGAGGGTGAGGAACCGATCGGGGTCCGCACGGTCGTGGTGTCCACGCAGCATGCCCAGACCTGGAAGGGCCGGCTGCTGAGCCAGAAGAAGATCCGCGAAGGGGTGATCGAGGAGGTCATCCGGCCGGTGCTGGCTGCGGCCGACCTGGATGCCCGGAAAACCACCATCCACATCAATCCGACCGGCCGCTTCGTCATCGGGGGCCCCCACGGAGATGCGGGGCTCACGGGGCGGAAGATCATTGTCGATACCTACGGGGGAATGGCGCGTCACGGCGGGGGAGCCTTCAGCGGCAAGGACCCCTCGAAGGTAGACCGCTCCGCCGCCTACGCCGTGCGCTGGGTGGCGAAGAACGTCGTGGCCGCCAAGCTCGCCCGGCGCTGCGAAGTGCAGGTCGCCTACGCGATCGGCGTGCGCGACCCGGTGTCGATCATGGTCCACACCTTCGGCACCGGGGTTGTCCCGGACACGCGGCTCGAGCGCGCCGTCCGGGAGGTGTTCGATCTCACTCCGGGCGGGATCATCAAGGCGCTTGACCTCCGGAAGCCGATCTACTCGCCCACCGCAGCATATGGCCACTTCGGGCGCAAACCTTTCCGCCGGGGAGGGCTCCAGTTCTTCCCTTGGGAGCAGACGGATCGAGTCGATGCGCTGCGCGACATAGCCGGATGATCGAAGTCACCGTCGCGCAGCTCGGCCTCGATCGCACGACCAATTCCCCGGTCGTGATCCTCCGTGAGAAGGACGGGGCACGGGTGCTGCCCATCTGGATCGGTCCGGCCGAGGCCAGCGCCATCGCCATGGAGCTGCAGGGGATCAAGCCGCCCCGGCCGATGACCCACGATCTCCTGAAGAGCGTCATCACGGGACTCGGCGCCACGGTCAGCCGCATTCTCATCAGTGCACTCAAGGACAAGACCTACTTCGCCCAGCTGTGGCTGTCGCGTGAGGATCACCTCTTTCAGCTCGATGCCCGGCCCTCGGACAGCATCGCGCTCGCCCTCAGGGTAAACGCCCCGATCTTCACCGAGGGTGAGCTGCTCGAAGACGGCGCCGAGGAATCCGGCGGAGGTCCCGATCCGTCACTGGAGGCGGAGAAGCTCCGGGCCTGGCTCGAGAAGATGGATCCCGAGGACTTCGGAAAATTCCAGCCGTGAGGGGAGGGAAGGGCGGTAACGGCGGGAGAGGCGGGACGTGTCGGAGCCGAATGCTGCTGGTCACATTTCTGAGTCTGTCCTCTCCCGCCGTTACCGCCGCCCCCGCCCTCTCCCGCCTCGCTCCGTCGCTCCATGCGCAGCAGCCGGTGCTGACCGCCGGCCGGGTGGTGCGGGTCCGGGGGCCGGACACGCTGGGCCTGCCGGGGGCGCGGGTTGTGCTTCACCGGGTCGGTCGGTCGGTGCAAGGGCCCGTCGATTCCACCATCGCCGGTCCTCACGGGGAATTCCGCTTCCGCTTTCGTCCGGACAGTGCCGCTGTCTATCTGCTCAGCTCGGGATATGCCGGCCTGGAGTACTTCTCGACCCCGGTGCACGCCGAGCCTTCCCGGCCCGACACCGGGCTCCTGCTGATCGTCTCTGACACCTCATCTACGGCGCCGCTGCGCGTCGCCTCCCGGCACATTGTGATCGGCAAGCCGGGGAAGGACGGCGTCCGGTCCGCTCTGGAGATTGTAGTGCTCGAGAACGACGGTCCCGACGCCCGGGTGCCGGCAGGGCTGGACGGGCCGGTCTGGGGAGCGCGGCTGCCGGCGGGCGTCGTGAACTTCCAGATCGGCCAGGCCGATGTGTCGCCGGACGCGATCGTGCTGCGGCACGACAGCCTGGTCCTCCTGGCGCCGGTGGCGCCCGGCGAGAAGCAGCTGCTCTACACCTACCAGCTGCCGGCGCAGCCGGGACCGGTGCGGCTCCCGGTCGGCGATTCGGTCGGTGCGATGAACGTGATGCTTGAGGAGTTCGACCGCCGGGTTGCGGGCAGCGGTATCACCAAGGCGGACAGTCAGCGTATCGAGGGCCGGGTCTTTCAGCAGTGGACCGGGCCGGCCGCGCCTGGCAGCGTGATCACGATCGACTTTCCCGGCGGCAGCTCGCGGTGGCTGCTGCCACTGCTGGTTGGCGCGGTCGGCGTCGCCCTGCTCGTGACCGCGATCCTGGCGGTCAGGCGACGGCCCGCGACTGGGGGTGGAACGGGCGCCCCGGATCTGATCGAGCAGATCGCGAGGCTGGACGCGCGGTACCAGGGCCGCGAGCCGGAGATGCCCGCTGCAGAGTGGGCGGCTTACCAGGGCGAACGAGCCCGCCTCAAGCAGGCGCTGGCCACCGAGCTTGCCGACCGGACGCCAGCCCCTTAGGTTCTTCCGCGCAAGACAACTCGCACGCGAGCCGGGACGCTCGGAAGCCGGTGTGAAACCGGCGCGGCCCCGCCACTGTAACGGGCAGCAGGACCCCCTCACGGACGCCACTGGGAAACCGGGAAGGCGAGTGGGGTGCCCGGAGCCAGGAGACCTCTCGGCTCGTGCCACCACGAACACCCTCGGGGGAGGGATCGGTGGCGACACCAGCCGCACTGCGTCGGCTTCTGTCCGCCCATCTCCAAGGCCCCGGGGATGGGCGGTTCCGTTGAGGCGGGTTTCTCCGCTTCTGGCCGTCCTCCTCGCTGCCTGTACCGCCCCACCGGCGAAGCCGGCGGGGCCGCTCGTCGTCATTGACGACGGGGGAGATACCGTCCGCCTTGCCGGTCCGGCGACCCGCATTGTTTCGCTGAGCCCGGCTACCACCGAGTTGCTCTTCGCCATCGGCGCCGGCGACCGGCTCGTCGGGCGTACCCGGTGGTGTGACTACCCTCCAGCAGCCCGGGATGTGCCCGACGTCGGCGACGGCATACCGCCTAACATCGAGGCGGTCATTGGCCGACGACCAGACCTTGTCCTCCTCTACCGGTCTCCCCAGAACGCCGGGGCGCTGGCGCAGTTGCGCGGCGCGGGCATTGCCGTCCTGCAGCTCTCCTTCGACCAGCTTGCCGATATTGTCCGCCTGGCTCGGCTGATAGGACCGGTCGTGGGCCAGGTGAAAGCGGGCGATTCGCTGGCCGCCGCCCTCAGCGCAGCACTCGAGCGCGATGCGGTTCGAGCCGACTCTAGTCCGGAACAAGACCGTCCGCGAGTCCTGATTCTGGCCTGGGACCAGCCGCCGATCGCCATCGGCGCCGGCAGCTTCCAGAGCCAGATTCTCACCCTGGCCGGGGGGCGGAACCTGTTCGCCGATCTCCCGGCGCCTTCGGCCACCGTGAGCATCGAGGCGATCGCCGCCCGGAATCCCGATCTGATCCTGGTAAGCGACAGCGGCATGCCGGCAATCGCCAGCCGCCCGGAGTGGCGAGTCGTGCCGGCCGTGCGAGACCGGCGATTCATCCACCTGGCGACCACGGCCTTCGGGCGCCCAAGCCCTCGGGCTCCGGAACTCGTCGATCAATTGCGAGCGCTGATGGCCGGGGGGCAGAAGTGATCCGCGGCCGCTGGCCGGGACTGCTGGCCTTGTCCCTCGCGGCATGTCTGGCCGGCCTTGCTCTGGGCGCGGTCCGGCTCCCGCCGTCGGCGGTGTGGGCGGCCCTGGCGGATCCTTCCGCGCCGGTTGCGACCATCGTCCGCGAGATCCGGCTGCCCCGGGTACTGCTGGGGTTCCTGGTCGGCGGCAGTCTGGCGGTGTCGGGTGCGGTACTGCAGGCGCTGATTCACAATCCGCTAGGAGATCCCTACCTGCTGGGCATCTCGGGAGGCGCGGCGCTGGCCGCGGTGCTGGTGATCGCCGTCGGTGTGGGCGGAGCCTGGACTCTGCCGCTGGCAGCCTTCGCTGGTGCGCTGCTCGCGCTGGGCCTGGTCTACCGATTGAGCCTGGTGCAGGGCAGGCGACTGGACGCCCACATCCTGGTGCTGGCCGGGGTGGTCGTCAGTGCGTTCACCGGTGCCCTGGTTGCTGCGATTCTGACCGTTTCGCCGGCCGGCCGGCTGCGCAATGCGTTTCAATGGATGCTCGGTGGCCTGGGCGCGGCCTCATGGGAGAGCCTGGCGGTGGTCGCCGCGTACAGTGTGGTCCCGCTGGTCCTGCTTGGCTGGCAGAGCCGCGGCTTCGACCTTCTGGCCTTGGGGGACGATGCGGCGCGGCACCTGGGAATCGAGCCGGAACGGCTGCGGCGGATGGCCTATATCGCCACCGGTTGCCTCACGGCCGCGGCGGTGGCCAGCTGCGGGATCATCGGCTTCGTCGGGCTGGTCGTGCCCCACGCGATTCGCCTCCTGTGGGGGCCACTCCACCGCGCGTTGCTCCCCTCCGCATTCCTTCTTGGGGGTGCCTTCCTCGTGCTGGCGGATGCACTGGCACGTTCGGTCGCGGCGCCAGTCGAGCTCCCCGTCGGCATCGTCACGGCGCTGGTGGGCGTGCCGCTGTTCGCCTCGCTGTTGCGGAGGTCCATCCGGTGATCCTGGAAGCGAACGGCCTCGAGGTACGCTATCCCGCTGCGCAACGGAGCGCGCTGAAGGGTGTCGGGCTCACGCTGGGCGCCGGAGAGCTGGTCGCTGTCGTCGGTCCGAACGGGAGCGGCAAGACCACTCTCCTGAGAGCGCTGCTCGGTACGCTGCCGCTGGTCGCGGGGGAGGTGCGGCTCCTGGGCCGGCCGCTCGGCAGCTGGCGACGCCGGGAGATCGGGCAGCAGGTGGGCGTGGTCACACAGCGGGAGGAGTCGCTGTTCCCGCTGCGGGTGGAGGAGACGGTGACCCTGGGGCGATACGCTCACTTGCGACCGCTGGCACGTCTCAGGGAGTCCGATCGGGCCGTAGTGGCCGAAGCCCTGCGACGAGCCGACGTCGCTGAGCTGGCGGAGCGCCGCACCGACACGCTGTCCGGTGGAGAATGGCAGCGGGTACGTGTGGCCCGCGCGCTGGCCCAGGAACCGCGACTCCTGGTGCTGGACGAGCCCACCGCGTCGCTCGATATCCGGCACGAAATGGAAGTCTTCGAGCTGGTGCGCCGCCTGGCGGAACAGGGTATCGCCACACTGCTCGTCACCCACCATCTCAATCTGGCAGCTCGCTACGCCGACCGGCTGCTGCTGCTCCATCAGGGAACCTGTGCCGTGGTGGGGCCGCCCGCGACCGTGCTGCGGTCGGAGGTCGTTGCCCGGGTCTTCGAATGGCCGGTGGCTGTCACGGCGTTGTCGGACGGCGCTCCGCAGATCGTTCCCCTCAAACCCGGCGAAAAGCCGGAAGGCTGAAAGGTCCCCGTGTCGTCACTCATCGTTCGTTCTATCGTAACCCTTGGCGTTGTGTCAACCGGGCTCATGTTGACCGGCTCGCTCGTGGCCCAGACCCCCCGCGACACCGTGCGCCTCGAAGACATCGTGGTGACCGCGGACCGGGTTCCCACTCCGGCGGTCAAGAGCGTCGCCTCGACGACCGTTATCTCCGGGGAAGCGCTTCGGGAACGCGGCGTTTACTTCCTGGACGACGCGCTCCGCGAGGTGCCGGGAGCTGCAGTTGTCCCCCAGGGCTCGTATGGCGGGGCCAGCTCGCTTTTCCTCCGGGGCGGCCAGAGCAGCTATGTGAAGGTTCTGGTCGACGGGGTGCCTCAGAACCAGTCCGGCGGGCTGTTCAACTTTGCCCAGCTGACGACCGACAACATCGAGCGGATCGAAGTGGTACGGGGCCCAGCCTCGGTGCTGTACGGTACCGACGCGGTGACCGGCGTCGTCCAGGTCTTCACCCGGCGCGGCGCGGGGCCCCTCACCACCGAAGTGGCCGCCCGGGCCGGAACGTTCGGTACCTGGACGGGTGATATCGGCGTTCGGGGCGGGAATGCGCAACTGAGCTACAGTGCGTCTCTGGGGCGCTACTCCAGCGACGGCACATACCGCTTCAATAGCAGCTACGCCAGCACCGTCGCCAGCGGGGCGCTCACGGTGCGGCCGGACGAGCGTACCGACCTGACCCTGACCGCTCGCAACGGGGAGAGCGATACCCATTTCCCCACCAACGGGAGCGGCATACCGGTGGACAGCAACCAGCACGCGCAGCTGAACGGCACGACTCTGAGCCTCGATGCAGGTCGGCACCTCAACCCGGAGGTCGAAGTGCGGGTACTGCTGGGCTCGTACGGGGAGACCATCGCCGACGATGACCGTGCAGACAGCCCAGGAGACACGCTCAACTACTTCCGCCAACAGGATGAGTCGCGGCTGCTGCGCCGCTCTGCCGATGTCCGGGGAGTGTTCCAGCCCGCGAACGGGCTACGACTCACCGTGGGGGGCGTCGCGGAATTCGAGCAACTCCGTCAGCTGACGCGTTCGGAATTCGAATTCGGATCCGGGCCAGGGGTCAGCTCCGACCCGCCGCTGGCGGCCAGTCGGCGCAACCTGGGTTTCTATGGCCAGGGCATCCTCGATGTGACCAGCCGAGTGCTGCTCAATCTCGGCGGTCGGGTGGACGACAACCAGGGGTTCGGGACTCACACGACGGTTCGCGCGGGCGCCATCGTCACGCTGGGAGGCGGGGTGCGGGCTCGCGGGTCGGTGGGCACCGCGTTCAAGGAGCCATCCCTGAGGGAGAATTTCGTCAACATGCCCTTCGAGGTCGGGAATCCCGACCTCGAGCCGGAACGGGCAACCAGCTGGGAGGTCGGACTGGAGGAGAATCTGGCCGGGGGGGCGGCGACCTTCGCGGCAGTCTGGTTCGATCAGCGGTTCCGCGACCTCATTCAGTACGACCCCAGCGCCGCCCCCGGAGCGCCGAACTACCGGAACATCGCCAGGGCCATGAGCCGCGGCCTGGAGCTGTCCGCCCACGCCCGCCCGTTCCGCGAGCTGACCGTGGGTGCCGCATACACCTTCCTCAAGACCCGGGTGGACGACGCCGGCGTCAACACCGCCGCGGGGGATGTCTTTGTAAACGGGAAACCTCTGATCCGCCGGCCGAGGCACAGTCTTCGGTTCGACGCTCACGTGCGCCTGTGGGATAGATTTGCAGCGGGTACCAGCCTCAACGTCGTGGGATCCCGTGACGACGTCGATTTCTCGACCTTCCCGTCGGCCCGGACCCGGCTTCCCAGCTATACGCTTGTCGATGCCGATGCTGCCGTGGACCTGACCCGGCCCGGTCCCGGCCGGGTCGGGATCACGGCCACCCTTAGAGTCGAGAACCTCCTGGATCGGGGCTATCAGACGGTCGTGGGGTTCCGAGGTCGTCCAAGGGCGATCTTCGGCGGAACCAGAGTAGTGTTCTGACCAGAGCGGCCCTGGCGAGTGAGCTGGGGCCGGGGCAGCGGTGGCTCGCCCGGAGCCAACACCATGCGCATCGTTTCCCTCCTGCCCAGCGCCACCGAGATCCTCTGCGCCCTGGGCTTGGAGGACCAGCTGGTCGGCATCAGCCACGGCTGCGACTATCCCGACTCCATAGTGCACCTCCCGCGCGTAACCTCGACCGTGATCCCGAAGGACGCGTCCAGCGGAGCGGTCGATCGCCTGGTTCGGGAGCAGCATCGGGCCGGGTTGCCGCTGTACCAGCTCGACGAAGCACTGCTCTCACGGCTGGCGCCCGACCTGCTGGTCACGCAGGGGCTATGCGACGTCTGCGCGGTTCCGGACGCGGAAGCCACCCGGGTGGCTGGCCGGCTCGCCGGACGGGCGGAGCTGGTGAGCCTCGCACCGACCCGGCTGGAGGATGTGTTCAGGGACGTAGTGGAGCTGGGCGCCAGGACCGGAACTCGAGAGCGGGCCGAAGCGCTGGTGCGAGGTCTTCGGGCCCGGCTTGAGAGTGTGCGGGAGGCCACGGCGGCGCTTCCGCATCCACGGGTGTCGCTGGTGGAATGGGCGGACCCGCTCTACGCCTGCGGGCACTGGACCCCTGACCTGGTCGCGCTGGCCGGCGGCGTGGAGGGGCACGCCCGGCCCGGCGACCGAAGCCGCCGACTCGACTGGGCCGAGGTCCTGGCCTGGCAGCCCGAAGCGCTGGTTCTGGCCGCGTGCGGAAAGAGCCTGGAGGATTCGCGCCTGGAGCTCCCTCGATTGGCGGCTTTGCCTGGTTTCGCCGAGTTGCCCTGCGCGAGGGCAGGCCGGGTGTTTGCGGTCGATGGGCAGGCATACTTCAGCCGACCCGGGCCGCGACTGATCGACAGCCTCGAGTTGCTGGCCTGGCTGTTTCACCCGGAGCGGTGTTCCTTCGCTGACGGTCGCTTCTCGGCCGCGACGCTGGCATCTTTCACCCCATGAGATGTGGAACACCCGCCATCCTGGCGGTGCTCGCCACGGCCCTGGCCTGTGCTCGCGCGTCGGAACCGCTGCCACCGGCGGTGGAGGTACTGCTGGTCGTCAATCGAGATGACGCCACGCTCCAGATCATCCAGGCGGCGGCGCCGGCGGTGCCGGTCACCATCTCTCTCGGAGGCACGGCTCCTCAGCCCGTCGGAGTGAGCGCCCGGGACGGATGGGCCCTGGTCCCGCTGGGGCCCGACAACTCCGTCGCCGTCGTGGACCTCCGCGCCCAGGCGGTGACGCGGTTGATTCCTCTTCCGGCAAACTCAGGCGCCACCGGCTCGGCGATCGTGGACGACTCTATCGGGTATGTCGCCAATCCGAATCTCAACACGGTGACCCGAGTCAACTATCTCACCGGCGATACCGCCACTGTGGCTGTCGGGGTCTTTCCGCAGGGGGTCGTGTTTACCCGAGGCAAGATCTTTGTGATCAACGGCAATCTGGTGGGGGCTGCGCCGGCGGGGGCCAGCTGGCTGTCGGTCATCGATCCCGAAACCAATCGGCTCGCGACTGGCATTGACTCCATCCTCATGCCCGGTCCGGGCAACGCCGCCTTCGGGGACGTGGCGCAGGATGGCGTTCTGTATGTGATGAACACCGGGCCGTTGGATAACACGGCTTCGGGGCGGCTCACCCTGGTGGATCCGGTAGAGCGGAATGAGCTCGGGAACTTCGGGGGTTTCGGGAATGCTCCCGGAGCCATAGCGACGAACGGCACTGATCGGCTCTACGTGAGCTCGCTCTCGGAAGGCCTCATGGTGTTCGACCTGCTGAACCGCCGGGTCATCCGCGGTGCGGGAGACGGGGTCGCCATTACCCAGAACACCGGGGTTGCCGTCGATTCCCACGGCAGGATCTATGCGCTCGAGTCCGGCGGCTGCGGTCCGGGCGGACCGGGCAAGGTGCACATCCTGAGGACCAATTTCTCCGAGATCCGGGCGGTCAACGTCGGCGCCTGCGCCTCGGCCGCGCTGATCACCGAAATCCAGCCCCTGCAGTGACGCCCTTGGCCCGGCACTGGGCCCCTCTTCCTCAATGTCTCTGATCTCGACCCCGGCGATCATCCTGGCCACGCTGCGGTACGGCGAGACCTCCAAGATCGTGCGCCTGGCCACCCGGGATCACGGCGTGCAGAGCGCCATCGCGAAGGGTGCTCTGCGTCCGAGGAGCCGGTTCGGCGCCGCGCTCCAGGTACTGAGTGGCGGGCAGGCCCATCTGCTGCTGTCGGAGCGCCGGGAGCTTCATACCCTCACCGGGTTCGATCTCGCGACCCTGCCTGTTGGACTGACAGTCGAAATTGCCCGGTACGCTACCGCCGCGGCGCTCGCGGAGGTCATGCTGCGGGTGGCACCCGCCGAGCCCCACCCGGAGGCGTACGACCTGCTCGCGGAGGGGCTCGACAGCCTGGCGAGGCTGCCGTCGTCTGAGCTGCCCGCCGTCAGCCTCCGGCTCCTGTGGCGTCTGGTCGGAGCGCTGGGGTTCTCCCCGGCGCTCACCTTGTGCGCCCGTGACGGCGGGTCCCTCCCGCCCGGAGGGATGCGATTCAGTGCGCCGGACGGGGGTGCTCTGTGTGCCCAATGCGCACGGTCAGCAGAAGTGGTTACCCTGCCGCCGGAGGCGCGCGCCGCCCTGGAGATGCTGGCCGGGGAGTCCGACGACTTGCCCAGTCTGGACGTGCGGCACGCCGCCGCTCACCGTCGGCTGCTGGCCCGGTACATCCACTTTCATCTGGCGGAGGGGGCGGCGCTCCCCGCGCTCGAGTTCTGGCAGGCGCAGGCCTGGGGTGTGCCGTGATCATCGGCACGGCCGGCCACATTGATCACGGCAAGTCGGCGCTGGTGGAAGCGCTGACCGGACGTCGAATGGATCCGCTGGCGGAGGAGCAGCGGCGGGGAATCACCATCGACCTACACTTCGCGCCGCTGGGGCTGCCCGACGGGGTGGTCGCCGGCATCATCGATGTTCCGGGGCATGAGGACCTGGTGCGTACCATGATTGCGGGCGCTGCCGGACTCGACCTGATCCTGCTCGTGGTGGCGGCGGACGAAGGGATCATGCCCCAGACGCGTGAGCACCTTGCAGTCGCGGAGCAGCTGCGGGTACCCGCCGGGATCCCGGTTCTGACCAAGGCCGATCGGGTCGGAGCCGACCGGCTCCATCAGGTCGAAACCGAATTGTCGCGCTGGCTCGCGGCCAGCCCGGTCCGCTTCTCGGACCCCATCGCGGTGTCCACCGTGTCCGGCGGCGGTCTCGATCTGCTTCGTTCGCGGTTGGAGGGCGAGGCCGCAGGGATTCGAGCGCGGGATGCAGAAGATCTCGCCCGGCTGCCGATCGACCGTGCGTTTACTCTGTCCGGCGCCGGGACCATCGTGACCGGGACCGCATGGTCCGGGGTGTTCGAAGTCGGTGATGCCGTCAGGGTTCTCCCGGCCGGACGGGAGTCCCGCGTTCGAAGCCTCGAAAGCCACGGTCAGCCGCTCCACAGGAGCACGCCCGGCCAGCGGCTTGCGGTCGGACTTGCGGGGGTGGACCGCGGGGAACTGGGCAGAGGTCAGGTGCTGGTGCACACTGACGCGCCGTGGCGAGCAACCAGAACGGTAGATGCCGAGCTGGAGCTAGTTCCCGACGGGCCTGGGTCTGTCACCCATCAGGCACGGGTCCGGCTGCATCTCGGCACTCTGGAAGTCATGGCGCGGGTTCATTGCCCGGAACCGCTGCGTCCGGGGGCGCACGGCGTCGCCCGTCTGAGGCTGGAGCAGCCCGCGGTCGCTCGGGGAGGGGACCGGCTGGTGCTTCGGAGCTACAGCCCGGTCCAGGTCATCGGCGGTGGCAGGATTCTCGACCCGCTACCACCAGGCGGCCGGGCCGCATGGACGGTTGGGTTGGACAGTCCCGCGATGGCCGCGCGCCTGGAGGCCTTGCTTGCCCGTCGGCCCGGGGGAATGGCCGAAGTGGAAGTGCCGGTGCTGCTCGGGATCTCACCGGCGGAAGCGACTCTCGTGATGGATGAGGCCCCGGTCGAACACGCGGGGCCGCTCATCCTGAGCCGCTCCAGAGTCACCGAGGCCGCCGAGGCCGCTCTGGCCGCGGTGAGGAGTCATCATCAGCTCCGTCCCGGGGAACCGGGGATACCGCTGGAAACACTGCGCCAGTCTCTCAAGGACCATGGCGCGGCTGCTGATCTGGGGATCCGCCGGCTCGCCTCTGCCGGCGCTGTTGTGGTCGAGGGGGGGACGGTGCGAGACCGGGCATTTGAGCCGGTTGCCGCGG
>DATBLR010000099.1:0-67709 GCA_036555275.1 Gemmatimonadales bacterium | reverse complement strand
GAAACCGGAGGCAAACAATGCCCCTGTGGGCCCCCGGCCCGGGACGATGCCGTCTCCCCGCAGGCGCTCGCCCGCCCGGAGGCTGCAGACCACCAGGACCAGCAGCAGCAGCATCGCATTGCCGAGGTGGATGACCACCGCCGGCGCCGCTGTGCCCAGCTTCACGGTCACCGCCCCGAGCAACACCTGGGCGATGAGCAGCGCCAGGGCGGCGATTGCCGGCCGCTTGAGGTATGGATCGGCCCGGTGGCGCCGCCAGGCGATGGCTGCCAGGCAGACCACGGTGGCGCTTACCATCGCGGCCACCCAGCGATGGCTCCATTCGATGACTTCGAGCGGGTCGGACAGTCTGGGGAAGAACCGGCCATTGCAGAGCGGCCAGTGATCACCGCATCCCATGCCGGATCCGGTAATCCGCACCACGCCGCCAAGGGTGATCAGGCCGACGGTCAGAGCCGCGGCGATCATCGCGATCCGCCGATAGCCCTGGGCCCCGTCGCCAGTCCGATGGCTCATCGATGCACCCCGGTAAGTCTATGTGGCATATTGAGATGGGTGATGCCGGCAAGGCCCGGCAGCGGGCTAAAGAACGGGCTTGAGACGCGGGTTGTCAAGCGCGGCCGATCAGTCAACTTTGCGTCTTATCCGCTGGAAGTGCCCAGTGCCCAGTGCCCAGTGCCCGCCCCCGGTGCCCGGTGCCCGGTGCCCAGTGCCCAGTGCCCAGGGCCCAGGGCCCAGGGCTACGGCGCCCAGGGCGGGATCACCAGGGAATTCCCCTGGGGCTGAGCGCCGGTACCGGAATACCAGCCGCCGCAGAGATGGATCCAGCTTCGTCGCTTGAGCAGGGCCGATATTACCTGGGCACTGGGCACCGGGCACTATTCACTCACTCTATCGACTCACCGAACCCATGATCCCGTCTCCCGACCCCTGGGGTGAGCGTCTCCCCCGCCGCCTCGGCTTGTGGAGTGCGGTCGCCGTTCTGGTCGGCTCGACCATCGGGAGCGGCATCTTTCGCACCCCGGCGTTGGTGGCCCAGCGGGTGGACGATGTGCCGCTGTTCCTGATCGCGTGGGTGATCGGGGGAACGGTAGCGCTTGCTGGCGCCCTGACCTACGCCGAGTTGAGTGCGGCGTTTCCCAGGAGCGGGGGGATCTACGTCTTCATCCGGGAAGGGTTCGGACCGCTGCCGGCCTTTCTTTTCGGCTGGGCGGAGCTGCTCATCATCCGCCCCGGCGCGTACGGTGCCATCAGCATTACGGCCTCGGCGTATGCGCTCAGAACCGCCGGCGTCGATCCGGCGGTGAGTGTCGCCGGCCTTCCGGTCCGCGGGGAGCAGGTGCTCGCGGCCATCTTCATCATCATTGTGGCCGCCGTGAACTACTACGGCATCCGGCGCGGGGCGTTGCTTCAGAATCTCAGTACGATCTTCAAGGTCGGCGCGCTTGCCGCGCTGATCCTCCTGGGCTTCATGCTGGGGAAAGGGCAGGGAGCGGGGCCGATGCTGGCGCAGCGGGCGAGCGTCGGCGCCTCGCCGTTCCTGCTGGCGATGGTTTCCATTCTCTGGGCCTACGATGGCTGGGCCGATCTGGCTTTCGTTGGCGGTGAAGTGCGAGACCCGGCGCGCGCACTCCCCCGGGCGCTGGTCATCGGGACGGGCATCGTCGTCGTCCTCTACCTGAGCGTCAACCTGGTCTACCTCTATCTGATTCCGATCGCGCAGATGCAGCAGGCGGAGCTGGTCGCGGCCGACGTGGCCGAGCTGCTCATCGGGCCCGCGGGGATCGTGGCGATCTCGGCGGCGGTGGCGGTGAGCACCTTCGGGACTCTCAACGGCTCCATGATGACGGCCCCGCGCATCTTCTTCGCCATGGCGGACGACGGCGTCTTTCCCAAGGCCATCGCCCGGGTGGATGAGCGGACCGGCGCCCCGACGGCCGCCATCCTCCTCGCCGCGACGCTGGGCGTCATCTTCGTGCTGATCCGAACTTTCTCGGACCTGGCGGACCAGTTCGTCATCGGGATCTGGCCGTTCTATGCGATGGCGGTGGCCGCGGTCTTCATCCTTCGCCGGCGTCGCCCCCAGATGGCGCGCCCCTATCGAACCCTGGGCTATCCCGCGGTGCCGCTCTGGTTTCTGTTCGGATCGCTCTTCCTGCTCGGCAACTATCTCGTCTCGGAGCCTGCATCCTTCGCGCTGGATATCGGGGTGATTCTCACGGGGGTGCCGGTGTACTACGGGTGGAAATCGTGGGCAGCGTAGGGGCCGGACATATCCGGCCCCTACGCTTCAATCATCCATCGTCACCTCCAGCGAGATGTCCGCGGCCTTCACCGAGTGGGTCAGCGCTCCCAGCGAGATGCAATCCGCACCCGCTTCGGCGTAGGCGCGCACCGTCGCGAGGGTGATGCCGCCGGTCGCCTCGACCTCGATGTCAGGATTGCGGGCTCGAGCTTCCCGCGCCCAGGTACGCACCGTGGCCGGGGTCTGGTTGTCGAGGAGCAGCCGGGTGGCGCCCGCCGCGCAGGCCTGCTCCAGCTGTTCCACCGACTCCACCTCCACGTAGCAGTCGCTCAGACCGAGGGCGTGCACCTGCTCGAGCGCCGCCTTGAGCGTCTTGCCGCTCCGCTCCAGCGCCCGCCAGTGATTGTCTTTCACCATCACGGTCGTGGCCAGGTCCAGGCGGTGCAGGTGCCCTCCCCCGGCGAGCACCGCGGTCACGTCCAGGAGCCGGAGCCCCGGGGCGGTCTTCCGGGTATGGAGGATCCGCGCCCGGGTTCCCTGCACCGCCTCGACGTAGGCACGGGTCGCCGTCGCAATCGCGCAGGCTCGCTGCAGCAGGTTGAGGATAGGGCGCTCGGCGCGCAGGATGTCCGCCAAGTCCCCCTGCAGTGAGCCGATGGTCGTCCCCGCGGGGACGACCAAACCGGCCGCATGGTACCAGGTCACCGGCAGCAGCGAGCAGGCCTCCGCGACCGCATCGGCGTAGGGCATGCCCGCGAGCACTCCGCCGCTCTTAAACTCGATCATGCCCGTGCCGAACTGCTCCGGGGCCAGGCAGACGGCGGTGGTGATGTCCTTCCCGCCATCCTCGGCCAGGGCCTCCTCCGCCACGCGCTTGGCGTCGGCGGCGATCCTGATTCGCAGATCGCGCTCAATGAGCACGGTGCCTCCACGCGGTCAAGGTGCCCCGGTCAGCGGAAGGGAGATCCGGGTCGTTTCCCAGTCGACCTGCAGCGCAGGCGTCGCGCCGGAGGAGTCGACCGAGATGGTCAGCGTTTCGACCGGAGCCGCCAGGTGCTCGACCGGCACCGTCACATGGCCCACCTCTCGCGCGCGGACCGCGGCCGAGATGTCGTTGCCCCAGTGCAGCGTGGACCGGCTGGCGAAGATTTCCCAATGGTCCACTCCCGGAATGGCGTACAGGGAATAGCGGCCCGCGGGCAGGACGAGGCCGGCCACACTGACCGGTCCGCTGGTGGAGAACCGGGTCGGCTCGTTCGCCCCCATCCGCCACAGGGAATCGAACGGAACCAGGCCGCCGAACACCTTGCGGCCGCGCATCGACGGTTGGCCGTAGCACAACCGGACCGCTGTCCGGCCTGCGCGGGCGTCCACCGTAGCGAGCGGGCTCGCCCTGGGTCGGTAGGACACTGGGCTGGTCCAGTCCCTCAGGCACGGCCCCAGCAGCAGGGAGGGGGGCACCAGCGACACGCCGGTGGCAACGAATCCGCCGACCAGCACGCCGATCACAACGACCATCCCCCACTTGACTCCACGAGTCACGTCTCCACCTTGTCTGGCCCGTTCCCCGTTCCCCGTTCCCCGTTCCCCGTTCTCCCTCAGTCCCCCGGCTTCTTCGCCACGCCCGGTCCCAGCGCCACCATCCGGTCGAGGGAGGCTCGGGCGCGGGCCGCGATCTCCGGGGCCACCGTGACCTGGAACTGGTCCTTCTTCAGCGCGTCCCGCGTGGCCTGGAGCGTGATGACCTTCATGAACGCGCAGACCGCCGCCCGGTCCGCGGCGAAGAACCGCTTGTCAGGAGCAACCTGCTGCATCCGGTGCATGATGCCGGTCTCCGTCGCCACGATGAACTCCTGAGCCGGCCGTTCCTGCACCAGTTGCACCATCCGCTCCGTGGACGCGATGTGCACTCCCTCCTTCGGAATGTCGCCGTGACCCATGGCGTAGATCAGCTGACCGGCGCAGCCGCATTCCGGATGGACCAGCACCTCGGCGGCCGGATGGGCCTGACGCGCGTGCTCGAGCGTGTGGGGGTTGATCTCCTTGTGGACGTGGCATTCGCCCAGCCAGACCTCCACCCGACGATTGGGACGCATGCGCCGGACATGGGCGCCGAGGAAAAAATCCGGGCAAAACAGGATCCCCTGGGTCTCGGGGATGGCATCGATCACGTCCAGCACATTCCCGCTGGTGCAGCAGTAGTCGAGCTCCGCCTTCACCTCGGCGGTGGTGTTGACGTAGCCCACCGCGATGTACCCCGGGAACTTCGCTTTCCAGCGCCGCATATCTTCGGCGGTGATGGTGGCTGCCAGCGAGCACCCGGCCCTGAGGTCCGGCAGCAGCACCCGCTGGGTCGGGGCCAGGATCGCCGCCGTCTCTGCCATGAAGTGGACCCCGCAGAAGACGATGACGTCCGCGTCGGTCGCCGCCGCCTTCCGAGACAGCCCGAGCGAGTCCCCCACGTAATCCGCGACGTCCTGCACCTCAGGCCGCTGGTAGTTGTGGGCCAGGATGACGGCCTTCCTGCGGGTCGCGAGTTCCCGGATTTCGTGCTGCAGGTCGGCGATGGCCTCGGCGCTCAGGGTGGAAGGCTCGATGACGGGGAGCGCGAGGGTCATCGGGGACTCCCGCCCACCGTGCTCAGTGGCGGGTAATCGAGGCGGCGATGCCCACCGCGACTTTCCCGACGGCGCAGCGCCGCGTGCGCGATCAACCTGGCAACCAGCAGCTGGTTGTGGGCTCGCCAGGCCTCCACCGGCAGCTCGCGCGTCAGGAGCCGCAGCACCTGACAGGCCCGGCGCAGCCCAGCCTCGGTGCGCACCATCCCGACGTCCGTCGTCATGGTCTGCCGTACCCGCTCGAGCAGCGGGCGCGCCGCCAGGTCCGCGGCCCGACCGGACATGTCAGTGGTGGAGGGTGGGAACGCCGGGACCGGGTATCGCATCGGCATCGACTCCCGCCAGCGGGCGATAGCGGCGTCGCCCCGGCCGGTGGGCACCGGACGGGGCCGGACCCCTTCCATCCACTCCCGCGGGCTGCCGGGCTCCGCTTCGGAACGGGAGTCGGTGACCAGGGCGCGCGCCACCCGGTCCGCGAACACCATCCCCTCGAGCAGGGAATTGGAGGCGAGCCGGTTCGCACCGTGCACGCCGGTGCAGGCGACTTCCCCAACAGCCCACAGACCTTCCCGGGTGCTCCGTCCGTCCAGATCGGTTCGAATCCCTCCCATGGCGTAGTGGAGCGCCGGCGCCACCGGGATCAGGTCCTGGGCGGCGTCGAGTCCGTGATCGGCCAGGATCTTGGTCACCCCGGGAAAGCGCTCGGGAAAATCCGGGATCTCGCGTGCGTCGAGCCACGCCCCGCCGGTCGCGTCCGCCGCGGCGACCGCCCGGGCCACCACGTCTCGCGGGGCCAGCTCGCCCCGCGGATCGGCGTCGAAGGCGAAACGGCGTCCGTCCTTGTCGACCAGGATGCCGCCGGCGCCGCGCACCGCCTCGGTGATGAGCGGGGCGGGGTTGACGCCCGGGAGCTTGAGGGCAGTCGGATGAAACTGGAGAAACTCGATGTCCCGAAGCTCGGCGTTCACCCGCCATGCCAGGGCCCAGCCGTCGCCGGTGGCAACCAGCGGGTTGGTGGTAACGGCGTACAACTGACCGACCCCTCCTGTCGCCAGCACCACGTCGCGAGATTTCAGCTCGACCGCTTCGCCGTTTCGGACGGCGATCACGCCCGCCACCCGCCACCCGTCATGGGTCACGGCCGCGACCTCGGTGTAACGCAGGATCTCGATCAGCGGATGGCGGCGGACGATATCCGTCAGGAATGCGACGATCGCGGCACCGGTGCGGTCGCCGCCGGCGTGAATGATCCGGGGCCGGGTGTGCGCGGCCTCGAGCCCGAAACGCAGGGACCCGTCCGGGCCGCGGTCGAACACCGCTCCGGCGGCCAGCAGCTCGCGGATGCGGTCCGGCCCCTCATTAGTAAGGACCCGCACCGCCTCGGGGTCGGACATCCCGTCGCCGGCCGCGAGGGTGTCGGCGGCGTGCAGACTTGGGCTGTCCCCGGGCCCCAGCGCGACCGCAATCCCGCCCTGGGCCCACGCACTGGCGCTGTCGGCCAGAAGGCCCTTGGTGAGCAGGACCGAGGGCTGACCTTCCGCAGCCAGTCGCCACGCGGTCCACAGCCCGGCGATGCCGGTGCCGACGATGATGGGGCGGGAATAGGGCATGAGCGAAATATACGGGAGAGCTGCCGAACCCGTCCGTCTTGTCCGTCCTGTGCGTCGCTGTAGACGGACAAGACGGACAGGACGGACGGGCCCACCTACGTCCGCACCCGCTTCAGCAGCCAGAGCGCGGCCGCCAGGAACATCGCGTTCGGCGCCCAGGCTGCTGCCACCGGGTTCACGATGCCGGTGACCCCAACGGCCTTGGACAGCTGGATCAGTGACAGGAACACCACCGTGGTGCCCAAACTGATGGCGATGCCGATGGCGGTCCCCTGCCGCGGCGAGGTCACGGCCAGCGGAGCTCCAAAGAGCGCGATGATGAGGCAGGTGGCGGGAAGGGCGATCTTGAGGGCTCGGTCCACCTCGATCTTGCTGGTATCGTTGCCGGACCGCTTCAGCGCGTCGATATACCGGGTGAGCTCAGCGTAGCGCATCTCCTCCGGCGCCTTGGGCTCAGCCAGCAGGTCTACCGGTTGCTGTGACAGGGCCCGGAGCCGCGCCGAGCGGAATCGGTAGGTCACCTGCCGGTTCTCGTCCAGGATCCGCCGGCTGGTGCCGGACCACAACCGCCAGGTATGGAGGGTGTCGTCGAAGGTGGCGCTGTCGGCCGTGACGGCCAGGCCCGGATAGTCCGGTCCCCGTCCCTGCCGCTCGAACACCAGTTGACGGAGCATCCGGTTCTGAACGTCGAGTGAGCGGATGGTATACACCCACCCCTGGTCAGCCCGGTAGACGAAGTTGTACCGGGCCGATCGCGACTTGGCCATCCGGGCCTTTTGCAGCACCAGCTGTCGGCTGGTGGCTTCCGGGGCCAACTCCCCCACCACATAGGCGAGCCCCGCCGCCACGATCGAGGCGAGGATGACGGGCAGCGTCAACCGGTAGAAGCTCCGCCCGCCCGCCTTGGCCGCGGTCAGCTCGGAATAGCGGCCCAGGTTGCCGACCGTGAACACCGTTGCGAACAACACCGCGGCGGGCATCACCAGGAACACGTTTTCCGGCAGGGCATAGACGTAACTCACCAGGATCTCCGGAAACTTGAGACCGCGATCCAGCAGCCGCTCGAGGTTGTCCGTCATGTTGATCATGATCGAGACGATCGGGAACCCGAGCGCGGTGAGCAAGAAGATCACGGTCCAGGACTTCAGGACATACCGATCCAGTATCTGCATTCAGGCCGCCTGCCGCCGGCGGAAGCGCCCGGTGAGTGCTTCCCACAGCTCGGCGAGGTCGCCGCCCCTGGTGGACCCCGACTCCCGGCTCACCCGAATCAGGCCGAGCGCGCCGAGCACGGCGAAGATGATGTTGGGTCCCCACATCGCGATCCAGGGCTGCACAATGTCCTTGTTCCCCAGGCTCTCGCCCGCGATGAGCCCCACATAGTAGATCGCGAACACGAACAGCCCTCCACCGATGACCAGGCCCATGCCGCCCCGCGGAAAACGCAGGGCCATGGGAATTCCCACGAGCGCGAACACCAGGCAGGCGACGCTGATCGCCCACTTCTTGTGAACTTCGACCAGGTACTGGTCTGCCCGGGCGCCGGAACTCTTGATCTCGTCCCGGGCGGCGGAGATCTCTCCCCAATTGGTGAGCTTCCGAGGCCGCCTCGTCCCCGGCGACGCGGGCGGCTGTGCCGCAACCCCCGCGAGCGACACGCCGGTGACGCTGTCGGATGCGAACTCCTCATCGGCGCTGTCCTCCTCGTCCGCCGCCTGTGTGGCGGAGTCGGCTTTGCCCGTCCCCAGCTTCCGTTGGAGCAGGCTCAGCACGGCACAATACGAGGGCAGCGGGGCTCTCCGTGCCGTCGGTACCTCGGCTCCGATCGGGAGGGCCAGGAGCGCCCGGAGGTCGTGCCAGGCCGTCACTCGCCGCCGCGCCTCGGCCCGCGCCACCTCATACTCGGCGCCCCGCACGACCCCCATCATTTCACAGGTGTTCATTTCCCGGTCACCGCGCACACCATCGCTCGCCTCCAGATCGAGCCGATTCGAGACATCCCGGACCAGAATCACATTCGTCTTGAAATCGGTCACCTGCATCAGCGCAGGATCGCTCTGCTTGAAGGCGTGGACCGCGCCGTGGTAGAGGCGCATCTGCAGGTTGGTTCCCTCGTTGGTGAAGCCCATCTGGCCGCTGTCGGCGTAGATGATCCGCCGGTTTTCAGTACCGCCCATGTCGTAGATGGTCACGCTCCGCAGGCGACCGGTGTTGGCGTCGATCCGGCTGGCCCGAAGGAACAGGCCGCTGGGCGGGATCTCATTGATGACCTGCTCGCGCAGCTCGAGCGTCGGCTTCTTCCGCTGGATGTTGATCAGGAGGTTGCGGAGCCGGGCATTGCTGGTGGGCAGGATCTGATCGGTGAACCAGAAGTTGGCCGCCGTGAGAAGCAGGCCCGCCAGCACCATCGGGCGCAGCAGCTGGTACACGCTCACCCCGCTGGCCCGCATCGCGGTGATCTCGCTGTCCGCCGCCAGGTGGCTGAAGCTGTACAGCATGGCGACCAGAACCGCCATCGGGAGTGTCATTGCGATGATGAACGGCAGGCACAGCAGGAAGACCTCGCCGATCACCGACCACGGGAGTCCCTTGCCCACCAGAGCGCCGAACCGGCGCGCGACCTGGTTCAGAAGCATGATGCTGGTCATCGCCGCAAAGGCGAAGACTAGGGGCGGAATGAACTGCCCAATCAGGTAGCGATTGAGGGTGCGCACAGAACGGCGAAGTCTCCTTCTGGCAAGAAGTTGTGACCTCTCTACCCGGCCAGTATATTCCCGGTGTCCCGCACCTTCAAGCCTGACGCTCCGGGTTTCCCCGACCCTCTAACTTGGCTCGTGCGCGCCCTGGCCATACTGGCGCTCTCCCTGCTCGCGCCCGGGACCCTCACGGCCCAGGGAGACACCACCTTCACCACCTGGCTCCGCTTCCCCGGCACACCGCCGCTGGAGCTGCGCCCGCCCCCGATCCTCAGGAGCCCGTGGGCCGGCGGGCCGCGCCAGCCCTCAGCGGTGGCAGTTGCAGCGTGGGACAGCTCGGTCGCGGTCCACCTCGACTCGGCCCGCGCCGCCCGAGCCAGAGCATCTCTCCTTCGGCGGATCTACGGCAGCCGGGCACCCGGCCTGCAAGACACCGTGAGGACGTCGGATCGGGGCCTGCTCGGCCTCTCTCGACGCACCGCCGACCTCAAGATCGACGGCGTCACCCGGGTGGAGCTCAGAACCGAGCGGCTCAAGAACGAGCGCTGCTCGGCGCTGCAATTCCTCTCCCCGGGGTCGGGCTGCCGGGGAGGGTTCCGCCCACCGCGGCTCGACACCGATCTGAATCTTCGTGCCGGAGGCGTGATCGGCCAACGGGTCCACGTGGATGTGGACTATGACACCCAGCGGGACTTCACCAACAACAACAACGTCCGGTTCTACTACCAGGGCCTGGACGATGAGATCGTCCGTCGGGTCGAGGTCGGCAGTGTCACCTTTCAGACCCCTCCTACCCGGTTTCTCACCGCGGCGATTCCGGCCAACAACTTCGGCGTCAACGCCCAGTTCGAGATCGGGCGATTCCAGCTTCAGGGCATGGTGGCCACCCAGAAGGGCAGCAGCGTGGTGCAGCGGGTGTACAACGTTGGCGCCACGGCGACCGAGCCGCAGGACCGCCAGGTCAGGGATCTCGATTTCGAGTCGGGGCGCTTCTTCTGGGTGCCGGACCCGACGCTGCTTCCGGGGTACCCGGCCCTCGACATTCTCAACCTGGGCCAGGTGGCGATTTCCCCGACCTTGCTGCCCGCCGGGCTCAGGGTGTACCGCTCGCGTCTGGCGACGGCCGGAACCACCACCCCGGTCATCGGCGGGATTACCGCGATCGCGCTTGGCGAAGACCCCACGCAGCGGCTGTCGAGCCAATGGGAGCTGCTGGTGGCCAACCGCGACTACTACGTCGACGATTCCGGCCTCTGGTTTGTGCTGGCCGGGAGCCTCGGGCCGGCCGATTACCTGGCTGTAAGCTATCCCACCGCCGCCGGAGGGACGGTCGGGACCTACCCGGCGGTGGACCGTCCCCCTGCTCCCGGCGGCCAGCCGCTCGACACGCTCCGGCTCATCTCCGCCCCCAAGGCGGGCCCCGCGAATTCCACGTTCCGGCACGAGATGCGGCAGATCTATCGGGTTGGCGGGCAGGACGTGGATCGAAGCACCCTGGTAGTGAGTCTGGCGGTGAACCGTTCGGAAAGCCCCCAGAAAGCTCCGGCCTCCACCTACCTTGCACAGCTCGGGCTCTCCACCCCGAACGATCCCCACATTCTGAACGGGGCGGAGAGGCTTTTCCCCCGCACCCGCGACCCGCTGGCGGCGCAGACCATTGCGGAGTCGTTCATTGTCTTCCCTCACCTCGCGCCGTTCGCGGACTCCAGTCGCCTGTCCCAGTCGGAAATCTCGGACTCACTGTACCGCACTCCGCAGTATCTGCTCCTGAGCGAGGGCCCGCCGGCCAAGTTCATGTTTCAGCTGCACTACAACTCGGTGGGCGGAGGCGACCGCTCGCGGCTCGATCTCAACGCCCTGCAGATCGACGAAGGAAGCGAGCACCTGACCGCGGGAGGGCGCGTGCTGCAGCGGGATGTCGACTATACCATCGACTACGCCCTGGGCCAGGTCGTCTTCCTCCACCCCAACGAGCTGTTTGCCTCTGGCCAGACCCAGGTGGCCGCGCGGTTCGAGGAGCGCAGCCTGTTCGCGGTGGCGCCGACCCAGATCTACGGGCTGACATCCCGAATCTCCCTGGGCGACGTGGGCGGGATCAACCTGATGGGCCTGTATCAGGTCGAGAAGACCGCGTTCAATCGCCCCCAGCTCGGCTTCGAAGCGTCCGCCAACCTGGTCGGCGGGATGAGCACCGATCTGCATTTCAGCCCCATGGCGGTCACCCGGTTCCTCAACAGCCTGACCTCCCGCCCGGCGACCGCCCCCTCCCGGCTGGACGTCACCGGCGAGGTGGCGTTTACCAAGCCGGATCCCAACCGGTCCGGACAGGCCTACCTGGAAGAGTTCGAAGGCGATAACGGGATCCAGGTGGGGTTGGGAGAGGCAGCCTGGTCCTTCTCGAGCCGCCCGCAGTCCCCGGCGGGCGTCACCGACCTGTTTCCGACTTTCGATGCCGCTGACGCCGTCGCCCTCACCTGGCAGAACCTGGTGCCTGACAACCGGGGAGGGGTGATCGAGCTCCAGGCGGCCGACATCGATCCCAAGATTCAGGTAACCGCCAGCCAGAGCACCCGGGAAACGATCCTGTTCACCAGCTTCCATGCCGACACGGCGGGCGGCGTCGTTCAGTTCAACAACCACTCGCGCTGGAGCCTCCCGCGCCGGGACAACGCGCCGCGGTGGCGCTCGATCGTGACGTCGCTCAGCCCAACCGGGCTGGACCTGTCCCGCAATGAGTTCTTCGAGTTCTGGATCTTCCAGGATGGCAGCCACCCCGCCGACTCCGCCGGCCTGCGCCTGGTGGTGGATCTCGGCTCGGCGGACGAGGACGCGATCGCCATCGCCCCGGAGAGCCTCCTGGTCGTCGCGGGCGACACGGTTTATCGCGGGCGCCGGCTGGTGGGCCTGGGGCGGCTCGACAGCGAACGGGATCCGCTCACGGGCATCTTCGACGCCCAGGTCGGTGACACCGGCATTCTCAACGACCGGCCCGACACACTGCAGACGGTGGCGGGTCCCCTTACCGGATTTCCGCTCTGCCGGCGTCGACTCTCGAATTCCGTCGAGGTGTTCCCCTGGGGCGATCTGAGCAGCCGCTGTAGCAACGGCAACGGCACCCTCGACGCCGAGGATCTGAACGGGGATAACAGGCTGAATGCCACGGGCTCCACCGAAGACGCCTTCCGCTGGGTCGTCGACCTGCGGAGCAACACCTACTTCGTCCGCAACGGCGTGCAGACGCCCGATTCGCTGGGTGGCGGTGGCTGGAAGCTGTACCGGATTCCGCTCCGCTTTCCCGAATTCACGCAGGGGTCACCCAACATCCGCCTGATCAACAATCTGCGGATCACGTTCGTGGCTCCGCAGGACGCAGGGCAGCCGGACATCGTAGCCAGGTTTGCCGTGGCCAGAATGCGGTTCCTGGGAGCTCCCTGGGCCCGCCGGGCCGGAACCGTGCTGGCGGGCATCGAAGGATCCACCGGGCTCACCCATGGCGAAGTCGTCGCGTCGACGGTATCGACGGAGAACGTCGAGCTGGGCTATTCCTCGCCGCCGGGAGTGGTCGCCGCCACCTCCCAAAAAGGCAGCCGGAACCTGGGCATTCAGATCAACGAGCGATCGCTTCGAGTCATCGCCCGGGGGCTGGCCGTCGGTGAGCGTGGCGAGGCGTACCTCCGCTTTCCCAGCGGCCCCCAGAATCTGCTGCGCTACCGCGAGCTCCGGTTCTGGGCCAAGGGCTCGGGAGACGGCTGGGAGGAGGGCGACTTCAAGGCCTTCCTCAAGCTCGGGAGCGACAGCCGCAACTTCTATCTCTTCACCTCCTCCGTCCATTCCGATACCGCGCAGGCGGCCTGGCTTCCGGAGCTCAGCGTGGACCTCTCGACATGGCGCGCCTTGCGAGTCCAGGTCGAAAGCCGCTGGCTGCAGGGTCTCCCCCCGGACAGCGCCGCGCGGGTTGCCTGCGGAGGCGATACGGTGAGTACGTCGTATGTCGCCTGCACGCCGGACGGCCGCTATCTGGTCAACGTGGGGAATCCGGGCGTCAATCCACCCAATCTCGCGGCGGTGCAGGAGCTGTCGGCCGGCATGATCCGCCGTGGCTCGACCACCGGTCTCGACAGCGCCGAGGTCTGGATCGACGACATCCGGCTGGTGGACCCGGTCTCCAAGGTCGGATCAGCGATGGCCGTGGATGCACACCTGGTTGCATCCGATGTCGCGGACCTCAGCGTCGGGTACGTGCGGCGGGACGGCTTCTTCCAGCAGATTGGGCAGGATCCCACCTACCAGACAACCGGGACGCTCCAGCTGGCGACCAGCTGGCGAATGGATCGCTTTCTGCCTGCCACCCTCGGCGTGGCCGTCCCGGTGACGCTGGCCTATACCCGCAGTTCGGTGAGTCCGGACCTGGTCGCGGGCACCGATCTGAGTGGAGATCAGCTTCAGGGTCTGCGCACCCCGATGAACTGGGTGCTCGGCTATACCATCGGCATTCGCCGAACCGAGCGGGGCCGCAGCTGGCTGACGCGAACCCTGCTGGACCCGCTGTCACTCAATGCCGCCTTCAACAGCGGGCGCAACCGAACCGACCTGCAGGAGGCGACCTCCCACGCGTACAACCTGGTAGCCGGTTACGGGGCGACCCCCGGCCGGAAGGAGATCCGCCTGGGGCTGGCGGGTCTGGCGGACAAGCTGCCCGGGTTTCTGAAACGCAGCGATGGGGCGGAAGGCCTCAGGACGGCGACGCTCAACCTCGCCCCGGCGAACGTGCGGTTGAGCAGCGGGTTGACCCGGACGGAGAGCGATCTCACCGCGTTTCAAGTGCCCGTCACCCGGCCCGGGGACGTGCTGCTCCCGAAGATCCAGTCGTTGAGCCACCTGTGGCGCAACAGCGCCGGCCTCACCTGGCAGCCGCTCGGGATGCTCGGGTTCTCGGCCGATTACGCCAGCACCCGGGATCTGCGCCACTACGCCGATTCTACCAGTCTCGGCCGGCTGGCCGAGAATTCCAGAAGAGCGCTGCTCGGGATGGATGTGGGAGTGGAACGTGACCGGACGCTTTCGACCTCCTTTTCCCTTACCCCTCGCCTGACCTCCTGGGCCCGTCCCCGGTATCTGCGGTCCAGCGATTTCGTGCTGAGCCGGAGTCTGACGAGTCGGGCTCCCGTGCGGGAGCTGAACGACAGCAACGCCGGTTTCATCCTGCCACAGACTCTCAACAATGCCCAGAGCAACGAGTACGGAGTGGCGCTCGATCTGGATCGCCTAGTCCGCGGCCTGATCGGCGGGACCTCCCGGTCCGGTCAGGCCATACGGCGGTTGCGCCCGCTCGACCTCAGTGATCGCCGCGTGCGCACCTCGACCTTTGATCTCGCGGCGTTCAGCCCGGACCTGGGCTACCAGCTCGCCTTCGGGGGCCTCGACGAGTTCCGGAATCAGCGGGGCCAGCACGCTATCGCCACCACGGAAACCCGGACCACAACCCTGAGCGAGGCCGCCGATCTGCCGTTCGGCTTCTACCTCAGCACCTCGTATTCACGGATCCGCAGCTCCCGGTTCCAGCGGTTCGGCGCGATCGAAACCGAGACCGAGGCGCTGCAGCGCGAGTGGCCGGCCGGCACGCTGCGCTGGAGCCGCAGCATGCCCCGGGGCCCCGTGGTCAACGTGTCCCTTGCAACGACCTACCGCCGGCGCAAGGGCACCTCCTCGCAGTTTGACCCCGGCGGCGGGGTGTCCACCAGCGCGACCCTGTCCCGATCGCTTTCGCCTGACCTGGGGCTCACGTTCCGGAACGGCATCTCCCTCAACGTGAACTACAGCGACCTGAACCAGCGTAGCCAGAACGCCGGGAATTCCACCGAACTCGATCAGGCGACCATCAATGGAGATCTGAACTATTCCTTGCGGCTGCCCGTGTCTATCAGCCGCGACCGGAGGCTGGCCCGCCTCTCCGCGGGAGCCCAGTGGCTCACGTCATCCAGTTGCGTGCGGCAACTCGGGATCTCCGGATGCCGGTCGTTCGCGGATTCCCGCCACACCGAATACCGCGCGGGCATCGATACCGATTTCACCTCCACCGTCACGGGAGGCATCCGCTTCTCCTACGCGCTCAACGAGGCGCCCTCACTCAGCCAGCGCTTCTCCCAGACCATCCTCACCGCGTCGCTGCAGGTGTCCTTGTTCGCGGGGGACTATCGTTGACGACGACCGCCGTCGGACGCTATGAGCGTGGAGACCATCCCGCTAGCTTGGATCGTCCGCCCGGCCGCTGAGCGCGGCATCACCATGGCTTTCCCTGCCGGTCCACGTCTGCAGACTCGACTCGACATGCGCCGCACCCTGCTCCTCGTCACCATGCTGGGCGCCGCCTGCCGCGCCGCCGGCACGCCGCCGCGCGAATTCGACAGCGCGACCGCCTTCGGCTACCTCGAACGGCAGGTGGCCTTCGGATATCGCATTCCGGGAACCCCGGCACACCAGGCGACCGCGGCCTGGCTCGACTCGCTGCTCCGCCAGCGCGCCGACACGCTGATCGTGCAGGCCTGGCGGCACGGTACCGCCTCCGGGGACACCATCTCGCTCACCAATCTGGTCGCCCGGTTCAACCTCGGCGCCCCGGAGCGGGTGCTCTTCCTGGCCCACTGGGACACCCGCCCGC
Organism: Gemmatimonadales bacterium; assembly: GCA_036555275.1. Classification (GTDB taxonomy): domain Bacteria; phylum Gemmatimonadota; class Gemmatimonadetes; order Gemmatimonadales; family GWC2-71-9; genus JADJOM01. Next base: position 51,882 of record DATBLR010000099.1, on the reverse strand, counting down.
GCTCCGACAACCCCTCCTTCAAAGGGCCGCCCCAGCCCCCTCCCTTGGGCGCCAACGACGGCGCCTCCGGCACTGCCGTCCTGCTCGGCATCGCCGACGCACTCAAGAAGACTCCGCCGAAGGTCGGCGTGGATTTGCTCTTCACCGACGGCGAGGACTACGGCAACTTCGAAACGCAGAAGGAGGACGTGCTCATCGGCTCGCGCTACTACGCTCAGCACCTGCCCGCGGGTCCGCGCCCACTCTACGCGGTGCTGTTCGACATGATCGGCGACAAGGACTTGCGCATCCTCCCCGAGAATCAGTCCCTGCTGGGCGCCCCCGACGTGGTCGAGCTGGTCTGGAAGGTGGCCCGCGAGATCGGCCATGCCAGCGTCTTCGTGGACGCGCCGGGCAGCGGACCCACCCTGATCGACGATCATGCCGAGCTGCAGAAGGTGGGCATCCGCGCCATCGATGTGGTGGATTTCAACTATCCCACGCCGCCTGGCAACCTCTACTGGCACACCCCGGCCGATTCGCTCGACAAGGTCAGCGCCCGGAGCCTCCAGGTGGTGGGGGATGTGGCGATGGCCCTGATTCGGAAGCGCTAGGGGACGGGGAGCAGGGAACAGGGAACAGGGAACGGGGAACGGGAGAAAGCCGCCAACCGTTCCCTATTCCGCGTTCCCCTCTCCGCGTCCTCGCGGTACCTCTCCCGTTTTCAGAACGCGGCGGCCACGCCGGCGGCGGGGTAGAGTCCCCCATGCCTGCCGAACGCCGCGCTGTCCTGATGCTCCTGGGGCTCGCACTGCTGGGTCAGGGACTCCGGGTCTGGGCCGGCAGGCCAGGGGGCCCCCCCGGCGACGTCAGGCTCATCGCCGGCGGGCCGCCGGGTGTGCCACGCGCCCATCGGGATTCGAGCCTCACCCTCGCTCGCCCCCTGGCCCCCGGAGAGCACGTCGATCTGGACCGGGCCACGGCGCTCGAGATCGCCCGGCTTCCTCGTGTGGGTCTCACGCTCGCCCGAGCCATTGTCCGGAACCGTGATGCCAACGGTCCGTTCGGCAGTCTCGAGGCCCTCGATCGCGTGCCGGGAATCGGGCCGGGGTTGCTCGCAGCACTCGCGGAGCAGGTGACATTCTCGGCGGCCGGGCGGCTCGACGGCTCGGCGACTCGGCCAGTGGCAGGGATCCCGAACAATGGAGATCCCGGCACCGGTCATGCCCCAACCGCCGAGCCGCCGCCCCGCCCCGCCGCCGAGCCGCTCAACCTCAACTCCGCGACGGCAGCCGACCTCGAACGTCTGCCCTTCATCGGTCCGTTCATGGCGCGGCAAATCGTGGCCTATCGGGATCGGCACGGGCCTTTTCCATCTGTGGACAGCCTGGTCAAGGTCCCCGGGGTCGGCCCCGCCACGCTGGCAAAGATCCGCGACCGAATCCTTGCCCAGTAGTTTGACTAGGCCGAGTCGCCGAGCCGCCGCCTATTGACCCCCCTCCCCCACCGGCCTAGCTTAGATCAATCGGCGTAAACCGTTGTCGTTATTAACAATCCAGCATTTGCGAGGCGATGGCGACAGCAGCGGCCGGCGGCAACAATCGGCTGGGCGAAATTCTGATGCGCGAGGGCCTGATTACCCGCGATCAGCTCGCGGCGGCCCTCGCCGAGCAGAAGTCGTCGGGCCACCGCCTGGGCTACGTCCTGGTGAAGCTGGGACTGGTCCAGGAGTTGGAGGTCACCAAGGTTCTGGCCCGCCAGTACCGGATGCCGGCAGTGGATCTGGCGCGGTTCGAAGTGGATGCCAAGATCCTCAAGCTGGTGCCGGCGGACTTCGCCCTGAAGCACGTGGTTCTGGCGCTGAAGCGGGAGGGCCGGACGCTCACGGTGGCCATGGCCGATCCCACGAACACCGGCGTCCTGGACGATCTCAAGTTCATCACCCGCTTCGACCTGTTTCCGGTCATCGCCGGCGAATACACCCTCCGCAACATCATCGAAAAGCACTACGAGTCGTCGGACGAGCAGCTCCAGAACCTCCTCAAGGACATGGAGGAGCTGGGCGAGGGCGACGTCGAAGTGGTGGAGGAGATGGAGGACGAGGCGGCCACCCAGGCGCAGATCAACGACGCGCCGGTGGTGAAGCTGATCAACGGCATTCTGACCGACGCCGTCAAGCGGGGCGCCTCCGACATTCACATTGAGCCGTTCGAGCACGAGATCCGGGTGCGCTACCGGATCGACGGGTCGCTGCTCGAGGTCATGAAGCCGCCGGTCAAGATGAAGGCGGCCCTGACCTCTCGCATCAAGATTCTGTCGCAGCTCAACATCGCCGAGCGCCGAGTGCCGCAGGATGGTCGCCTGAAGCTGAAAATCGGCAACCGGGTCATCGACTTCCGGGTCTCGACCCTGCCGGTGATTTTCGGCGAGAAGATCGTCCTGCGGATCCTGGACAAGGGGAACCTCACCTTGGACCTCTCCAAGTTCGGCTTCGAGCCGAAGGCGGAGCAGGACCTGATGCGGAACATCCTCAATCCCTACGGCATGGTGCTGGTCACCGGCCCGACCGGTTCCGGCAAGACGACGACTCTGTACTCCGCGCTTTCCCGGGTCAACACCATCGAGACCAACATCATGACGGCGGAGGACCCGGTCGAGTACAACCTGATGGGGATCAATCAGGTCCTGGTCCGCCACGAGATCGGGCTCACCTTCGCCGCCGCGCTCAAGGCCTTCCTGCGGCAGGACCCCAACATCATCATGATCGGGGAGATCCGCGACCTCGAAACCGGCAGCATCGCGATCAAGGCGGCGCTCACTGGCCACCTGGTGTTGTCTACGCTCCACACCAATGACGCGCCCTCCACCATTACCCGCATGATCGACATGGGAATCGAGGCGTTCAACGTGGCCAGCGCGGTCAACCTGGTCGTGGCCCAGCGGCTGGTGCGCCGCATCTGCCGGGACTGCGTCGCGCCGCACACCTACTCCGACGAGGAGCTCCGCAGCCTGGGCGACAACATCGAGGAACTGAGGAAGATCCCCTTCATGCGGGGCCGCGGGTGCGAAACGTGCAGCGGAACCGGGTACAAGGGGCGGGCCGGGCTGTACGAAGTGATGGCCCTCACACCCGAGCTCCGCCGCCTGATCCTCCGGGGAGGGTCGGTCGCGGAAATGCGGGACCAGGCGGTGGTCGACGGGATGCTTACACTGCGGATGGACGGGATGAAGAAGGTCGAACGGGGGGTGACCTCGCTGGAGGAGGTCGTCAAGGAGACGGCGGCATGACGGTAAACCTGCGGGCGCTGCTTGAGGAGATGATCGAGAAGGACGCTTCCGACCTCCATATCACGGCGGGAGAGCGGGCGAAGCTCCGGATCGACGGCGACATCACCAACGCCATGGCACCGGAGGTCCTCACGCCGAAGGACACCCTGGCGCTCGCCTACTCGGTGCTGACCGAGAATCAGAAGAAACGGTTCGAGACCGAGGACGAGCTGGACTTCTCCTTCGGCATCCAGAACCTCGCGCGCTTCCGCGGCAACGTCTTCAAGCAGCGGGGCTGTGTCGCCATGGTGATCCGCATGATTCCGTTCAATGTGCGGACCTTCCAGGACCTGGGCCTTCCGCCGGTGATCTCCAAGCTGGCCGAGCGGCCGCGCGGGCTCATCCTGGTGACCGGCCCGACCGGCTCGGGCAAGTCGACCACGCTGGCCGCGATCATCGACAAGATCAACAAGGAACGGAAGGGCCACATCATCACGGTGGAAGACCCCATCGAGTTCATCCACCGCCACCAGCAATGCATCATCAACCAGCGTGAGGTCGGCACCGACACCAAGAGCTTCGCCAACGCGCTCAAGTACGCCCTCCGCGAGGATCCCGACGTGATCCTGGTCGGCGAGATGCGCGATCTCGAAACCATCGCGGCGACACTCACGATCGCGGAAACCGGCCACCTGGCGCTCGCCACGCTGCACACCAACTCGGCCGCCGAGTCCATCAACCGCATCATCGACGTCTTCCCGTCCAACCAGCAGCAGCAGGTCCGTGCCCAGCTGGCCTTCGTGCTGGAGGGCGTGGTCACCCAGACCCTGTTGCAGAAAGCCAAGGGCCGCGGCCGCGCCATGTCCTGCGAGATCATGGTCTGCACCCCGGCCATCCGCGCCCTGATCCGGGACGACAAGGTGCACCAGATCTATTCGGCTCTGCAGTCCGGCAAGAAGCACGGTATGCAGACGATGAACGACTCGCTGTTCCAGCTGTACATGAGCCGGGAAGTCACCCTCGATGAGTGCCTCCGCGCCACCGGCGATCCCAACGAGCTCATGCGCATGTGTGGAGAGACCCCCATCGAGGAGCAGGAGATGGGCACCGTCGAGAAGCCCGCCGGCCGCCCCGCCGCCCGTCGCTAGTGCCGTTCCAACGTGTTCCAGCCAAGGAGAGTCTGCGAGGTGCACCTAATCAGTAGAATCGACGACACGTTCTCCCGCCATGCCGCCTCGCTCGCGGGTAGTCGGGAATGCAAGTTGGAACGGCACTAGCCTAGAGAGACCAGGAGCCCCGGATGCCAGTCTTCGAGTACACTGCGCGTAACGCGTCCACCGGACAGATCCTCAAAGGGACGCTCGACGTCGCCACCCGCGACGACGTCCTGAAGCACATCAAGCAGCAGAAGATGATCGTAGTGAACGTGCGGGAGCAGCCCAAGCAGCTCTCGTTCGCTGGCCTCAAGCGCAAAGGGATCCGCACCCGCGACATCGTGATCTTCACCCGCCAGTTCGCGACGATGATCAACGCCGGTCTGCCGCTGGTCCAGTCGCTCGACATCCTGGCCCGCCAGACCGAGAATCCCGCCCTGGCCGACGTGACCCGCCAGGTCGTGTTCGACGTGGAGAGCGGCCACACCCTGGCGGATGCCTTCAGCAAGCATCCCAAGGCCTTCACCGAGCTGTACGTCAACATGGTCGCCGCCGGCGAGGCCGGCGGTATCCTGGACACCATCCTCATGCGGCTGGCGACGTTCCTCGAGAAAAGCGACGCCCTCATTCGCAAGGTGAAGGGCGCCATGGTCTACCCGGCGGTCATCATGTCGGTGGCCGTCATCGCGGTGGCAGTGCTGCTGATCTTCGTGATCCCCACCTTCCAGAAGATGTTCGCCAGCGTCGGTATGGAGCTGCCGCTGCCCACCCGCATCGTGATCGGGATGTCCGATCTGCTGATCAACTACTGGTGGGTGATGCTTGGCGTGATCGGCCTCGGCATCTACGCGATCCGCAACTACTACCGGACTCCGGACGGGCGGAAGCGCATCGATCAGATGCTGCTCAACGCCCCAGTCCTGGGCGACCTGCTCCGCAAGTCCGCCGTGTCCCGGTTCACCCGGACCCTCGGGACCCTGATCTCCTCGGGCGTGTCGATCCTGGACGGCCTCGAGATCACCGCCAAGACGGCCGGCAACCGGGTCATCCATGACGCGGTGATGGCATCGCGAAATTCGATCGCCGGCGGCGAGACCATTGCCGGCCCCCTCGAAAAATCCAAGGTCTTCCCTCCGATGGTGATCTCCATGATCGCCGTGGGCGAGCAGACCGGCGGACTCGACGAAATGCTCTCCAAGATCGCCGACTTCTACGACGAAGAGGTGGACGTGGCGGTGAGCGCGCTCCTCTCCCTCATGGAGCCGATGATGATCGTCGTGCTGGGCGTGATCGTGGGCGGCATGGTCGTGGCCATGTATCTCCCGATCTTCGACATGATGAACGCCGTGCAGTAGCGGCCGCCAGCTTCAGAAACAGCGAGGGCCCGGGAGACCGGGCCCTCGGTGCTTTGTGGATCGGGGCTCTGCCCCGCAGGCCTCCGCGTCAACTGCCGGAGACCCCGAAGCTGATGAGGACGCCTTCGACGAACTCGGCCGTCACCTGGTGATCCTCCTGCACATAGGTGCGAACCGATACCCGGTACTTGCCTTCCATCCGCTGCCCGTGACCGTGGGGTTGTTGTCGTCGCCGAAGGTGCCGTACCCGCCACCGGCAAGCTGGAACTCGATCAGCTTGTCCTTCACCTTCACCTTGGTGACGATCGTCGACTCGCCGCTCCGCAGGGCGGTGCCGTACTTCTTGAGGCGCCCGGCGTAATCGGGGTAGTCCAGGGGCTGAGCGCTCTCGGGATAGACGTCGACGCGGTTCTCGGTGCCCGGCATATCCAGTTTCAGCACGACCTGGCGGCCCTCGAAATACTGCCGCAGCGCCCGTTCGTCCTGGGCGGCAAGCATGTCCGGTGCGGCCAGCGCGAGCGCGAAGGCCAGGGTGCGGATCTGCATCGGAACCTCAGGTTGGCAGGTGGAGCACGGTATTCTAGCGCCGGGCCGCTGCGCGCCTCGCCGCCCATCCGCCAGGATGATGCGTCATCCCGGCCCGGGCTCCCGGCCAGCCCGTGTTCCGACCTGAAACTGCGACACCACACAACTCCGGAGGAACAGAGACACAGAGCCCCCCCCTGCGGCAATCCAACAGGGGGACTGCTCTGTGCCTCTGTGGTTGGAATCTGCCGGCCGGTGAGATCGCTTCCTCCCACTCGCTGCGGGCGGTTGACAGGTCTGCGACTGATTGATATCGTTCCGCTGTTCTGGGAGTCGCGTCCCGTTCAGGTGCAGACGTTCCGTCGCAGCGCAGACGGGCGGGACCGAACGGACGCGATTCTTGTTTCCGGCACGATGAGGACCCGATGACTCAAGTCTCTGAGACCATAGCCCGATGGATTCCGGCCGCCGGCAGTGGGCTTCGCTCACTGAATCCGGCCGACCGAGATTCCGCCTCCTACCCGGACCAGGTCCGGGCTGTGGAGACGATCGGGATGACTGCACAGGAGGCTGGCGCGGACTGAGGTCGGTTGGTCCGGCAGCGAAACGGGAATCGCCCCGCCTGTGCAGCTTCGCAGGTGGGGCGATTCGCGTTGGGAGGGTCGGTTACGGTCGACGGGCAGTGTGCAAACGCATCCAGGAAACGCGACTCCCGGTGCGCGCGAAACACGGTTCCGTCGTGCCGTAGCCGAATCCCTCCGGAAGGGAGGCCCCATGCTGGACATCCGGACGCTGCTTCTCCGCACGGCTGAGGACCGCTACGAGGCGTCCGCTGCGCTGCGTACCGCGGAGGCGGCTGTCTGGCCTCTGCTCCGGGCACGCGGACGCGTGACCTGGACGGCGTCGGCCGCTCTGGAAACGCGCCAGCTGGGAATCCCGGCATGACAAGTAACGGGAGAAGGGAGAAGGGAGAAGGATAACTCCTCCGGCTACCCCTTCTCCTTTCTCCTTTCTCCTTTCTCCCTTCTCCCTGGTTCGCTTTAGGTCGGAAAGTCCGCGTGGGCCCGGATCCGTTCAATCTGCCCCGCGTGACGTTCCGCGTGGCTCACGCTCAGAAGGAAGGCGTCGCCCAGGTTGACCCGGAGCAGCCGCGCCGCCGGTGAGCTGAAACGCAGGCGACCAAGGTCGAGGTCATTCTCCTCCGCCTCGCGCATCAGGCTCCGGATCTCGTCCAGCATCGTCAGATAGGAGGGGACCACACTCGGCCTGGGCCGCAGGGAGGGAACGAACACCGCCGGGGTTGTGAGGCGGTTGGGGTTCTCCTGGCGCACCGACCGGTGCAGGAACCGCCCCGCCATGCTCGGGCGCCACGGGGTCCCGTGCCCCGTGACATGGCGAGCCCGCCCCCGGGCCATCGCCGCACGAATGCGGTCCTCGTACCGGTTGTCGGTGACCAGCAGGTGCTCGATCACCTGCGCAATGCTCCAGCCACCCTGGGGCGGCGTCCACAGCAGTTGATCGGGACGGAGTTCGCCCGTCAGCCGCCGGATCCGCTCCTGGACTCTGTCCAGCCGTTCGATCAGGCCGGGCATCAGGGCCGGCGACGTCTCGGTGACCATGGGATACCTCGTGGGCCAGTCCGCTCAAGATACCTGGGTTCCCCGGAGGAAGGGTGACCTGGGTCACCGGCGAGGAGCTGCGGGCGAACGGACGTCCGCCGGTGGGCGCGGGGGCCGCGGTGTCCGGGCTTGGCCTGCCGGTGGGCCCTTCGGATATCCTCCGCTTACCTTAGGGAACCCGGATGCCGCGCTCCGACAACGGAGGATTGCATGGCTGAGACCACACCGGCAACGCGCCCGGTCACGGTTCGCTGCCCTTTCTGTCTGACCCGCAATCGGGTGGATCTCGCCCGGCTCGCCGATGGGCCCCGGTGCGGCGATTGCAAGCGTCCCATCCTGCTGGACCGGCCCGTCCACCTCAGCGACGATGATTTGGAGGAAACGCTCCGCACGGCCGCCGTACCGGTTGTGGTGGACTTCTACGCCGACTGGTGTGCTCCGTGTCGGGCCACCGCCCCGGCCCTCGATGAGCTGGCCGGAGCACATGCTGGTCGGCTGCTGGTGGCGAAGCTGGATACCGACCGCTACCCGGAGGCAGCCAGGCGCTACGGGATTCGCGGAATCCCCACGCTGATTGCCTTCCGAGACGGGCGGGAGCTGCGGCGTCACGTCGGGCAGGCTGATCGCGCGGCGCTGGAGGTGCTGGCGGGGCTCCGTTGATCCAGGAGCATCTCGAGGTTCGGCGCACTGCGCGGTATTGGCGAGATGGGGCGGAGCCCGCAGAGGCCCGCGAGCTGTTCCTTGGTCTGCACGGCCACGCCCAGCTTGCCGAGCGGTTCCTGCGGGACCTGCTCCCGCTCCAGGACCCGGTGACTCTGGTCGCGGCACCCGAGGCGCTCTCTCGGTTCTACCTCGAGACGGCGCGTACCGGCCGCCATGGTGAGCTCATCGGCGCCACTTGGCTCACCCGCGAAGACCGGGAGACCGATCTCGCCGACGGCTACCGTTATCTCGATCTCCTCGCCACTCATCTGGTCTCCTGCTGTCCCCTGCGGCCCCGGCTCACAGTACTCGGCTTTTCGCAGGGGTCTCTCATGGCCGCCCGCTGGCTGATGCATTCGACGCTGGCACCGGCGCGGCTGATCCTCTGGGGTACCCCCCTCCCACCGGAGGTCGAGCCCGAGGCGCTGGCCAGCCGGCTGAGCGGTGCCTCCGTGGTCCTGGTGGCCGGTGACAGCGACCCGGTGGTGCCGCCCGGGACCATCGAGGCGAATGCAGCGGCGCTCCAGGCCGCTGGGCTCGATGCACGGGCCGAACGCTTTGCAGGGGGCCATTTCCTCCTCAGGGAGCCGTTGCTGCGTGCCGCGGGTCGCGCCGGGACGACTTGACCCTGGGTCATCCGACATGGAGGACTCTGGCGGATCCGACCCTTGGCTGGCTCCCAGCCGGTGGCGCTTCACTGTAACACGGGAGCCAACTCGACGTCACGAGTCTCCCGGGTGCCGGAGGCCCCCTAACACGGTCGCGCATCGGCCTGGGAGAGGGTACGTTGTTCGCGGCGAGTGAGGGCCTGAAGCGCGGGGTCCTCCGTCGCGGTCCTGCATTCCACGGAGCTCTCGTGAACCACCGTATCCTTACTCTGGCCGTGCTGACCGCCACGCCGGCTGGGCTTGCGGCCCAGGGCACCCTGGACCGCAGCCCCAACATCTCCGGGGACTGGGTCGTCGGGCCTGGCACGGTGCAGTTCAATTTCCTGCACCGGTTCATCCGGAGTCCCAAGCCAGTCCGGAAGGTCACCAACTTCCCGACTTTCCTTCTTGCAACGTCCGTGCTGAAGCAGACCACCGTGGGGTTCACCTACGCGACCAACTCGACGCTGGCGCCTGCCTACCCCAACGAGTGGGAGTTCTTCGCGCGAGCCCAGCCACTCGGCGAGGCGAAGGGTTTTCCGCTCGACGTGGGTGGACAGATCGCCTATAACCTGGCGGCCGATGGGGTCGACGGGGAGTTGTCAGTGGGACGCATGGTGGGGCCGGTCCGGTTGCTCGCCGTCGGACGAACGCTCGACAACCCGGCTACCCGAGGCGACCGGCAGTACGCCCTCGGTGGGGGCGGGGCCATCAAGTTGATGCGGTACCTCGCGGTGCACGGAGACTATGTGCGCCTGACCAAGTTGAAGCGCGCCGCCGGCGAACGGGGCGCGTGGAGTGTCGGGCTCGCCGCCGTGATCCCGGGGACGCCGCACACGATTTCCCTCCATGCCACCAACGCCAACACCGGCACCATTCAGGGAGCGTCTCGCGGTGACACGCAGACGCGGTACGGCTTCGAGTTCACCATACCGATAACCCTGGCCCGGTATTTCGGACGCCGGCCGCAGCCGGCGCCCACACCGTCCCCGGCGGCGCCGGCCGCCGAAGCTCCCGGCACCGTCCCCACCGGTCCTCCGGGCGGCGCGGTCTTCAACAGCGGCATGAAGGCCCTCCAGTTCACCGATCCCACCATCGAAATCGAGGCCGGCACGACCGTCCAGTGGACCAACAACGATCCGCTGATCCATACGGTCACCGCCGATGATGGCGGCTTTGATTCGGGAAACCTCGAAGCGGGGCAGGTCTGGGCCTTCGAATTTACCCGCCCCGGCAGCTACGCGTTCCACTGCACGACCCACCCCTTCATGCACGGAACGGTGGTGGTGAAATGAGGAGATTCGAGATGACTCCAACCATTGCCGGCCTGCTAGGCTTGGGCGCGCTAACGCTGCTCGGGGCCTGCTTCAGCGAGCGGGGCGGCACCAGCGCCTCCTCCGGCGGCTGCGACCTGAGCCTCGATCCGTCGCAATACGGCTCCACCATCATTGCGATCCAGAACTTCGCATTCAATCCAACACCCGCGCACGTGAAGGCTGGGGGGAAGGTCACCTGGGTCAACTGCGAAGCCGGGGGCGTCGCGCACACGACGACTTCGAATGGCGCAGTCTGGGACTCGAACCTGCTGAACGAGGGGGTGACCTATACCTTCACGTTCCCTTCGGCCGGCAGTTTCGACTACCACTGCACAGTCCACCCCTCGATGGTCGCCCAGCTGATTGTAGATCCGTAGCCTCGGGTCGCCAACGCCGGATACGAGGGATCCCGGGCAACCACCCTGGGATCCCTCGATCGTTGGGAGGCCAAACGCATCCGTACAGGCCCTCTGACCCTCTCTGACATTAAGCCGAGGCCGGCTGAAACGATTCGCGCATGACCGGCGTATGTTCCCCGGAACGTTTCCGGGGAGGCCCTTGGCGAACGCGCTCGAGCTGCTGCAAGGGACGCTGGATCTCCTGATCCTGCAGGCGTTGGCGGCAGGGCCGGCGCATGGATACGCCATCGCCCGTGCCATCCGGCGGGCGAGCGACGCAGTCCTGGTCGTGGAGGATCGCGCACTCTATGTGGCCCTGCATCGCATGGAGGTCAGGGGCTGGATCGGCGCGGAGTGGGGTCTCTCGGAGAACAACCGGCGCGCGAAGTACTACCAGCTGACCCGTTCAGGGCGTCGGGCTCTCCGGGAGAAGACCGCCGACTGGACCGCGTATGTCGACGCGGTTTTTCGGGTGCTGCGAGCCAGGGAGGCGACGTCATGATCCGCTGGCTGCGCCGAGTGCTGCCCAGGTGGCACACCGTGGACCGGGAGATCGAGGAGGAGGTGGCTTTCCATCTGGACAGCCGCGCCGCGGATCTGGTCATGGAGGGGCTGCCCGAGGCCGAGGCCCGCCGGCAGGCGGAGCGGGAGTTCGGCGACCTCCAGGCCGCGCGGGCCCAGCTCGCGGCGATCGATCGGGCCCAGGGGGACAAAGCACGGCGCGGGGCCCTGCTCATGGATCTGGCCGGCGACGTGCGCTTCGGTCTGCGGCTGCTCGCACGTTCGCCCGGCTTCACCGCTCTGCTGCTCATCACCCTGGCCCTCGCCATCGGCGCGAACAGCGCCACGTTCACCGTTGTTCGGAGCGCGCTGCTGCGAGGGCTTCCCTATCTCGAGCCCGATCGTCTGGTGCACTTGTGGGAAACTCATGCGGGTGGGCGTTCCGAGGCCTCCTATCCCGACTTTCTGGACTGGCGGACGGAGCGGGGTGTGTTCGCCCAGCTCGAGGGCTACAACGCGAGCGACGTCACCGTGGCCCGGCCGGACGGCGGCGAGATTCGCCTCGGCGGCAGAGTAACCCCCGGTTTTTTCGAGCTGCTCGGCACTCAGCCCATTCTGGGGCGGAGTTTCCGGCCTGAGGAGGACGTGCCCGATGGGGCGCCCGTCGTCATTCTCAGCTATGGCTATTGGATGGAGGTGTTTGGCGGGGATCGCGGCGTTCTCGATAGTACCCTGACGCTGGACGGGCGGCCTTCCCGCGTGATCGGGATCCTGCCGCCCGAGTTCCACTTCGCTCCCATCGGGACCGCCGATCTCTGGCTGACCCTCGGACGATCCGCCGAGCGGCGAGGGCAGCGCTTCAATCACTGGGTCAACGTGGTGGCCCGCCTGCGCGACGGAGTCACTCCCGCCGGCGCCGCCGTCAGTCTCAACGCTCTCATGAACCGTCTGGCGGCGTCATACCCCGGCTCGAACCAGGGCCGGGCAGCGCTGGTAGTGCCGCTTCGGCAGCAGCTCCTGGGCGATATCCGCCCGGTCCTCGTGGCCCTCTTTGTCGCGATGGGGTTGGTGCTGGCTATCGCCTGCGCCAATATCGCCAGCCTTCTCCTCGCCCGCTCATTAGGCAGGGAGCAGGAGATTCGCCTGCGCTCGGCCCTGGGGGCATCACGCTGGCGGCTGACGCGCCAGCTCCTGGTGGAGTGCCTGATCCTCGGGGTTCTGGGTGGCGCGCTTGGGGCCATGGTCGGCCACCTGGGGGTCCGCCTCGTGGTTACGTCGCTGCCTGAGGCACTGCTGGATCATCTTCCATATCTGCGCCGGGTGAGCGTCGATGCGGCCGTGCTTGGCTACACGATGTTGCTGGCACTGGCGACGGCCCTTGGCTTCGGGCTCGGGCCCATCGCCCACGCGATCCGGGCTGATGGGCGCGGATTGGTCGTGCGCCGCTCCGGTGTGACGGCTCCCGGTGCGCTCCTCCGGCTTCGCGACGGCCTCATCGTCGGCGAGATCGCGCTGACCCTGGTCCTGCTCACCGGGACCGCGCTGGTGGGGCGCAGCCTTGCCGCACTTCTCAGCCTCGAGCTCGGATTCGAGCCCGATCAGGTGCTGACGCTCCGAGTGGCGCTCAACGGGCCGCGGTTCGAAGCCAACGCCGTCCGGCAGCAGTTCATGGACCGTCTGCTCGACGGCGTGCGGGCGCTTCCGGGGGTGTCGGCCTCGGGAGCGGTGGCCAACCTGCCGCTGCAGGGGGGGAACACCAACACGTTCCGGGTTGAGGGCGAGCCGGAAGCTCCGCCGGCCTCCCGGCTCGAGGCCACGACGCGGGCCACGGCCGGCGAGTACTTCAGGGCGCTTGGAATCCGGCTGGTCGAAGGGCGAGTGTTCGACGCCACGGACGATTCGACGCACCGGCTGTCAGTTCTGATCAGCGAGTCGCTCGCCCGACATCTCTTCCCGGCGGGCTCCGCCATCGGTCGCGAGCTCCGCTTCTACGCCTTTCCGGAGTCAACCTGGCAGATCGCCGGCGTCGTTGGCGATGTGCGGACCGGCCCGCTGGACGCCCCGTCGCCGCCGACCATCTACTTCACCCACCGGCAGTACCCGGCCTACCGCATGTCGGTGGTGGTCCGCTCCGCCGTAGAGCCCGCCGCTCTGAGCCGGGAGGTTCGCCGACTGGTCCGCGAGCTCGACCCGGCGGTCCCTGTCTACCAGGTAAACACCCTCAAAGCTGAGATCGGGGCGGCGCCGGCCGTCGCCGCCCGGCGCGTGCCGCTGCTTCTCATCGGGGCCTTTGCCGGAGCTGCCCTGATCGTCGCCATGGTGGGGTTGTATGGCGTAGTGTCATTCAACGTTGCACGGCGGAGCCGCGAGTTCGGCATCCGCATGGCCCTGGGTGCCGGCCCCGAGCAGATCCTGGGAACCGTGCTGCGGTACGGTGTGAGCTTGGCGCTGGCGGGGTTGGGGTTGGGCCTTCTGCTCGCGCTGGGGCTGGGTCAACTGCTCCGAGGGATGCTGTTCGGGATAGGGCCGGGCGATCCCATCGCCTACCTCGCCGCCGGAAGCCTGCTCGCCCTGGTCACGCTGCTCGCCAGCTACCTGCCCGCCCGCACCGCCACACGCGTGAACCCTACGGACGCGCTTCGAGCGGACTGACTACTCCTCGCCCGACTTCCTGCGGAACCGCTCCAGTCTGCGCCGGTCCCGCTTGCTCGGGCGGGCGTTGTTGTCCGGGGCGAACAGGGCGTGGGTGACCTTGAGCTGCAGGGCGATCCGCTCCCGCTCCGCGGCGCTCTCCGGTGTCTCCTGAAAGAGCCGGGCGGCCGCCGCGGCCGGACCGCGCCGCTCGGACAAGGCCGTGACCTCCACCGCGTGCAGGTAGGGTCCCAGCCGTATCTCCAGTCGATCCCCCGCGTGAACCGGCTTCGCGGGCTTCACCCGGTCGCCGTTCAAACGGACCCTGCCCGCATCGACGGCTTCCGAGGCGAGTCCCCGGGTCTTGAAGAAGCGGGCGGCCCACAGCCACTTGTCGAGCCGCACTCGGGCTGCCGCGTCCCGCCCGGTCACTGGCCGCCACCTTCTTTGGTCCCGACCTCGGTGTCCTCTGCCGGGCGGAACAGCAGGTCGAAGGCAAGAAACAGCGTCCGGGAGAACGGATAACAGAGGAACGGGAGCACGATCATGAGCAGGCCGCTTCCATAGAGCAGGTACTCCCAGGGAGGGTCCGGCCAGGTGAACCAGATCAGCGCGCCGACCACCCCGGCCCAGACCAGCTCCGCGGCAATGATGTTGAACATATATGCCCCCACCACATAGCCCTCCTCCCCGCGCGCGGTTCGCATGCCACACGCGGGACAGCGCTCCACCATCCGGAGCCAGGAGGCGAACACTGGGTGCCCGGCGCAGCGCGGGCACCGCAACTGGAGCGCGCGGGAGAAGAGCCGGAGCGGGCTGGGGGAACGAGGGCCATCGGCCATTCGGTCGATCCACGAAGGTGTGCTACACTCGCCGGTCCAGAGCGCGAAAGCCCAGTGCCCGGTTGAGCCAGCGGACGAACGGCGTCAGCATGGCGAAGTCTCGCGCGAGGATCTGCCGGAGCCGGGGCGAGACGGCCTCTCGCTCGCTCAGGGAACGGCCCAGGGTGAACGACTGGTAGCGCAGCCATCGCGCTGCCGGGTGGTCCGGGGAGTAGCCCCGAGGGAGGCGGCTCAGCATCGCCTCCTGGTCCAGGGTTCCGAACCGGCGGCCCAGCCGGCGGCCCAGCACGATTGTCTCGAACCCCTCCTGGTCATCGACCAGCGCCTGGCGCAGCTTGGCGAGGGAGCCCCGCGGGGGCATCCACACCCCCGCGCCGAGAACGCAATCGCCAGGGGCCAGCTGGAAGTAGAACCCGGCTCCGCCTTCGGCCTCGCTCCCTACGCCGCGACCCGCGTCCATATGGTAGAACCAGCAGGCCGCGTGGGTCTTGTAGGGCGACTTATCCCGGGAGAACCGCACGTCCCGATGAATCCGGAACATGGATCGGCGCGGGTCGCCCACGATTTCGGGAGCGGTCCTGGCGAGCGCCACGTCCAGGTCCTCGATCAGCGCCAGGAACGGCGCCTTCACTTCGCGCTCGTAGATGGCGCGGTTGCTTTCGAACCATGTCCTGGTGTTGCGGCTCCTGAGCTCGCGGAGGAAGCGAAGTGCGGCAGGCCGAAACCCTGCGAAACCGGCCCCGGCCCGCGGACCGACCGCGGGCGGCTGACGGCGCGTGATCATCGCCTCCTTCTCCCCGTGGGACAGCTGCTTGATAGCCCACTCCCGGCGCAGCGCGGCGGACCGGTCCGCGGCCGGCTCGGTGTAGGCCAGCGTCACTGGCCGTCGGCCTCGAGTGTAGGCCGCGCCGCGGCCACCGTTGTGCGCTCGCAGCCGTCGTTGGACTTCGCGGGAGATGCCCGTGTACAAGGAACCGTCCGCGCATCGCAGCAGGTACACGGTCCAGGCCATGCGGCAAGGTAGCAGGGGCGCAGGCCCACCTGCTACCTTACACGCGACGCCAATGACCACGCCCGTCGCTCGTCCTCCTGGCCGCGTCCTCCCCGACCAGCAGAGATTGCTCGCCTGGGTTCTGGGTGCCCGCATTGTGCTCGCGGTCACCTGCGTCACCCTGTCAGTACTGGTCTGGACCGGCCATCCCGAGCGCTGGCCCGTGCTGGGGGCGGGGTTGCTGCTCGCTGCAGTACTCACGGCGCACGCCTACTGGTTCGTCTGGCGCCAGCGCCGAATGCCGGGTGATCCCTACCTGTTCTGCCAGGCCGTCGGCGACGTGGTGCTGATCACGCTGATGGTGCACTTCGCGCGCGGTCCCGACAGTGCCTTCCCGTCGCTGTACATCCTGATCATTGCCGCGTACGCCCTGCTGATGTCGTTCGTCAGCGGGCTCTTCGTGGCCGTGCTGGTCTCGGCGGCCTATTTCGCCGACAGTCTGTGGTTCCAGGAGGGTGGTCCAACACTGGCGGTCTGGGGGCAGATCGGAGTCTTCCTGACCGCCTACCTGCTTACCGGGGTGCTGGCGCACCGGCTGCGCGCGGCGGGTGTGGTGCGGGAGTCCCTGGAGAGCGAGCTGCGGCGGGTGCGGCTCGCCGCGGACGAGATCCTGCGCAACATCCGTTCGGGGGTCATGACCGTCGACGATAGCGGCCGCCTTGCCTACATCAACCCGATGGCGGAGCGGCTGCTGCAGATCGATGGCGACAGTGTGACCGGGCTGCCGGTGCTGGACAAGCTCAAGCTCCGCTCGCCCGAGCTGTGGGCGGCGCTGGTCGCGGCGCTCCGCCACGGGCGCAAGGTCAGTCGCGGTGAAGGCACGGTCTTGCACGAGGGCGGGCGGATCTTTCCGATCGGCCTGTCGACCACCACCTTCGAGCGTGATTCGGACGGGCGCCCCTCCGTCACCGCTATCTTCACCGACATCTCCGATCTCAAGCGCCTCACTGAGCTCAACCTCCGCGCCGAGCGCCTCGAGGCCGTGGCGGCGCTGTCGGCGTCACTGGCGCACGAAATCCGCAACCCGCTGGCATCGATCCGCAGCTCGGTGGAGCAGCTGGCCCGATCGGCCCACGCCGACGAGGACGAGCGTTATCTTGCTCAGCTGATCGTGCGCGAGAGCGATCGGCTCAGCCGGCTGCTCTCCGAGTTTCTGGATTTCGCGCGGGTCCGAGCCGCCGAGTTCGTGCCGGTGGATCTGCAGGCGGTGGTGGCCGCCGCCGCCCGCCTCGTGCGGGAGCATCCCGATTGCCGTCCCGACATCGAGATCCGGGTGCAGGGCGTGCGAACCGTGCTCGACGGAGACGAAGATCTGCTCCATCGGGTCGTGGCGAACCTGATGCTCAACGCGGTGCAGGCCACCCACGGGCCCGGGCAGGTCACCGTCAACACCCGACCCGCGAAGGTGACCGAGCTGCCGGGAGGCTGCACGATCGAGCAGCCGATCTGCCTCGAAGTGAAGGACACCGGGCCCGGCATCCCCGAGGAGCTGCGTGACCGGCTCTTCCAGCCCTTCGTCACCGGTCGCGTGGGTGGCACCGGACTCGGCCTTGCGATTGTGCAGCGTGCTGTCGAAGCGCATCGGGGCGTGGTACTCCTCGACTCCGGCCCGGGCCGGGGCACGACCTTCACCATCTTCTTTCCCGCCCGACGCTCGGCGGAGGAAGCGGCATGAGCCAGAAACCATCAGTGCTGGTCATCGACGACGAGTCGGGCATACTCGACACGCTCCGCATCCTGCTCAAGAAGGAAGGTTTCGAGGTCACCACCGCGCAGGGCGGCAAGGCAGGCCTCGAGTCCATCAAAGGCGGCACCCACGACATCGTGCTGACCGACGTCCGCATGCCTCAGGTGAGCGGGCTCGACATCCTGTCCACCGCCCGGGAACAGGATCCGATGACGCCGGTCATCCTGATGACGGCCCAGGCCTCGCTCCAGACCGCGATCGCGGCCGTGAACGCCGGTGCCTACTACTACATCCAGAAGCCCTTCGCTAACGACGAGCTGGTCGCCATCCTGCGGCGCGCCTGCGAGTACCGCGCGGTGCGGGTGGAAAACAAGCACCTGCGCCAGGAGATCAAGCGGCGCGACAAGGCGGCCGTCGGCCGGCCGATCGGGAAGTCACGCCGGTTTCTGGAGGTGCTGAAGCTCGCAGAGCAGGTAGCCCCGACCGATTCGACCGTTTTGATCCAGGGCGAAAGCGGAACCGGCAAGGAAGTGATTGCCAAGTACATCCACAACATGTCGAACCGCACCGAGGGGCCGTTCCTGTCGATCAACTGCGGGGCGCTGCCGGAAAACCTGCTGGAGAGCGAGCTGTTCGGCCATGTGAAGGGCTCGTTCACCGGCGCCGTCCGCGACAAACAGGGCCTCTTCGCGGCCGCACGCGGGGGGAGTTTCTTCCTGGACGAGGTCGGCGATATGGCCCCGGCCCTCCAGGTCAAGCTGCTCCGGGTGCTGCAGGAGCGTGAGGCGATTCCCGTCGGCGCCACCGAGGCGATCCCGGTCGATGTCCGCATCATCGCAGCCACCAACCGCGACCTGGAGGAAGAAGCCCGCCGGGGCCGCTTCCGGTCCGATCTGTTCTACCGGCTTAATGTCATCACCATTCACCTGCCTCCGCTGCGGGAACGACGCGAGGACGTGCTGCTCCTGGTCGAGGCTTTCCTGCAGCAGCTGGCGACCGAGCACAAGACCGAGCCCAAGGCGCTGGCCGCGGAAGCCCTCGATGCCGTGATGGTCTATGACTGGCCCGGCAACGTCCGCGAGCTGGAGAACGCTCTGGAGCACGCCTGGGTTCTCACCCGGGGAGACAGCATCGACGCGATGGCGCTCCCGGAGCGCATCACCCGGCGCAAGAAGGAGCCGCTGGTCTCGGAGCGTTCCTACGCGAACCCTACCCTCGACGTCATCGAGCGGTCGTACATCATGTACGTGTTGCAGACCGAGGGCGGGAACAAGACCAGGGCCGCGGAAGTGCTCGGCATCGATCCCTCCACGCTGTACCGGAAACTCTCCCGCTACGAGGAGCAGGGAGGCTCGGGCGAGTGATCGTACGATCCGCCGGAGCGACCCGGAGGACAACCAGCCGAAGCGCCACCGGGACGATCAACCCGCCACTTCATCCCCGCGGCTGAGGGTCCATGGCGAATCCGTCACCGGACGGGACGCCTTCTGCTTCATCCCGGCTCGCACCGCTCACCCTCCTGGCGGTGACGCTCGCCGTCTCCGTAGTGAGTCTGTGGAACGGCTTCGCCGGGGACGACGTCTACATCATCGCCCAGAATTCCCGGGTCCACGATTTGGCGCCCGCCTGGCAGTACCTGCGGCAGAGCTACTGGCCCTCGGAGTTCGGCGGGGGCCTCTACCGCCCGTTGACCGTGCTCGGCTTTGCCCTGCAATGGAAGCTGGGAGGGGGCATAGCCGCCGCCTTTCACGCGGTGAACGTCCTCCTCTATGCCGCCACGACGATGGCGGTCTGGCTGCTCGCCCGCCGACTGCTGACCGCCGGAGCGGCATGGCTTGTGGCCGCGTTCTTCGCGGTCCATCCGGTGCACGTCGAGGCGGTCGCCAACGTCGTCGGGCAGCCTGAGATCCTGGTGACCGGCCTTCACCTCACCGCGGTGATCTGGTATCTCTCCGCCCGGCGGAGGGGCGCCCTGACCTACGGGGTGATCCTTGGGATCGCGGCGATCTACCTGGTTTCCTGCCTGGCAAAGGAAAACGCGGTGGTCCTCCCCGGGCTGCTGCTGCTCGCGGAGCTCGTGCTGGTTCCATCCCGGGAGCCGCCCGCTCCTCGGCTGAAGGCGCTGCTGCCGTTCTTCGGAATTCTGGTCGTGGTGGGACTCGGATACATCGCCGCCCGCGGAGCGGTGGTGGGGGGCCTGGTCGGGGAATACCCGCATCCTGCAATCAGGAACGCGTCCATTGGCGGGCGGGCGCTCACCATGCTGGAGGTGGTCCCGCAATGGTGGCGCCTCCTGCTGGTACCGTGGCACCTGCAGAGCGACTACATGCCGCTCGAGCTCAACCGTGGAACCGGCTTTGGAGGACCCCAGGCGATGGGTGCGCTCTTCGTGCTCGCCTGGGGATGGGCCGCGTGGCGGGCCCGTCGCACCTACCCGGTCGCGACCTTTGGACTGGCCTGGGTGGCGGTGACGCTCTTCCCGGTCAGCAACCTCCTGGTGCCCACCGGCATTCTGCTGGCGGAGCGCACTCTGTTCTCGCCGAGTGCGGGAGCGTGCCTCGCGATCGGCGGAGTCGCCCCGTGGATCGCGGCCCGGGTCAGCGCGGCGCCACTCTGGGAGCGTCAGGTTGCCGGCGGGTTCGCCGCCGCCCTCCTACTGCTCTGGGGATCACGCAGCGCCGCTCGCGCGACCGTCTGGCGCGCCGATCCGATCCTGGCACGGCAGACGGTGGTGGACGCGCCGCTCAGCTACCGGGCCCACGCGACCATGGGCAAGATCCTCTTCGCCGAGGGGAATCCCGAGGCTGGAGAGCGTGAGTACCGGATTGCGTTGAAGCTCTACCCCCACGACCCGAACGTCTTCGCCGGTCTCGGTCAGCACTACCGGAACGCCGGCCTCTACCGGCCTGCGATTCCGCTGTTCCGTAAGGCCCTCGAGCTGGCCCCGCAGATGAACGGTGTGCGCAACATGCTCATCTACTGCCTGGCCCAGTCCGGGGACAGCGCCGGCGCTGCGGCGCAGTTGGCCGAGAAACTTGCCCGCCACGAAGCGGATGCCGATCGGATCGCCGTCATGCTGGATTCCCTGTACCGCTCCCGCGGGACTGGTCCGTCCACTGCCAGGTAGTTCGCCCTCGCTCGCGTCGTCCCGCTCCATTCGGCGTCGGTCCGGTGCGCTCCTTCCGTCCGGCCATTCCCACCTTGTGTGGCGAACCTCCTTCGGGTGGAGCGGTAATGCGTGGCGATCGGCGTGGGGTGAGCACCGTTGAGTGTCTGGTCGCCCTGGTTCTGTTCGTGGTTGGCGCTCTGGGTGCCGTGGGCACGATTGCCCTGGCGATCCGGATGGCGGCGGAGGGCAGCCACCTGGCTGGGGGCGCCCGGCTCGCGAACGCGACGCTGGGCCAGATCCGCGATGCAGTCGAGGCGGCCGGCCATACCTGTGCTGCCGTCTCGGCCGGCCGAGTCGATGCCTATGGCAACGAGGTCGCCTGGAGCACTGAGCCTGACTCCGGTGGCCGCCGGGTGCTCCTCCTGGTCAGTTATGCGACATCGAGGGGGCAGCACCGGGACAGCGTGATCGGATTTGTCCCATGCCGCTAGCGGCTCGTCGGGGTGTTGCCTTGGTGGACCTGCTGGTCGCCCTGACCCTCTTCGCGCTGGTCGGACTGATCATGGTTCGGGCAACGGTGGCTGCCGAGCGCGCGGTGCGGGCGCTGCAGGGTTCGGCCAGCCTCCATGCCGCCTTCGATGCCGGGATCGGGTACCTCGACAGCGAGCTGGCGGAGCTTGGCGCCGGGGCGGAGCCCGACCTGTTCCGAGCCGCGGCGGATTCGCTGAGCTACCGGGCGATTCGTGGATCGGGCCTCGCCTGCGTCGTAGGTCCCACTGAGGTGCTGCTCTCCATCGACCGGTTTGTCGCGAGCCGCCTGCCTCAGCCGGGCCGGGACAGCCTCCTGATGTTTCTGACGGCAGACTCCCTGGGGGCAACCGGCGTCGGATGGACCGCGGCTCCGATCACCGACGTTGGTCGCTCCAGCTGTCGAGGTGGGCCGGCACTTCGGCTTGGGATAATTGTCGATACCGCGGCTGCTCCGGTTGCGTCCGGCCCGGCGCTGGTTCCGGTGAAGATCTTTGAGATCATGCAGGCGCGATTGTACAACTCCCAAGGAGAGCGTTGGCTCGGCGCCCGTTCCGAGAGCGCGGGAGAAAGCGTCCAGCCACTCACCGGTCCCTTCACCAGCGCGTCGGCCTTCGCTTACCGCGATTCCCTGGGACTGCTCACGGGCACTCCATCCCTGGTTCGGACCGTGGAGCTCACCCTGGCCGGCCGCTATCCGGATTGGGCTGGCGTGACGCCGCCTCGCAGCGACAGCGTACACTCCGTGCTCAGGCCGAGGAACCTGTGGCGCTGAATCGGCGCGGTGCGGCGCTACTGGTCGCCCTTCAGGCCATCTTCCTGCTGGCGGGGCTGGCCGGGATGGCTCTCTTCGCGGCACGGCTGCGCTGGTCGAGCGGGCAGCGGGCGCTGGCTGGCACCCAGATGGAGGCGGCGGCGACCGGCGCGCTCGATCGTGCCCTTGCCCGGTGGGACCCGCTGCTCGCCGAGTCGCTGTCTCTCGGCGGAGCAGCCGAGCTTCCTTCCAGCATGCCCTGGTCACGCGACTCGCTGATTCGGTTGGGACGTTTCCTCTACGTGGTTCGGGCCATCTCTGAACGGCAGGGTCCGGACGGAGCCCAACTGGCGCGCCGCGGCGGTGCTGAGCTGGTACGCCTGCTGGCGCCGGTGCTTCCCGACGGGGCGGCCTTGACTGCGGTGGGACCGGTCACGACCGCTCCGGGTGCGACGGTAGATGGCGCCGATCATGTGCCGCCCGGGTGGGACGCGGACTGCCAGCCTCCCGACTCCGGGGGGATCGCGGTGCAGCTCGATTCGGTGGGCCGGTTTGACCGGCTGGCGCCGGTTTCGTCCGGAGAACTGACACGGGGTGCCGACCGCCAGGTTGTGGGGATTGCCCCAAACCTCGCCCCCCGGCTCACCCCTGACGGGGCCTGCGATCGGAGCGCCGCTGAGAATTGGGGCGACCCGGACTTGCCAGGAGGCGCCTGTGCGGGCTATTTCCCCGTCGCCGCGGCGGCAGGCGGTAGCCGGTTTGGGTCCGGTGTCGGGCAGGGAATCCTGGTTGGTGACGGCGATCTCGAGCTTGCCGGGACGATCCGGTTCTACGGAGTCATCCTCGCCCGCGGCCGGCTGGTTCTTCGCGACCGGGCCCACGTCGTCGGAACGGTGTTCGCGGATTCCGGGGCTTCGCTGCTCGACCAGGCCCTGGTCGAGCGATCGCGTTGCGCGGTGGCCCGAGCCCTGGCCGGTGGTGCCCGGCCGTTCCGGCGAGTGGATCGTGGCTGGTTCCGCTGGCCGTGAATCGGGCTGTTGGCGAGAAGGGATGAATGACTTCCCGCAAAATCCGGCACTTGTTTTCGGAAAAGGGCCAGGCTTTTGAGCTCCTTCGAAGCAGGTAACTCGCTGTGCTGCAGTGTCTTAAATCGCTTTTCCGCCCCCTGGCACATGGGTTGCCTTCACAGGTGGCGGCAGCTTAACACCCGGCACGCAGTCGGTACCCCAAACAGTTCCTCTGGAGGCAGTATGAATCGCAAGGGCTTTACCCTTATTGAGCTTCTGATCGTGGTGGTGATCATCGGCATTCTGGCCGCTATCGCGATTCCGAAGTTCGCCAACACGAAGCAGAAGGCGATCGTCGCCTCCATGAAGTCGGATCTGCGCAATCTGGTGACCGCGCAGGAAGCCTTCTTCTCGGACAACAACAACTACGCCAGCACCACCAATGCCACGTCGCAGACCAACAAGGCGACGGGCGCTGGCGGGGCGGTGGTCTTCACCCCGAGCAGCGGCAACGTGCTCGCGATTGCCTACGTGGACGCGGCCGGCTGGAAGGCCACGGTCACCAACCCGGCGGTGACCGGGGTTCCCTCGACCTGCGGCATCTACACCGGGCCCACCGGGAATGCTCCGAATGGGGCGGTGACTCAGGAAGGCGCTCCGGCCTGCTGGTAAGGCCTCGCAGGATGAAAAGGCGGCGGGCGATCCACATGGGTCGTCCGCCGCGCTGTTTTTTGGGGCTTGAGCAGGAAGCCGTGAATCCCTGGCCCCGCACGACTCGCTTTCCAACCGATAAGATTCTGTTGCCAAACAAGTTACGGTAGCTGCTCCGATTTGAGATCCCAAGCGGAGTCCTCGCCGCGCTGGTGGAACGGTACGATGTGTGCTTTGGAACGCCCGAGAGCTGAAACGACTTCAAGCATTGTCTGATGCTTAGTGGGATAAGTCGCACCCTTCCAATAGCTTGTTGGTTTCCACCTCAAGCAGATTGGAAGCTTGACAAAAGCCGGGGCAGCGTGTACCGTAGCCTTCCAACCCCTGTTCCAGAACTGATTGGGTCGAACGCCTATGGGCTTCTTAAGCCGTAAAAAGACCACGGTTGCCTTGGACATCGGCTCCGGCCTCATCAAGCTGGTGGCCGTGAGCCATGGCGCCGGCGATCCGGTGCTGACCAAGGTCGCCTACACCAGCGTGGTCGACGACGCGATTGTGGAGGGCGAGATCATGGACCCCGGCATCGTCGCGGATGCCATCAAGGGGCTCCTGGCATCCGCCGGAGTGAAGACCAAGCAGGTGGTGATCGCCGTCGGCGGCCGGGACGTGATCATCAAGAAGATCCAGATGGACCGGATGAAGGAGGCGGACGCCCGCGAGGTGATCCGCTGGGAGGCCGAGCAGCACGTGCCGTTCGATATGGAGAACGTGGAGCTGGACTTCCAGATCCTGGATCCCGAGGGCGAGGGGCTGCAGATGACGGTGCTGCTGGTCGCGGCCAAGCGGGAGCTGGTGGAGAACAAGGTCTCGCTGCTCGCCGAGGCCGGCCTCACCCCCAGCATCATCGATGTAGACGCCTTCGCCCTGCACAACGCCTTCGAAGTCAATTACCCCGATGAGATGCGGGGGGTCGTCGGGCTGGTGAACATCGGCCACGAAATGACCAACATCAACATCCTCGAGGACGGCATCCCGGTCCTGACCCGGGACCTTCCGGTCGGCACCCGGCGGTTCCGGGAAGACATCCAGCGGGAGCGCGGCCTGTCGGCCGAAGAGGCGGACCAGCTGCTGCAGGGGTTCGAGCGGAACGAGATCCTGGACCCCTTCCTGGAGACCCGGGGAGAGGAGCTGGCGGTCGGCATTGAGCGAGCCGCCGCGTTCCTCCAGTCCGCCAGCCGGTCGGCCGGCGGTATCTCCCGGCTGTGGCTCACCGGCGGTGGCGGGCGCATCCCCGGTCTGAACAAGGTCCTGGCGGACCGGCTCCGCCTTCCGGTTGAGCTGGCCAACCCGCTGGCCCGGTTGCGTGTGGCCGATGGTGTCTTCTCGACGATCGGGGTGGATGAGATCTCTCCGCTGCTGATGCTCCCGATCGGTCTGGCGCTCCGCACCGCCGCCTGAGCCCGTTGCCCGGAGACCGCCACCCATGATGATCACCGTCAATCTTCGACCCGGCCAGAAGCGCAAGGCCGCCGGCGGCGGCGCCAAGCAGATCCTGGACCGCTTCAAGGCGATCGGCGCCCGCGTCAAGGATCCGTTCCTGGTGGGATCGATCGCCGCCTGCCTCGGGGTCGCGGCGTTCCTCGGCTGGCAGTTCATCACCTACAATTCGAAGTTCAACGCGCTGACGCAGCGACTCGAGACGGCTCGGGACGAGTACAAGCGGTTCGACAATCTGCTGCGGCAGAAGCACAAGGCCGAGCTGATCCGCGACTCGCTGCTGGCGCAGATCGCAACTATCCGCGGTGTGGACGGGAACCGGTACATCTGGCCGCATGTGCTGGATGAGGTCGCGAAGGCGCTGCCGCCCTATACCTGGCTCACCACGATGTCCATGTCCTCGGCCCCGGCGGCCGTGGCCGATACCGCAGACACCACCGCCCAGCCGACGATTTTCCGCCTGGAGGGCCGGACCATGGACCTCCAGGCTTATACCCGGTTCCTGCGCCAGCTCGAGGCCTCGCCGTGGCTGTCGGACGTAACGCCGCTCGAGGCCAAGACCATCGTCGAGAAGGACCGGCCGGTGACCCAGTTCCTGATCCAGGCCGCCTTCCAGCGGGCGGACTCGGCGTACATCCGTACGGTCCCCCTCAGCCAATCGGTGAGGTGACGCATGGCCGGCCTTGCGCGGGAACGACAAGTGCCACTGCTCCTCGGCCTGATCGCCATCGTGATCGGATATCTGGGATATACCGGCACGGTGCTCGATCAGCTGGGGCTCCGGGGCGTGCAGCAGACCAAGGACAGCGTGGTCGCCCGGCAAAAGACCCTGGATTCGCTGATCCTGCTCACCGACAGCGCCAAGAAACTGCTGGCCTCAGGCAGCGTGGAAGATCTGCGGCGGCGGCTGGAAGGATACCGGGCGAGCCTGGAGCTGATGCGCCGCCTGGTACCAGACCGGAACGAGGTCGCCAACCTGATGGACGAGATCTCCACCCGGGCCAAGATCCGGGGCGTGCAGGTGGCCCAGTTCCAGCCCCTGCCGACCGAGCCGGGCCCGGCGCCGTTCGAGACCTACAAGTATCAGTACTCGGTCATCGGCCGCTATGATCAGCTCGGAGAATTTCTCTCCGACGTGGCGAGCCTGCAGCGGATCATCGTGCCCCAGAATCTGAGCCTGGCCACCGCGGATGCCGCCCGGGCCAAGGCACTGGGGGACAGCTCGGGCGCCCTGCTGGAGGCCCGGTTCCAGATCCGCACCTTTGTGAAGACCGCGAGCTCGGAGGGACCGTCCAGTGGCACCTAACGCGCTCGCCCGGATCGCGGTGGTGAGCCTGGTCCTGGGCCTGGCCGCGTGCGGCGGCAAGAAGGAGTCGGAGGAGGATACCGCGGTCAACATCGCGGCGATCCGGGCGCGCCGGGACAGCATTCGCCGGGTGGCGGTCCGGGACTCGCTGGACCGGGCGAGGTTCGCCACCTGCTCCGACTCGGTGCTCGCGGCTCTCGAGAAGGCCGCCAAGGGCAAGAAGAAGAAGCCGGCCGCGCCTGCCGTCGCCGGCATGATTCCGCCGGAAGTCCTCGCGGCCTGCGGCAAGCCGCCGACGCCGCTTGCCACGCCGCCGGTCGAGGCCACGACCGGCAAGGCGGACAGCGCGGCACACCTGGTGACCGCCAAGGCGGATTCCGCGGCCAAGGCGGTGGCCGGCAAGGCCGACACCGGCACCAAAGTGGCAAAGGCGAAAGCAGATACCGCCAAGCCCGTAGCGAAGGTGGCGGCGAAGGACACCGCCAAGGGGGCCGCGCCGCCGGCCAAGCTGACGGCAAAGCAGCTGCAGGTCCTGCGGGCCGACTCGATCCGCCAGGCCCGGGAGCGGGCCAGGCAGGACTCGCTCCGCCAGGTGGCCGAGCGGGCGCAGCAGGATTCGATCGTCAAGGCACAACGGGACAGCGTCCGCGCCGAATCGCTCAAGGTGGCGCGTGAGACCGAAGTGCTGCGGGAGACCTTCACCTACGCCGGCGGGTCCCGCGACCCGTTCGCGTCCCTTATCACCGAGGATCGGGTCGGTCCGGAGTTCAATGATCTCCTGCTCGTCGGGGTCTACCTCGATCTGCGTCGCGCCAGCAACAGCGTCGCTGTGCTGCGGGATAAAACCAATCAGAAGCGGTACAAGCTCCGTGTCGGGGATCGCCTGGGACGCCTGAAGGTGGCCCAGATCCGGCAGACGGATGTGGTCTTCACGGTCGAGGACATCGGCTTCGAGCGACAGGAGACGCTGTCGCTCCGCAAGAGGGAGGAGCAGACACCATGATGCGTACGATCGTGTTCGCCCTGGGGGCCGCGAGCCTCCTCGCGGTTTCGCCCGCCCGGGCGGACCACACGCCCCCCGCGGCGCAGGTGACGGCGGTGAGCGTGGTGCCCACACCTGGTCACGCCGAGCTGGTCATCGCAGTGCAGGGTGCCGCGGAAGTGCGGGACTTTGTGCTCCGGGGACCCGACCGGCTGGTCGTGGACCTCGTGGGCGCGACGCTCCGAAACCCCGGGGCGGCCTATGACGGCATCCAGCGTGGCGGCATCAGGGACATCCGGTTCTCGCAGTTCCGGCCAGACGTGGTCCGCATCGCCATCTACCTGGATCGCTCGCGGGACTATCGCATCGAGAAGAGCGACGACGCGGTGCGGGTCCGCTTCGGGGCCGACCAGGCGTTTCTCGCCTGGTCCAGCGCCGCTCCGGCGGATCTTGCGCCGCCTCCGGTCAAGGGCACTCTGGTGCAACGCCAGCCCGAAGTGACGCCGCCACCCGATGTCGCCCCCGCGGTGACGCTCCCCCCGCCCGCCCCCCGGATCACCGTGACCTGGGATCGGGCGAGCATCGCGGACGTGGTCGCGGGCTTCGCGGCCTTCTCGGGTCGGACCATCATTCTCGGTAAGGACATCAAGGGCGAGGTCACTGCGGAGATCAAGAATCAGCCCTGGACCGAGGCCTTCGCGGCGGTGCTCGCCACCCAGGGGCTGCAGGCGATCGAGTTGCCCGGTGGAATCATCCGGGTCGATTCGCCGGCGGCACTGGCAGCCCTGGACTCGATCGAGCCGCTGACCACCCGAATGCTGCCGGTAAACTACGCCTCGGCGGGCCAGCTGCTGCCCAGCGTCAGGTCGGTCCTGTCGAAGCGCGGATCGGTGGTGTCCGACACCACGACCAATTCGCTGATCGTGACCGAGACCCGAAGCCGGATCGGCGAGGTCCAGGACTTCGTCAAGAACCTCGACATCCGTACTCCGCAGATCTCGATCCAGGCCAAGATCATCTTCGTTGACCGCACCAACGTCGAAGCGCTCGGATTGCAGTACGACTTCGGCGCGATCCGGTCGGGTGACGGTCCGTTCTTCAACAAGCTGGTGCAGCGGGTGGATCCGTTGACTGGTGATCCGTTCGACGCGGCAGTGACCGATCTGAATGGCGACGGCGTGGCGGCGATCGCCAACGCCGACGCCACGATCCCCCTGTCCGCGCTCAAGCTGGTCTGGACCACCACGCTCGGCGGATTCCGCCTGTCCAGCTTCCTGTCGGCGCTGCAGTCGGTCGATCTGGCCGACGTCCAGGCCGAGCCATCCATCACGACCCTGGATAACCGTGAGGCCCAGATCCAGGTGGGTGAAGACGTGCCGGTACGTATCATCGACTTCGGCGCCCAGGGTGGCGGCGGAGCGAACGTGCCCAAGGCCACCGTGCAGTTCAAGGAAACCGGTATCAAGCTCAATGTCACGCCGCATGTGACGAACAACCGGCAGATCCTGATGCAGATCACGGCGGAGCGCTCGGACGTCCGGCTCCTGTCACAGCTCGACGCCGGGTTCACCATCCGGAAGCAGAACGCCAAGAATCAGCTGCTGGTCAATGACGGGGAGACCGCGGTGATCGGCGGGCTCACGGTGACCAACGTGACCAAGAACCGGCAGGGCATCCCGCTGCTGGTCGACTTGCCGATTATCGGCAAACTGTTCGGCTTCAGCACGACCAGCGAGCAGCGGCAAGACCTGATCATCCTGGTCACGCCGCGGATCATCGACATCGGCGCTGATTAGCTTTCCGGTGGGTCGGTCCTTGGCGCGAGCCCGACCGCCGGTCGGGCTCGCCTGTTATGGGGGATGACGTGGGGCTCAGGTTCCTGACGGCGGGGGAATCGCACGGAAAGGCGCTGGTCGCTCTGGTCGAGGGTCTGCCCGCCGGCCTGCCGGTCACGGCCGAATGCGTGGACCGGGAGCTGGCCCGGCGCATGATGGGGTACGGCCGGGGGGCCCGGATGAAGATCGAGAAGGACCGGATCGAGTGGCTCTCCGGCGTGCGAGCGGGGGAAACCCTGGGCACGCCGGTCGCGATGGTCATCCACAAT
This sequence comes from Gemmatimonadales bacterium, assembly GCA_036555275.1. Taxonomy (GTDB): domain Bacteria; phylum Gemmatimonadota; class Gemmatimonadetes; order Gemmatimonadales; family GWC2-71-9; genus JADJOM01. Next base: position 22,270 of record DATBLR010000099.1, on the reverse strand, counting down.
CGCGACTGGGCCAACTGGGAAGACATCATGGCATCCGAAGGGACCCCGGGCGAGGAACGGCGACGCCGCCTCAATCGGCCCCGCCCCGGCCATGCCGACCTGGTGGGGGTGCTCAAGTACGATCGGACCGACGCCCGTGATATCCTGGAGCGCGCCAGCGCCCGCGAAACCGCGGCCCGGGTTGCCGTCGGGGCTCTCGCCCGGCGTCTGCTCGAAGAATTTGACGTCGACGTCGGGAGTCATGTCGTGTCTCTGGGCGGCATCACCGCCGGGGCTCCGCGGGAGCTTCCCCGACCCCTCAATCCGGCGGCCGACCGCTCCGAGGTCCGGGTCCTGGATCCGGCGGTCGAGGCCGAGATCATGGCCCGCATCGACCGCGCTCGACAGGACGGCGACACGCTCGGGGGCGAGTGTGAGGTTGTGGTGCGCGGGTTGCCGACCGGCCTCGGCAGTCACGTGCATTGGGACCGGAAGCTCGATGGCCGCCTGGCCGGAGCGTTGATGTCCATCCCGGCGGTGAAGGCAGTCGAGATCGGCCTGGGGTTCGAGGCGGCCCGCCGACCCGGCTCCGCGGTGCACGACCCGATCCTGGCCGCCGCTACGCCGGGACACCCCGCGCCGGCCCCCGCGCTGAAGGGTGGCTTCGCGCGCCAGGGCAACAACGCCGGCGGTCTCGAAGGGGGCGTCACGACCGGCGAGCCGCTGGTGATCCGGGTGGGCATGAAACCGATCTCCACCCTGATGTCACCTCTGCCCACTATCGACTTGCGGAGCGGCCTGCCCGCCAAGGCGCAGAGCGAGCGCTCGGACATTACCGCCGTGCCAGCCATGGGAGTCATCGCCGAGGCGCTCACGGCGTTCGTGATCGCCGACGCGATGCTGGAGAAATTCGGCGGCGACTCGCTCGGCGAGCTCAGGCGGAACTACAACGGGTATCTGGCCCGGCTGGCGGAGCGCTGGACCGAATTCCGCGAGCCGGCCCAGGGGGCGGATCAACAGTGAAGCGCCATGTCGTCCTGATCGGCCTTCCGGGGGCTGGCAAGAGCACGGTCGGCCGGCTGGTGGCTGAACGGCTGCGAGCGCCGTTTGTGGATACCGACGTGATTATTGTGCGCCGGATGCAGAAGCCGATCGCACGCATTTTCGCCGAGCACGGTGAGCCTCATTTCCGCCAGCTCGAGGCGGAAGCCATGAGGCAGGCCCTCACGGGCCCTCCCGGGATTCTGGCGCCAGGCGGCGGCTGGGCGGCCCAGCCGGGGGTGCTCGACGAGATCGGTGACGGCGTGTTCGTCGTCTATCTGCGGGCCATGGCGCTCACCGCCGCTAGGCGTGCCAGCGGTGAGGCGAACCGGCCGCTTCTGGTCGGGGAGGATCCGGTGGAGCACATGCGGCAGTTGCTGCAGGAACGGGAACCGTTCTACCTCCGCGCCGACTGTGAAGTGAAGGCGGATGTGAAGCCGCCGGAAGCGCTAGCCGATGAAATCGCCATGCTGGCTCGGGAGCGTGCCGGCTGGTGATGGTAACTGATTGCGAGAGCGTCACTTCACATCGCTCGCCTTGCCAATCGGGTCCCGATCTCCTTTTTTCTTGGCACCCGGAGTCGTCCGGGTTGAACCACGGCAGATGACTAGGAGCTCATGGTAACGACCAAGAAACCCAAGACCGCGAAACGCCGCCCCGCGGCGAAGAGCGCAGGGAAGGCGGAGGCCTCGAAGCCCCGGGCCGCGAAGCCTGCCCCGAAGAAGCGGGTGGTCCGCCCCGCGCTGGAAACCGGAAACGGAAGCGGTGGGGCGCTGGTCGTCGTCGAATCGCCGACCAAGGCGAAGAGCATCGGCAAGTACCTGGGCCGCGGCTACGACGTTAAGGCCACGATCGGTCACATCCGGGATCTGCCCACCCGCAAGCTGGGGGTCGACGTCGACAACGGCTTCCGCCCCGACTACGTGACTATAAAAGGAAAGACCCAGACCCTGGCGGACCTGAAGAAGGCGGCCAAGAAGGCCCGTGCCGTCTACCTGGCGACCGACCCGGACCGGGAGGGTGAAGCGATCGCCTGGCATGTGGCCGATCAGATCGACACCAAGGCCCCGCTCCATCGGGTGCTGTTCCACGAAATCACAAAGGACGCGGTGAAGGAAGCGATGGCCAAGCCGGGCAAGATCGATGACCGCCTGGTGAAGGCCCAGCAGGCCCGGCGCATTCTCGATCGCCTGGTCGGCTACAAGGCCAGCCCCATCCTGTGGCAGAGCATCAAGACCGGCCTGTCGGCCGGCCGGGTGCAGACGGTGGCCCTGCGACTGATCGTGGAGCGGGAGCGCGAAATCCGGGCGTTCAAGCCCCAGGAATACTGGACTATCGCCGCCGAGTGCGCCAAGGGCGGGCAGGCCTTCAACACCGAGCTGAAAAAGATCGACGGCCACAATCCGCAGCTCCACAATGAAGCGGATGCGCGCCGGGTAGTGGCGGACCTCGAGAAGCTTCCCTTCGTTGTTACCAAGGTGGAGAAGCGCAACCGGAAGAAACGGCCGGGCGCCCCATTCACGACCAGCACGCTGCAGCAGGAGGCCGCCAAGAAGCTCGGCTTCTCGGCCCGGCGGACCATGCGGGCGGCACAGGATCTGTACGAAGGCATGGAGATCGGTGAAGACGCCCCCGCCGGCCTCATCACCTACATGCGGACCGACTCGGTGCGGGTCTCGGATGCCGCGATCGAGCACGTCCGCGAATTCATCGGGGCCCAGTACCCGAAGCCCTATCTCCCCGAATCGCCCACCCAGTACACTTCCAAGGCCGCCCGGGTGCAGGACGCCCATGAGGCGATCCGCCCCACCGACGTGCGCCGGCGCCCGGAGGACGTCCAGAAATACCTGGAGCCCGACCAGTTCCGCATGTACCAGCTGATCTGGCAGCGGTTCGTGGCATCGCAGATGAACCCGGCGATCTACGACATGACCGTCGTGGATTTCGACCTGGACCGCTATCTGCTCCGGGCCACCGGCTCGGTGATGATCTTCGACGGTTACCACGTGCTCTACACGGAAGGCCGCGAGGCCGAGGAAGGGAAGAGCGTCGAGGACCTCTCCCCGATTCCGCCGCTGGAGGTGGGCGACCGTGTGGAGGTCCGGAGTATCAAGCCCAGCCAGCACTTCACCGAGCCACCGCCGCGGTTCTCCGAGGCCAGCCTGGTCAAGGAGCTCGAGCGCCTCGGCATCGGGCGGCCCTCGACCTATGCCCAGATCATCACCACCCTCACGGCCCGGGAGTACGTGAAGCTGGAACAGCGCCGCTTCACGCCCACCGAGCTCGGGGAAACGGTTGAACGGATCATGGTCGACCAGTTCCCCTCGATCTTCAACGTCGAATTCACCTCCAGCATGGAGACCGAACTCGACAAGATCGAGGAAGGCGAGCTGGGCTGGCAGCGGGTGCTCTCCGATTTCTACGGTCCGTTCACCAAGGCGCTCGCCGCGGTGAACCTGTCCGCCATCGTGGCCGAGGCGCACGGCCTCAAGCCCGAAGAGCTGGAAAAGGAGAAGTGTCCCAAGTGCGGCGCCAAGGTGGAGCTGCGGACCGGTCGCTTCGGGCCGTATTTCGCCTGCGTCAACTACAAGCAGACCTGTGACTACGTGAAGTCGCTCCGCAAGCAGCGCGCCCCCGACCGGCCGACCGAGGAAAAGTGCCAACTCTGCGGCGCGGCGATGGTCATCAAAACGGGTCGCTTCGGAGAGTTTCTGGCCTGCACCCGCTACCCGGACTGCAAGGGAACCCGGTCGGTGCCGCTGGGGATGAAGTGCCCCAAGTGCGACGTCGGCGACCTGGCCGAGCGGCGTACCAAGCGCGGCAAGTCGTTCTGGGGCTGCATCCGCTATCCGGCCTGCGACTTCTCGACCTGGAACCGCCCGGTGCCGGACACCTGTCCGAGCTGCGGCTGGGTCGGCATGGAGAAGCGGATCTCCAAGGCGGAAGGGGAGACCCGGACCTGCCTGAAGTGCAAGCACAAGCTGGTGGTGCTCGAGCCGGAGGAGGCGGCGTCGACGTGAACGCGACTGAGCGGCCCTCGGGAGCGGGCATCTCCGCCCCAGCCGCAAGGGAGTCGTTCCAGGTGACCGTCGTGGGCGGGGGACTGGCTGGCGCAGAAGCGGCCTGGGCCCTGGCCGAGCGGGGAATCCCGGTCGTGATCCGGGAAATGCGCCCCGTGGTGCGAACCCCTGCCCACCAGACCGACCGGCTGGCGGAGTTGGTCTGCAGCAATTCCTTCAAATCCACCGACCTGTGCAACGCCCACGGCCTGCTCAAGGCGGAGCTGGCCAGGCTCGGGAGTCTGCTCCTCGCCTGCGCGGAGGAGACCAGCGTGCCGGCCGGTACCGCCCTCGCCGTCGATCGCGAGCTGTTTTCCCGGCTGGTGCACCAGAGGATCGCGGGCCATCCCGGCATCACGCTGGAGCGGGGCGAGGTCGTGGAGCTTCCTTCGCCGGGCATCGTCGCGACGGGACCCCTGACCTCGACGGCGCTTGGCCAGGCGATCGCCAACCGCCTGGGCAGCTCCGCCCTCGCCTTCTACGACGCAATCGCGCCGATCGTGAGTCGCGACTCCCTGGACCACTCGCGGATCTACGCCTGCTCCCGCTACGGCAAGGGCCAGGGTGACGACTACCTGAATTGCCCGCTCACCGCGAGCGAGTACGAGGCGTTCCTCACGGCGCTGGTCGAGGCGGATCAGTACAACGGTCATGACTTCGACCAGGTGGCTTTCTTCGAGGGATGCCTGCCGGTAGAGGAGATGGTCCGCCGCGGCGTGGATACCCTCCGCTTCGGGCCCATGAAGCCGGTCGGACTCCCGGATCCGCGAAGCGGCAAGCCACCCCACGCCGTCGTGCAGCTCCGGCGCGAAGACCGGGCCGGACAGATGTGGAACCTGGTGGGATTCCAGACCCGGCTGCGCATCCCTGAACAGCGGCGGGTCTTCACCATGATCCCTGGCCTGGAGCGGGCGGAATTCCTGCGCTACGGGAGTATCCATCGAAACAGCTATCTCAACACGCCCGCCTGTCTCGGTCCCGCCCTCACAGCCCGGGACGATGACCGGCTGTTCTTCGCCGGCCAGCTGACCGGGGTGGAGGGGTATACCGAGTCCCTTGGCACCGGGCTTCTCGCCGGGATCAATCTCGCGCGACGCCTCGAAGGGAAAGCGGCGACCGTCCCACCGGCGACGACCATGCTCGGCGGACTGTATCGCTATCTTCGGGAGGCAGACCCCGCTCACTTTCAGCCGATGAATGCCAATTTCGGACTGTTGGAGCCGCTGGAATCGCCGGGTGGCTCGGCTCGGCGGCCCGGCGGATTGGCAGGGAAGGGAGCCAGGAAGGAGGCGCTCGTGGAACGCTCCCAACGAGACTTCGCGGCATGGCTGAACACCCTGTGACCCGCTCGAGCCGCAGAGCCGCCGGGCCCCCGGGCCGCCGACCTGTCTCCGCCTTCCTGGAGCACCTGGAGAAGGAACGGCAGGTGTCCCCCAACACCCTGAAGGCCTATCGGCGGGATCTCGAGGCCTTCGTGGAGTTCCTCGACCGCCACTACGGGGGGGACTGGGACTTCCGGCGAGTGGACCGCCTGGGCATTCGGGGGTTCCTGGGCGACATGCACGCCCGTGGCCTGGCTAAACGGTCGATGGCGCGGTCGCTATCGGCGATCCGTACGCTGTATCGCTTCCTGCAGCTTCACGAGGGACTGGAGCTGTCCCCGGTCCGGGCAACCAAAGCCCCGAAGCTCGGCCGCCCGCTCCCGGGCTACCTCGACCGGGAGCGGACCGAGTTGCTGTTCCAGGCGGCGGAAGCGCGCGCGGGGCAGGAGGATCACGGGGGGCTCCGGGACCTGGCCATCCTTGAGCTGTTCTACTCCTGCGGCCTTCGCCTCTCCGAGCTCGCAGGGCTCAACCTCCTGGATCTCGATCTCCTCAGCGATCAGGTAAAGGTCCGGGGCAAGGGCCAGAAGGAACGCCTGGTCCCCGTCGGATCCCGGGCCAGCAGCGCGTTACGGCGCTATCTGGAAGATCGAGAAGCGTCGGCCGCAATCCCCGGTGCCGACCGGCAGGCCGTGTTCCTGAGCCGCCGGGGCAGGCGCCTCACGCCCCGGTCCATCCAGCGAATCGTCCATCGCGCGCTCGACGCCGCTGGTGCGGCCGGTCTCCGGACCCACTCCCTGCGCCACACCTTTGCCACCCACCTGCTCGATGCCGGCGCCGACTTGCGTGCGGTGCAGGAGCTCCTGGGCCACGCGAGCCTCGGCACCACCCAGATCTACACCCACACCAGTGTCGAACGGTTGAAGAAGGTTTACCAGCAGGCGCACCCGCGGGCGTAGTAGGGGTCGCATGCATGCGACCCCTACGCCCGCATACCCGCGGATGCGCCGGGAGAGTCGATGTCGGCATACCACGGCACCACCATTCTGACCGTCCGCAAGAACGGCAAGATCGCGCTCGGCGGCGACGGGCAGGTGACCATCGGGGATACGGTGGTCAAGGCGACTGCGAGCAAGGTGCGGACGCTCAAGGGCGGCAAGGTGCTCGCGGGGTTCGCGGGATCTGTGGCCGACGCGATCACCCTCTACGAGAAATTCGAGGAGAAGCTGGATCGCCACCCCGGCAACCTGCCCCGCGCTGCGGTCGAGCTGGCCAAGGACTGGCGCAGCGATCGGGTGTTGCGACGGCTGGAGGCGCTGCTGGTGGTGGCCGACCTGGAGCACACCTTTCTGCTGTCCGGCGGCGGGGAGCTGATCGAGCCGGACGACGGGATCCTCGCGGCCGGGTCCGGCGGGAACTATGCGCTGGCGGCGGCGCGCGCCCTGATTCCCGACGAGCGCTTGTCGGCGCGCGACGTGGTGCAGCGCGCGCTGGAGATCGCCTCGGAGATCTGCGTCTTCACCAACCGGAATCTGACGATTCTGGACCTGTGAGCACCGGTCCGCTCTTCGCTCGGCTGCGCGCCGACACGCTACACGGCTAGCTTTGGGCATGACGATGCCTCCTCCCGTGCCGGTAATCCCGCCAACCGACCCCCAGGCCCCCCCCGCGCCGCCTCCGTGGCTCGAGGAGCTGCCACCGCGCCAGATCGTGGCGGAGCTCGACCGCTATATCGTGGGACAGGACGCCGCCAAGCGCGCGGTGGCCATCGCTATCCGCAACCGCTGGCGACGGGCCCAGACCCCGGACGAGATCCGGGACGAGATCATGCCGTACAACATCATTCTCATCGGCCCGACCGGCGTGGGGAAGACCGAGGTGGCCCGGCGACTCGCCCGGCTGGCCGGTGCGCCGTTCGTGAAGGTGGAGGCCTCCAAGTTCACCGAGGTGGGCTACGTGGGGCGGGATGCCGAGTCGATGGTGCGCGACCTGGTCGATGCGGCCATCAGCATGGTCCGCACCGAGCGGGAGGACGAGGTGTACCCGCAGGCGGAGGTCCGGGCCGAGGAGCGCATGCTGGATATCCTGCTCCCTCCGCCGGCTCCGCCGCTCAGGCCGGAAAAGACGGAAGCAGCCGAGTCAGGGCGTCCCGCCATTTTCGTGGTCAGCCCAGGGGGCCAGGCCCGCCAGGAATCCGGCCCCGTCGGCGAGGACGACCGGCACACCCGGTCCCGCGAGAAGCTGCGCCAGATGCTGCGCGACGGAAAGATGGACGACCGCGAGGTCGAGATCGAGGTGACCCCGCAGAGTTATCCCATGCTCGAAATGATGCAGCCGCCGCAGGGGATGGAGGGGGAGCAGATCAACTTCATGGAGATGCTCCAGGACATGCTCCCTCGCCGCAAGAAACGGCGGACGGTCCGGATCCCCGAGGCCCGCCGGGTCCTGGTGGACGAGGAGTTGAAGAAGCTGGTCGACATGGATGACGTAGTGAACGAGGCGCTGGACCGCGCCGAGAACCACGGCATCCTGTTCATCGATGAGATCGACAAGATCGCCGGGGAGCGGGGGACGGTGGGGCCGGACGTGTCGCGGGAGGGAGTGCAGCGGGACCTGCTCCCGATCGTGGAGGGATGTACCGTCCAGACCCGCTACGGCTACGTCCGCACCGATCACATCCTGTTCATCGCCGCCGGCGCCTTCCATGTCTCCAAGCCCTCGGACCTCATCCCCGAGCTGCAGGGCCGGTTTCCGATCCGGGTCGAGCTGACGCCGCTGACGGAGGCCGATTTCATCCGCATCATGACCGAGCCGGAGAACGCCCTCACCAAGCAGTACCAGGCGCTGGTCGCCGCCGAGGGTGCCACCCTGGAATTCACCGAGGATGGCATCGCGGAAGTCGCGCGGGTGGCCTGGCTCGCCAACGACCGCATGGAGAACATCGGCGCGCGGCGGCTGCACACGGTCCTGTCCACGCTGCTCGACGAGCTGCTCTTCGAGCTCCCCAACTTCCCTGAGAAGCGGGTAGTGTTCGACCGGGAGGCCGTGCGTCGACGGCTGGAGCGGATCATCGACGACGATGACCTGCGGCGGTACATCCTATAATCCCCCCCGCGAACTCCGATCTATCCTCTGAACCGCGCGGTGCCACGGCCGACCGGGGGCGGTTCTGACCCTTCCGCTACCGACTGCCCTTCGCTAGCCTTCTCCTGCCAAAATGGCCGAGCCAGCGTCAGCCTTGCCGAAGCGCGATTTTCTCGCCGTCTCAGACTTCAGTCGGCCCGAACTGGAGCAGCTCTTCCAGCTGGCGGGCCGGATGAAGCGCGGCGAATACCGGGACCGGCCCCTGGCTGGCAAGACCCTGGCGATGATCTTCGGCAAAACCTCCACGCGAACCCGGGTGTCGTTCGAGATCGGGGTCTATCAGCTGGGGGGGCATGCCCTGTTTCTTTCCTCGCGGGAGCTGCAACTCGGCCGGGGCGAGCCCAGCCGCGACACCGCGCGGGTGCTGTCGCGCTACGTAGACGGGATCATGATCCGGACCTACCAGCACACCGAGGTGGAAGAATTCGCCCGGTTCGCCACCGTGCCGGTCATCAACGGACTCACCGACCTGCTGCACCCCTGCCAGGTGCTCGCCGATGTGCTCACCATGCGCGAGGAGTTCGGGAGCTCCGATGGGAAGGTCGTAGCCTGGATCGGCGACGGGAACAACATGGCCAACAGCTGGCTGGACGCGGCGGGCCTGCTCGGATTCGAGCTGCGGCTCGCCTGCCCGGAGGGCTACGAGCCCAACCGGGCGATCTTCGAGCGGAACGCGGCGCGGACCCGAATCAGCATTACCGAGCTGCCGGAGGAAGCCGTGGCCGGCGCCGACGTCGTGACCACCGACGTGTGGACCTCGATGGGTCACGAGGGCGAATCGGAGGCCCGCCGCCAGGCGTTCACCGGCTATGGTGTGGACGACAAGCTGATGGCGATGGCGAATCCGCGCGCGATCTTCCTGCATTGCCTTCCCGCCCATCGGGGCGAGGAAGTGACCGAGGCCGTGCTGGAGGGCCCCCGGTCGCGGGTCTGGGCCGAGGCCGAGAACCGCCTGCATATCCAGAAGGCACTGATGGCTACGCTCATGGGGGAACGGTGAAGCGGGGAACGGGGAACCGGGAACGGGGAACGGTCTGCTCCACTTGTCTTCGCGGCCTGACCTCCAGAGTCCGGCCTGGTGACCGCCACGGATCTCCCGTTCCCCGTTCCCCGTTCCCCTTTCCCCCGCGTCTCCCATGACCGACTCCGCGCCCCTGCAGCGGACTCCGCTCTTCGACGTGCACCGCTCTCTCGGCGCGAAGCTGGTGGCCTTCGCCGGCTGGGAAATGCCGGTGCAGTATCCGACGGGGATTCTCGCCGAGCACAGGGCGGTGCGGGAAGACGCAGGGATCTTCGATGTCTGCCACATGGGGGAGTTCGAAGTCTCCGGCCCCGACCGCAACGCCTTCGTCAACCGCGTGACCACCAATGACGTCGGGGCGCTGGCGCCGGGGCAGGTGCAGTACTCCTGTTTCCTCAACGAGCGCGGCGGCATTGTGGACGACTGTACCGTCTATCGCTTCGAAGACAAGCTGATGCTCGTGGTCAACGCTGCCAACATCGAGAAGGACTGGAATCATCTGGTCGGGCACAAGCGGGGGAACGTCCGGCTCAGGAACATTTCCGGGGAGGTCGGCCTGCTGGCAGTGCAGGGCCCCCGGTCGGAGGCGCTCCTCCAGAGTGTCACGGAGACCAGGCTCGGCGACATCGGCTACTATCGGTTCGCGGTCGGCCGGGTGGCGGGCGTGGGGTGCTTCCTGTCTCGCACCGGCTACACCGGAGAGGATGGATTCGAGCTCTACTGCCGCAGCCAGGACACGGTGACGATGTGGAACGCACTCACCGGACCCGGCAAGGCCCTCCCCATCGGTCTGGGGGCCCGGGACACGCTCCGGCTCGAGGTCGGGTACGCCCTGTATGGCAACGATATCGACGATACCACGACCCCCCTCGAGGCCGGGTTAGGCTGGATCACCCGGCTGGACAAGGGAGCGCCGTTCGTAGGGGAGACGGCGCTCAAGGTCCAGAAGATCGCCGGGATCTCGCGCAAGCTGGTGGGTTTCCGCATGGTGGGGAAGGGCATCCCGCGCCATGGTATGCCGGTGCACGTGGACGGGCTCGCCGTCGATCAGGTGCGGAGCGGGACCATGAGTCCCTCGCTCGGCTTCGCGATCGGGACTACCTATCTGCCGGCGGAACGGGCTCAACCGGGAAACCGGTTCCAGGTGGACATCCGCGGCGAGCCGGTCGAGGCGGAAGTAGTTCGCCGGCCGTTTTACACTCGGGGTTCGGTGCGACGGTGACACTCCGGGTAGCGATCCTCACCATTTCCGACGCCGGGGCCCGTGGTGATCGGGCCGATACCTCCGGCGACTCCATCGCCGCCTGGGTTGCCGCGCGGGGGTTCACGCTGGCGGATCGGAAGCTGGTGCCCGATGACGTGGACCGGATCGGCGACGCCATCCGCGGCTGGACCGATGCGGACCGCGCGGATCTTGTGCTGACGACGGGCGGCACCGGCCTCACCGCCCGCGACGTGACTCCTGAGGCGACGCGGGCGGTGCTCGAGAAGGAGGCCCCCGGTCTCGCCGAGGTGCTTCGCCTGAGCGTGTACCCGCGGTTCCACCGGGCAGCGCTCTCCCGGGGGGTGGCCGGGGTCCGGGGGCGGTCGCTGGTGGTGAATCTCCCCGGCAGCCCCGGCGGGGTCCGGGACGGACTCGCGGTACTGGATGATCTCGTGGAGCATGCGGTGGAGTTGATACGGGGAGCAAGGACGGACCACTGACGGCGTGCGGCGTTCAGCGTGCAGGGTACAGCGTTCAGGGTCGCAGTCCCGGTCCCCGGCTGAACCCTGAACGCTGCACGCTGAACGCTGAACCCTGAACGCTGATTCATGCCATCCAAAATCCTGCTTACCACCGCCGACCTGGAGACCGCTGTCCGCGTGAATGCCGCGCTGGAGGCGGCGGGCCACGCGACCGGGATGATCTCCACGCTCGACGACGCCAGGCAGGAGCTCAGGCGCCAGGCGCCCGACCTGGTGGTGCTCACCGGTGCGGTCTATGAGGCCCCGGCAGTGCAGCTGGCGGCGCTCGCCCGGGACGCCGAGATCTCGACCCTCGCGCTGCTGGAGCCGACCGATCTGCAGGTAGCCGATGGCAACCGCCGGCCGGTGGATGTCACCGAAGCCGCCGTGAAGCCGGTCAACCCCGCCGAGGTGCTTCACCTGACCGAGCGACTGATCGCCCGGAGGGCACTGCAGCAGCGGACCGGCATCATCGGCGAGAGCGCGGCGATCCAGGAACTGCTGATCAAGCTGGAGCAGATGGCTCCGGTCTCCAGCACCGTGCTCATCCAGGGAGAATCGGGGAGCGGCAAGGAGCTGGTCGCCAAGGCCATCCACGACCTGTCGCCCCGCCGGGGCAAGCCCTTCATCGCGGTGAACTGCGCCGCACTCCCGGAGACCCTGCTCGAGAGCGAACTGTTCGGCCACGAGAAGGGCGCCTTCACCGGCGCCGCCGAGCGGAGGCTGGGTCGTTTCGAGCTGGCCGACACCGGGACCATCTTCCTCGACGAGATCGGTGAGATCCCGCCCAGCGTCCAGGTCAAGCTGCTCCGGGTGCTGGAGACCCGGGCCTTCTTCCGCGTCGGAGGTGTGCAGCCCATCAAGGTGGATGTTCGAGTCGTCGCGGCCACCAACCGCAGCCTCAGGGACTCGGTCGCGCTGGGCGAGTTCCGGGACGACCTCTATTACCGCCTCAACGTACTGACCATCTATCTTCCCCCACTCCGCGAGCGTCGCAGCGACATCCCGCTCCTGGTACGGAGGTTCGTCCGGGAGCTGTCCCAGGCCCATGACCGGCCCTTTCGGGGGATTACCGCCGAGGCCATGCAGCGGATGGTGGAGGCTGAATGGCCGGGCAACGTCCGGCAGCTCCGGAATCTCATCGAATCGATGGTGGTGCTGGCGCCCGGGCGTGAGATTCGCGCAACAGATATCCCCCCCGACGTCCTGGAGGGGGCCAGCCGCCTTCTCCCCGTTCGAATTGGCGTCACCGGCGGGGTAGGACCTGGCCATGAGCTCGAGTTCATCCTGCGAAATATCATGGACTTACGGATTCAGCTCGAGGACGTCCGCCGGCGGCTGGACGAACGGCCCCAGCGGGTCCAGGTTATCGAGCTTGGCGAAAGCCAGCCGGTGGCCGATGTTTTGCCAGCAACTGAGGCGGAAGAGCGGGGAGCGGTGGTATATCGACCGGGCATGACCATGGCCGAGGTCGAGAAAGAGGCCATCGTGGCCGCGCTTACCCAGAACCGTGGAAATCGCCGCAAAGCCGCCGAAATGCTGGGTATAGGTGAACGAACTCTTTACAGGAAGATCAAGGCTTTCAAACTGGACTAACCTTACCGTCTAAGTCCTGTCGCTGTATAAGTTTCGCAGGGGCCACCATGCTTGACACGCTACCGGCGCTCCACGATATTGCGCCCGGACCCTGTACCCTCCTTCGGCTGGGTGTCTCTCGGTGATTTTCACCATTGACCCCAGCGCATGCGTGGCCTGTTTGGCGTGCGTGCGGGTATGTCCGACTGGTGCCGTAGAGGTCCACGAACCGCTGGTCCGGATCGAGGATGGGGCGTGCATCCGTTGTGGCCTGTGTGTACCGGCCTGTCCCCACGACGCAATTGATGTAACCGGAGAGTTGGGCCGCGCGATGGCGGTCGCCACGCGCGGGGGTGGGGTGCTGATTCTCTCACCCGAGGCGGCGGCGCACTTTCACCCCGCCAGTCCCGAGCAGGTCGTGAATGCCTGCTATGCCGCCGGGTTCCGGATGGTGAACCGCGGGGTGATTGGGGACGAGCTGGTGGCGACGGAGTACCTCAAGCTGTGGCGGGAGGAAGGCTGGGGTACGCTGATCCGATCCACCGATCCGGTGGTGGTGGAAACCATTCGGCGGGACTACCCTGAGCTGGTGCCATACCTGGCGCCGGTGACGATTCCGGCAGTGGCTGAGGCGCGATACCTTCGCGCGCTGGTTGGAGAGAGGCTGGAGATAGTATTCGCCGGGGTGTGCCCCCCGGCAGGGAGGCCCGAGCTGGACGCCGCGATCACCTTCGGGGACTTGGAGCAACTGCTCCGGCTCCGGGGGGTCAATCCGGTGTCCCAACCGGACTTCTTCCTTCGCGTCCCCGGGGAGCGGCGTCGGCATTTGAGCACCGCCGGTGGATTGCCGGTCCCGATGCTGGAGGAAGTCCCGTACTCGAGCAAGCGGTTCCGGAAGGTACGCGGGCTCGCCGAGCTGAAGGGGATCTCGCGGGCGGTGGTGGTGGACCGGATCGACCTGGGCTTCGTCGACATCCTGTCGCACGAGGGGTGGCTGGACCACCCGTTGTCGGGCCCGCGGGAAGAGTTGTTCTGGCGGCGGTCGGTGGTGATGAATTCGGAACCGCCCCGGAGCCGGTATCCGGTGATCGACCAGTCGGTGGTGGCCAGCTACGGGGCGACCTTCCAGATCGAGCCCCGGCTGGTGCAGGCCGATCCGACCCGGGTGGAAGAAGTGCTCGAGGCCATCGGTCCGGGCCCCAACGGGAAACCCTGGGACTGCCGGGCGTGCGGCTTCGAGACCTGTGCCCTGTTCGCGGAGGCAGCGGCCATGGGGCGGGCCTCGCTCCGGCAGTGTCCGCCGCACCAGGCCCGTCGGGTTGAGGAGGCGCAGCGGGACTCCGCGGTGGATGCGCTCACGGGACTGGCCGCGTACCGGGTGATGCATGACCGGCTGACGTACGAGATCGAGCGCAGCAAGCGGAGCCTGGAGGGCTTCGCGCTCCTGTTCATCGATCTGGATTACTTCAAGCAGGTGAACGACCAGTTCGGTCACGAGGCGGGGAACCAGGTGCTGAACGCGGTGGCCAACGAGGTCCGCCACGCCATCCGTGCCTCGGACCTGGCAGCCCGCTATGGCGGGGACGAGTTCGTGGTGATCCTGACCCGGACCGACCTCACGGGCGCCAACCGGGTGGCCGAGGCGATCCGGGCCGGTATCGAGGGTGTGGGACGCCGGCTGGGATACCCGGTCGGGATCGTGACCGCAAGCATCGGGGTCGCGGAGTATGATGTACGGCGGCCGCACGAAGGAGACTTGCTCGTGCAGGCCGACCGGGCGCTGTATCAAGCCAAGTCCGCCGGACGGAACGCCGTCGCGTGAGCGGGGCCCGTCCCTGGGAGTGAATAACCGTGACCGGACCATCACCTCTTCGCCAGCAGCCCGAGCTGCCTCCGCCACGGAGCGGCAGCACCTTGGATAACACACCCGATCCCTGGGGCGTGCGCCGGGCCGAAAACCTGCTCACCAGCCTCGAGGGAGTCCTCTCCGCCCGGGTCGTGACCACCCCGCTCGGCGAAGTGAGCGAGGTGCACATCCTGGCCCAGGCCGGCCTCCAGCCCAAGCAGCTGGTCCGGAACATCGAATCCGCCCTGCTCGCCCAGCTCGGCCTCAAGGTCGACCACCGGAAGATCAGCATCGCCCAGACCGCGGAAGTGCGCCCCATCGACGTGGTGGAGCGGGGCGCGGTGCGGGAGCGGGCACTCCGGCGGGCGGCGCTGTTCGAATCGCTGTTCGTGGCGCCGGGCAAGCGGCCCCACCGGGTGAACATCACGGTGTCGGTGTCCTTCGCGAGCAAGACCGGCACCGCCGAGGAAGAGGTGAGCGACACTCCCCGGAGCCGGGTGGAGGGCGCGGCCCGCGCGGCCGTGCACGTCCTCGATCAGCTGCTCTCGGACCACTCGGTGGCGCTGGAGGGGGCCAAGATCCTGGACGCGTTCGATCGGCAGTTCGTGCTGGTGGCGGTGCAGGGGCTGGGCGGCCGGGAGGCCGTGCTGCTCATCGGCACCGCGGAGATCAAGGAAAGCGCCGAGCGGGCGGCCGTCTTCGCCGTGCTCGATGCAACCAACCGCTGGGCCGAGGCCCGGCGGCCAGGGTGACAACCGGAGACCACTCACATATAAGGAAAAATGGCGGCGGCCCTGGTACTCTGCAGCAGTTGTAGTAGCGGAGACTAGCGGAAAATTGATGAGCGGAGCGTCGGCCGAGCCTTAGCGGGGCTTGGCTCCTTCCCGAGGGTTCTTTTTCACTCGAGCAAGGAGACGCTCATGCATGCTACGATTGCCCTGGTTGCGGCGTTCACCGCGTCGACTTTGGTGAAACTTCTGGCCGTGACCGAAGGAGCAAATTGGGCTTGAGTAGTGCACTAGGGTTGCCGCCAGCAATCAACATGACCCAGAGGTTCAAGACTCTTCTATTCGTCGCTTCCGTGGCAGCGGTAGCTGTTCTCGCGATGGCGACGGCTTGGGGATGGCGTGAACCATTCCCAGGTCTCTGGGCCATTGTGACGTTCATATTGGCCGCCTTTCTCATCGAACTGACTAGCAATCCTCTGCACTTCGGGGCTGAGGGATCAGCTTCATTTGTGGTGCACCTCGCAGGAGGACTGCTATTCGGCGCCTTTTGGGGCGGGATCATTGCTGGCTCATCCACTCTAGTCTCTCAGGCCTATCAGCGACGTCCGTTGATCAAGGTGGTCTTTAACGTATGCCA
The DNA here is from genome assembly GCA_036555275.1 of Gemmatimonadales bacterium. GTDB lineage: Bacteria > Gemmatimonadota > Gemmatimonadetes > Gemmatimonadales > GWC2-71-9 > JADJOM01. The sequence goes on along the minus strand of DATBLR010000099.1, from coordinate 6,193 downwards.
GCGGTCGCTATGTGTGGCGGCTGGCGTACTGTTATACCAACTCCTCGGAGGCAGCGCACCACCCGCATACCTTCTACCCGGTGCGTCGTTAGGCCAGGCTGATTCCCAACGCGATCTGGCGCTCTTCTTTGTTTTCTCGATGAGCTACTTCGCGATCAATGCCACTGCGCTTAACGGCGTCCTGGCGATAACCACCGGACGCAAATTCCAAGAGGTTTGGACGGTAAACGCGAAGGGGATCTTCGGCTACGACATTGCGGCCAGCAGTATCGGTCTTCTGCTCGCGTTCGTTTACGTGGCATCCGAGCGACTTGTGGGACTGGGCGCGTTGGGTTTTGTGGTAATGCTGGCCCCCATTCTTGTCATAAGGCATGTCTACGCCCTCTATCGGCGCTTGCAGAATAGCGGCCGTGAGTTGCTCGACCTGATGGTAAAGGCAATCGAAGCACGTGACCCGTATACGTCTGGGCACTCCATGCGGGTCGCGACCTTGGCGAAGGCGATTGCGCAGGAAGCCAAGATATCCGCCGAAGAGGTCGAGCAGGTCTACACCGCGGCGGTGCTGCACGACGTGGGCAAGATCCACGAGGAGTTCGCGCCGCTGCTCCGGAAGGACTCCAAGCTGACCGCGGAAGAGACCGCGCTGCTCCAGACTCACTCGGTGAAGAGCGCCGAGCTGGTGGCCATCATCTCCAGCTTCCGGGGCAAGATCCTGGACGCGGTGCGGAACCACCACGAGCGGTGGGACGGGGGCGGCTATCCCGACGGTCTGGCGGGGGAGGAAATCCCGCTGGGGGCGCGGATCATCATGATTTCCGACACCACCGACGCCATGACCACTGACCGGCCCTACCGGAAGCGCCTGCCCATCGAGGCGGTCATCTCGGAGCTGCAGAAGCACCGCGGCACCCAGTTCGACCCCAGGCTGGTGGACATGGTGGTGAGTTCCGTTACGGTGCGTCGGGTCATGGCCGAAATGCAGGCGGGCCATGAGCAGCAGCCGGACGATACGCAGTACGCTGGTGGATCCAAGCGGGTGGGATTGGGGGGCCCGGACGTCATGAGGGTTAGGCGCTCTTGGCCTAGGATCAGGGCATTCTAGCAGAGACAGTCGAGTCGGCGCAATTGGTGTTCGACAGCCGCAGGTAGCCGCGCAAGGGCGCTCGCCAAAAGTTCTCTTCCGGTCGACCACTGACCTCCGTTCCGTTCATCGAGCCACACCCTGGCGGCTAGAATTTCCGCCTGATCCATTACGTCGTGTGTTTCGAGATCCTCACTTAGGTCCTTGAGGACTGCTGAGCCAGGGTACTCGCTTCGCCCTGCCGCCAACCGCGCAAGCCAACGGGCGACCATCCCCGCATAGCTCTCTGTGAGGGGCTCCACTCCGGAACGATCAAGACCCTCCGTGGCCATCTTTGCTGCTTTGTCTTTGTGACCCGCGGCTAGGAGGATATCGGCCTTCATCAGCGGGAGGCACTGCAGAATCCATTCTGGCCTAGTGGACGTTTCCCAGCTTTCGAGCGAGTCGATCAAGCTGAGCGCCGTTTTGTTCTCGCCCATCATGCAGTTGGCGAATGCAGCGTAGTAGGTCGCCACGTCACGCCGCCACGAGTCTCGTGCAGTGAAGCAGCTTCTAGATCTCTCCGCAAACTGTGCTTGAAGGGGATACTCGCCAATCCGCCCGTAGGCAATGGCGAGGCCTGTCGCGTTGCTACCGATCTTCTCTTCACTGCCGAGTTTTCTACCAATTCTGTAAGCGTTCTTGAAGCACTGAATCGCCCGTTGGTAGTCGCCGGTGGCCAAACATACTGAGCCACTGGTCGTGTGGAGCATCCACGTTGCGGCATTGTCCAGTCCTTCACGCGTGCATCGGTCTGCCAAGAGCTCCAGTTTGCGGTTCAAGTCAGGCAGGCTTCGCCCTCCTTTTGAAAGCCAGTAGCCCATCCACAAGGCACGCCCAACTGTGATCTTTCCCTCAAGCTCTTCAGCTCCATCCTCAAGAGTCTCCGCCACCCGAATGAGACGGCGAGCCTCAGACCGATCCCCGAGGTACAACACAAGTGGAACACTTACCTCGAGGGCTGCAACTCTTACCGGGCAAGGTACATTCTCTTCCAAGAATGGTCGGAGGGACGAGAGACTATCCCTGGCCTCCGCGACTCCCTGCGCGAGGGCAGCACGTGATCGCAGCAGGGCTAGGGTCCTACGGGTTTCATCGCGGGGCTGAGTTGCGGACACTTGTTCCAAGACCTGCAGCGCTTCCTGGTGCCGATCCTGCTCCTGTAAGGCGTCCGACAATAGCAACTGGGCCTCGACCGCCGTCGCAGGCGTCAGCCCCTTCATCCCCGAGGTCAGGGCCAGCTCGACCTCGAACGTCCCACCTCTGCGCAACGCCTCCCGCGAGCCGCGGAGCAAATAGGGCTCGGCCTCGAGCGGCCGACCGGCCCGGAAGCAGTGCCACGCGAGCATCAGCCCCGGCACCCGATCACCGCGGGCCTCCGCCGCCAGCAGCCGGTCGGCGATGAGCCCGTGTAGCGCCCGCCGGAGCGGCGAGGGCACACTGAGATAGGTGTAGCCGCGCAGCAGCTCGTTGCGGAACTCCACCTCCCGCCCTCCATCGCGGAGGATGCGGCAGCGCTCCAGCTCAGCCATCCCGGCCAGGGTCTGCGCCAGCGAGAGATCAACCAGCTGGTACATGGTGAGGTCGTTCAGCCGCTCACCCAGGATCGCGGCCAGATTGAGCACCGCCCGTGCCGGGTCCGACAGGCCTCGCAGGGTTCGATCGAAAATCCGATGGTAGACCTCCCGCTGGTCATTGCTGAAGGCATCGACGGTCATGGCACCGACCGAGAGTGCCAGACATTCCTCACCGTGGGCCCGCCAGTCGTCGAACAGCAGCTCCACGATCATCGGCACGCCCGCGGACGCCAGAAGCAGTGCCCGCTTGATCGCCGGAGGAACGGTGCTGTCGGCGGCCGCGGCGAGGGCACTTACCACTTCGCTCATCTCCTCCTCGGTGAGCGGGGGCAGCTCCACCGCTTCGAGTCCCAGCGGCTCCCGGGCCTCCAACAGGCGCCCCGCATGGGGAGAGTTGGCGAGTTCGCCCTGCCGAGCGGTCATGATGACCATGATCCGCTGCGACTGGGTGCGTCGCATGAGGAGATGGAGCACGGCCACGCTGGCATCATCGGCCAGATGGACGTCGTCCACAACCAGGATCACCGGATGCTCCTCCGCGATGGCCGACACCAGCTCATGCACCCCCTCCGTCAGCCGGAGGCGCGCGGTCTCGCCCGCGCTCTCCCGCGCGGGAGGCAGGTCCGGATAGCGCTGTGCCACCGCGGGAATCGTGCGGGCCAGCTCCGCCAGCCACTCGGGGGGAGTACCGCTCGCGCCGGGGCGGTCGAGCAGACCCCGGACCAGCGTTCCGATCGCGGAGTAGGGTAGCTCCCGCTCCACCTCGTAGCATTGCACCCGGCTGGACACGGCTCCTTCCAAGCCTGCCGCGGTGCTGAGGCGTTCTACCAGGGTAGTCTTTCCGATGCCCGAATCGCCCAGCACCAGACCGTGACGTCCTCGCCCGCCGCTGGTCAACTCCCACCGCTCGTAGAGTGCCCGGTACTGGAGTGCGCGTCCCACGAAGGCCCGGTTGCGCCAATGATCAGTCGGGACGGTGGGGATGTGGGCAGTACCGGGGGGCTCGCACCCGCGCTGCCGCAAGCGGAGCGCCATGCCCTCGACCAGCGGGGAGGGGTGAGCGTCCAGCTCGTCTGCGAGGCGCTGCCGCCAGGCCTGGAAGATCCGGATGGCGCTGATCCGATCACCGGCGAGCGCACAGGCCTCCATCTTGGCCCGAGTCGCCTCTTCCGACAGGTGGTCGATCGCGAGCAGGCGGTCCGCGTGGGACCCGATGCGCGTGAAATCGCCGGTACGCCTGCAGCGGTCCATGAGAAGGACCAGGGCATCCCGGATCCGGGGGAACCACCGGGCGCGCATCAGATCCCGCCACAGCATGTATTCCGGGGCCCGGGGGACCTCAAAGTCCTCGAGGAACCCCGCTACCTCCAGTGGTGGAGTGGTCTGGTCGCCGAGGACCTCTCCACGGGCCAGCCGTTCCAGATCGACCTCCAGCTCGGTTGCGACCAATCGCACACTGTCGCGAGTTGTCTCGAAGGTCCTGGGCCCTAGTTTCCCCCGGATCACGGAAAGCGCGGTGGCAAGGGAGTGCCGGCCTTCAGCCGGGCTGGCCTCCGGCCAGAGCAGGTCCGCGAGCCGGTCCCGGCGGTGCATGTCCCGCCGCTCGGCGGCGAGGAACGTCAGGAGGGCCAGATGTTTGCGGGTGCGAAAGCGAACGGGCTCCCCGCTTGGGCTGCGGAGCTCGGGGTTGCCAAGGCAGCGGAGGACGAAACGAGGGGGCATGGACCCGTGAATACGTCGGTACCGTCAACTGACCCTCAAATCCTCCACCCCGCAACCCCGCCGGGCTACATTTCGGCGTCTCTCACCGCCGAGTGTCCCGTGGCCTCACTGTCCCGGTTCCTCCCCCTCCTCGCGGTCGCCACCGCCACTCTCGCCTGTGAGACCAGCTCCGTCACCGGTGGGCTCTCCGGGGGCGGGGGCGCCGGCGGCGGGGCTCCAAGCTCCAGCCAGCGGACCGAACTGATGCTCGCCATGGAGGATGAGGTCGAGTCCACGGTCTCGGCGCTGACCCTGTTCGCGCCGGGGGTACCGCCCAGCTTCGTCGCCGCGACCTGCCCCACGGCCGGCAGCTCCACCGATACCGACACCGACGGGATCCCCGAGAGCCAGACCCTCACCTTTGCCGATCCCCCCTGCCACATGACCGGATTCCGGGGAGGGGACTTCTCGGTGGCCGGTACCCTGCTGGTCGAGGACACGGCGCTCACCGCCGACACTACCTCGTACCGGCTGACCTACACCGACCTGGCCTGGACCGGCACCGATCCCGCGGCCACCCGGACCTTCACCGCCACCCGGAACGGGGTGCGGGGCCGGACCGCGACCGAGGTGACGGTGAATCTCAAGGACTCGCTCAAGATCGTGCGGGTGCGGCCCTCCCGCGCCAACACCAACATCGATCTTTCCACCACAGTGAGCTTCGTGGCGGACGTGGACGATACGGTGCGGGTGGGCCAGTCGCCGCCCAGCGGCTCCCTCACCATTGATGGCACGATGCAGTGGCAGCGGAGCAGCGAGAACTGGACGATCACCATTGCCACCCCCACGCCGCTGGTCTACGACTCTACCTGCACCACCACCCCGCAGCGGATCTCGGACGGCGAGGTGACCCTGTCGGGGACCATATCCGGGGACACCGGGGTGCTGACTCTCACCTGGAGCAGTTGCGGGGTGGACCCGACCGCCGCCTGGGCCTCCAACCCGTGAACCCAAGCCCTGGTAGCATCGTTTCACTCCGAAACTGACCTGCATCACAGCGGGCGCCCGGACCGCGGTGCCAGGATAGGGAAGAACCGACCTAAGAACCGCTGGACCCTGTCTTCGACCTTTCGGGGGCGTCATGACGCGTGCGAGCAAGCTGGGCTTTCTCTCCATGGCACTGGCGACGGCGCTCGGCGCCTGCGGCGATGACGGCGGCCCGAAGACCGACACGACCCTCAGCGCGAGCGAGGCCCAGGCGATCGGGAACCAGGCGGTGTCGCAGGTGGCGGCGCTGGTGGGAGGGGTGGGGAGCTTCAGCTTCGCCGAGTCGAACCTGACTCAGGGCTTCTTTACAGCGGGCTCTCCCGGCGGCGGCATTCTCACCACGGCCCGCCGCATGGCCGGGTCCCGGCCCACGGTGCAGGCGCTGCTGCTGGATCCACCCGCCGGCTGCACCCCCGACGTGAACGGTGACCCCGCCGACGACGATGGCGACGGCATCCCCAACGGCGCGAGCTACAGCTTCAATGCCGTCAACTGCAGCTATACCGACGCGAACAACAACACCACCACCGTCACCGGCTCGGTTTCCCTGGGGGACCATGGCAGCTCGCTGTACGGCTACGACGTATCGTTCAACAACTGGAGGTTCTCGGTGGCCACGCCGGGTTCCGGGACCACCTATGTCGAGCTGGACGGGACGGCCGATGCCGATGTGGTATCCTCTTCCGCCGCGGCCCACGAAGACTACGCGGTGACGCTGTTCCTGGATGCGTCGAACAACATCACCTTC
>DATBLR010000089.1:0-56185 GCA_036555275.1 Gemmatimonadales bacterium | reverse complement strand
GTCGAGACGACGCTTTCGCCCGGCGAGCTGCTGGTGCTCTACACCGACGGGATCACCGAAGCGGCCAACCCCAGGGGCGACGAGTTCGGGCTCGACCGGCTGCAGGCCGCGGTGAAGCCGCACGCGGCCGAGCCGCTCGTGGCGATCGCCGTCGCGATCGAGACGGCGGTCGAGGTGTTCGCCGACGGGACACCCTTCGGCGACGACCGGACGATGGTGATGCTGCGCCGCGAGGCGTAGGCTTCGGAGCCCTTCGTTGCCTCGCGGAGGGCCCGGTCAGGGCCGGTGGATCATGGCGGCCGTTCGGCGCCGGGCGGGCCGCTATCGCCTACCCATGATCACCTCGACGTGGTGCTGCTCGCCGTCGTCGACGAGCGGGATCCGCGCGTGGTCCACGTTGCGCCCGTCGCAGACGATCCGCGCAACGCCGCGCACGCGGTGCTCCGGGTTCTTCACCTCTATGAGGTAGGTCGAGCGGCCGAAGCGCCAGCGCGCGCTGAAGCCGGGCCAGGAGGCGGGGATGCACGGGCTCACCTCGAGTGCTCCCGCCCGGCGCCGCAGGCCGAGGATCTCCTCGAGGCCCACGCGGTGCATCCAGCCCGCGGAGCCGGTGTACCAGGTCCAGCCGCCACGCCCCGCGTGGGCCGGGTGGGCGTAGACGTCTCCGGCGGTGGCGTACGGCTCGGCCTTGTAGCGCTCTACGTCCGCGGCGCTCCGAGTATGGTTGATCGGGTTGAGCAGGTGGAACAGTTCTACCGCCTCGTCCCCGTTGCCAAGCCGGGCCACCGCCATGACCGTCCACACCGCGGCGTGGGTGTACTGGCCGCCATTTTCCCTCACTCCCGGCGGGTATCCCTTGATGTAGCCGGGATCCTGCGCCGACTGGTCGAAGGGAGGAGCGAGCACCAGCACGACCCTGGCTCCGCGCCGCACCAGTTGGGTGCGGACGGCGTCCATCGCCCGCTCGGCGCGCTTCAAGGGTGCGGCTCCGGACAGGACAGCCCAGGACTGGGCGATCGAATCGATCTTGCACTCATCGTTCTGCGCCGAGCCCAGAGGCGTGCCGTCATCGTAGTAACCCCGCCGGTACCACTCCCCATCCCAGGACTGTTCGAGCATCCCCGCCAGCCGGCCGGCCTCGCTCGCGTACCGCGCCGCCCGCGCCGGATCCCGGGTCTCGCACAGAGGGATGAACTGCTGCAGCACCGTGTACAGGAACCACCCCAGCCAGACGCTCTCGCCACGGCCCTGGTGCCCGACCCGGTTCATCCCGTCGTTCCAGTCGCCGCTGCCAATCAGCGGGAGGCCGTGGGCGCCGGTGGTGAGGCCCTTCTCAATGGCGCGCACACAGTGCTCGAAGAGCGGAGCCGATTCGGCGGAAACCCGCGGCTGTCCATACGCCTCGGTCTCGCCAGCGGCGAGGACCGGGGCTTCCAGGAACGGGATGATCTGATCCAGGATGCCGTGGTCCCCGGTCGTGCTCGCATAGTGCGCCACGGCGTACGGCAGCCAGAGCAGATCGTCCGAGCAGCGGGTACGCACGCCGTGCCCTGAGGGCTCGTGCCACCAGTGCTGTACGTCCCCTTCGAGGAATTGCCGGCCCGCGGCCCGGACGATGTGCTCCCGGAACAGGTCAGGCCTCGCCAGCGACAGGGCCATGGCATCCTGGAGCTGATCCCGGAAGCCGAAGGCGCCTCCCGGCTGGTAGAAGCCCGACCGCGCCCACAACCGGCAGCTCAGGTCCTGGTACAGCAGCCAGCGGTTCAGGAGGAGATCGAAGGAGTCGTCAGGGGTGCGCACCTGGACGGTCTCCAGGGTATCGGCCCAGGACTGCTGCACCGCTTTGAGGGCGAGGTCCGCGGCGGCCGCGCTGCCATGCCTGCTGATCAGCTCACGGGCATGCCCATCATCCCTTCCCTGTCCCAGGATGAAGACCAGCCGGCGTGATTCTCCCGGGGCCAGCCCGATCTCGACCTGCAGAGCGGCGCAGGGATCGAGCCCCGCTCCCAGCCAGCCCGACAAGGCGTGGTGGCGCATGGCCGCAGGCCATGCCGGCGACCCGTTCCGCCCCAGGAAGGACAGGCGGTCTCCCGTCACCGAGCTCGGCGGCTCGCTGCCGTGGGCGAAGGCAACCCGGCCGGCGAAGTCCTGGTTGTAGGGGTTCGTGGCCAGCACGGCTCCCGTCTGGGCATCGAATGCCGTCACCACATGGAGCTTCTCCTCCGGTTCAGGCGACCCCAGGCACCATTCGTTATAGGCGAACACGCTCAACCGCCGCCGCCGGCCGGTCCGGTTGGTAAGCGTCAGGAGTGAGAACTTCACCGGGTCCTTCGCGTCCACGAACACCGCAAGCTCCTGCAGGATTCCACGAGAGGCATGGCTGAAGCGGGAGATTCCGGGCCCGTGCCGAATCACGAACCGGGCGCTCGCGCGGGTCCGCCGCATCGGCCCCGGCGTGGGCGACCACACATCGCCCGATTCCTCGTCCCTCAGGAAGAGGGCTTCCGCTGTGGGGTCAGTCACGGGGTCGTTGGCGAAGGGGGTGAGGCGGTTCTCCCGGCTATTCTCCGCCCAGGTATGTGCCGCGCCCGACGCCGAGATCACGCTGCCGAAGTGGGGGTTGGCGAGGACGTTGACCCAGGGGAGCGGGGTCTCCTGGTTGCCATCGAGGACGATCACGTATTCGCGGCCGTTATCGGCAAAGCCGCCTGTCCCATTCGCGAAGGTGAGGGCGGGCACCTCGATCTCCAGACCGTCCGGGCCGGCGGCAGGCTCTGGGGGCGGCGGCTGCTCCCTCTTTCCTCGCGGCTCGGGGTATGGCCAGTCCAGCTGGCTCGCCAGCGTGCCGCGATCCCCGCTGAGGATCGCCCGGGCCACGCTGGCGAGCAAACACCGCTCCGCCTCCTGCATCCGGTCGCCACGCAACAGGTAGACGCCACCCGGCCGGTGCTTCCACGCACCCCAGGGTCCGGTGTCGAGGAGCGCTGTGAGCTGGACGTGCATCTCGTCCAGGTAGCTCACGGCATGCTCATTCAAGATCACCAGATCCGCGCTCAGACCCTTCAGTCGCCAGTACTCCTGGGCCTGCAGCGCCTGGCGGACGAGGGGAATCGCGTCTTCTTCGACCACACGCACCAGGAGGATGGGGAGATCGCCGGAGATCCCGTGCGGCCACAGGCCCGGTTGGCCCAAGCTGTTCCGACTCAGGACCTCGGGCTCCGCACGCAGCGAGGCGTCGGTATACAGCACCCGGGAGGCGAGGCGCTCGAACAGCTGAGCCTCGTCGCTTGAGATGCCCAGGTGCCGCAAGGTGCTCTGTGCCTGGGTGAAGGCCAGCGCGAAGGTGCGTGCGGCGGCACTGGGGTCGTGGTACTTGTGCGCCATGGCCAGAGCGCCATCCCGGCTCAAGGCCATCCCGGTCGCGAAGGACATCCGCACGAATCCGCCGGGAGCCAGACGGATCCGCTGTCGCAGACTGACGATCGGGTCCAGCACCGCCCCGGTGGTGCCCGAAAGGGGCCGCCCGTCGAGGGCCACCGGATCCTGGGGACCGCGGCCGCGACCCAGGAAGCGCCCGCGGTCGGTCTCCCATTCCACCGGCCCCTGCATCCTCCCTTCCACGCTCAGCACATGCACCGCCCACACCCGGGCCTCGTCCCGGGCGCGGGGTCGCCGGGTACAAACCAGGGCGGCGCTCTCGGGCAGGTACTCGGTCTCCACAAAGAGCTTGCTGAAGGCGGGGTGAGTCAGGTCCTCGCGGACCGGCGCCAGGGCGATCTCGGCGTAGCTAGTCACCTCAAGCTCGCGAGGCCGATCGCTCAGATTGGTCACGGTCAGCCGGCGCACCTCGACATCGTCCTCGGTGGAGACCGCGACGTCGAGTTGGGTCGCAATGTCCTCGTCACGGCGGCGGATGACGACCTTCTCGGCCTGGAGGGTGACCAGATACTCCTCGGGCTCCCGGTCCGTGGGATGATAGGCCGCGGACCAGACCGACCCGCTGCGCACGTCGCGGAGGTAGAGAAAGTTGCTCCCGAGATCGCGGGTCGCATCCTCGCGGTACCGGGTGACCGCGCGGCCGCGGCAAAGGCTGGCCCCGCCTCCCGCGTTGGTGACGATGGTGGTGTAGGCGCCGTTGGACAGGAACTGAGCGTGGGGGTACCGCGTGTGGGGCGACCGAAAGCGCCGCAACGCCACCGCGGAGACCGGGGCGGACACCCGCGTCTCCTCGGCGGGCCGGGGCTGCGTAATCGGAGCATGCCGCGGCGCGCGCTCTTGTAATAGGAGCGCGGTGGCCTGCACTCTGGGATCGGCGTGGAGGCGCTGCACCATCGGATGACCGAGGACGGCGTTCGCCAGAGCGACGAGGCTCATGCCCTGGTGATGGGCCAGGAAGGCCTGGACGACGACCCCACGGGAACCATGGGGTCGGGGCTCGCTGACGGCCTCGCTCTCGTCCGGCTTCCGGTGGGTGTAGTCGATCGCCTCGTAGAAACCGTACCTGCCGTCCAGCCCTTCCCGGGCCAGGCGCCGGAAGTTGTGGGCGGCCCGCTCGGGGTCCACCATGGCGGCCAGCGCGGTGGCGTAGGGAGCGACCACCAGCTCATCGCCGAGACCTCGCTTCAATCCCAGGCCAGGCACGCCGAAGGCCTTGTACTGGTAGTTGCCGTGATGGTCCACGAGGTTGAAGCCGGACTCCGAGACCCCCCAGGGCACGCCCTGCTGCCTCCCGTACTCCACCTGGCGACGTACGGCCATGCGGCACGACTGGTCGAGGAGGGTCCCCGGATAGCTCTTCATCACGAGGAGGGGCATGAGGTATTCGAAGAGGCTGGCGCTCCACGACAGGAGGGTAGGGGCGCCATCCACGCTGGTCAGCAGGCGTCCCAGGTGGAACCAGTGGCTGTCCGGCACATCGCCCTTGGCGATCGCGACGAAGCTCGCCAGACGGGCCTCGGAAGCCAGGAGGTCGTAGTAGGAGGCATCCAGACGGGCAGGGCCCTGAGCGTCTGCGAGGCGATAGCCGATGGAGAACATCTGGCGGTCGCGATCGTAGAGAAAAGTGAAATTCATGCCCGCGACGAAAGCGAGCGCGCGCGAGGCGAGTTCCTCCAGCCGCATCGCCAGCATGCCGGGCCTCGAGGCGGGGGCCGTCAACCCTCTGGCGAGGGAACGCGACCAGTATGCGGCCTCGACTCGATCGTGGGAGGCCGCACCTTCTGACTCGAACGATTCGATCGCCTCGGTGAGCGCTGGGGCTCGTCCGCCGCACCGCGCCAGCTTTTGCTCGCCTTCCTCGGGACCATCCAGCATTTCCCGGACTGTCCTCACCTCGGCGGTCAGGCGAGCCGTGCCGTCTCCACCAGGTGTCTCAGCCAAGCGCGCCAGCTGCTGCCGGGCCAGCTCCGCGGTGTCCACCAGGCCGGCGCAGAGCTGGGCCGCGGACTGGGGCTCGCTGGCCAGCTGCCGCAGGCCCTCGGCCAGGGCCAGAAAAGCGCCTGCAAGATTGCCGCTGTCGACAGTGGAGACGTAGCGGGGGGACAGCGGTGCCAGGGTTCGCGTGTCATACCAGTTGAGCAGGTGTCCCTCGAAGCGCTCCAGTCCCGCAATGGTGGACAGGGTGGCCTCCAGCCGCTCGACCAGCTCGGGAGTACTGATGAAGCCGAGGTCGTGGGCCGCCAGGGCCGACAGTAGCCCCATCCCGATGTTCGTGGGGGAGGTCCGATGGGCGATTCTCGCCGTTGGTGCCTCCTGGACGTTGTCCGCAGGCAGGCCGTGGTCCTCGGCGCCCATGAAGGTCTCGAAGTAGCGCCAGGTCTTGCGGGCGATGAGACGGAGGAAGCGTCGGTCCTCTGACCCAAGGAGATGGCGCTCGGGTGGCACCGGCTGGCTCAGCCAATAAGCCACCACCGGCGCCGCCACCCACAAGGCAAGCAGGGGACCGGCCACCGCGAGGCTGCCCGGCCGGCTGGCCGCGATCGCGACAAGGAGGATCAGGGCGATGATCGGGCTGGCCGCCATCTCCACGAGGAACAGCACCGCGCCGGCCCGGGCGCTGAGGCCGGCCGCCCGAGCGGTGGCGGCGGCAGCCGTCTCCCACTCCAGGAGGCGGCGTTGGGTGATCACCAGCCTCACCAGAGTGAGAGCGATGGCATGGGCCATCTCGTAGGCGTGGTAGGCGAGGAACGTGATCTGCAGCAGCGTCTGGGCAGCGGCGGTCTTCACATCTTCGCCCAGAATCCGCAGAAACACCCCCAGGGGTTGCTGGGGGGCGGGGCCGGCGCCGAACCGAACGGCCAGCGGATATAATGGAAACGCGATCGCCGCCAGAACCCCCAGGGTCCAGATCAGCGGGTCTCCCGGCAGCACCAGCCAGGCCAGAGCGAGAAAGGCGACGGTGGCGGGCGCCACCAGAGTGCGCCTCAGGTTGTCCAGGATCTTCCAGCGGGAAATGACGGGAAGGCGGTTGCGCTCCAGGCCCTCCCGGGTCGGGACCCAGGGGAACAGCCAGAACAGGATCTGCCAGTCGCCACGCGCCCACCGGTGCTGGCGCCGGGCATGCGCGAGAACGCTGGCGGGGTAATCGTCGACCACCTCGACATCCGTCACCAGGGCGGCCCGGGCGTGCAGGCCTTCGAATAGGTCGTGGGACAGGAGGGCGTTCTCCGGGATCCGACCCTCGAGAGCGGCCATGAAGACATCCACGTCATAGAGGCCCTTCCCGGTGTAAATGCCCTCCTTGAACAGATCCTGATAGCAGTCCGAGACCGCCGTGGTGTAGGGATCGACGCCTGTATGGCCGGCGTACACCCGGGCGAACAGCGACCCGGCGGCGCTCGCCATCGTCACGCTGACCCGGGGCTGCAGGATCCCATAGCCCTCAGTGACGCGGCGCAGGCGAGGATCGAACGAGGGACGGTTCAGCGGGTGGGCGATGATGCCGATGAGCTTGCGGGCCGCGTGCAGGGGAAGCCGGGTGTCGCTGTCCAGCGTGATACAGTAGCGGACGCTGGGCAGCACTTCCGGGTCTCCTACGTGGACGTGGTAGCTGGTATCCCTGGCACCCCGCAGCAGGCGGTTGAACTCTTCGAGCTTCCCCCGCTTGCGCTCCCAGCCCATCCACGCACCCTCGCCAGGGTTCCACTGGCGCACCCTATGGAACAGATGGAACCGGTCGGTGCGCCCCTGGCCGAGGCGGGCATTCAGGTCGTGGATACCGGCACGGGCCGCATCCAGAATCTCGGCGTCTGTCGGTAGCCCGGCCGTTGGTGCGTCGGCGAAGTCGCCAAGGATCGCGAAGTGTATGCGCGGGTCGACGTTCCCCAGGGCCAGGACCTCCACGTGCTCCAGCAGCTCGGCCACGCCGGCCACGCTGGTGAGCAGTGTGGGGACGACGACCATGGTCCGTGCGTCCTCGGGGATCCCGGCCTGGAAGTCGAGGCGGGGAAGACGGCGCGGCATGATGAGGTGCGCGGCCAGCCGCTGGACCAGGGCGGTGGCGAGCTCGCTCGCGGGCAGGAGTACCAGCGCGGCAGTCCAGGCCTGGAGCCATGGGGGCCCGCCACTCGCCTGGACATACGCGACGGCCAGAGCCAGCAGGGCGGCGACGACGAGTCCGATTGATCCCAGGTAGAAACTGGTGGCGCGGGCAAAGATGAAACGCCAGCCGCGGACTGCGAGGCGCGGACGGTACTCCACGTCGGTCTCGAGGTCGCGCCGGCCCTTTCCGATCAGGTGGTAGCCGACGTGGGCGGCGCGGTCGTCGCCCGACTTCAACTCGGCGGCCTGCCGGGCGCTCTCCACGCAGCGCAGAGCCACACGGAGCTGGGCCTCCCCGGTTGGTTCCGCCAATTCCTCCACCGCCTGCCGGTATCGGTCCCGGCTCTGGAAATCCATTCTCCCGTACACGCCGGCCGGGTCGCGCTGCAGAACCTGCTCGATCAGGCTGACGCTTTCGAAATACTGGGTCCAGTCCAGGCTGGAGCACAGCCGCAGGCTGGTGATGGCGTTGGACACAGAGACTTGCCCGGCGGCCTGGCTCTGGTGCTCCATCCGGATCGAATCCTCCGCGGTCATACCGCGGGCGGCGAGCCGTTCCTCGACGGCCGCGCGCACCGGAGAGACGAGGGGCCCATACTCGCGCATCCGCTGCAGCAGCCGCACGACGTAGGCGGTCTCCAGGACTTCGGGGAGCGGCGCCAGGGGCGCCGCCTCACCGGCACTGGCGATCCGGGCCAGATAGCTGTCGGCCGTGAGACGCGCGTCCCGGCCCTGGAGCGTTTCGTCGGCCAGTCGCCTCAGGCTCTCGATGAGGGCGAGCTTGAGCATGCTGGGCCAGGCCCACAGCTCGCCAATGGTCAGCGGGGCGACCGTCTGGTACGCTGCCACGAAGCGCACCAGCTGTTGCCGGTCCAACCGACCGTCGGTGTGGCGGACCAGCTCCAGGGCCATGGCATAGACCCGCGCGATGCCGGCCATTTCCCGCGAGGCCAGTTTGGGCAGCGCCAGGTAGTATTCCCGGGGAAGGTTGTGCCGGGTATCCCGGATCTCGCCTTCGATGAGATGGAAGTTGTCGAGCAGCCATTCAGCCGCCGGGGGGACGAAGGCGCCCCGGTGGACATCGTCGGCGAGAACCCGATAGGCCTCGCGCAGTACGCGGGCGTTGTCTTCAAGCCGAGAAAAGAAGGGGCGGGCCTTGCGGCGCGGATTCCGGGCCAAAGTAAAGCTGGCGGCGAGGGCCCTGGCCCGCTCCTCCAGGCGCTCGATGCTCAAGAGTTCGGCGCGGAGCGGCTTCTCGACTTCCCGACGGCGCCGGACCCTGAAGCGGCGGAGCCGTGGCCTCAAGGCGTCAGCCAGGGCGGCCTCCCCGTGGTCCCGCGGCAAGCTTCACGATGTGGCTCCTCTTCTCCGGCTGGGTCTTTCAGCATGTCGCGGGCTTCATCGACCCTGCGACATTGACCGGCTTGAAGTGCGGGTCCGCGCCGGAAGTCTTGTATGGCGCATCGCTGCTGGGAGCAGGTCCCGGTCAAATGATAATGAGTTGGCTTCCCCCGGGTCTGCCGACGCCACAGCGGGATCGTGCACCTGCGGATGACGGCACGCCGCCGCCTCTGCTCGGCGGCGCGTTTTCTGCCCGGTGCATGTCGAAGGTCAAGGCGGACCCCCGCGCGTCGCGGGCGGCCTTCGCGCGTCAGGGGCGCGAGCCCGGCGGGAACTTCTTGAGAATCCTGCTCGCCACCTCATCCAGCTCCTCCTGAGACGCGGACTCTCCCCTGGGCCCCAGCACGGCTCCTTCGGCTGAGCCCCGCCAGATCAGGTCCCGGGTGTTCGGGTCCAGGATGTCGATGACAAGGCTGCCCTCCAACCGCGCTCCCGGCTCCTGGTAGACCGGGAGCCAGAGATACCCGAACCCCACGCGGTAGGTACAGGCATATCCCCAGGGCTGTCGGAAGTACGGGCTCCGCCACGGCCACCGGGGGTGTCTGAGGCCGTACCCATAGGGATAGCCGACACCAAACCAGATCGACACCACCGGACCGCAGGGCGCCGCAGGCCAGTAACGCCACCGAGCCTCCTCCGGCGTGGGGCCGACCACGAACGCGGTGACGAGGAAATCCGGGCTTCCGCTGACATCCAGGCTCAGGCCGCGCTTCCGGAGCCCCTGGTCAACCGCGCGGCGCACCCGACGCTCGAGGAACGGGCTCGCCGCACTGTCCCGGACGATTTCCGCAGAGTCGATCCACGCATAGGTCTTGAGGTTGGCAAATGAGGCCTGCTGATCGTAATCGGTCCGTACCCCCAGCGAGGCGCAGGCACTGGCAAGCATGACCGACAGCCCGACGATCGCCACCGCTCCAGGGCGCCACGACACTTTCCTGGTCCCGCTCATGCAGCCTCCCGATTCGCGTCCGTGCACGACGGTACCCTGTAGGGCGTGAACGCAGAATGAAGCCCCGATGATCGGAATCACAGCTCCACGACAGGAGGGTCTTCAGCACGGTCGAGACTAAGTGACGACGAATCGGAGGGAGGGAGTCGCGAAGGCGGCCCTGCTGCACCGGGGCACTCCGGACTACACCTGCTGGGTCGTCTCCGACCTCGGCCTCACCGAGCTCCGGGATTTTGCCGGGTTGCTCGAGCAAGCCCACGCGGCCGCTGCACAGTCCACTAAATGAAGAGCGGGCTCCGTCTGCCGAAGCCCGCGCAGGGTTGGAACGCGCTGACCGGTCGAGGCAACCCGCGGATTCAGGCCGCGCGACTCAGCAACGCGCTCGCGACCATCGCGTCCACGTGCCGCTGATCGGTGCCGCAGCATCCCCCCAGAACATTGAGTGCGGGAAGCCGTTGGCGCAGGTCCCGGCACTGGCGGCCGAGCTCGGCCGGGTCTCCCTGGTCGAGTTCGGTAGCGTCATTGAGCTCCGCGTGACTCATCCGCGATGCGTTGGGCCTCACTCCGCGGATCCGCGACAGCCAGGCGGCCTCGGGAGCCAGAGTGTCGAGGAAGTGGGTCGGATGCGCGCAGTTGATCATGTAGTACGCGACATGGCCGTCCGTTGCCTCGTCCGTCCGCTCGATCGCCGCCTGCAACGAATCGCCGGTGGGGAGGCGTCCATCGGTTTCCACGGTGAATGAGATGACGGCCGGCATGCCGTGAGAGCGGGCCGCGCCTGCGACACCGATCGCTTCCTCTACATAGTTGATGGTGAAGGCGGACACCATGTCGGCCTCGGTTCCGGCAAAGACCTCGATCTGCATTGAGTGGTAGTCGGCGGCCTCAGCGGCGGACATGAGGGCCGAGGGCACGTACCCATCGCCCCGGGGGCCGATGTTGCCGCTCAAGACGACGGGGCGGCCGTCGAGGTCAGTGTGGTCGCGCAGCGCGGCGATGAACGCTATCGCCCGACGGTTGAGATCGGCGAGATCCGCTTTCGAATAGCCGAGGCTCCGGCCCCAGTCGGGGTTGGCGCGCCAGGTAGGACTCTCCAGCACGATCCCCGTGCCATGGCGGGAGGCAATGTCGAGATAGCTCGCGAAGTACCGCCCGAGCGCCGCAATACCTTTCTCCTGCTCCAGCAACACGAAGGCAGCGAACGAGGGCAGCTCGAAGCCGTCGTGGAAGATGAGTGTAGTTTCGATTCCCCCGTCGGTCACGAACAGATCGTTCGACAGCTGGGGCAGAGCGCTCCGGAAACGCGGCATGTGCTCTCCTTGGTTGAGGGTCGGAGGAAGGTTCGGTAGAGGTGGCCTCCATGCGGCCTTCGGGGTCACCGTCCTTGCGACCGGCCGCCCCCATCGAGCCGCGCCCATTGACGATCGGAACGCTCGTTCAGTCTCACAAGCCCGGAATGGCGGGAAGGTGGGCGCTTCCGCCGAGCACCGCTGCCTGCACGTTCGTGTGCCACATCCTATTGTGCTGCAACTACTTGCGTCATCTGGTCTAGCTGGCTGCTTGACAAAAACGAACGTTCGTGCTTTTATAGTGCCATGTCCAAGGGCCTCGAAACCAGAGACGCCATCCTGCTCCACGCGACGGAGATGGCCAGCCAGATCGGCCTCACCGGCCTGACCATCGGCGCGCTGGCCGAGGATCTGGACCTCTCCAAGAGCGGGCTCTTCGCCCACTTCGGATCGAAGGAGAGCTTGCAGATCCAGGTACTGGAACATGCCGCCCAAGACTTCATCGAGGCGGTCGTTCGGCCGGCATTACGGGAGCCGCGCGGCGAGCCCCGCCTGCGGGCCCTGTTCGAGCGCTGGTTGGCGTGGGACCGGGAGGGCAAGCTGCCGGGCGGCTGCCTGTTCGTCGCGGCGGCATCCGAGCTGGACGATCGCCCCGGTCCGGTCCGCGACCGGCTGGTGTCGCTGCAACGCGAATGGCTCGAAGCGATTGCCATCTGCTTCCAGAAGGGGATCGAGGCCGGGAAGTTCCGGGCCGATGCGGACTCTGCCCAGTTCGCGCAGGACCTCCACGGGGTGATGCTGGCTTTTCATCACGCCACCCGGCTGATGGGCGACCCCAAGGCCGAGCCGCGTGCCCGGCGGGCTTTCGACACGCTGCTCGCCGCGGCAAGACGCGCGGATTCTTCGTCCGCCTGACAGCATAGGACCATTTCAACCCTGAGGACGAGCGCCATGCAGAACTCCACCACCTATCAGGCCGTGCGGAACCGCACTGCGCCGGTATCGCTTCGCTGGAGCCTCGGGGCCATCCAGACCGTGGCACCAGGCCTGGCCGCATGGCTCGGCGAACGCCTGTTCTTCACGCCCCATAAGCGCGCGCTGTCCGCCGAGGCTCGGCGACTCCTCCTTAGTGGTCGCCGCTTTTCCCTCCAGGTAGAAGGCCGGCGGGTCAAGGGCTGGCGCTGGGGCCAGGGCCCGGTCGTCTATCTGGTGCACGGGTGGGGCGGTCATAGCGGGCGACTCTCCGCCTTCGTGCCGCCGCTTGTCGAGGCCGGCTTCTCGGTCGTCACATTCGACGCGCCCGGTCACGGAGTCTCCGGTCGTGGCATGAGCTCAATGCCCGAATTCGCCCGGGCACTTCGCGCGGTGGCCGCTGCATACGGCGCCCCGCAGGCGATCATCGCCCATTCGCTCGGCGCGGCGGCGACCGGGCTGGCCGTTCACTGGGGGCTCAGGCCGCGCAGGCTGGTCCTGCTGGCCCCGCCTGCGAATCCGGCCACTTACGTCGAGCCCTTCACTGAAGCCCTCGGGCTCACCAAAGAGGTCGCTGAACGGCTGAGGACCCGAAGCGAGCGGCGGCTCCGATTCCGGTGGTCTGATCTGGATGTGCGGCGGATGGCCCCGGCGGAGCCGGTGCCGATGCTGGTGGTGCATGACCGGGAGGACGAGACGGTACCCTTCAGCGAAGGCGCCGCGGTTGCCGACACCTGGGATGGCCGGCTGCACGAGACCACCGGGCTTGGCCATGGCGGGATCCTGCATGATCCCGCGGTCGTGAGCGAAGTGACGTCCTTCGTCACCGAGGCGGCCGAGCCCGAGGCATGGCCGGCGAACGACGGTGCCCGTCTGGAGTGGGCGCTGTTTAACCGGGACGAGCGTTGGTAGTCCGCAGCTTTGTCATCCCGAGGAGCGAAGCGACGAGGGATCTGCACACCTGACTCTGGGCGAACGACCGTTCACGAGGACTGGTAGGCAGATCCCTCGGGCACTTCGTGCCCTCGGGATGACAATGCCCTTCCAAGCGAGCCTCAACCGCGCTTCTTCCCGGCCTCCGCCTGCAACTCTTCCAGCGCCGTCAGTCTTCCCGCCCAGAACGCCTTCATCCGCACCGCTGCGGGTTTGTCCGGCAGCGTGCGGTGTTGAACGTGCACTTGGCTCTTGGCCCTGCCTTTCCGGGTGAAGTAGAGCTCGACCGAGGTCCGGTCCGGCCAGGTGATGCGCATCGACTTGTCGCGGATTGCGGTCCGGATCTTCAGGTCCACGCCGCCCAGCCACCGCCCTCGGGTTCGCGGGTCGCTGAAGGCCCGGTAGAGTCGCGCCAGCGGCACGGCGAAGGTCTTGCTCTTGGTGGCCTCGAAGGCCCCGTCCCGACGCTGACCGATGGCCCTGAGGCCCTTGATTCGCTCGTATCCCACGGTGACCATCTGGGTCCACCAGCTCGACACCTTGTATTTCTGGTGAACGTAGGCAGCGATCTCCCGGTGGGGCCAGCCATACGCCTCCACCCGGTCCAGAGCACGAACCCAACGGTCCCAGGTGCAGCCGGTCTTGGCCTTGACGACCGTGTCGCTCAGGCCGGCTAGCTTGGCGTAGTCGACTGGAGTTGAGGCGGGAGTGTGCTTCCTGGCGAGTAACTGAACGCGGGCGGTGGTATAGGACTCGCCCGTCTTCTGCATGCGCGCGCGAACCAGGCGCTTGAGATCCTTATGGATTGGCATTGTCGGTCCCTTGGTCGGGCCGCGAGCGACGCGCTCCCCAGCAGCGACCCCGCGGCGACGCAAAGGCCCGGCCTGACGGATCCGGGAGTATTCCCCCCTTTGCCTCACAGGGACCCTCGCTGGGGGAGGGTCGAAGAGGTTGGGCGTGGATCACCGCCCGTGGCCCAGAATCGCACCTGGGGACGCGGAAGGCAAGAGCCCGCCAGGCAATGCGCCTTCCCTTATGCTTGCCCCCGGCTAAGGTTACCGGCGGGCTGCACGGGCTTCCCACGAGTGAGTGGCAGCCTGAGGGTCTGAATCAGCAGCCACGAGGGTTTCGGCCTCACCGGCGACCGCCTGCTCATGCTCCTGCCTCGGGACCACGGCTGGTCCTGAACACCCGGATACAGGGAAAAGGGCCCCCAGTGGCGATCATTGAAATCGAGCAGCTCACCAAGCAGTTCGACCGACTGGTCGCGGTAGACAGGCTGAGTCTCGAAGTCCAGCCAGGCGAGTTTTTCGGCCTCCTCGGCCCGAATGGGGCCGGGAAGACGACCACCCTGCTCATGCTTACCACGCTTCTCAAGCCCACCTCCGGCACCGCCAGGGTCAACGGGTTCGATGTGGTCCGCGAGGCGGACGCGGTACGTCGCTCGATCGGGATCGTGTTCCAGGATCCCAGCTCCGATGACACCCTGACGGGGTACGAAAACCTCAAGCTCCACGGCATGCTCTACGGAGTACCGGCGGTGCTCCGGGAACGGCGTATCCGCGAGGTGCTCGAGCTGGTCGACCTGGCCGGTCGGAAGGACGACATCGTGAAGAAGTACTCCGGCGGCATGCGGAGGAGGCTGGAGCTGGCGCGAGGCCTGCTGCACCACCCGAAGGTACTCTTCCTGGATGAGCCGACCCTTGGCCTGGATCCGCAGTCCCGGGAGCACATCTGGCGTTACATCGAGGGCCTGTCGCGCGAAGAGGGGATCAGCCTCGTCATCACCACCCACTATATGGAAGAGGTCGACCGACTCTGCGACCGGCTCGCGATCATGGACGCCGGACAGATCGTCGCGCTCGATTCGCCGGCCAGTCTCAAACGGACACTGGGGGGCGACGTCGTGATCCTCAAGGTGGGCGAGCCCCGACTCCAGGCGCTCGAATCGCTTCCCTTCGTCAGAAAGGCGGAGCAGCGGAACGGCTTGCTGTATCTCACGGTGACGGAGGCGAGCCAGCACCTGCCCCGAATCCTCGAAGTCGTGGGCTCCGTCGAAACGGTGGAGGTGCGCCCCGCAACGCTCAATGATGTGTTCCTGCACTATACCGGCAGAGAAATTCGCGAAGGTTCCCCGGAGGGTGGATGGGCCGAACGATCAATGCACTACAGATCCGCAACGAGGTGAACGGGATCCTCGCGATCTGGTACCGTGAGTGGAAGGTGTTCCTCAGGGAGAAGTCCCGGATCGTGGCGTCCGTCGTTAATCCGATTCTGTGGTTGCTCGTCTTCGGTGGCGGCCTGGGCAGCAACGTCTCGATTCCCGGCGTAGAGTACCAGGCTTTCATCTATCCGGGAATCCTGGCTCAGGCCGTGCTGTTCACGTCGATCTTCTTCGGCGTCTACATCGTCTGGGACCGCAAGATCGACTTCTTGAAGGAAGTCCTCGTCGCGCCGATTTCCCGTACGGCGATCTTCATCGGCAAGGTCGTCGGCGGAGCCACCGACGGAATCATCCAGGCGCTGATCCTCCTGCTGCTGGGAGCGATTCTCGGCGCGGCGGGAGCGATTCCGGGGCTCCACCTGACGCCGGCCTCGATGGTGACGGCGCTCCTCATTCTCGTCCTGACGACAGCGGCCCTGGTCAGCGTCGGCCTGATCATCGGATCACGGATGGAGAGCCCGGAGGGCTTCCAGCTGGTATCGAGCTTCCTGTTGTTCCCAACCTTCTTCCTCTCGGGTGCTCTCTTCCCCCTGGATCGCCTGCCGCCCTGGCTGGTTCCGCTGGTCTTTGTCGACCCCCTGACTTATTCGGTGGACGCTCTCAGGCGCTCCATCCTGGGCACGTCGCACTTCTCGCTGGCGTTCGATCTCTCGATCATCACGGTGTGGACCGCGGTGATTTTTGTCGTCGGCACGTGGGCCTTTGCTCGGATGAAGGTGTAGTGTCGCCGGCGGCGGGATGAGCGGGGTCTCGCTGGATCGACTGCGGGCTCACGTGGCCTCGCTCGAGGGACCGCGCCATCCCCGCTCCGCGCCGGAGGCGCTGATCCACGCCGGGGCATACATCGCGCACCAGTTCGCGGAGGCAGGCCTTCGAGTCGAGCGACGACCCTTCCCATTCGCTGGCGGCGAGTACTTCAACGTCGTGGCTTCGATGCCGGGGGATCGCAGCGAGCGCCCGTGGGTTCTCGTGGGGGCGCACTACGACACCGTTGCTGGTACCCCGGGAGCGGACGACAACGCCAGCGGTGTGGCGGCGGTGCTCGAGGCAGCGCGCCTCCTGACCGGGGAGCGGTATCCGGCGACCATTGAGCTGGTCGCTTTTTCGCTGGAAGAGCCACAGGGGACGACCTATGGCGTCGGAAGCCAGGCCTTCGTGAGGCAGGCCCGGGAGGAAGGGGTGCGCTACGCCGGCGCGCTCATTCTCGAAATGGTGGGATACGCCAATCGGGAGCCGGGAAGCCAGATGGTTCCACCCCCGCTCTGGTGGAAACGAGTACCGAAGCGCG
The DNA here is from genome assembly GCA_036555275.1 of Gemmatimonadales bacterium. Taxonomy (GTDB): domain Bacteria; phylum Gemmatimonadota; class Gemmatimonadetes; order Gemmatimonadales; family GWC2-71-9; genus JADJOM01. The sequence goes on along the minus strand of DATBLR010000089.1, from coordinate 39,590 downwards.
GCACGTTCCTGGCCGCCGCCGGCGATGGTCGGTCCGCCGGCCTGCTTCGGGTTCTGACGGAGGCGGCGGCTGCGGCGCCGGAGCTCGAGCTGGTCACGGTGCGCGTGCCATTCCGGGGCTGGCTGCTTCCCTATACCCGGCTCTCGGACAACTGCTCGTTCTGGGATGTCGGCTACCCCGCCGTGATGCTCACCGACACAGCGTTTCTACGCAATCCGCACTACCACCGCCCGACGGATCGACTGGAGACCCTCGATTTCGACTTCATGGCCCGGGTGACCGAGCTGACCGTCGAGACGGTTCGACGGCTCGCGCGAGGGTCCGCCTCGACAGTCTGAATGCGGTCGTTGCAGGACTTGGGACGAGGCTCGGTCGCCACCGCTCTCTGCTAGGCTATTCTTCATCTCTCTCTAATCCGTGCCCCGCATGCTTCTCACCGAGCTGGTCACTACTTCGCGCCGCGTCGCGACCGTCGGTGGACGGCTCGAGAAGATCGCCCTGCTGGCGGATTGTCTGCGCCGAGTGGAGCCCGGCGAGGTCGAGATCGCGACGGCTTTCCTCTGCGGTGCGGTGCGGCAATCCAAACTGGGCGTGGGCTATGCGGCACTGTCGTCGGCCGGCTCCGAAGCAGCAGCCCAGGTGCCGAGCCTTACTCTCGGCGAGGTCGACGCGGCGCTGGAGCGGATCGGACAGATCTCGGGGAAGGGCTCAGCGAGCGAGAAGCTGCGCCGCCTGGGAGATCTCCGGGCTCGCGCCACACCGGAAGAGCAACAATTTCTCTGGCGACTGCTCATGGGCGAACTCCGCCAGGGCGCTCTCGAGGGGATCGTGCTGGAAGCCGTGGCGCAAGTTGCGGCATTGCCGGCGCACGAGGTGCGACGTGCGCTCATGACGGCGGGCGACCTGCCGACGGTGGCGAGAGCGGCTCTCGGGGAGGGCGCCGCCGGGCTTGCCCGGTTCGCCGTCCAGCTCTTCCGCCCCGTTCTCCCGATGTTGGCGGAAAGCGCCAAGAACGTGGAGGACGCGCTGGGACGACTGGGTCGTGCCGCGCTCGAGCACAAGCTCGACGGGGCCCGCATCCAGGTGCACAAGTCCGGTGACGAGGTGCGGATCTACTCTCGCCGGCTCAACGACGTAACAGTCGCCGTGCCGGAGCTTGTAGAGACTGTCCGGAGGCTGACCGCCGGGGAGCTGATCCTCGATGGTGAGGCGATTGCGCTCCGAGCTGATGAAACTCCGTATCCGTTCCAGATCACGATGCGACGCTTCGGGCGCAAACTTGAGGTCGAGCACCATCGCCGGGAGCTGCCGCTCACTCCGTTTTTCTTCGACATCCTCTACCTCGACGGCCACCCCGTCCTCGATGAGCCGCAGCAGCAGCGCTTCCAAGTGCTGCAGGATGTGGTCCCCGCCCGACTCGTCGTGCCGCACACGATCACAGGCGAGATCCCGGAGGCGCAAGCCTTTCTTGACGCCGCACTTGGTCGAGGCCACGAGGGCATCATGGCCAAGGCGCTCGACGCGCCGTATCAGGCCGGCCACCGTGGGCAGCGCTGGCTCAAGGTCAAGCCCGCGCGGACCCTGGACCTGGTCGTCCTGGCAGCCGAGTGGGGGCACGGTCGCCGCAAGGGGTGGCTCAGCAACATCCACCTCGGCGCCCGGGATCAGGAGCAGGGGGGATTCGTGATGTTGGGCAAGACGTTCAAGGGAATGACCGACGAGATCCTGGCCTGGCAGACCCAGCGGTTGCTCGAGCTGGAGACGACCCGGGACAGCTATACCGTCTACGTACGGCCCGAGCTGGTGGTCGAAGTCGCCTTCAACGATGTGCAGGAGAGCCCGCAGTACCCGGGCGGCGTCGCCCTTCGGTTTGCCCGGATCAAGGGGTATCGTCCGGACAAGACGGCTGGTGAGGCAGACACGATCGAGACGGTGCGGCGTATGCTAGGGCGGTGAAGCACTTCTGCTATCGGCTATCAGCTATCGGCTATCGGCTATCGGCCATCAGGTCGCGCATTGCCCTAACGACGACTCGCCCCGTTCGCTCCCACGACCGATAGCTGATAGCCGATAGCTGATAGCTGATAGCCTATAGCCACTATCCGATAGCCGACCGCCTCCCGGGGCTGCTCGTGCTCCTCCGGCCGCTCAGCTGCAGAGCTACCGTGAGCCCAACGGAGAGCCATCCCAGCCAGTCGCCGGTTCGGCTATAGAAGGTATGTGCCGGCCCGGGCAGGACCTCGCCGACGAGGGTCGTCACCGGAGCGTCGTTGCTGGCGGCCGATGCCAGAACCCGTCCGCGTGAGTCCGTGATGGTGAGCAGCCCATCCTGGGCGGATCGCACCAGCGCGAACCCGCCTTCGACTCCCCGCAGGATCGCCATGCGTGCATGCAACAACCCGTCCCGACTGAAATCCCAGGCTGGGACGAGCAGCACGCGGGCGCCTGCGCGGGAGTAGCGCCGCCCCAGCGCTGGAAAGTCGAGGTCCTTACAGATCGCTACGCCCATGGTGTCGGCGCCCGCGACGAACAGGCCGGGCTCCGATCCCTTGGTGTAGCCATCCTCGAGGCCGGGGATGAAATGCTGCTTGTCGTATTCCGTTGCCAGCAGTCCCTCGGGCGTGAAGACGGCGGCGACATTACGGTTGAGGGGAGCCTCCAGGAGATTGAGCCCGGCCACCAGGGTCAGGTGGGCGTCGCGTGCGGCACCTCCGAGCTCCGCGTGCACGTCTCGCGCATAGGCCGGTGAGACCCCGACGATCTTCTCGGCCAGCACCATGATGCCGACGCCCTGGTTACCCAGCTGGCGTACGGTCTCGGTATAGACTCGCACCACGGGAAGCACCTCCTCCGGAGTGCTGGCCCGAAAGAATCTGACGGTGGTGTCGGAGGCTGCCAGGGCGACCCGTCGCGGGATACCGGGGTCATTCGACGCCAGTCGCATCCATCCGTATAGAAGGACGGCACCGACGAGCCCCGCTGATCCTGCCAGGGTGGCGGCGGGGATCCCGGGCCGTCTCCGGCTGCTCCAGGCAACCGCGACGCCGGCGGGCAGGAGGAGCACCGTGAACGCGATGCCGAGGAAGCCGGTGAGACGCGCGATCTGGATGACCGGGAGGAAGCCGACCTGGGTGTATGCGATGCTGGCCGCCGATCCGTGGGGGGAGGTGAGCGAAATGATGAACTCATACGCCACCCATGCCGCGGGCAGGGCGACCGTTGCCCGAATCGGATGGGCCCGAAGAAACTGGCGGCGGCTGGCAAGGACAGCCGCGGCGAAGGCAGCTCCCGGCAGGAGGAGGAAGGCGATCAGCACTGGGATTGGAACCAGGAGGCTGAGATAGCTCCACACATTGAGATTCCCCAGCACCCAGGCGACGAGGGCGGCTGACCCCGCGGCATACGACCCCATGCGAAAGGCGACCAGAAGCACGGGCAGCGGTGCCATCCAGAGGAGTGGCCACCACGGATCGAGGCCCGTTCCGAGGTAGAGCGTGCCGGCTGTAAGAGCGACTCCGGCGAGCCAGGTGGCAGCGTCCGAGAGCTTGACGGGCATCATGCTTTGCTCCGCGGGCTTTCCCGGCCGGTGGAGGGGCGAGCGCCGACCCCGGGATCCCCCGCACCTGCCGCGGCCAGGCCCAGGAGCAGCCGGTCCAGTGATCGTCGATAGAGTTGGCGGAAGCGATCCCGGGAAATATCGATCCGTCCCGCGAGATACAGGCCGATCAGTCCGTGCATAAGAGCCCAGATCGCGAGCATGGTCTCGAGCGGTGGGTGGGGCTGGAGCTGACCGGCGGCGATCGCCTCGGTGACGTCGACCAGAAAAAGGTTTCCCGATGGGGATCGTCCGGCCGCGAAGTCGCCGGGATAGCGTCGCGCGCTCCGGCGGGGCAGCAGAAACATCAGTTCGAAGAGGCGTGGCCGCTCGAGGGCAAAGGCCAGGGCGCAGGTGGCGCGCCGTCGCAGGCGATCGAGACCGGGGCTGCCGGCGTCCGCCTTCCGCAGGTATCCGACCAGCACTTCGAAGCCTTCCTCCACCAGGGCGTCGAGCAGATCATCCTTGTCGCGGAAGTGGCGGTACATCGCCATGGGGCTGACCCGGACTCGGCGGGCGATCTTGCGGGCCGAGACGGCGTCGAGTCCGGCGGTCTCGTAGGCGGCGAGCGAAGCCCGGCGGATCCGGGTGGGAAGGTCAGGCATTGAGTTTACAGTGTAAACACCCGGGCCTGATGCCGCAACCGACCGCCGCGTTGGCGTCGGTGTGCCGGACCCGTCGTCGGTGACGATTCCCTTCCCTCGGCGATCAATCCGGAGGTCGCGCCAGCCGGCGAGCGGAGGCACCGGGCCAGCGTGTCGGGCCGGTCGCGGGTGGGGATGATCACGGCCAGCTCGGGGGAGGCGGGCACGGCTCAGGGATTCCGATTCGGGCGAATGCCCGTGTACTCTTGGGCACGAACCTTCGCGCGTGAGGTCCGCCTATGGCCGCCATGATGCAGGCGTTCTACTGGGACTGCCCTCGTGAGGAGGGGCGGGAGTTCGGCTGGTGGAACCACGTCCGCGACAGGGTTCCGGGCCTCGCGCAGATCGGCTTCGATGCCCTGTGGCTGCCGCCGGCCTTTAAAGCGGCGAACCTGGCCGGGCCATCGATGGGCTACGACCCCTATGACTACTACGACCTGGGCGAGTTCGACCAGAAAGGCGCTGTCCCCACCTGGTTTGGAGCTAGGCAGGAGCTTCTCGACCTGATTCGGGTCGCGCACGATCATGGCATGACCGTGCTTGCCGACATGGTCATCAACCATAACGGCGGGGCTGATACCAGCGAACTGAACCCGATCAGCGAGCAGACCCGATGGACGGGCTTCCTCCCGCGGAGCGGCCAGTTTCCGCGCGATTGGGAATGCTTCCACCCCAACCGCTTCGAGAGCTGGGACCAGGGCACCTTCGGCGACATGCCGGATCTCTCCCATCGCAATCCCTACGTCTTCGGTGAGATCCTGAAGCTGGCGCGCTGGCTGGTGGAAACGATCGGCTTCGACGGGTTCCGGTATGATTTCGTCAAGGGTTACGGCGCTACTACCGTAGAGGCCATTCAGGAGTATCGCTACGAGCGCGACGGAAAGCCCTTCAGGCCCTACGGCGTGGCCGAACACTGGGACAGCGCCAGGGCGATCGAGTCCTGGGTGAACGTGACCAACTTCTCCAACCAGAATCCGGTGGACGCCTTCGATTTCCCCCTGCGGGAAATGCTCAAGGCGCTGTGCGACCAGTACGGGTTCGGGCTGGGCAACCTGGTCAACTGGGAAACGCTCCTCCGGGACCAGCCCCAGACGACGGTGACCTTCGTGGAGAACCACGACCTCCGCGACCCAGGCCGTCCCATCGTCAACGACAAGCTACTCGCCTACAGCTACATCCTCACGCATGAAGGCTATCCCTGCGTGTTCTGGAAGGACTACTACCCGGCCGGGCTGGCGCTGGAGCAGACTCCGCACGGTATCGCCGCCTTGGTGCAAGCGCATCGCAAGTATGCCGGTGGTCGAACCCAAGTGCTCTTCGCCGGGGACGATCTGTATGTCATGCAGCGCCTGGGGTACGGCGAGCAGCCCGGCCTGGTGTACATCCTTAACAACCGAGGCGACCGGTGGGACGGAACGCGGGTCACCACCCGGTGGCGGGATATGGAATTCACACCGGTGGCGTGGTGGGGCAGGACCGACCTGAACCGGCCGGAGGTCCAGCGCTCGCAATCGGATGGCAGCGCCCAGTTCTGGGCGCCACCGCGAGGCTACGTGGTTTACGGACCCAGATCCTGAAACGATGACCCGGAGAATCCGTCGGCGACGTTGCCCTGTTGCACTGTCGCGGGATCGGCTCAGCGCCGGCCGAGGAGTGGATGTGGCCGCCGCCGGTCCAGCCGCCTGAGGCCGGCCCGGCGAGCGGTTTCCTGCGCCAGCGCCAGCTCGCGGGCGGCAAGGCGGCGGTTGATCTCGGGGTAGTGCTCCGTGTTCACCCGCCCGGCCGGGCGGTATTGATCCATCAGATTCACATAGGTTTCGGAGCCGAGGGCTTCGCTCACCCAGCGGAGGATCGCCTCGGTCTCGTCCAGCCCGCCGGGCATGACCAGGTGCCGGATCAGCAGGCCGCGCCAGGCGAGCCCTTCCGAATCGGTTCGGAGGGAGCCGACCTGGCGGTACATCTCCGCGATCCGGGCCCGCGCCACCTGGGGATAGTCGGGGGCCTTGAGGTAGCGTTCGGCGCTCTCCGGACGCCAGTACTTGAAGTCGGGCATGTAGATGTCGACCACCCCGTCGAGGAGTGCCAGGCTTTCGGCCGAGTCGTAGGCACTGGTGTTGTACACTAGGGGGAGCCGGAGCCCGCCTTCCGCCGCGATGGCCAGCGCCTCGAGCATCTGCGGCACCACGTGTTCGGGCGTTACGAAGTTGATGTTATGGCAGCCCTCGGCCTGCAGGTCGAGCATGAGGGCGGCGAGGCGCTGGGGCGGAAGAGCGAGCGTCTCGCTTTTCCTCGCGCCCTGGCTGATGTCGTAGTTCTGGCAGAACACGCAGCGCAGATTGCAGTGGGTGAAGAAAATCGTGCCGGAGCCATTCCACCCTCGCAGGCAGTCTTCCTCGCCGAAATGGGGAAAGGCGCTCGACACCGCCGCGTAGCGACCGGTGCGACAGAAGGCCACGTGGTCCGCCAGCCGGTCCACGTCGCAGTCGCGGGGGCAGACCCGGCAGGCGGCCAGTCCGGCCAGCGCCCGCTCGACCCGGGCGGCCAGCTCACCCGAGCGCTGGAGCGCGAGATAGCCTGGCTCCCAACCCTCCACTCGGGGGACTCCCTCCGGGATCATGCGATGATCACTCCGGCATAGCTTACGACCCCGGTGTCATCGCCGGAGACCTCACCCGAGTGGCGATAGCTCACCAGCTCCGCTTGCCCCGCACCCAACAGCTGGGTTGCCTGGAGCATTACGGCAGCCGGACCGCGGCCGCACATAGTGATTCCCTCCGCTCGGCACGCTTCGAGAAGCCCGGGTCCGTCCAGGTGCTCGATCCGCTGGAGCGCGATCCGATCCTTGCGGGCTGCCGTGGCGGCGGACTCGTAGTGGTTCATGTCCGAGGATGCGAGGAGCAGAACCGGCCCATCCCACCCCGCTACCGTGGAGGCCAGCTGGGCCGCGAGGCGGCTGCAGCGCGCGGCATCCGCGAATCCGAGCACCAGCGGCACGATAGCGCTCTCCGGAGCCAGGAGCCTCAGGAACGGCAGCTCCACCTCGATGGCGTGCTCCGCCTCGTGGGCCACGGGGTCGTGGGCGACCAGGTCGCTCGCCGCCTCGAGCCGGGCCGCGAATTCCGACTCGATCGGGACTGGCCCGAGCGGCGTCAGGAACTCGCCCTCGCGCCACAGACTGGCACCAGGGGAGTCCGCCCGGCCGGTGTGATTGGGGGCAAGAATCACCACGACGGGCGGAATGCCGAGTCGGCCGAGGACCTCCCCGGCACAGCGGCCGGAAAAGACCAGCCCCGCGTGCGGTACCAATGCGCCCCGGCAGAAGCGGCCCTCCGCCGGGACTCCCACCAGGCACTGTTCGACCAGGGCACGGAACTCGGCCGGATCGTCAGGGTAGAAAGCTCCCGCCACCGCGGGCTCTCTCCGCATGGACGCCCGCGCGGCGGTCTTCATCCGCCACGTTCCGCGAAGGCCGCCAGCTGGACCGGCTGGCGTCTCTGGCCCCACCGTCCCGGCGGACCTTCGAACACTCCGGCGCAGGGCGCGCCGCAAGCGATGCAGTGCCCGTCGTCAGTGAGCCGCCAGGCGATGATGTCGTACCAGTCCCTCACAATGAGCGCTGCTCCGCAGCCGTCACAGCGTGTGGTGCCACCGTCGGAGTCGTGCACGTTACCGGTGTACACATACCGAAGGCCGTTCTCCAGGCCGATCCGCCGGGCGCGGGTCAGGGTTGAGGGCGGAGTGGGCGGCCGATCGCGCATCCGCCAGTCGGGATGGTATGCGGTGAAGTGGAGCGGCACGTCCGGGCCCAGCCGCTCTGCAATCCAGCGGGTGAGTCGGTCCAACTCGTTGTCGCTGTCATTCAATCCCGGGATGAGCAGGGTCGTGATCTCGAACCAGACCCGGGTCTCATGCTTCAGGTACTCCAGTGTCTCCAGCACCGGTGCCAGATGGCCGGCACAGGTCTCGTGATAGAACTCCTCGGTGAACGCCTTGAGGTCCACGTTGGCGGCGTCCATGTGGCGGTAGAATTCGGCCCGGGGTTCGGCGCAAACGTACCCCGCGGTCACCGCCACCGACCGGATCCCTCTCTCCCGGCAGGCATCCGCCACGTCAATCGCGTATTCATGGAAGATGACGGGGTCGTTGTAGGTGAACGCCACACTCCGGCATCCCAGCGCCTCGGCGGCGCGGGCGATGGTCTCGGGCGAGGCCGACTCGGCCAGGGTATCGGTCTCGCGGGACTTGCTGATATCCCAGTTCTGGCAGAAGCGGCAGGCCAGGTTGCAGCCGGCGGTGCCGAAGGAGAGCACCGGTGTCCCCGGCAGGAAATGATTGAGCGGCTTTTTTTCGATCGGGTCCACACAGAACCCGCTGGAGCGACCGTAGCTGGTGAGTACGATGGCGTCGCCCTGTCGGGCCCGCACGAAACACATCCCGGCCTGGCCCTCGTGCAGCTTACAGGCGCGGGGGCAGAGATCGCACTGCACCCTGCCGTCGGGGAGACGGTGCCAGTACCTCGTCGGCACTACCGCTGGGACAGTCATTCCATCACTCATCTACCACCGAAAGATAACAGACCGGTTCCGATTGGCGCGCGGGTGCCGCCGCTCTAGATTAGCCGGTCCGATGACTGCTTCCTCCCCGCCACCCCCTTCCGCCCCCGACCTGTCAAAGCTGCGGATTGATCGGGACCAGGCACCAGCTCCGTTGCGGCGCGCGCTCCGACGCAACCTCCTCCTCGCTGTGATTGCTGTGGGTATGGTCGCTGCCGTGGTCGTGCTGGGTCCCCGGGGCAGCGCCGTGCCCGTTCAGGTGGTGGCAGCAACCCTGAGCGCAGCGGGGCCGAGCGCGGCCCCGGGCGCAACCAGCGTTACCGCCAACGGGTATGTAGTGGCGCGCACCCGGGCTTCGGTTTCGGCCAAACTTGCCGGCCGGCTCGCCCACCTCGGCGTCAGCGAGGGATCGGCGGTTCGCAAGGGCGAGGTGATCGCGCGGCTGGAGAGTGCGGATTACCAGGCACAGGTCACCCAGGCGGAAGCGATGATCAAGACCGCGAGTGCGGAGCAGATCGAGGCGGAAGCGGCCCGCGACCAACTGGGGCGTGAGAGTCGCCGGGTGGCCGATATCCGGAGCGCCAATCCGGAGCTGGTGTCGGAACAGGAGGTGGATGCCGCTCAGAGCCGGGCGGCCCAGGCCGAGGCGCGGGTCAGCGCCGCGGCGGCGCGGGTCAGCGCCGCGGAGGCCGGCCTGCGGTTCGCACGGGCCAACCTCGAGAACACGCTGATCCGCGCTCCCTTCACCGGGACGGTGCTGCGGAAGGAAGCCGAGGTGGGCGAAGTGGTGGCTCCTTCGGTGGGCGGCGGATTGACCCGCGGCGCGGTGGTCACCATGGCGGACCTCACGACACTCGAGGTCGAGGTAGACGTGAACGAGGCGTATATCGCGCGGGTGCGACACGGCCAGGACGCGCGGATCACCCTTGACGCCTATCCCGACACGACCTTTCATGGTCGGGTGCGACAGGTGATCCCCACGGCGGACCGGCAGCGGGCCACCGTGCAGGTCAAGGTGCGCATTCTCGACCACGATCCCCGGATCCTTCCCGAAATGGGCGCCCGGGTGGACTTTCTGGAACCGGAAGGCGCTGCTCCCGCGGCCGGTGCGCCGCTCCCGCCGCGGCTCCGGGTGCCGGCAGCGGCGGTTCGAGAGCACGAGGGGCGCACCGTCGTCTGGTTGGTTCGAGAAGGACGGCTCGAGCCGCGACCAGTCGACGCCGGCCCGGTCAGCGGTGGGTTTCGGGAGATTCGTTCCGGGTTGGCGGGGGGCGAGCTGCTGATGGTCGGAGGGGTTGAAACTCCGCGGGCGGGAATGCGCGTCAAGGTGGCGACTCGGTAGGTGACCCGGGATTGCGGCAGCGGAGCGATCTCACCACAGAGGCACAGAGACAGAGCGGCCTCGAGCCGGCCTCACGCCTCCCTGCGAATGCTCCAGCCGAAAGCGGGTCACTCGGTGCCTCTGTGACTCTGTGGTCAAACGTATGATCGCAAAAACTCCAAGCGGCGAGACTCGCATGGCACTGGTCGAAATCCGCGACGTCCACAAGGCCTTCCAGCGGGACACCCAGCAGATCGAGGTCTTCACCGGCCTCACACTCGACGTGGCGGAGGGTTCGTTCACGGCGCTGATGGGTCCCTCGGGCTCCGGCAAATCGACGTTACTGAACCTCATCGCCGGCCTGGACAAGCCGACCAGCGGCTCGGTCCGGGTCGCGGGCGCCGAGGTGAGCGTAATGAGCTCCTCTCAGCTGGCGCCCTGGCGGGCCCGGCACGTCGGGTTCGTCTTCCAGCATCTCAACCTGCTCCCGGTGCTCACGGCATACCAGAACGTCGAGCTGCCGCTGCTGCTCACCGGGCTCCGGAAGCGGGAGCGGGACGAGCGAATCCGCCTCGCGCTGGGGGTGGTGGGGCTGGATGACCGGCTGGAGCACTACCCGAGGCAGCTCTCGGGCGGGCAGGAGCAGCGGGTCGCCATTGCCCGGGCGATCGTAGCGGACCCGACGCTGGTCCTGCTGGATGAGCCCACCGGGCAGCTGGACGCGAAGAGCTCACAGGATGTGCTGGCGCTGCTCCGGCGGCTGAACGATGAGTTTCACAAGACCATTCTCATCGTCACCCACGACGCTCATGCGGCGGAGAGCGCCAAGACGGTGCTGCATCTCGAGAAGGGTGTGCTGATCGAGCGCCAGGGGGCGATGACGTGAGGTTCCTGCATCTGGTGCTCGCGAATCTGGGGCGCCACAAGCGCCGCACGTTTCTCACCATCGCCAGCGTGGCCCTGGCGCTGTTTCTCTTCGCCTCCCTCCGGACGGTAGTAACCACGCTCGGGGCGGCGGCCCAGTTCGGGAGCGCCCGCCGCCTGGTCGCCACCAACGCGACCGGGATCGTGTTCGCGCTGCCGCTGAACTACGCCAACCGGCTGCGGACGGTGCCCGGGGTCGAGGCGGTGAGCTGGGCCAACTGGTTCGGTGGCCGCTACGGCGACAACAAGCGCTTCTTCGCCCAGTTCGCGGTGGACCCCGAGTCGTACCTCGAGATGTACCCGGAGATCGTCCTTCCCGAAGAGCAGAAGCAGGCGTTTTTCCGGGAGCGCACCTCGGCGATCGTCGGCCGCCGGCTGCTCGACGTCTTTGGCTGGCGGCTGGGGCAGGACGTCACCATCCAGGGTACGATCTTCCCGGGCGACTGGACCTTCACCATCCGCGGCGTCTATACCCCGTCCGATCCCGTGATCAATGACGACATGCTGATCTTCCGGCACGACTATCTGGAAGAGCGGCTCGGTCGGCCGGGGATCGCCGGGTGGTATATCATCCGGATCGATGACCCCAACCGGGCCGCCGCGGTGGCCAAGACGATCGACGATCAGTTCCGGAACTCGAGCGCGGCGACCAAGACGGGCACGGAACAGGCGTTCAACGCCAGTTTCGCGACCATGTGGGGTAATGTGAGCCTGTTGATGGGGACCATCGGGATGGCGGTGGTCTTCGCAATCCTGCTGGTGACGGCCAATGCCATGATGATGAGCGCGCGGGAACGGACCCGCGAAGTCGCGGTCCTCAAGACCATCGGATTCTCCGATCGCACGCTGTTCGGGCTGGTGATGCTCGAGGCCGCCGTCGTCGCGCTCACCGGCGCTCTGGTCGGGCTTGGTGGGGCCAAGCTCCTCTATCGGGCCACCAACTTCAACGCCGGCGGGTTCCTGCCGGGCTTCGACGTGACGACCGGCACTCTGGTAGTGGGCGCGGTGGTCACCCTGCTGCTTCTCCTGGCCAGTGGACTGGTGCCCGCGCTTCAGGCGGCGCGGCTCCCGGTGGTGCAGGCGCTGCGGCGGGTCGAGTGACGGTTCCCGGCGGGCTCCTCGGTGTCTCGGTGCCTCTGTGGTTCCACCTCTCAAGTCTGGCATCGGAACCCGAGATTCGCTCGACGCGTGACCGTTTTCAGTGAAGGTCGAAGGGTCGCGGAGCATGTCGCGTATGAGGTCCATGTCAGTGCACAACAATTCAATCTGAGATCCGCGTCACCTGCAGACGCGAAACCTGCCGATCATGAAAATCCCCCTGGTCTACAACGCCCGCAGCGTTCTGCAGCGGCCGGTCTCGACGGCGCTCACCGCTCTGGGAATCGGGCTCGTCGTCGCGGTGTTCATCGGGATGCTGGCCCTGGCCAACGGCTTCCGGGTGGCCCTTAAGCGGACCGGCTCGGACCGTAACGCGCTGGTGCTCCGGCGCGGCGCCGACGCCGAGCTGTCGAGTGGCATCGGGCGAGAGGCGGCGAGCATCCTGGCCGCCTCACCTCATGTAGCCAGTGGGGCTGACGGGCGACCCCTGGTGAGTCCGGAGGTCTACGTCCTGATCCCGCTCCCCCGCCTCGGCGAGGACACGACGGCGGTCGCCAACGTGGTCGTACGGGGCGTCGGGGACGCGGCCTGGACGGTCCGGAACAACATCCAGATCGTGTCCGGCCGACGGCCCCAATCGGGGCGGGCGGAGATCTGCATCGGGCGGAAGATCGCGCCGCGATTCGCGCACACCGGTCTGGGCGAGAGCCTCCGTTTCGCCGGGCGCGACTGGAGCGTGGTCTGTCAATTCACCGCAGGCGGCTCGGCCTTCGAGTCGGAGATCTGGGGCGAGAACGAGCAGTTCATGCCGGTCTTCCGCGGCCAGGTGTTCCAGTCGGTGAGCTTCCGGCTCAAGGATCCGGCCGCGTTCGAGGAGGCCAAGCGCGTCCTGGAGGCGGACCAGCGTCTCACCGTGGACGTGCACCGCGAATCCCAGTTCTACGCCGAGCAGTCCCAGGTCCTGGGCCGGATCCTGGAGATTCTGGCGATCGTGATCACCAGCATCATGGCCGTCGGGGCGGTGTTCGGGGCGGTCAACACCATGTATGCGGCGGTGGCTTCCCGCGCGCCGGAAATCGCCGTGCTGCTGACCCTGGGCTTCCATCCCCGCAGTGTCCTGGCCAGTTTCGTGTTCGAATCGGCCCTGATCGCGGTGGTGGGCGGAGTGATCGGCGCCCTTCTCGCGCTTCCCATCAACGGCCTTGTCACCAGCACGACGAACTGGGCGAGCTTCAGCGAGATCGCGTTCAGCTTTCGAGTGACGCCGGCGTTGCTGCTTGCGGGTCTGGTCTTCGCGGTGGTGATGGGGGTGCTCGGCGGCTTCTTCCCGGCCTGGCGGGCGGCGAGGCTGCCGGTGGTGCAGGCGCTGCGGTAGGGGCGTTCACGGGAAGATCCCCAGCTGCTCGTAGCTCAGCGCGACCTTGTCGATTGCCACAATCATCGCGGCGGTCCGTAGATCGACCTTGCCCCCCTGCTGCTTCCACACCTCCCGGACCGGGTGGTAGGCGCCGATCATGGTCTCCTCCAGACCCGAGTTCACCAGGTCCTCCTCGCTCGCTCCCTGGGTGAGCCGATCCATCTCCTCCGACGTGAATCGCCGGCCCGTCACCTCCTCCACCGCCTGCAGCAGGCGGCCGTAGGCACCCTCCTCGAAGCGTTTCTGGATCCGTCCGAAACGGACGTGGCCCAGATTCTTCACCCACTCGAAGTAGGAGACGGTGACCCCGCCGGCGTTGATGAAGGCGTCCGGAATAACCATGATGCCCCGCTTGGTGAGAATCTCGTCGGCTTCCGGCGTGGTGGGCCCATTCGCGGCCTCGACCACGATCTTCGCCTTGACCCGCGGCGCGTTTTCCTCGGTGATCTGCCGCTCCAGCGCGGCCGGGATCAGGATGTCGCAGTCCAGCTCCAGGGCATCTTCCCGGCGGGCCAGGTTGGTGGCCCCGGGGAAGTCCAGGATGGTGCGCCGCTCCTTGCGGTGGGCCATGACCTTCTCGATGTCGAGTCCCTTCGGACTAGTGACGGCACCCTCGGATTCCGCCAGTCCCACCACAATGGCCCCGCCCTCAATGAAAAAGCGGGCGGCGTGATACCCTACATTCCCCAGTCCCTGGACCACGACCCGTTTCCCTTCGAGGCCGGTACTGAGTCCCAGCGACTTCATATCCTCGGCAACCCGCAGCGCTTCGCGGACTCCGTAGAACACTCCGCGCCCAGTGGCCTCTACCCGCCCGCGGATACCTCCCTGGCTGACCGGTTTCGCGGTGACGCAGCCCATCGCGTCGAGCTCCCCCGCGCGAAGCTGGCTGTACGTATCGGCGATCCAGGCCATTTCCCGCGGCCCCGTCCCGAAGTCGGGCGCCGGGACGTCCAGCCCCGGGCCGATGAAGTTCTTGCGCACCAGCTCGAAGACGTAACGGCGAGTAATGCGCTCCAGCTCAGCCGGCGAATAGCTCTTGGTATTGATGCGGATCCCGCCCTTGGCTCCTCCGAAGGGGACGTCCACCAGGGCGCACTTGTAGGTCATCAGCGCGGCCAGCGCCTGGATCTCCTCCGCGTCCACGTCGGGTGCGTACCGGATGCCTCCCTTGCACGGCAGTTTGTGATGGCTGTGCTCCGCCCTCCAGGCATGCATGACCTCGATCCGGCCATCGTCGCGCTTGATGGGAAAGCTGGTGTAGAACACGTTCTTGCAGGCCTTGATGTTGGCCAGCAGGGTCGCGTCGTGCTGGGTGAAGCGGGCGGCGCGGTCGAAAGTCTGGTTGACCTGGTCCAGAAAGCTGGCGCCGATGGACATGACGTCTCCTGGGGCGGCTGGCGGGTGGATCAGTGATAGCCGCCCTGAAGCGGTCTGGCTAGTGGCAGGAGGGCCGGGCCCCTAGGGAACACAGCCTGCAGGGCGGCCCGCCGGCTCGGCGCACCAGTCAGATTGGGGTGGTCGTCTTTCGCCCGATCTCCTACCTTACTAACCAACACCGCTGAACCGCTGACCTGACATCCCCGCGGGCGGGAATCGTAACGCGGACCGTGCCGACAGGAGCCCCCGCCGCTCCTCCCTGAATGACCTGCAGGCGTGGCGAGGCAGAGCACGACATGTCGCCTGCACTTCGACCGCAGCTTGGGGAGCGCGATCAGCACCGGAGCCGGTGTCACCGCCGGTGCCGGGTGGGTGGCGCCCTCATAGCCGCCGGGACCGTCCTCCTGGTCTCCGACCGCGTCGAGGCCCAGGATTCGGCGACAACCGGCCGGATTGAGGGGACCGCGGCCATTGCGGCGCGCCTGAGTACTCAGCATACCCGGGTGCGAGTCTACGCCGAACCGGGCGGCCGGGCAGTGGCTCCCCAGGCGACAGACAACCCGATCCAGCAGGTGGTGATCTACCTCGAAGGCGCCTCCGCGGAGACCGGGGAGAATCCTGCTGGCGCCGCCATGCGACAGCACAACGAGCGTTTCGTCCCGCACGTCCTGGCCGTTCCGGCAGGAAGCACCGTCGAATTCCCCAACGACGACCCCATCTTTCACAGCGTGTTTTCCCTCAGCCGGGCGAAGAGCTTCGACCTGGGTCGCTACCCGCAGGGCGAGTCGAAGCGGGTGACATTCGCGCGCCCCGGTGTCGTGCCGGTCTTCTGCCACATCCACGCCGACATGAGTGGCTTCATCGTGGTGCTCGCCAACCGGTTCTTCACGATCCCTGATTCGGCCGGCCATTTTGTCATTGCCGGCATCCCGTCGGGAGAGTATCGCCTGACGGCGTGGCACGAGCGCATCCGGCCGATCAGCCGGATGGTGCAGGTCGAGGCGGGCGCGGTCACCGACGTCCGCCTGGCGATCCCCCTCGAGGACCTCCCCGCCACGCCATGAGTGCCGCGCCCGCGCCGGCCCGGAACGACTGGGGAGGTCTCCGGGCCGTGCTGGCCACCCGCCCGCTCGCGGCGAAGCTGGCTCTGCTGTGCGCCGCGGTCACCGTGCTCGTCGTGGGTGGTGCGCTGCTCTTGCTCCGGAGCGCAGCGGTCCGCGATGTCCGCAGGGTTCTTGTCGGCGAGCTGGGGGAGAGCCAAAAGGCCTGGCAGTCGTTGCAGGAGCAGCGGCTGCACCTGTTGCTGGCAACGTCCACGCTGGTGTCCACCAGCCCGACGCTTCGGGCGGCGCTGGAGACGGGACGGGGCGAGGCCAATCTGGGCTTTGCGCCGCGGCGGGAGCTGCTCACCACGATTCAGCGCGAGGTCGAGCGGATTCTGGGGGAGCTGGACCGGGATCTGCTGGTGGTGACCGATTCGACCGGTAAGGTGCTCGCAGCGGCGAGCCGCGAGGGGCTGCGCTGGTCGGTGTCGGAGGTCGCGCATCTCCCGGCGGTGCGCCACGCGTTGGCGGCGGAACTGCCGGTGGCCGATTCCAGCTTCGGGCTGATCCAGATGGACGGCCAGACGGTGCAGGTGGGCTGCGCCGCGATCGTCCTGCAGGGCTATCCGATCGGCGTGCTGCTGCTGGGCGACCGACTGGAGCGGGTGATTCCGCAGGTGGATTCCTCGGTGCCGTCCGCGCTGGTCGTGACTGCCGGCGACACCGTGCTGCGGGCCAGTTCGGGCATCGCGATCGCGGATCTGAAGCGCGCCGGGTTGCTGGCGCCACGGCCGACGGCCGAGCCGTCCTCGATCCGGCTTGGGGAGGACGAGTATCTCGAGGTCACGCTGCCCCTGGGCCTGGCCGAAGCCGGCCGGCCGGCCGCGGTGCATCTGCTTCGGTCGGTTTCCGCGTCACTCCGCCCGCTCGATCGAACCCTCACCCGGAGCTTCCTGGCAGTCGGGCTGATTGCGATGCTGCTTGCAGGCCTCGGCGCGGCCCTGGTGTCCCGCTCGATGCTTGCTCCGTTCGGCCGGTTCGTGGCCTTTCTGCGCGGCGGCACCGAGGGACAGCGTCTCACACCGTTTACCGACCCAAAGGCCGGCGTCGAGCTGCGAACGCTGATCGATGTGCACAACGAATTGCTGGAGTCGCTGGCCCGGCAGCACCGCGAACTCGAGCATCGCGCCGAGACCATCGCCCGGGCGAACCAGGAGCTCCGGGATGAGATCCGGGAGCGCGAGCGGGCCGAAGCGGCGCTCAGGGAAAGCGAGGCTCAGCTCCGGCAGGCCCAGAAGCTCGAGGCGCTGGGTCGACTCGCCAGCGGAGTATCCCACGACTTCAACAACCTGCTGATGGTGATCGCTACGGCGACCCATTTCCTGCGGACCGCGCTCTCGGAGGGAAGCCCGGAGATGGAAGACGTCGGCCAGATCGAGGCGGCCGCCGAGCGGGCCAAGACCCTGGTGCGACAGCTGCTGGCCTTCAGCCGCAAGCAAGTCCTGGAGCCCCGCATCGTCAGCCTCAACCAGGTGATTGCGGGCCTGGAGCCGCTGCTGGGCCGATTGGTCGGTGCCGGGATCCGCATGCAAGTGACACCCGGTCCCGATCTGGCAGCGGTGCGTGCCGACCCCGGCCAGCTGGAGCAGGTGCTGATGAATCTGGTTGTGAACGCCTGTGATGCCATGCCGGAGGGAGGGACGCTCCGGATCGAGACCCGCAACGTCACCCTGGACAACGCCTACGCCACCCGCCCCGAGGCGATCTCGGGGGGCCCCGCGGTCATGCTGGCCGTCGCCGACAACGGCATCGGGATGGACGCGGAGATTCGGACCCGGATCTTCGAGCCCTTTTATACCACCAAGCCGCCGGGGAAGGGGACCGGGCTTGGCCTCTCAACCGTCTACGGCATCGTGCGTCAGTCGGGCGGCAGCATCACCGTCTTCAGCGAGCCGGGCCAGGGCAGCACCTTCCGGATCTACTTCCCCGTCGCTCAGGCGGAGGCGCAGGCGCCCGAGCCGGCGACGGAAGGCACCGCTCCGCTGCGGGGCACCGAGACCCTGCTCTGGGCGGAAGACGACGATGCGGTGCGGGAGCTGATCGGCCGCTTCCTGGAGAGCTGCGGCTACCGGGTCCTCGAAGCGGAAACGGGGCATCGGGCGATTCAGGTGGCGGCCGGCCACGATGGCCCGATCCACGTTCTGGTGACCGACGTCATGATGCCGGAGGTCTCCGGGCTGGAGCTGGCGCGCCGACTCCACGCCGAGCGCCCCGAACTCCGGGTGATCCTGCTCTCCGGAGATGCCGTTGATGACAAACTCGCCTCAGGCGAGCTCGACCAGTGGGTCCGGCTCCAGAAGCCGGTCGAACCCGCGTTGATCGCACGCACGGTGCGTGAACTCCTCGATGTCGGCCTCGATGCGGTGCCCGGTCGCTAGCCGTCGTGTCGCCGGACTCCTGCTCGCGGTTGCCGCCCTCGGGTTTCCCGGCCGGGCAGCGGCCCAGCGGGTGGCACTCGAGTTCCTGGCTACCGGGGAAGTCTGGAAGACCGACGACGGATCATTTCTCCTGGCCCAGAACGAAGGGGATCCCGGGTTCAAAGGGTCGCTCCAGGCCTGGGGTGTCGTGCGTCCGCTTCCGACCCTGCAGCTGGTCACTTTCGGGGAGGCCGAGACCGAGGAGCCGGGTTCGGATGAAATCGAGGTTGCCGTGGACCAGCTCTCGATCCGCTACCAACCGCTCCGCCAGGTGGGGGTGGAAGGTGGGCGCATGCTGCTTCCGATCGGAGGATTCGCGCCGCGGCGGTTCGCCAACTCCAATCCGGTGATCGGGGCGCCGGACAGCTATCCGGCCCAGTATCCCTGGGGTTTCCAGGTGTTCGGTGCCCTTGGGATGCTCGATTACCGCGTCGGGCTCTTCGACCTGCCCGCCGTCAACGAGCGCTACCTGCCCGCTCCGGGCGAGAAGCTGCGCCCGGCCGCTGCGGTCGGAATCAGAACCGGCCCGGATCTACGAGTCGGCCTTTCCTTTACCCGCGGGCCCTATCTCGGACAGCAGGTGGACGGTGCGCTCCCGCCAGGCACCCGTCGGGGTGACTTCTCCCAGACGGTAGTGGGGCTGGAAGCGCACTACAGCAGGGGCCACCTCGATGCCTGGGGCGATCTGCTCTGGTCGAAGTATGAGGTTCCCACGCTCACCGATGACGTGACGGGGCTGGGCGGGTACGTCGAGCTCTCCCTGACACTCACGCCGCGGATCTTCGTGGCGGGCCGCTTTGAGGGAAACCGCTATGCGTTCGTGCTGCCGATCAGCCCGGCGCTGTGGCTGGGGACCGATCGGCGGGTCTTCGATGCGGAGGTGGGAGCCGGCTACCGCCTGAGTCGGGACGGCCTGATCAAGGTGTCCTATCGTCGCGACTACTGGCCCGATCCTAACCCCCCGGGCGGGCCCAGCTTCCCGGACGGCTATGCCTTGGCGGTGCAGCTGTCCTGGCTGGTCGATGTTGGGCAGGCCTTGTCACCGCGCGAGTGAGCATCGTCGCCTGCATCGGACGCCCTCCCACGATCCAACCCCAAAGGCTCGATCAGGCTGATCTGGCGCGAAGTCCCTCCCGCCTCTTCCGGCGGTCCGGGGTTTTGGGGATATTGGGGCACCCGCGGACGCACGGTGCGGAGCTAGTCGGTGCTGCTCCGCTCGCACGGCCAATCGGAGACCTGCTGTTCCCCTCACCCGCCGGATGCAGGAGGTAGGTGGACATGCCCGGGCTGGATCAATGGATCGCGCGGCTGGGTGACGGTAGCGCGGTCATGGCCATGGTGGTGGCGCTGCTCCTGGGCCTCCGGCACGCGACTGATCCCGATCATCTCACCGCCGTCTCCACTCTGGTACTCTCGGACTCCCGCCGGGGCGCCGAGCGCGCCGCCCGGCTTGGCATCGCCTGGGGGCTTGGCCACGCGACGACGCTGTTCACCTTCGGGCTCCCGATCGTGCTGTTCCGCAGCTATCTCCCGCCGGCCGTGCTCCGGGCAGCGGAATTCGCCATCGGCCTGGTGATCGTGGGGTTGGCCGCGCGGCTCCTGTTTCGCTGGCGGCGGGGATACCAGCACGTTCACCCGCACAGTCACGGTGGGCTGCGCCACGCCCACCCGCACGGCCACGAACACGGCCACGAGTCCTACCATCCCGAAGAGCACAGCCACCCCCACGGGGAGGAGGCGTTGGGACGCTCCCCGGTCGCGGCGTACACCATCGGGTTGGTTCATGGCCTGGGAGGCTCCGCCGCCGTGGGCCTGCTCCTCGTGGGGGCGATCTCGGGGAAGGTCCAGGGGGTGCTGGCCCTGCTGCTGTTCGCAGGGGGGACCGCCCTGTCCATGGCCCTGGCCTCTGCCGCTTTCGGATACACCTTGGCCAGCGGACGAAACACCCGAACGGTGGCAGCCGTGGTGCCCGCGTTTGGCGTCGTCAGTCTGCTGTTCGGGGCCTGGTACGCCATTGCCGCCCTCGGAGGAGCCTAAACCGTCCGCCACCCGCCCGCTCGGCCGCCGCGCCTGTCCAGGGACCGGGTTGCTTGCTTGGGAGCGCGAGGAAGCGTAACCTCCCCGCATTCCGGCCTGCTGATTCCGACAGCCCTCCCGACCCTGAACCCGTCCCGCGCTCCGTGAAGATCGCCGTTGTCTTCGACTCTCCGTACGCCAGCTGGGGACCGGAGGATCACGAGCGCCAGATGCAGAAGGAAGTGGCCGGCTCGGACCGGAACGAGCCCGAGATGGAGTACCAGGTCGCCCACGCGCTCCAGGAAAACGGGCATGAGGTCCTGCTGGCCGGGGTGCTGGAGGACCTGCCCGGCCTGCTGGAGCGACTCCAGGCATTCTCGCCCGATCTGGTTTTCAACGCCGCCGAGTCGTTCCGGGGAAACGCGAATCTCGACTATGTCTTCGCCGCCATCCTGGAGTCCGGGCAGTGGCGCTATACCGGTTCCTCGCCGCTGGGCCTGCTGGTGACCCGCAACAAGGCCATGAGCAAGAAGGTGCTCGCGTGGCACGGCATCCAGGTGCCCGGCTTCAAGACCTATCGGGTCGGGGAGGCCGTCACCGGTGCTCCCGAGCTTGCGTTCCCGCTCATCATCAAGCCCCTTCTGGCGGACGCATCCGAGGGCATCGCCCAGGCGTCGGTAGTGCGGGACACGGCGGCGCTGAGCGAGCGGGTGGCGTTCGTGCACGAGCGCTTCACCCAGGCGGCGATTGCCGAGGAATACGTCGAAGGCCGGGAGCTCTACGCCAGCCTTGTCGGGAACGGCGATGGCGTGGAACTCCTGCCGCTCACCGAGATGGTGTTCGACAAGGCGGTCACCCGTCCGGAAGAACGCATTGCCACGCGGAGCGCCAAGTGGGACGAGAGCTACCGGGAGCGCAAGGGTATCCGCAACGTGTTTGCACGGCGGATTGCCGGGGCGGCACGGCAGCGACTCGAGCAGATCTGTCGCACCGCCTTCCGGGCGCTGTGGCTCCGGGACTACGCCCGCCTGGATGTCCGGCTCACAGCCGCGGGGGAGCTCTGGTTCATCGAGGCCAACGCCAACCCGTTCATCTCGTACGGTCACGACGTGGCCAACGCGGCGGACAAGGCCGGCATGAAGTACCCTCAGTTCATTCAGCGGATCGTCGAGGAGGCGATGAAGCGCGGTGACCAGGCGTAAGCGACGACAGCCGATCCCCAAGCCCGAGAATCGCTGTACCTGCGGCTATCCTCTGCAGGTCTACTGGCGCTTCTGCCCCAACTGCAGCCGGGCCCAGCGCTGGGGCGATACCGCGAAGCTGACTGGCGCCGAATGCTATCGCTGCGGCTGGATGGTTTCGGACCGGTTCTCCTGGTGTCCGTGGTGCGGGGCGAACATCCACGAGGAAGGCTACTCCAGCCCTGAACCGCTGCGGTCCCCGAAGGGGTTTCGTGCCGACGCCCGGTGCGACTGGGGATGCGGCGGGTGGGTGCAGTACCCCATGCGGTTCTGTCCCTGGTGCGGCCGGTCCCAGGGCTGGAACGAGGATGACCGCTTTGAGGGGGACTGCCCGCGGTGCGGCCGCGGTGTGGATGACTGGATGAACACCTGCCCGTGGTGCGGCCATGATGCCAGCGGACGCGACCTCATCCCCCGGGCTCTGACCCGGGTCCGTCGGCTGCTGCTGGTGTCGCGGATCCGTGACTGGGGGTACCGGGTTCTGTTGCGTCCCGGGATTTCCGGGGTCGACCCGCGGCATCCCAAGATCATCGAAATCGAGCAGCGCTACGTCGTGGGGAAGCGCCGGCGGGACGAGATCCCCTGGACCCTGCTGGTCGGGCTGGTTTGCCACGAGCTGGGCCACAGCTTTCTCTATCACAACTGGTCGTGGACCCGGGCCCCCCGGTTCCGGCGTACCTTCGGCGAGGTCGACAAGGCCTATCGGGGCATGGACGACACGTGGGTCTACTTCCAACGGCGCCGGGTGGCGATCAACCCCGTGAATCATGTCAGCGCCTATGCGGCCAAACATCCGCAGGAGGACTTCGCCGAGACCTTCCGCTTCTACCTGACCCGGCGCGGCCGGTTGCGGGAGTTGTTCGCCGAGCTGGGGCGCAAGCGGAAGGGCGTGGTGGTCTACGAGAAGTTTCTGCTGGTGCACCATTTCGTGCGTCAGCTGAGGGGACTGCAGTAACTCGGCGGTTCGTCGGCCGTACCCCGTGCGCCGGGTGGTGCGCCGTCTGAACGCGGCAGCACTTGATTGCTTCTCACTCCCGTCCCGACCCGCCGTTCCTCAACCAGAGTCCCGAACCGATGAGAATCCAGGGGCGCCGGCCACGTTGCTCCAATGGCGGCCCGATGCACCGCTACACCCGCGACCCTGGAGGAAGGTATGTCAACCCGTCTGAACGCCCTTGCCCTGCTGTCGGCACTCGCGCTCGCTGCGTTCTCGGCAGCTGGGTGCGCCTCGTCGGCCACCGAGGAGGACCAAGCCCCTCCCGCCGAACTGCGAATGAAGAGTCAGAAGACCAGGGTCCAGCAGAAAGCAGCGATTCGCGTTCCGTCGGCCAGCCTCCGGATGAGCCGGTAGCCGACTCGGCGACTCGGCTGACACCAACAGGCCAGTACCTACTTAGAACCGCGGGCGCCGGTCTCCGGCGCCCGCTGCGGTTCTTTTTCAGCACCGGTCACCGCTGGAGAGCTGCGCTCTCCAAGGCACGTTGTGACCGTCTTCCGCCCCACAGTTCCGAGAACGAATGTGTGCCGATCGGGGGACTGCCGCCCCCTTCGGGTGGGCCGGGCCGTCGGGTCCAGGAATGCACCGGGTTGCCGGGAACTAAGTGAGGCTTCATGATCCTGTCACCGGGGTATCAGGATGAAGCCGGCATACTGCTCGACCCCCGAAACTCTGCCTCAGGGGACCCATGACGCGCGCGCTCGACCCGCTCCTGTCCCCCCGCTCGATCGCGGTGATCGGGGCCTCTCGTTCGCCCCGGACCATGGGACACCAGATCCTCGCCAATCTGGTGGGTTACGGCTTCACAGGGACGGTGTATCCGGTCAACCCGAACGCGGCGTCGATTCACGCTATCAAGGCGTGGCCCAGTGTGAGCGCCATCCCCGATCCGGTGGACATGGCCGTGGTGTGCGTGCCGAAAGCACTGGTCCCCCAGGTGGCGGAGGAGGCGGGACAAAAAGGAGTGCGGGGCCTGGTGGTGATCAGCGCCGGGTTCCGTGAGGTGGGAGGGGAAGGGAATGCGCGGGAAGCGGAGCTGGTAGGAATCTGCCGACGCCATGGCATGCGGCTGGTCGGGCCCAACTGCCTGGGAGTGCTGAACGCCGATCCCTCCGTTTCGATGAACGCCACATTCTCGCCTAACATGCCTCCCTTTGGACGGGCGGGATTCGTCAGCCAATCCGGAGCGCTGGGCCTGTCGGTACTCGCCTATGCCAAGGAATACGGCATTGGAATCGCGCAATTCGTGTCGGTGGGGAACAAGCCGGATGTAAGCGGGAATGACCTGCTGGTCCACTGGGAGGATGATCCGCAGATCGGGGTCATCCTGATGTACGTCGAGAACTTCGGCAACCCCCGGCGGTTTCTCGAGATTGCCACGCGGGTGAGCCGCAAGAAGCCGATCATCGTGGTCAAATCGGGGCGCTCACGCACCGGGGCGAGAGCCGCTTCGTCCCACACCGGGGCGCTGGCGGCCAGAGACTCGGCGGTGGACGCCTTGCTGGTCCAATCCGGTGTGCTCCGGGCGGGGTCGGTGGAGGAGCTGTTCGACCTGGCGATGGCCTTCGAAGGGCAGCCGCCCCCAAGGTCTCGGCAGATCGCGGTGCTCACCAATTCCGGCGGGCCAGGCATCCTGGCGGTCGACGCCCTGGAAGCCAACGCCATGGTGCTGGGGGAACTGGCGCCGGAAACCGTGGCGCAGGTTCGCTCGCTGCTGCCCGAGGAGGCGTCGCTTAGCAATCCGCTCGACATGGTCGCGTCGGCCACCCCGGCCAAGTATCGCGCCGCGCTGGAGGCGTTGCTGGCCGACCCTGGCATCGAAGCGGTGATGGCCATCTTTGTACCGCCCCTCGGTGTCAGGCAGGAGGATGTGGCGGAGGCGATCGTCGCCGCCAAGGCCGGTCACCCCCACAAGCCGGTACTGGCCGTGCTCATGGGGCGGCAGGGGCTGCCCCAAGGGAGAGCAGAGCTCCACGCGGTGGGGATACCCGCCTACATATTTCCGGAGTCGGCTGCCCGGGCGGTCGCGGCGATGTGTCGGTACCATGAGTGGCGCGATCGCTCGCTTCCCCGGACCGAGGTCTTCGAGGTGGACGACGCCCGAGCGCGGGCCATTCTCAGCCAGGCGCGGGCCGAGGGCCGTCCCCGGTTGAACGAGCTGGAAGCGCTGGACCTGGTGGCGGCGTACGGCATTCCGGCGGCTCCTGCGGTTCTGGCTCGGACTGAAGGGGAGCTGGTCACGGCCGCCGCCCAGATGGGATACCCGGTGGTCCTGAAGATCGTGGCTCCCGCGTTTGTGCATAAGGCGGACGTTGGCGGTGTGCGAACCGACCTCGGCAACTCCGCGGAAGCCCGTGAGGCCTTCCGCGATATCCTCTCCTCCGCTCGCAGTACCCAGCCGGGCGCGACGATCACTGGCGTGCTGGTGCAGCGAATGGTGCCCGGGGGACGGGAACTCATTGCCGGCATCACCCGGGACCCGTCCGTCGGGCCGCTGCTCATGTTCGGGCTGGGCGGATCGCTCGTGGAAGTGCTGGGCGACGTGGTCTTCCGGCTTGCCCCGATTCACCGACTGGACGCCCGGGAGATGGTCCGGGGCATCCGCGGCTTCAAGCTGCTGCAGGGGGTGCGGGGCGCCCCGCCGGCCAGGCTGGATGCGCTTGAGGATGTCCTCCTCCGCCTCTCGTGTCTGGCCTCGGACTTTCCCGAGATCGCCGAGCTGGATCTGAATCCGCTGCTGGCCTTCCCCGATGGCGTGATGGCGGTGGATGCGCGGGTGATGATAGCCATGAACCAAGAGCAATCGGCGTCTGGCTGCTGAACGCTTACGGCTAATGGCCAACGACTCCAACCATAACCTCGAGCCATGACACTATCCTCCCGCGACTACCTGCACGATCCCCGACTCAACAAGGGAACAGCCTTTACCGAAGCCGAGCGCAACGGCCTGGGCCTCAGAGGCCTGCTCCCGCCGCGGGTGACTACGCAGGCGGAACAGGAGGCCCGGGTGCTCGAGAATTTCCGCGACAAGTCGAGTCCGCTCGAGCAATACGTCTACCTCATCAGCCTGATGGATCGGAATGAGCATCTCTTCTATCGTACCGTGATGCAGCATGTCGAAGAGATGATGCCGATCATCTACACCCCGACCGTGGGGGAGGCATGTCTCCGGTTCGGGCACATTTTCCGCCAGCCGCGGGGCCTCTATATCACGGCGGCCGATCGGGGGAGGGTCGAGCGGGTCCTCAAGAACTGGCCCGAACCGAACGTCGAGATGATCGTCGTCACCGATGGCGAACGCATCCTCGGTCTCGGCGATCTCGGTGCCAACGGGATGGGCATTCCTATTGGGAAGCTCTCACTGTACACGGCATGCGCCGGTGTCGACCCCTCGCTCTGCCTTCCTGTTGCTATCGACGTGGGCACCGGCCGTGAGCAGCTCCGGAGCGACCCCTTGTACCTGGGACTCCCACAGGAGCGGCTTCGCGGAAGCGCCTATGACGAGCTGCTCGAGGAATTCGTCATGGCGGTGCAGGCGGTGTTCCCGGGCGCGGTAATTCAGTTCGAGGATTTTGCGACCGAAAACGCGCTCCGGTTGCTGGCGCGCTACCGCGATCGGGTCTGCTGCTTCAACGACGATATTCAAGGCACCGCCGCAGTGACCCTGGCGGGGCTTCTCTCGGCCACGCGGATCACTGGTCACCCGATCACCGCGCAGCGGGTTGTCTTCCTCGGCGCCGGCTCGGCGGCGACCGGAATCGCGGACCTGATTGTCTCGGCGCTGGTGCGGGAGGGTCTGCCGGAGTCGGAGGCCCGGCGGCACTGCTGGTTCGTGGACCGAGCGGGGCTTGTGATTCGTGGGCGCACGGACCTCGCCGGCCACAAGCTCCGCTACGCGCACGAGCAGCCGCCGGCTGGTGATCTCCTTGCAGCGGTGGAGAGCCTCCAGCCAACCGCGATTGTGGGCGTCTCGGCCACGCCGAGTGCATTTACTGAGTCGGTCGTGCGGGCGATGACTCGGATCAACCCCCGGCCCATCATCTTCCCGCTTTCGAACCCGACCAGCCGTTCGGAGTGCACCGCGGAGGAGGCGTACCGCTGGTCCGATGGGGGGGCCGTGTTCGCGAGTGGCAGCCCGTTCGAGCCCGTGACCTGGAAGGGAAAGCGCTTCGTGCCAGGGCAGGGGAACAACGCCTACATCTTCCCGGGCATTGGACTCGGGGTGATCGTGGCAAAGGCTCGACGGGTGACCGACACGATGTTCTACGCCGCCGCCCGGACCCTGGCCGGAGAGGTCGAAGAGGCGTCGCTGGCCCAGGGATCACTGTTCCCGCCAATGCGGGAGATCCGGCGGGTTTCCGCGGCCATCGCGATCCGGGTGGCGGAAGTGGCCTACGAGGAAGGGCTGGCGCAGGCGCCCCGGCCAGAGGATCTCGGGGCGGAAGTACACCGCCGGATGTACGATGCGGCGTACCCGAGCTATGCGTAGCGGCCCTGCGGTTGGCGTTCTCAAGGGACCCGGTGCGGAAGGGAAGTTCCTGACAGGGGCCAATTTGACTTCGGGTAGGCAAGGCACTAGGTTGTCCCCGCTCGGTGACTCCCATGAGACCCGGGGTCACCTCCAGTTGCAGTCTCAGGGAGCTGGCTCTGGCCTGCTCCCTGTTTTGTCGGCAGGTACGGGCATCCCGGACTCCGACGTCACGTTCATCACCCAGGATAGGAGCAGGGCATGCGTACCACCGGCACGGTGAAGTGGTTCAACGACACCAAGGGCTACGGTTTCATCACTCCCAACGATGGTCAGAAGGACTGCTTCGTGCACCACTCGGCGATTGTCGGCTCGGGGTTCAAGAGCCTCAAGGAGGGTGAAGTCGTGGAATTCGACGTGGTGCAGGGCGCCAAGGGCCCCGCCGCGGAGAAGGTCACCCGGGTGCAGCAGTAACCGCGCGATGGAAATTCTTCTCGGTGACGACGACCGTCTCGACTGGGCCCTGAAGGCCTTCCGCCGGAAAATGGACAAGGCAGGCATCC
Organism: Gemmatimonadales bacterium; assembly: GCA_036555275.1. Taxonomy (GTDB): domain Bacteria; phylum Gemmatimonadota; class Gemmatimonadetes; order Gemmatimonadales; family GWC2-71-9; genus JADJOM01. The sequence goes on along the minus strand of DATBLR010000089.1, from coordinate 11,853 downwards.
TCCGGGAGGTACGCCGGCGGCGGTACTACCTGAAACCAAGCGTGGCGAAGGCGGTCAAGGCCGCCGAAGCCAAGCGCCGCCGCCGCCGTCAGTCGGGCCGGTCCCGCTAGACGGGGGGTGGCAGGGGTGGTCGTTCAGGGCGGACCGGGTCCCCGTCCGCCCTTTGCGTCTTGTCCGCCGTGAACCCGTCATTATCTTCCCGCCGCCAGTTCGCGCCCTACATCCAACCCCTATCCTGAGGGCCCCACCCGGTGCTCACCCCGGCCACGTCACGTACCCAGCTCGAGCCCGTGGACGCGCTGTACAGCCGCGATGTGTTCTCTCGCGCGGTGATGCGTCAACGACTTCCCAAGGACGTTTTCCGGCGTCTGCTCCGCACCATCGACCAGGGCGACCCGCTCGACCATTCGGTCGCGGATGTCGTGGCCTCGGCCATGAAGGACTGGGCCATCGAGCACGGTGCCTCGCACTTCACCCACTGGTTTCAGCCGCTCACCGGCTCCACGGCCGAGAAGCATGACTCGCTGATTTCTCCGGACGGCCAGGGCGGGGTGATCTTCAATTTCAGCGGCTCCGACCTGGTCCAGGGCGAACCGGACGCTTCCAGCTTTCCCTCGGGAGGGCTCCGAGCCACCTTCGAGGCGCGTGGCTACACCGCGTGGGATGCGACCAGCCCGGCCTTCCTGATGAGGGGAGCCAAATCGGTCACGCTGGTGATACCGACCGGGTTCGTGTCCTGGACCGGGGAGGCTCTCGATACCAAGATCCCGCTGCTGCGGTCCATGGAGGCGCTCTCCAAGCAGGCCCTCCGGATCCTGCGGCTCTTCGGCACCGACCGGGGTGTGTCCCGGGTGTTCACTACGGTCGGCCCGGAGCAGGAGTACTTCCTGGTGGACCGGGAGCTGTTCTGGAAGCGGCCTGACCTGGTGATCTGCCAGCGGACCCTGTTCGGCGCCAAGCCGCCCAAGGGACAGCAGCTCGAAGACCACTACTTCGGAACCATCCCGCCCCGGGTCCTGGCCTGCATGGCCGAGGTGGAGCGCGAACTCTGGGCGCTGGGGGTGCCGGTCAAGACCCGGCATAACGAGGTTGCCCCGGCTCAGTACGAGATCGCGCCGATCTTCGAGATGAGCCAGCTGGGGAGCGATCACCAGATGCTCACCATGGAGACGCTGCGGCGGGTGGCACCCCGCCATGGTCTGGCGGCGATTCTGCACGAGAAGCCGTTCGCGGGTATCAACGGCTCGGGCAAACACAACAACTGGTCGATGTCCACCGATCAGGGGCACAACCTGCTTGACCCCCAGGACGAGACCCACACCAACCTGCAGTTCCTGGTCTTTCTGTGCGCCGTGATCCGGGCAGTCGATGTGCATGCAGACCTGCTCCGCGGGTCCATCGCGTCGGCGCCCAATGACCACCGCCTGGGGGCCAACGAGGCCCCACCGGCGATCATCTCGGTCTTTCTGGGCGACATGTTGCAGGACATCCTGAACCAGGTCGAGAAGGGCCAGCTCCGGCGCACGCTCCGGGGCGGGGTTATCGACCTCGGGGCCCGTACCCTGCCACAGCTGCCGCGCCACTCCGGCGATCGCAACCGGACCTCACCGTTCGCCTTCACCGGCAACAAGTTCGAGTTCCGGGCGGTGGGATCGAGCCAGTCGATCGCCTGGCCCAACACGGTGCTCAATACCATCGTGGCGGAGTCACTGGACCACGTGGCCACCGAGCTGGAGCGGGCGGTGGGCCGGGATCCGACCCAGGCCAAACTGCAGGCCGCGACCATGGCCCTTCTCAAGAGGCTCGTCAAGGAGAACAAACGGGTGATCTTCGGCGGGGACAACTACTCGGAGGAATGGCACACGGAAGCCGAGCGGCGTGGCCTGCCCCACCTTCGTGATACGGTGGAGTCGCTGTCCAACCTTCGCCTGAAGAAGAACTCCGATTTGTTCCGCAAGTACGACGTGCTGAACAAGGCGGAGTACGATTCCCGAATCACGATCGCCTACGAGAAGTACATCAAGGAGTTGACGATCGAGGGGGAGTCGATGGTGTCCATCGCGCGAACCCAGATTCTGCCGGCGGCCCTGGCCCATCAGAAGCGGGTGGCCGACGCGGTCGCGACCACCGAAGCGGCGGGCGTCAAGTGCCGGGACACGTTCACCGCGCTCGGCGAGTTCGTGAACCTGGTGGCGCGCTTTCACGAAGCGATCGTCGCCCTGGAAAAAGCAGTCGGTCATCACGACGAGGATCCGATCCGGCACGCCACCTGGATCCGTGACAAGGTGAAGCCGGCCATGGCGCAGCTGCGTACCTACGGAGACGCGCTCGAGACCCAGGTGGCCGCAGACCTCTGGCCCCTGCCGACCTACCGGGAGCTGCTGTTCCTGAAGTAGACGGCTCGGCGGCTCGGCCGCCGTCGGTCTTGGCCTCGGGCCCAGGGGAGCCCGACCAGTGGAATCCTGACTACCGAGGCTCATGCGCATCGCTCTGGCCTGGTCCCTTCTCGCGGTCATCGGGACAGCCTGCCACAGCACACCATCCCAGCCGATCCCCGTCACCGGAGAGCCGGCCGACGTCCGGGCCATGGCCGGAGAGTGGGACGGGGAGTATGAGGCCGACGACCACAGCCGCGCCGGCTCAATCGACTTCCACCTTCGGGCCGGGAGCGACACGGCGGTGGGCGACGTGCTGATGGTGCCGCGCGGATGGGAGCGGCCGAATACCGGCGAAGACAAGCCCGGTGCCCAGATGCGGGAATCGACGCCGCCGACCCTGCTCTATATCCGGTTCGTCCGGGTCTCGGGCGGGCAGGTGTCGGGCGAGCTGGAGAGATATCGGGATCCCGACTGCGGCTGCCTCCTGCGAACTGTGTTTCTCGGCTGGCTGACCGGGGACACCCTGAGCGGGCAGTACCTGTCCTACCATCAGGAGGGAGGGCCCCCGGACGGCGGCCACTGGCGTGCCGTGCGGAAGAAGCTGGACTACTGAGCCGGCGGAAAGTCGGCCTGGATTGAAGCGATCACGCGTACCAGTTCCTGGGCCGCGTTCACGTACGGTACCAGCTCCAGGAGGCTCCCCCTGGTGAGCCTGATCTTCCCAGTGATGATCGCCATCAGAGGGGGGATCTGGGCGGTGAGGACTTGGCGCCAGGCACCGGCCGTGCCTGACAGGACGTACCGTGCGGCCGCCTCTCCGTCACCATCCGCGGCTCGAGCGCTCCGGCACTCGCCATGCCAGAGGTCGAGCAGCACCCCGCGCTGGATCTCCCCACTGTTTCCGGCCATCCGCAGGAATACGACTCCTTCCCAGCCAGCCGCGGCCGCGCGATAGGCCTCGCTGCCGTTGATCCGGGCTGCGCAAGCGGCCGCCCAGGCCTCGGAAAAAACCGGCAGGGCGGTCATGCCGGCCACTGCTGGGTCACGCAGTGGAAGGAGCCGAGGCCCCAGACCAGGTCCCGGGAGTCCATGGGGATGACCCGTCGCGAGGGGAAGCAGCCCTGCAGCGTGGCGCGAGCCAACTCATCGGTCGGCGGATGGTACGCCGGCATCAGGACCACCCCGTTGGCTATGTAGAAATTGGCATAGCTCGCCGGCAGCCGCTGGCCGGCGTACTGCATCGCTGGCGGCATGGGCAGTGTCATCACTCGCAACGGACGCCCGTCCTGATCGGTCATCCCCCGGAGCCGCTCGAGGTTCTCCCGGAGGGGCTCGAAGTTGCGATCCCGCGGATCCTCCTCCACGACGGTCACGACGGTGGTCTCGTCGACGAACCGGGAGAGGTCGTCGATGTGCCCGTCGGTGTCGTCACCCTCGATGCCGTCGCCCAGCCAGAGGATGTGACTCACACCCAGATAGGCCATCAGATGACGCTCGATGTCCTGCCTGGACAGGGTCGGATTCCGGTTGGGGTTGAGCAGGCAGCTCTCGGTGGTCAGCAGGGTGCCCCTGCCGTTCACGTCGATGCTGCCCCCTTCCATGACGATCCCTGGATGGTACACCGGGAGCCCGAACCTGGCCGCGATGCGGCTCGGGACGACGTCGTCGTCATCGAACGGAGGGTATTTCCCGCCCCAGGCGTTGTAACCCCAATCGACGATGGCCTGCTCGCGCTGACCGCCGATTTCACGATTCACGAAGATCGGCCCGTGGTCCCGGCACCAGGCGTCGTTGGTCGGATTGGGGTGAAGAAAGACGGCTCGGCGGCTCGGCGACCGGGCGTCCCTCGCGAGCGGGTCAGTGCGACCCGGATGCGAGACAGCCCCCTCGCGCGGCTCCGTGGCTCGGTCATCCAGAACGGCTTCAATCCCGACCTGGGACAGGCGGAGACGAACGTCCCCGGCCATCTCGGGACCGGTCACGTTGATGTGGACCTCCTCGTGGGAGACGAGCTGCCGGACGATCTCCACGAACACCTCCGGGATCGGTCCGAACTTGCCGGGCCAGGAGGACTCCCGATGCGGCCAGCTCAGCCAGGTGCCACGATGCGGCCCCCACTCGGCGGGCATGCGGAAGCCGAGCTGTGCCGGGGAGGCAAGAGCGGGGGATTCCGAGATTGGGGGAATATGGGAGTCGGGGAGTATGGGAGGATGGGATTCAGCCTCAATCGGCATCGGTAGGCTCGGATTCGCGGTTTCCGGATACTGCGTCCGATGGATGGTCCTGATACCTCAGGGCATGCCCGAGTCATCCGGCCCCTTGCGGGTGCAGGCCTTGTAGATCTCAAGCATCGCACCCGGATGTTCGCTCTTGGGGTCATCCGGGTTTGCCGATTGATCACGGTTCGCCCGGAGGAGCGTGTGATCATCTGGCAGGTTGTTCGCTCGGCTACTTCAACTGCGGCCAACTACCGCTCGGCATGCTGCTCCAAGTCCCGCCGGGATTTCGTGGCGAAGCGGGGAATCGTTATTGAGGAATGCGACGAGGTTGACTTCTGGCTGGAGCTGCTGGCGGATCTTGGACTCGCACGGCGAGACGATATCGCCCGCATTCCCACACTCCCATATTCCCATATTCCCATCCTCCCAGACGCCTTTCGATCCCTGGACGTCTCACTCATCCCGCCACCGCCTCGTGAGATCCCCGTAGGACTCCACCCGCCGGTCCCGCAGGAACGGCCAGTGGGTGCGGGCGAACTCGATCTTCCGGGTGTCGATCGCCACAATGAGGACTTCCTCGCCGGCGCCGGCCTTGGCGAGGATTTCGCCGTTGGGTGCGGCGACGAAACTCCCGCCCCAGAACTCGATCCCCTGGTTGGGTCCCTTCTCGGTGCCGACCCGGTTCACGGCTGCTACATAGATCCCGTTCGCAATGGCGTGGCTCCGCTGTATCGTCTCCCATGAGGCCTGCTGGGCCTGGCCGTACTCCTGCTTTTCGGGGACCAGCCACCCGATGGCGGTGGGATAGAACAGGATCTCGGCTCCGGTGAGGGCCGTAAGCCGCGCCGCCTCGGGATACCACTGGTCCCAGCAGATCAGCACCCCGGCCTTGAGGAAGCGGGTTTGCCAGCTCTGATACCCGAGGTCGCCCGGGGTGAAGTAGAACTTCTCGTAGTAGTTCGGGTCGTCCGGGATATGCATCTTCCGATACCGGCCCAGCAGCGTCCCGTCCGCGTCCAGCACGGCGGTGGTGTTGTGGTACAGCCCCTCGGCGCGCTTCTCGAACAGCGACGCGATGATCACGATGCCCAGTTCGCGCGCGAGCGCGCCCAGGCGCTGTGTGCTCGGGCCGGGAATCGCTTCAGCCAGCGCAAAAAACCCATGGTCCTCGGTCTGACAGAAGTAGGGGCTCCGGAACAGCTCGGGCAGGCAGACGACCTGGGCTCCGCGTCCGGCGGCCTCCCGGATCCGCTCCACCGCGCGGGAGAAGTTCGCCTCTGGGTCGGCGGTCATGCCCATCTGGACGAGCCCGAGCGTAACCCGGGCGGGAAGCTGGCCTGGCATGGGGCGGAAAGATAAGCGAGGCCGGTGGCTGGGGGGATCATAGGGGGCCCGAGATCGATGCGACGGTGAAACCAAGTAGATTACCGTCTCGTCGGGACCCGAGTTCCCACGGCTGTCCCGGGTCCCCGTCTTCCATTTTTCGAGTGACCACCGTTTATGATCGCTGCGCTCTTTCTCGCGGTGCTGCAGGGACCCCAGCAGGGGTCCAGCCCATCTCCGATTGCGACCGTTGAAGTTTCACCTATCACCGCCGATGTCCAGGTTGGTCAGGAGCTGCAGTTCTCCGCCCGCGCCCTCGACGCGGCCGGCCAGCCGGTACCCAACGTGCACTTCAGCTGGTTCGACGGCGGCGGGCAGGGGAGGATCGATTCGACCGGGCTCCTGACCGCCGGCTACCGAGGCACCGTCCTGGTGACGGCGGTGGCGTCGGTATCGGGCTCGAAGCCGGTCTTTGGTCGTGCGAAGGTCGAGGTCCGGCCGGAGTCCGCGGCCCGGATCGAGGTCACCCCCGTTGCGGGACCGTTGCTGGTCGGCACCCGCCTGACCCTCACAGGGGTGGCGTACAGCGTGCACAACGACCCGCGAGATGACGCGATCAGCTTTCGCTCCAGCAATCCGCAAGTAGTGTCGGTCACGCCGGACGGGCGGCTGCGGGCCGTGGCTCCAGGCAAGGCATCGATTACCGCGACCGTCGGCGCGGCGAAGCAGCACATCGTGGTGCAGGTCATCCCCCAGAGCCTCCGGGGTCTCACCGTCGAGCCCTCCGCCACAACGGTGCGGACCGGCGATGTGGTTCGCTTCAAAGCGACGGCCCGCTCCACTGCCGGGAAGCCGGTTTCCGGATTTGCGGTGCGGTGGTCGGTAGAGGGTGGGAACGGAATGGCCGAGATCGATGAGACCGGCGCGTTTGTGGCCGAGAAGCCGGGCCGCTACACCGTGACCGCGTCCACCGGGAATATGACCGCGGATCAGGTAGTCACGGTGACGCTGCGCCGGGTTGGGCGAGGGATGGAAGTCCTGGGCCGGGTGCCGGTGAAGTTCCGCTCGGCGGAAGTTTGGCTTCATCCCAGCGGGACCTGCGCCTATCTCTCCACGATCTCGGACCGGATCTACGCGATCAACGTGCAGGACCCCACCAACCCGGAGATCGTCGATTCGATGATGGTGGATGCGCAGCTCGAGAACGACGTGATGACGACCGAAGACGGCAAGTACGGAGTCTTCTCCCGCGAAGGTGCGTCCAACCGCCGTAACGGCCTTAAGATCTTCGAGGCGAGCGATCCGTGCCATCCCAAGGTCATCGCGGATTACAACGAGACCGTGACCGGCGGAGTCCACTCCAGCTTCGTCTACCAGGGACACGTCTACCTGACCGATGACGCGACCGGGTCGATGCGGGTCATCGACATCCAGGACCCGTATCATCCGAAGGAAGTCGGCCGATGGCAGACTGAGCAGACCGAGGCGGGCCGGTATCTGCATGATATCCAGGTCGTCGATGGCCTGGCGTACCTGGCCTACTGGAACGACGGCCTGATCGTGCTCGATGTCGGCAACGGCATGAAAGGCGGGAGCCCCACGGCCCCCAAGCTGGTTTCGCAGCTCAAGTACAATTTGTCACAGACCTATGCCCGCGTGGACCAGCTGTATGGGCTCGGCTACCGCGGCACGCATACGGCGTGGCGTGCTGGGAAATATGTCTTCGTGGGTGACGAGGTCTATGCCTCGCGCCAGTCCAAGGGCCTGCAGGACGGTAACGACCTGACCTGGGGCCGGCTCCACGTCATTGATGTCTCGGATATCGAGCATCCCAGGGAAGTGGCGTGGTACGAGCCCACCGACGGCGGGGTACACAATGTATGGGCTCAGGGCGACACCCTGTATCTCGGCAACTATCAGGGCGGGGTCAGGGTGCTGGACATTTCCGGAGAGCTCAAGGGCGACCTGCTCAGGCAGGGTCGGGAGATCAGCTGGATGTTCACCGCCGACTCGATGGGCTTCAAGCCGCGGGCGTCGTTCGCGTGGGGTGTGGTGGTCAAGAACGGCGTGATGTTCGTGCCGGATATCAACAGCGGGCTGTGGATTCTGAAAGTGGAGCCCAGGCAGCAGGCCTATACGCCGTAGCCTCAGTCGCCCACGAGTCGGAAGCTCGCACAAAGCTGGAGAGCCAGGTGCCCCTCCGCCTTTGTGCGTGATGCATCGACGGTCGCTGATGGCCTGGCCCGCGCGGTTCCCGCCCCTGGACGGGGAACCGCGCGCCGCTACGAGGCGCGTGCCGGGGACGTCTCCCCGTAGGTCTTGTAGCCGGCCCTCCGCACGATGGCCCAGCCGATCACGACCCCGCTCGCCTGCACCAGCACGTCGGTAATATCGAGTGTCCGATCCAGTACCAGCAGCTGAGCGGTTTCGAGAGCCAGCGCCAGCCACACCCCCGGAAGCGGGCCGGAGAGCCACCCCTGTCGCCTGATCGGCCACACGGCCAGCAGGCCGCCGAGCGGGAGGTAGAGGAAGAACGGCGCGCACACGTCGACGACGCTGAAGAAGTCCACCCGGCCTCCCAGCTTGGCGAGCGGCACATACCACGGCTCGGCGAGCTTGGCCGCGATGTCCGCCGGGTAGATGTCCGGGAGAAAGGGACGAAGCGCCCAGGTGGCAAGCACCAGAGCGTAGGTCACCGACAGTGCCTGCGGCCGCATGGCACCCCTGAGGGCCACCGTGAGCCGCGGGAGGGTCCGGCTCGCGATCCAGGCACCGACGGCCACCACGCTGGCGTGTACCAGGAAGGCTCCCAACAGCATGGGCTGTCCCAGAAAACCGTGCAGCAGCTCCGCCACCAGGGCAAGCCCGACTCCGCCGAGGGCGACTTGGCGGTAGGCCCTCCCGTAGGGTACCCCATGCTCGGCCATCGCCGCCACGGCGAACGCCCCGGCCGGCGGAAAGATGGGCAAGTCGCTCCAGCTGAAGTCGGTCAGCGACGCCAGCCGGAAAGCCGCTGCACTGGCCGCGAAGCGAGTGAGCGGACCGCCCTGCGCCCCGGAAACCGGATCCTGGCGGAACAGCGGGATGACCGCCTCCAGCCAGGCGGCCAGTCCGTAGCTGCCCGCGAAGAGCAGGGCCGGGATTCCGACGAACGAGCGCGCGCCCCGCCGCTCGCTCGCGAGCGCCACGAGCGCCAGGAGCACCGCCCCCCCGGCCAGCGAGCCGCCGGTGTTGGTGGCAAGATCGAGCAGGCTGGAGATCCGATTGGTGGAGAACAGCTGGGCCGTCTCCACGGCGGCGCTGATGCAGGCGCCGGTCAAGGTAGCCTGGGCGGCGATCCGCGCGACCTTCCCGGTCGCGGTGAGGGTCCAGACGACGCCCCAGCCGGCGAAGAGGACAACGTTGCGAGCCCCGTCGATGACGTCGCGGCCGGCGAAGGTGGGATGCAAGGCGTTGGCGAACCGGGCTGCAACGTGAGCCCCAGTCGCATCGGCGTCGAAAGGGGTGAGGGTCGCGAGAAGCAGGATGACGACATACCCCACGCGCGCCGGCATCCGGAATCGGTCCCACCAGCCTTCCGTCTGATGGGATGGGTTCATGTGCGCCCCGCGGTCCGGATCACCAGGCTGGCCTGCTCCGCTGCCGCGGGCCAGAGCGGGGTAACCGAGCGGCCCTGGACGGTCTGCTCCAGGGCCCGCTCCGATTTGGCCACGGTCATGATGTCATAACGCCAGATCGCCGTGCTGGGAGAAGCCGTGATCTCGATTGGCCCCGCATGGCTGATCTCGGGGGCGAACGTGGCGCCGCCCAGGATGGCGGCATTCCAGCGGTAGTCGACCTCGAGCAGGCCCCCGGACAGGAAGTGGTACCGTTTTTCGAACGCCGGCACTCCGGCCTCGCTGGCACGGAAGGTGACCTGCACCCCCCGCTCGGTTGCGTCAACGGTCATCACCAGTCGCGCATCCGAGACGGTCCATGCCGGTTCGTACGCACCCCAAGCGTAATCGCGCTCGTCCACGTCCCCCCGAAGCACCCGCTCGCGGATCAGCGCTCTCGGCTCCCGGTCGATGGCCGGCAGCTCGTCCAACCGCATACCTGCTTCCAGATCGTGGATGCTCGGCATGCCCGCTCCCTCGGTGGGGGCGTGCTGCTCTTCCCGGGCCGGAGCCGGTTCGTGATAGGCCTCCCGGCGGCGGGTCAGAGTGTTGGCATAATTGATCCGGTGCTGGAACACCGTGAACTCCTCGATGACACCGCCGCGACTGGGGCTGAGGATGGCGCTGAAGGTCGCATCGTGCAGCCACAACTCGGTGTATCCGTCCGCATCGATATCGCGCATTTCCCAGGCCGGCGCTTGGCCAGCCCGGAGCACGGCCTCTGCCTTCGCCAGTTCAGCCCAGATCGCGTCTCGCAGGTGGGGCAGGTACAGCCCACCGAACACTCCATGCCAGTAGGCGTCGTTGCACTGGCTTCGCCCGATCGCGCGACGGGCCTCCGGGGGATCGCCGGACGTACGACAGAGGGCGGAGAGTCCGACCATCTTCTTGTGCATCCGGTTCACCTCGGGGTACTTCACCATGAAGTTCAACCAGTGGGCGCCGCGGATCAGCGCGCCCTCGGGGCCGGAGAGGCGCTCAAATCCCAGCTCCCGCTCCAGGCCGGAGAGCCGTCGAGCCGCTTCTGCGGGCAGCGCCCACCCCTCCATCTCGCGGTAGGATGCGGTCGGCAGGTAGGCGAGCCCGCCATAGGGTACCGCAGAAAGCGCCTCGGCGAAGGTCGTGAGCAGCACCTCCCCCCCATCGACCAGCGCCGCCATGGTGCTCAGGAACTGATCCAACCATCCCTTGTCGTAGACCCATTCCTTCGTGCCTGGCCATCCGCCGAACTTTTCTCCGTCATCCGCCAGCACTGCCAGCGGCTTTCCCTGGGCCGCAAGCTCGCGAAGGTAGTGGGCGGTTTCGGCCGGGGGGCGGAACGGAACCAGGTAGCGGAGCCGTTCATCGATGGGGAACAGGGCCAGCCGCCGGCCGTCGCTCTCGGTGATGAACGGGGCGTGGAGGTCCTCGCGGCGGAATCCGGTCACCAGGAAATGGCGATCATCAACCAGGGCGTAGCGGACCCCGGCATCGACCAGATCGGCCGCCAATTCCGGCTCCCACACCCGCTCGGTCAGCCAGAGACCAATGGCGTTCACTCCGAACCGCCGCGTGATCGCCTCGCGGAGCCAGCCGATCTGTTCCACCCGGTCCTGTCGCGGCAGCGCCGCGAGCACCGGTTCGTACATGCCGGCACAGAGCAGCTCGATTTTCCCAGCGCTGGCCAGCCGACCCAGCAGGTCCAGGTAGCGGTGATCATGGACCTCGAGCCATTCGAGGAGCGGCCCCGACAGGTGGAGCACCACCGGCAGGAATCCCCGTTCATCCACCTTCTCCAAAAAGGGCCGGTAGACATCCGTCAGGTGCTGCTCGAAGACCGAATCGAAGTTGCCGACTGGCTGGTGCAGGTGGACGCCAAAGACAAAACGGATCGGGGTAGGCATGGGGGGAAAGTAAGGGAACAGGGTGCAGGATACAGGGTTCAGCGTTGGAGGGCGTCCGGCGTGAGGTGGCGCCGAAGGCCGGCGCTTGCGGACTCTCTGGAAGGTTTGGCTGGCCCTCAACAACTGGTTCTTGCCGGAATCGATGAGCTTTCCGGCGCCAGCACCTCGCTAGGCTTCGCCCGGTCGGCCCGCCGGCATCGCCACGCTCGGCCGGGAGCCGAAGCCCATGCGGCGCGCCAGATCCAGCATCCCCGGGTCATCCACAAGGTCGTTCTGCCAGATCCGATAGAACACGGTCTGGACCTCGAATGGAATGTGCTCGGCCAGCTGATCCAGCATGTCCAGGAGGATCACGACATCCCGGCGGGAGGAATCGTCGTGGGCCGAAGCGAGG